>JBHPGU010000007.1:0-69277 GCA_042570265.1 Candidatus Omnitrophota bacterium | reverse complement strand
AAGCGGGTTTATCTCTGTAAGCTTAGGAAAAAATGTTTTGAGGGTTGATACTGCGGCAATTGTGACCGCAGGCTTTATTAAATTATTTTTAAGTTGAGAGAAGCGATGAAGACATTTAAAATCTATACTTTAGGTTGTAAAGTAAATCAATACGATTCTCAAGCAATCAGGGAACAATTGCAAAGTTTTGGTTGTAAAGAATCAAATAATAGCAAGAAGTCCGATTTCAATATTATCAATACTTGTAGCGTTACAGGTAGCGCTGATAAGCAGTCTCGTTATTTAATAAGGGTAGCTAGGAGAAATAATCCTTCAGGAAAAATTATTGTCACTGGTTGTTATGCGCATTCTAATTCAAAAGATATAAGAAAGATTAAAGGGGTCGACCTTGTTTTAGATAATGAAGATAAAGAACGAATTGCAAAGTTCATTTTACCCAGCAAAAAAGAAACTAGGGTAGGTGTGTTTGAGATATCTGATTTTAAATCTCATACCAGGGCATTTGTGAAGATTCAGGATGGTTGTAATAATTTTTGTAGTTTTTGCAAGGTACCTTATGTGCGCGGTCGCTCCAGAAGTAGAGATTTTAAGTCAATTATTGAAGAAGTAAAGCGGCTTAGTGATAAGGGATATAAAGAGATAGTCTTGACCGGAATTTGTTTGGGTGATTACGGAAAAAGCTTAATACAAAATACAGGCTTAGTAGCTTTGATTGAAGAGATTGAGAAAGTTGAAAAAATCCTTCGAATTCGTCTAAGTTCAATTGAAGCCAAAGACATCACGGATAGATTAATCAACAAGATGAAGACCTCTAAGAAGCTTTGTTCTCATCTGCACATTCCTTTTCAAAGTGGTGACAATAAAATTCTAAAGCTCATGAATAGGAGAGACACCAGAGAAGACTACCTAAATCTAGCAAATAAATTGAAAAAGAACATAAAGGGTCTTGCCATAACAGCTGATATTATGATAGGGTTTCCTGGCGAAGAAGATAAGAATTTTTCTAATACCTTTGATCTCTTAAAAAAAATCAAGCCGTCGCGCGTTCATATCTTTACTTTTCAACCTAGGGATGGTACGCCGCTTTCAGATTGTAAGAACTCAATTTCTCAAGATGTTTTAAAAAGGAGGTTTTTGCGTCTGAAAACTCTCTCAGAAAAGTTGGGCCTTCAATTTAGGAAAAAATTCATAAATAAGAAGCTAAAGATACTCTTTGAAGACAAAAAAGATGGGTTTTGGAGAGGGTATTCCAATAATTACTTGTTGGCCTGTGTAAAAGGGAAGACTGATCTTTTGTTTGAGAATAAGATATTGGAGGTTAAGGTCAAAAATGCCTCAGCTACAGTTTTAAGTGCCGTGTAGATAATTTTCTCAAAAAACTTGACAAATGATACCCTATATGATATACTTTGGTCACCTTATAAATATATAGGGTTTTTGAAATAGAATTTAGTAAATCAATTTAAAAATTTTTTATTTTACTCCGGTTCGCCACGGAGTCGAAAGACTTTCCGGAAAGATAAGAATGAATTTCTTATTTTTTCGGTTTTTTATTTATCTACATGGTTTGGACATCAAGAAAGATAAAAATATTGACACCAATAGATTGGAATGATATAATTCCAATCTGTAGTAATTCCCAAACCAATAATTTAGTCCAAACCTATGATAAGAAAACGCGTTTTTTTCCTGATTACAAGTCTGGTTGTTTGTCTTTTATTTGTTCTTTGTAGTCCAATTCGGCCATGTTTTGCCGCCGTATTCAGTTTGTCGGTTGATCCTTATGAAGGCGGTTATGACTTAAGATTTGGCAAGTCTAGTACTCAAGATACAAAGGTAGTTAAGGAAATAACCATTGGGGTTATCACTGACATCGGCAAGCAATATAGGGTCTATCAGAGGTTAGAAAAGCCCTTAACTACTGCTGATGGTGTTGAGATAGACCGCAATAATTTCAAGATGTATACCTTAATTAATTCCAATATAAGAGGCACGCTCGAGCGCATAGAGGAGTTTCCTGTGATGTCTGCCGATACAGTGCTCTACACCTCAGATACGGCTGGCACAGGTGATTCGTTCAGAGTGGTATACACGCTCCAGCCTACAATTGATCAAGTAGCCGGTTCTTACTATGGCAGGATGATTTATTACGTGATACCCATTGATTCGTCTCAAGAGCGAGTAGTAGAAACGCTAAATATGTATGCTGATCTTTCTAATGAAGGTGCTGTAGAGATAACTACAGATGGTGGTTTCAAGAGAATCCAAATTTCCTCTAGCGATTTAGAAGATTTAGAAGATATGGCTGGGCAGTTTCCTGAAGTTAACATCAGTGTTAAGGGGAATTTAGGGGCGCGCTACCATATCTATCAAAGTTTAAGTGACCCTGTTCTTAAAGGCAGTGCTGGAGAAAGATTTGATTTAAGTAAAGTTACCTATGAAGTTACTGATTCGCGTTCCGGAGCAATAAATAAAAAAGGGGATATGTCCGATTTGCGTGTGAAATCACTGGTATACACTTCTGATGATTTGGGTACGAGCACTGAAATTGCTATTAAGTTTGAACCTACCAAAGACTTTATTCAACAGCATGCAAGTGTCTACACGGGAGTCATAAATTATACTTTAGAGCTGGATAACATAAGAACGGCTATTGAGCCGGGTTATCTTGATTCTGTGGATGTTGAATTTGATGTAGAGCCAATATTCAAAATAGTGGTTACTTCGATTGCTTCTGATGGTAGTGCAGTCACTCAAGAAGGAAGTGCGACTTTGACGTTCGGTGAGTTAAACTATAAAACTGGCCCAAAGCAGAGTAAGGTCAATATCAAAGTGGCGTCAAATTTAAATAGGCCCTATCTGATTACTCAAAGAACCATAGGTCCTTTACAGAACGAAAGGGGCAATAAGATGCCCAGTGAATTATTTACTTTTAAGTTAAATGAGCTAGAGGTTTCCAAAGGGGTTCTAAAATTTGAAAGCCAAACTACTATGAGTCCTGACAGCGATGTGGCTATTTTCGTATCCAATAGCAATGGCGATAGTGATGAATTCGAGATTACTTACGAATTAAAGGTAACAGCGAATACTCCTGGTGGAGATTACAGCACAGGGGTGAGTTACTCGCTATCTGAACTATAGAATTGACAAGCAAAAATTTAAATCTAAATTAGAAAGGAGGTGAATTAAATGTTAAGAAAGTTAATCGTAGGAACAATCGTAGTAAACTTCGCGATAATGCTTATCGGTGTTGTCGTTACAACTAATGATTTGTTAGTTCCTTCTTTTGCAGCGACAAACATCACTGCCCCGGCTACCGCAAACGTGCCTGAAATTCTAGAGCTAGCAAGCGGTGGTATTAGGAAGATCGATGCAGCGCAGTCATCGGGAGATAATCCTTGGAGTTATCCTAACGCAACCAGCTTTGATTTTGGAGACTTAATTTATGACTCTGACCAGGGATACTATACCGGTGAATTCTTCTATACAACGCTTATGATACCTATATCTTCTGGTAGGCCATTTAAGATTACCGTAACAGGTACTTCTTTGACTGGCACAACTGGAACTTTACCTGATAATGCAATCTTGAATATTCCAGACTATCAATATGCTGACGTGCTTTATGCGCCAGATGGAGGTCAAGGTGCAATGCCAGGTGATGCATCTTGTGCTACTGTATCGAGTGCAGTTGGAACCCATGATGTATACACAGATGGTGGTTCAACTGGAGAATCGAGAATCATACGAGGGATTATAGCTATTAGCGGTCCTGCTGCTGGCGAGTCTTACCCTGTAAATTACGCCGGTGGACATGATGGAGCTAGTACTGTAGGCGCGAAACAGGAGTTTACATCGTGGGAGCCAATAACTACAGATGATCCAGGAGGTAGTTTCTCAGGTTCTATTACTTACACCTTGAGTCTTATTGCACCTTAAGTTTTATTTAAACTTCTTTTTGTTAGTCCAAAGCAAAGAAGTTGTTTTTGATCGCTTTATAAAGAAAAAGACAGTACGTTCTTTTTATGCGGTAAGACATGGCAAAAAATGCTCAGGGATAGGCGCATCAGTCTGATATCCTATAGAACTGAATGTCCTGTTCTTTGAAAAGCCATATTTTGCCTGATGCCTACATTATTTTAATAATAAGAGGCTCTTTTAAATTAATAAAGGAGCCTCTTGTTATTTTCAGAGTTTAGGCCCTCCATCTATTTAAGCTATATAGCTAGATCTAATTAAAAGAGTTGCATATTCGATGAGAGTATGCTAATATCATAACAAGTTGTTAATAAAGTAGTTAGGACTAAAGAGTAGAAAGGGATAATGAAAAAACTACTTATAGTAGGAATTTCTGTCTTTGCGGTTTCTGCTTTATTGTGCAGCCACGTTTTAGCGTTAGATTTTCAAATCAATAAAGCTAAGGTGAGAGTTAAATTGCCTCCTGGTTGGAGCGACGGCGACGCGATAAATGTTGATAATAAGGGTGATGAACCAATAGGGATGAGGGTTTATATCTCAGATTGGGTCTATACTGATCAAGACGGCTCAAAGAAGTTTATGCCGCCGGGAACGCATCCTAAATCTGCTGCGGAGTGGATTAAATTCTACCCTGCAGATTTTACTATTCCTGCTAATGGAAGGCAGGAGGTAAGGTATGTCGTAGGGGTGCCGCCGGATGCGGTTGGCGGACATTACGCGGTATTGTTCTTTGAAGTAGAAGCGGGTGGAGCCTGGGACGAAACCCGAGGCGTTATGGTCAAGGTCTATAATCGTCTAGGATCACTATTTGCTGTAGAGCCAGAAGGTACGATTGAGCGGGAGGCGGAAGTAGCTGACTTTAAAATTAAAGAACTCTCTCGGGGCTATGAAGCAGAGGTCGTCTTCCATAATATTGGCAATGTAGATATTACTGCCAAGAGCACTTTAGATATTATTGATGAGGCAGGATTTGTTTTTTCCCGGACTAGTTTTCAACCTATCTATACCATGCCACAAGATAAGGCTAATTTAATAGCCAGGGATGCTGAAGCAGCTTTCACAAGAGGTGCTTACGACATAATTTTAACTTTAGATTTAGAGGGTAATATTTTAGTTAAAGAATATCAAATCGAAGTGGCTGATTCAGGCAGCATCATCAGCCTTAAAGAAGTAAAATATAATGAATAGGTTGTTAAGAAAAAAAAGGACAAAGAAGCTACTTGTGATAATCCCCCTTATTTCTTTTTTATCTATCACAATCCTACCATTCACAGAAGGCTTAACTAGATTGGAGGCCTCTGAATTCGGCATGTCTGCTGATTTTCTCATACAGACAGGCATCTCTTTTTATGATCAAGGTCGTATTGTGGATGCCATGGGTGAGTTTAAAAAGGCTCTGGCCATTGACCCTGGCTCAACGGTGGCCAAGGTTTTTTTACGGAGAATCCAGAAGGAACTTTATATCCAAGAACCTCCAAGCCAAAAGCCTAAATCTAAGTTTTCAGCAATTAAGAATGCACTGGACCAAGCTGAGTTAGAGTATGGCGTAGAGAAAGCTTTGAGAAGAGCTGAGCAGGTGCAGCCTCAAGCGAGGAAGAGAGCAGTCTATGAGCCTATAACGCAATTGATTCCGGATAAGCCTGGGATACCTATCGCGCAAACAGAAAATGTTATTTTATTAAATGACGAGTTGAGGGTCGGTCAAGTTAATATCCTTTTAGAATTAGAGATTTATAGTTCAGTTTTGCTCAAAGGAAATAACATTAAACGGTTTCTCAATATTACTACGCAAAAGATTGAGATATCTCGATATGACCAGGATTCTATAGTCGTAACTTCTAAAGGCATAGGAGGTGGAATTTTTCATGTCTGGGATGACTCTGGCAGGTGGACATTTGATTTTCAGGGTAAACACAGAAAGTTTTTCGGCACTTTTCGAGATAAGTTGGAGAGCATGGATGAGCCAATAGGGCTATCTAAGCCTTTCAAATTCACCTATGGTTTTGATTGGAGTTCTTTTCACACCGGAAGAAGAATTGATACAACGCAAAGACAGTCTCTGTCATTTAGCCAGAGTTTTAACTTACGAGGTGAGACTCCTTATGGTAATTTTTATTCCTATCTAAGTGCCAGAAGGCTAAATAAACAACATGAAATTGAATCTTTGGGCATGGGTTTGACAGAGGGGCGCTTTGGGGGTTTAAAGGATATTAATTTAAGATGGTTTGATTTCACTCCCATGTTTTCTGCTTACAAGTTTCCTTCCGCAGACCTAAGAGGAGCTATGATAAATGCGCCTATGTTTAATGACAAGATTAACTATACTGCATTTTGGGGTGGTTTGCCCGAAGGCAATTACACTCATCTTTCTCCAGGGTTAGGCAATACAAGGGAAGCCTATCTTCAAGGCATAGGGATTAGATATAGACAAAGCGAGGATACAAGTTACAAGATTTACTACGCACATACAAATGGTTCAGAGTTGAGTAAACCGGTATTGACTAATAATGCATTTGGTTTAGGCGCGTCCTATAATATTGGAAATTTAAGGTTTAATTCAGATGTCGCCTATGATGGTGCTGAGCATATTTCTTATGCATCTAGAGCAAGTCTAAGGTTGCGTAGAGGAAGCTTATCTTTAAGCTTTAGGGAAGAGGATAGGGATTTTGTTTCGCCTTTAGGTGGTTCTGCTTCCGGAGGCCAGACTTCTTTAAGGTTAGGTGCTACTCTTCGTCCCACTGATGATATTTCTATTTCGCAGAATTTCACAGCCATTAGGGATAGAAATCTTTATAATCTGGATGATCCCAAGCGTCCTAATTATACTTTTAATAACAATGTAAGCTGGAAGCTGGACCCATTTACAACCGCTATCTTTGGTTATAGCAGAATCGACAATAAAGGTTCGGTTTCTCCCTCAATAAGCGAAACAAAGAGCTTCGGCTTAAGAAAACGGATTTTCTTCATAAAAAAGATAAATACATATCTAGATTATAGTAGCTTAAGAAATAAATATTATTCTGGGACATCATCGAACTATGATCAAAATACACTCAGGGGCGGTTTAGGTTTCCAAATATTGGGAAATTTGCACTTTAGCTTAAATGAGAGTATCAATTATACCAAAAATAGAATTACCAATGAAGATGCTACTTCCAGTGCTTTAGAGACAAGCCTTAGCTACTATTCGCGTATTCTGAATTCTCCTTTTTACGGGCGTATGCGTGTTTCATATCGAAATGAAGAGCAATCAAGTTCTTCTTTAAGTTTTCTTTCTGGACAAGACAGGCTTGAGTTTTCAGGAGAACTGGACTATCGGCCGAACCCGTATATTAATGCCTATCTATCTGGCCGAGTGGCCAATGTTTGGCCAGAAAGTGAAGGGGCAGGCAAGCGCTTAGATGCAGAGGTTAGGTACGGCGCAAGGCTTAACTGGGACACTGGTGTACGTTGGAATACAAAAGGCCATATATACGGATTTGTATTTTATGACGATGACGCGGATAGCTTTAAGGACGAAGATGAAAAAGGAGTGGAGGGGGTAGTATTGACCGCAACTACCAAAAAGTCAGATACAACTAACGCTAAAGGTTTTTATCTCATTAAAGACATTATTGGTAAACAGGCGAGGGTAGCTATTGATTTAAATTCGATTCCTAGAGGCTACAACATTACCACACCTTTGTATTCAGACGTATATATTAAGCACGGGGATACTCATAGGGTCGACTTTGGTATTACAACCCGGGTTGAGATTGTTGGTGTTGTATTTATCGATACAAATGGAAACAATAAGTTTGATAGAGGAGAAGAGGGTGTAAGTGGAGTGGTGATTGTTATTGATGGCACTGAAAGAATTGTTACTGATCAAGGTGGACAGTATCTATTTAGAAAGATTGAACCAGGCAAACATACGCTAAAGATAGACTTAAGGACACTTCCTACAAAATACATACCGAAGGTGCCTTTAAAGACAGAATTTATGCTTGAGCAAGGATCTACATTCTTCTATCACGTACCTTTAAAGGTCGCCGCGCAGAGACTGTAGTAGGCATTTTAAAAAAACAACCCAGCACTAATTTATCCCTAAATTAGTGCTGGGTATTTTAAACCTATTCCGACGTTGAACTGCGTGCAAGTCGAAATTCCGACCGGCACCGACTTAAATCGGTGGAGCGTCGGAACCGTGGCAGGCAGGGAATTATCTAGCACAAACTGTATTAATCAATTCTACTTCTTCAGTTTCTTCAGAAATTACCTCTTCCTGTTGGAGAATAGTATTAGAATTACTATTTTTCTTAGTTTCTGAAATTTGTTCGGTATTTTTTGCTTCAGCCGCTATGATTTGTTCCTCTGACATGGTGATAGCATGGGTCAATCGACACCTTGTTATTCCGGAAATGGTCGTATCCGCAAAGAGAGGCCTTACCAAAATAGCAAGAAAGAAGGCCATTACTACCAGCAAAATCATTTTTTCTTTCTTTCTCATCTTTTTCGTTCCTCTTGTTAGCAATAAAAAAAACCCATTCGAAAGAATGGGTTTTGTGATTTCGGACGTAATCCCTAAATTTATTGTTTTCAGTGTGGATTACGGCAACCCGACGTCCGTATCTTCTTATGCTACAAAGAGTTAGGTTCGCGGCTTTGTGTCCTATTCTTTCGACCCCTTGATTCTCAAGGGACTCTTGCCTGCAAGCAAGAGATAGTTTACTTTTTTTGAGTCTCTAAAAAGAGCGCTTTCTAATAAAACCATAACATATTTTGGCCAATTTTTCAAGGGCACCCGAGCATTTTTTTTGAGGCTGAAATGGTTCATTTTCTTCACGATTTTAGGCTAAACAAAAGAGTGTTTTGGAAGCTTTCCCGACTTTGTAGCAAATTTCTGCGTAACTCTTTGATAACACATAAGTTCTTTGTTAAATTATTGCTTTATAGTTTTCAAGTACAGGAAAGCTTCTGATTATTAGATTAAAATCGATTACACAGATTAAAAATTAACTAAAAAATCTGTGTAATCATTCTAAAATCTGAGTAATCAGGTTCTTTCCATTCTTCAATAAGCTCGTGAAAGAACCAAGTTTTGTTATTGACTAGTTTATCCATCTATTGTATAATTTCATCCTAACTATTTATTCTATAAGCATTATTCCGAAATAAAATAATATACCGAGCAGATCAATTATTAAAAATTAAACAATAGTTTTTAAGGAGGTAGCTATGGGTGCACACAAGGAAGCAAAAGTCCGGGATGATGTCTCTAATCGTAAGAAAACACTAGAGTTAGCTTTGTCGCAAATTGAGAAGCAATTTGGCAAAGGCGCGATTATGAGGCTGGGAGGAGATACTAAGCTTAATGTGGAGTCAATACCTACTGGTGCAATCGCACTGGATGTTGCCTTGGGGATTGGTGGAGTTCCGCGAGGCAGGGTTGTGGAGATATTTGGACCAGAGGCATCGGGTAAGACAACACTCACTTTGAGCATAATTAAGCAGGTCCAGGAAAAGGGCGGGGTTGCGGCCTTTATCGATGCTGAACACGCATTTGACTCTGTGTACGCGCAGAAGATGAAGCTGGATTTGCAAGAATTGCTTATTTCTCAGCCGGACACAGGAGAACAGGCCTTGGAGATAGCCGAGACATTAGTACGCTCGAACGCTGTGGATTTAATAGTGATAGATTCAGTAGCTGCGTTAACTCCTAGAGCGGAAATCGAAGGAGACATGGGAGATAGTCATATGGGTTTGCAGGCAAGGTTAATGTCTCAGGCGATGAGAAAGTTGACAGGCGCGATAAGTAAATCCAGAACATGTGTGATTTTTATTAATCAAATCCGCATGAAAATCGGAGTGATGTTTGGCAATCCAGAGACAACTACAGGTGGAAGGGCCTTAAAGTTTTATGCATCGGTGAGGATAGATCTAAGGAGAATCGCTACTTTAAAAGTAGGAGATGAAGTAATCGGCAGTAGAATTAGAGCTAAGATCGTCAAAAATAAAGTTGCGCCTCCATTTAAAATCGCTGAGTTTGAAATTTTACACAGCGAGGGACTTTCCAAGATTGGCAGTGTCCTAGATATGGCTGTAACCAAAGGCGTTATTCAAAAGAGCGGGACTTGGTTATCTTTTGAGAACGAGAAGTTGGGACAGGGCAGAGAGGCCGCTAGGAGCTTCTTGAGAGAGAACCCGAAGCTTGTTACCACTCTAGAAAAGCGAATATTAGAAGAGTTAGTTCCTACCCAGAAAAAGAAGTAGTCAAAGAGTTAATTGGTTTTTAGGTATCCAGGAGTGAAAAAAGATTTAAGTAGCGCAAAAAAAGCTAGTTATCGCTTATTAAAGATTCGGCCACGCAGTGAATACGAGTTGCGCAACCACCTAAAATTAAAAGGATTTCAGAAAGACATCATTGATTCGGCAATCACAGAGCTTCATAGAATAGGCCTACTAGATGATTTAGCTTTTGCCAAGCTCTGGGTGGAGTCAAGAATAAAGAGGCCTCTGGGTTTAAATCGGTTAAGTTACGAATTAAAAGTTAAGGGCGTAGCTAAAGATATAATAAATCAAGTGATTAGTAAATACGACTCTCCTGGGAAAGAAGAGGATGTCGTAAGAGAATTGATTAATAGGAAAATAGAGAAGATAGCACACCTAGATAAAACGAAGATCAAGAGCAGGCTTTGGAGTTATTTTCTGAGGAAAGGTTTTTCTAAAGATATAGTTTATGATGTTTTGAGTGAGTTGTAATAATGACAACAAACGAAATTAGAAAAAAGTTTTTGGTGTTTTTTAAATCTAAGGGGCACAAGATAATTTCCAGTGATACACTGGCGCCCAGAAATGACCCTTCGCTTTTGTTTACTTCTGCAGGAATGAATCAATTTAAAGTGCAGTTTATGGGCAAGGTCACTGATTTTCGTACGGCCGCGACATCTCAGAAGTGTTTAAGGACTGGTGATCTGGAAAAAGTTGGCCTCACTCCATCGCATCATACATTCTTTGAGATGTTAGGTAATTTTTCCTTTGGAGATTATTTTAAAAAGGATGCTATTGTTTGGGCCTGGGAGTTTTTAACTAAAGAATTAAGCGTAAAGCCCGAGAGATTATGGGTCTCTGTTTACGAAGAAGATGATGAGGCTTATAAAATTTGGTTAAAACAGTTAAAGATTCCGGAAAGCAGAATTTACAAATTTGGTCAAAAGGATAATTTCTGGCCTTCAAATGCGATTAAAGACGGCCCTAATGGGCCATGTGGTCCATGTTCTGAGATATTTTTTGATTGGGGAAAAGACACTGGCTGTGGAAAGCCCGAATGTTCACTGGCTTGCGATTGCGGCAGGTTTGTTGAGATCTGGAATCTCGTGTTTACTCAATTTAATCGTAAAGATGGCGGAAAGTTAGATCCGTTGCCAGGTAAGAACATTGATACGGGAATGGGTTTAGAAAGAATGGCTTCTTGTATGCAGGGTGTTAAGACAAATTATGAAATCGACATATTTAAACCCATTGTAAATGAGATTAGAAAGATTTTAGTGGTTAAGCCGCAACAATCTAGCCAAAGAGTGAATTGTATTGCTGACCATATAAGAGCAGCGGTTTTTGCAATAGGCGACGGTATATTGCCCTCTAATGAAAGCAGGGGATATGTGGTAAGAAAGCTAATTCGTAGAGCCAGCTGGTTTGCTCAAGAGTTAGGTTGCCATAAGCCATTTTTGTATAAATTTGTCTCTAGGGTCTGCGATTTGATGAAAGAGCCATATCCAGAGTTAGTGGATCGCAGAGAAAATATTTCCGGCATTATTTTATCTGAAGAAGAAAGATTTATAAATAGCCTAAAAGATGGCGGGAATTTCCTTCAACAAGAGATGGCTAGCCTTAAAGAAAAAGCCGTTACTACGATATCCGGGCAGATTATATTTAAGCTCTATGATACTTACGGCCTACCCGTTGAATATACAGCGACAAACGCAGAGTTGAATGGTTTTAACCTGGATCTGGCTGGTTTTAATGAGGAGATGGAAAAGCAAAAACAAAAAGCAAGAAAGGGCAGCGCTATGTCTTCCGATATATTCTCAAAAGACATTTTAGAGATTTTGCCTTCACAATTTATAGGTTATGAGACAACAAAACAAGAAGGTCAGGTTATACAGATTATAAAGTCTAAGCAGGGAGTCAAAAGCATTAAGGCAGACGATGAAGCTTGGCTGGTTTTAGATAAGACGCCTTTCTATGGTGAATCTGGAGGGCAGATTGGTGATTCTGGAGCAATAGTCTCTGCAAATAAGAAATCTACTCTAGGCGTTGAAGATACAAAGCAGATTGATGGTTCAATTGTGCATATTGTTAAGGTCAAGAACGGAGAGTTGAAGATCAAAGATAAGGTTGTGGCAGAAGTGGACTTCGAAAGAAGGCAGGCGATCAGAAGGAGCCATACGAGCACACATTTACTCCAGGCATCATTAAGGAGGGTTTTAGGCCAACATGTACAGCAATCTGGTTCTTTGGTAGAACCGGATCGTTTCCGTTTCGACTTTACTCACTTTAAAGATGTTAAGGACGAAGAGTTGAGTCGGATCCAGGATTTAATTAATGAATATGTCAGATCTAACGATAAGGTTAGCGTGGAAGTTTGTGATAAAGATAAAGCTTTAAAGAGTGGGGCAATCGCTTTATTCGGTGAGAAATACTCAGAAAAGGTCAGAGTGATATCTGTTAGCGACTATTCCAAAGAGTTTTGTGGTGGCACACACCTGGATTATACAGGAAATATTGGCATAGTGTTGATATGTAGTGAAAGTTCAATTGGTAGTGGACTGCGAAGAATAGAAGCCGTTACGGGGAAATTGGCATATGAGAGACTAAGCAGCAACTTTCAAAAGATAAAGGGATTAGCCACACTACTTAAAACTAAAGTTGATGCTGTGCCTGGTGAGGTTGAGAACATTATCGATAAAAACAAGAAACTAGAGAAAGAGATCAGAGCTTCAGTTGAAAAAAACATTAGTTCTCAGATAGATGGTATTATTAAAGATTCAAGAAAGAGCATAAAGGATTACAGTTATCTCGTGTACCAATTTAAAGGTCTTGATACAGGATTACTAAGAAAGGCATCAGATCTGATTATTACAAAAATGAGCAAAAGATCAGTAATACTGCTGTCTTCCGATAATGGTCAATGCATTTGTAGAGTAAGCAAGGATTTGAAAGATAGTATATCCGCAGGTGATATGTTGGGGGCGATTCTAGAACCACTTGGAGGTTCTGGGGGAGGAAGGGCAGATATTGCTCAAGGCGGATTAAAGGACAACAAAAAGGTAAATGAAATTTTAACAAAGGCAGGGGAAGTAATTAAAGGAAGATTATCCCAATGAGAGTTATCAGACCTACAAGTAAAGAACTAGAAAAATTGGAATCTCGATTCTTTAGTCAGAAGAAACGCATCAAGAATACTGTCTACAACATCATCGAAGATGTAAGGGTCAATGGCGATGAGGCGGTAAGGAAATATACCAGACGCTTTGATAAAGCGAAGCTTAAACCGAGACAGTTTCAGGTTACAGAGAGCGAAATCAGTGCTGCTTTCCAAAATATCCCTTCTGATTTTGTCTCAGCGCTGAAAGTTATAATCGAGAATATAAACCGTTTTTATAAAAGGCAGTTGAAACGTAGCTGGAAGATGAAGGGCCAAGAAGGTGTAGTTTTAGGCGAGAAGGTTGATCCTATAGATAGGGTGGGAGTATATGTTCCCGCGGGAACTGCGCCCTTAGTCTCTAGTGTTTATATGAGCGTTCTTCCGGCGAAGTTAGCAGGCGTAAAGAAGATCATCATTGTAAGCCCTCCGGATAAAGATGGAAATATTAATCCGTATATTTTAGCTGTAGCTAGCCTGCTTAAAGTAAACGAGATTTACAAAGTTGGCGGGGCCCAAGCTATTGCGGCTTTGGCTTTCGGTACCAAATCTATACCTAGAGTAGATAAGATTGTCGGTCCGGGGAATGCCTATGTGGCAGAGGCAAAGAGGCAGGTATTCGGTTTTGTGGATATAGATATGATGGCCGGTCCCACAGAATTGGTTATTATAGCTAATCGGTCCAGCGACCAGAAGTTTGTGGTAAGCGACCTTTTGGCACAAAGAGAACACTTAGGTGGGCAGGCGATGTTGATTACGCCTTCCAAAAAGTTAGCTAAATTTGTTAAGTCACAAATCCCTGAGAAAAACTGTGGTTGTATAATTTTAGTGAAGAATTTAAAAGAGGCAGCGGAGATTAATAACCAGATCGCTCCGGAACACACTGAACTTCTGGTTAAAAACCCCAGCAAGCTTCTCAAAGATATCAGAAATACTGGTGTTGTTTTTCTGGGGCCTTATAGCCCTACCGCGGTAGGTGACTACGTTGCTGGCCCTAGCCACGTTCTACCTACAGCAGGTACTGCGAGATTCTTTTCTGGTCTCTCGGTAACTGATTTTACACGCAGCACGCACTTTATTTCGTATAACAAAAAAGCCTTAGACAATGTAAAGAGCATAATTGAGAAGGTTTGTAAAATAGAGGGCTTAGATAAACACTGGGAATCTGTAAATGCGAGATTCCAATAACCGCAGAATCACTGAAATATCTCGAAACACAGAAATTAAATTCTCTGTGATTCTGAGACTTCTGTGATTTTGTGGTCGCAAGGGAGAAGTTCATGAAAAAACGAGAAACAGAAAAATCGCGTAAGACAAAAGAGACCAATATAAAAATTAAGCTCAATATTGATGGCTCAGGCGAGGCAAAGATTGATACAGGAATTGGCATACTTGATCACATGCTTGAATTATTTGCTTTTCATGGACTATTTGATTTAGAGATTGCTGCCGAGGGCGATTTAAAAGTAGATATTCATCACACAAATGAGGATATAGGTATTGTCTTAGGGCAAGCATTTGATGAGGCGCTAGGGGATAAAGAAGGCATTAAGAGGTCTGCCTCTGCTTCTTGGCCAATGGAAGATGTGATAGCTAATGTTACAGTAGATATTAGTGGAAGGGGATTTTTTAAGGAGATAGAAAGAGATGCTGGAGTATGCGCCGAAGTTAAAGATGGAGAAGGATACTCTTTTACTTATGCAAATCATTTTTTTGAATCTCTTGCAAAGAAAATGGGTACGAATTTAAATATTCGTCTTGCAAGTAAAAATCCTGATTTACACACTAACTTGGAGCCTGTTTTCAAGGCGTTGGGAAAAGCTTTAGATGAAGCCACTCAAATAGATCCTCGTAGGAAAGGCATTCCTTCTACCAAAGGTGTAATCGACTGATGATTGGGATAATCGACTACGGAATGGGCAACTTATATAGCGTACGCAATGCATTATTGTCTCTGGGTGCAAAAGCCAAGATAATCTCTGAGCCTGGACAACTAAAAAAGATGGATGCTTGCATATTACCCGGAGTTGGTGCATTCGGCAATGCTATGGATATTCTAAATAAATCCGGGATGCCTCAGGCCATAAAAGACTATGTTGCTAAAGGCAATCGATTCCTAGGAATTTGTCTGGGTCTTCAGTTAATGTTTGAGCGCAGCAGCGAGTCTCCAAGCACGAAGGGCCTTGGCCTAGTCAAAGGCGAAGTTTTACGCTTTCGAGGACGAGCCAAGATTCCCCACATTGGTTGGAATCAGCTGAAGATTAAACTAAAGAACCCTATGCTTAAAGGCATTAAGGATGGTTCTTATGTATATTTTTGTCACTCATATTATGTTAAGCCCAGAGAAAACCGGGTTGTGATTGGCCAGACAAACTATATAAAGAATTATGCTTCTGCAGTGGCTAAAGATAATGCGTTTGGCATTCAATTTCATCCTGAAAAGAGCCAAGCAATTGGCTTAAAAATCTTAGAGAATTTTGCTAGGGGGAAAAAATGAAAATCATTCCCGCGGTAGATATTTTAGATGGGAAAGTAGTAAGGCTGATAAAAGGTTCTTTTCAAGATAAGAAAGAATATAGCGATGATCCGTTGTCCATTGCAAAATCTTGGCAGGATGAAGGAGCGAGGTATCTTCATGTTGTTGATTTAGATGGGGCAAAATCAGGAGAGCCAAAGAACGCTAAGGTCATAGAAAATATCATAAAAAATCTTTCCATACCTGTTGAGGTAGGTGGTGGAATTCGTACAGCTGAGCACATCCAGATGTATTTAAAGTTTGGTGTGGATAGAATCTCTATCGGAACTGCAGTCATGCATGATCTATCTTTTCTAGACCAGGAGCAGATAAAAGGGAATGTCGATAAGATTGCTCTTAGCCTTGATTTTAGAAGAGTAGATGAAGATTCCTTGCCAGTTATGATGGCTGGCACAGGCGGCTGGGGCCAAGAAGTGGCTATATTTGATTATCGGGGCTTGATTGATAGGGTAACTTCTTCAAAAATAAAATATTTAAATTATACTGATCGCGCAAAAGACGGCACTCTGCAAGGCTTGTCAGAGCAAGATCTCACATTCTTTAAGAAGTTTCTAAACAACATAGAAGATAAAGATATCGAAGTAATATACGGCGGAGGGATCTCTTCATTGGAAGATATTAAGCATCTGGCAAAACTAAAAAGCGATAAACTTACGGGTATCATTGTCGGCAAGGCTCTGTATGAGGAGAATTTTAAACTGAAAGAAGCCCAGGACGCGATAGAAGGAATTATCAAGTGTTAGCCAAGAGAATAATACCTTGTTTGGATGTAAAGGATGGACGAGTAGTTAAGGGCGTACGTTTTATAAACTTGCGAGACGCCGGAGATCCAGTCCAATGTGCCAAGGCTTACGAGAGGCAACAAGCTGATGAATTAGTCTTTCTGGACATAACTGCAAGTCATGAGAAGAGAAATATCATCATTAATATTGTGCGAAAGACCGCTGAAAATGTATTTATGCCTTTTACTGTAGGCGGAGGAATAAGAAATTTAGTTGATATCAGGAATTTATTGAATGCCGGAGCAGAAAAGGTCTCCATTAATACGGCTGCAGTAAAGAATCCAAAACTAATCAAGGAAGCGGCAAAGAGATTCGGCAGCCAATGTATTGTTGTGGCTATTGATGCTAAGAAGGTTTCAAGATCCAAGTGGGAAGTCTTTGTTAATGGAGGCAGAACTCCAACTGGCAAAGACGCGATAAAGTGGGCCAGGCAGGCAGAGGCGCAAGGCGCAGGAGAGATATTGTTAACCAGCATGGATTTCGATGGTACAAAAGATGGTTTCGACATAGATTTGACTAGAAGCATAAGCAAGGCTGTAAGTATTCCAGTTATTGCTTCCGGAGGAGCTGGTAACCCAAAACATTTTAAGGATATTCTTACTATCGGTAAAGCAGATGCAGCATTGGCAGCGTCTATTTTTCACTACGGAGAATATTCCGTGGGCAAGGTAAAGAAGTATTTGAAGAGAAAAGGAGTAAATGTACGCATATGAAAACAAAATCATCAGCCAGATTCAATATTAATAAGTTAAAGTTTGATAAACAGGGCTTGATCCCGGCGATTATCCAAGACTATAAAACTAAGGCAATCCTAATGGTCGCTTATATGAATAAGGCTTCATTAAGGAAAACCATAAAAGAGGGCAAGACTTGTTTTTGGTCCCGTTCCCGCAAGAAATTTTGGATAAAAGGAGAGACTTCGGGATGCTTCCAGTTTGTTAAGAATATTTATTATGATTGTGATATGGATTGCCTTTTGATCAAAGTTAAGCAAAAAGGGGTAGCCTGTCACACAGGGGAATATAGTTGTTTTTATAGACGAATTAAATGAAAGAATTAAAGATAAAACCAGATTTTAAAACTTTTTTAAAGCTTTCTAAAAAAGGTAATCTTGTGCCGGTCTATACTGAATTGCTAGCTGATCGAGAGACGCCAGTGTCTAGTTTCTTAAAAGTTTGCCGTGGCGATTATGCTTATTTGCTGGAATCGGTAGAGAGCCAGGAAAAGATCGGGAGGTACTCATTTTTGTCGACAGACCCTTCATTGGTAATTAAGAGCAAAGGCCGTCAAATAGAAATTAGCGAATTCAATGTCAAAAAGAATAAGAAAAAAAAGTATGTCACAAAGACTAATCCCTTAGATGAGATAAAAAGTATTTTGCAAAAATATAGGTATGTGCCTTTAAAAGAACTACCTAGATTTGCAGGTGGTTTTGTGGGTTACATGTCTTATGACATGATTAGATTCTTTGAGAAGATTCCTGACGAAAATAAGGACGACCTAAAGCTTCCAGATAGTATTTTTATGCTCTCTAACAACCTTTTAGTCTTTGATCACATTGAACACAAGATAAGGATTGTTTCCAATGTCTATATCAGGGACAGCGGGAATGCTAAATGTGTTAAGAGGGCCTATGAGCAGGGAAGGCAAAATATTAAACGCTTGAGGAATAGTTTGATTGAACATAAGAATCTTAAGGAGTCACTGGCAAAATCAAGGGCCCCTGTAAAAATATCTTCCAATTTCACCAAAGAAAGATTTTGCCGTATTGTCAAAAAAGCAAAGAAATATATTAAACGAGGAGATGTCATTCAAGTTGTACTTTCGCAGAGATTCAAAACAAAATTAGTCGATAATTTTATCGAAATTTATAGACGGCTGCGTTCAATCAATCCTTCGCCGTATATGTATTGTTTAAAATTAGGAGATTTTAAGATAGTAGGTTCTTCTCCGGAGATGCTTGTTCGCTGCGAAGACGGTTTGATTGAGACGCGACCCATTGCTGGAACGAGGCCCAGGGGTAGAGATGTGTCAGAAGATAGCAATCTGGCCAAGGAACTTTTGAGAGACAAAAAAGAAAGAGCAGAGCACATTATGTTGGTGGATTTAGGCAGAAATGACTTAGGCAGGGTAGCTCAGAAAGGTTCTGTCAGGGTTCAGGATTTTATGATAATTGAAAAATACTCTCATGTTATGCACATAGTCAGTTCAGTTGTTGCTAAGCTAGATAAGCGTTATGATATTTTTAATTCATTATCTTCTGCGTTTCCCGCAGGTACGGTAGCTGGAGCCCCTAAGATTAGGGCCATGGAAATAATAGATGAATTGGAGAATGTTCGTCGTGGTCCATATGCAGGATGCATAGGCTATTTTAGTTTCTCTGGAAATTTGGACACCTGCATAACTATTAGGACCGTGGTTGTAAAAGATGGTCTTTGCTATGTTCAAGCTGGGGCAGGCATAGTCGCGGATTCAGTTCCAGAGAGAGAATATAGAGAGACCCAAAATAAGGCAAAAGCGTTAATTGAAGCAATCAATGAGGCCTAAACTTACGGAATGTAATGATCGTAAGTTTACAGGCCGAATTGCCCCGCCGAATGTATCAAAATTATAGGATATAATTTTGATACATCTTATGAGGAGGGGGAGTTCATGCATATCCCTTGCTTAAACAAGTTAAAATTTTCACAGAAAATTTTAACTTAAGCTTCGGGATTAATTCGCGCAGTGACTTACATTCACTAGTGTTCTGTAAGTCACGCGCTCATTAAAGGAGGAAGCAAAATGTCAGTAAGAATCAGAATGAAGAAAATCAGCAGGACTGCCAAGGGCAGGTATAACTTTCGAATAGTTGTAATTTCAAGACCTGCTGCCAGGGATAGTAGGCCTATCGAGGAAATAGGCTATTATGATCCCTCAAAGAAACCGGCTTCTGTTAAAATCAAAAAAGAGAGGTATGATTATTGGGTTTCAAAAGGTGCGCAGCCCACGGATACCGTAGCAAGTCTATATAAGAAATATAAAGGATAGCTTAGCAATCTATAATAATGTAAAATAAAGGAGAGCGAGATGAATCCACCAGTAGGCCAGAGCCCATTTGCGAGCATGTTTATCCCCATAATCTTGATCTATGTGATTTTCTATTTTGTTTTAATTAAGCCACAAAAAAAAGAGCAAAAAGAACACAAGTCTCTGCTCGATAATTTAAAGAAGAACGATGAGATAGTTACTACAGGTGGAATGCATGGGACAATAGCAAATGTGAAAGAGAAGACATTTATGCTTAGAGTTGACGATAGCGTAAAGATAGAAATAAACAAGAGTGCGGTATCTTGTTTGAAGAAAAAGACGGAATAGCACAACTTAAACTAAGAGGACATCCATATGAATACTAATTTGATTGTAAGGATTGTCATTATTGCACTAGTCATCGCTTTTGCCTGTTTTCATGCCTTTCCTCTAAATGAGAAGATTAGCTTAGGTTTGGATCTGAAGGGCGGGATGCATCTGGTTCTACAGGTGGATACTTCAGATTTACCTGAAGAGGCAAAAGAAGATGCTCATGAGAGGGCTTTAGAGATTATCCGTAACAGGATAGATGAATTTGGCGTAAAAGAACCTACCGTGCAATTGCAGGGAGTAGACCAGATTGTCGTACAGCTGCCGGGTTTAACCGATAGAAATAGGGCTTTAGAATTAATCAGGCGTACTGCTGTCTTGGAATTCAAATTAGTCTCTGATGATATAGATAAGCTGTCTGAAGCCATGGAGGGAGAGGTTCCCGAAGGCTTTGAACTAAAGAAGATTGATAAGGATAAGGGCGAGCCGATTTTGCTGGAGGAGAAGACGCTTTTGCGCGGCGATACGCTGACAAGTGCGGATGTAAGGTTTGACCAAGGTGGTTTTGGCCAGCCCATTGTGGGTTTAAAATTTAATTCTGAAGGAGCAAATATATTTGCAAACCTTACTTCTGAAAATGTAGGCAGGAGGCTAGCTATAATTCTTGATGGTAAAGTCTATTCAGCCCCGCGCATTAATGAGGCTATTCCTTCAGGAGAAGCAGTAATAACTGGCAGGTTTGACGTCGAAGAGGCAAAAGACCTAGCTTTAGTATTGCGAGTTGGTTCTTTACCAGCACCTGTAATTATTGCTGAAGAAAGAACAGTTGGCCCATTACTGGGTAAAGATTCTATAGATTCTGGAGTAAAGGCTTCCATATATGGCATTGCCTTGGTATTCGGCTTCATCATTTTATACTATTTATTTTCTGGGCTTGTGGTTTGTGTTGCGCTGCTTCTTAATTTATTAATCGTCTTTGGATACTTGGGCTTATTTAATGTAACTTTGACGCTTCCGGGCATAGCCGGAATTATTTTAACTTTAGGTATGGCTGTAGATGCTAATGTCTTGGTTAATGAGCGCATTAGAGAAGAGGTAAAGATCGGCAGGCCCTTGCAGACAGCTATGAATTTTGGCTACAGCAAGGCATTTCGTACGATCTGCGATGCTAATTTAACTACCTTGATCGCCGCATTTTGTTTATTTCAATTCGGCACAGGACCAATACGCGGATTTGCCGTAACTCTATCTATAGGCATTGTGGCTAGCATGTTTACTGCGATTGTGGTGACTAAAGCAATATTTGAGGTAATATTCCACTACTTTAGAAAACTCAAAAGATTGCCGATGTTACAGTTCTTTAGGCCTACGAGCATTAATTTTACTAGTAAAAGAAATATTTTTATTACACTTTCTTTATTAGCGGTTATAGTTAGTTTAGGAATATTTGCAATAAAGGGTAAAAGTTCCCTGGGGATTGATTTCGCAGGAGGTCAAATTCAGGAGTATTCTTTTGATGAGCCAATTCCAATCGAAGACATAAGGACTTCTCTCAAGGAAGTGGGTTTGGACGACGCCTCCATACAGCAATTTAGAGATAATTCTAAAGAGATAGTCGTGCGCACCGCTTCTGATACATCTGATTTAGTCCAGGAGCAATTCACCAACGAATTCCCTGATAATAATTTCGAGATTATGCGTATTGAAAATGTCGGTCCGGTCGTGGGCCAACAGTTAAAGACTAAAGCAATCGGGGCTATACTCTGGTCTTTATTGGGAATTCTGGTGTACGTAACTTTTCGTTTTAGGCACTTTGACTTTGCTCTGGGTGGCATCGCTGCTTTAATTCATGATGTCATTATTGCCACAGGACTACTTTTGTTTCTTAACCGCCAGATAGACCTTTTGATTGTTACTGCGCTTTTAACACTGGCAGGTTATTCTATAAACGATACTATTGTTGTCTATGATAGAATTCGGGAGATGATGCAAAAGATGCACAAGGCAAATATCTCCGAGGTAGTCAATGCCGCCATAAACCAGACATTAGCGCGTTCTGTGCTTACTTCATTTACTACCATTTTAGTAATTTTGTCGTTGTTTTTGTTTGGCGGGGAAGTATTGAACAGTTTTGCTTTAGTGCTTTTGATAGGTTTCATAGTGGGTACATATTCGTCAATATTTATTGCAACTCCCTTAGTAGTTGCTTTTCACGGACGCAAGAAAAGATAATAAAAGTTAAGAAATGTACAAAAAAATGGCGCTGATCTAGCTTGTAAGAGCTTTTCAGCGCCATTTGGTAAGAGAAAGCAATGTTTAAATCACTAAAAATATACAAAGGACAAGATGCGGACCTGGATTTTCTAATGCGTACTTTTGTTGAATTTGACTACAAGAGGCAGAATAGCGTGCAAGAGGAGGGTGATTTTTCCCGGCGTGGCTCAGTGGTGGATATTTATCCTATGACTTTCGACTGTCCAGTACGTATTGAATTCCACTATAATAAGGTCAAGTCTATAGACAGCTATAATATTTTGACAGCAAAGACTATCTGGAAACATCAGATGGTTATAATCTTGCCTAGAATTAAAATTCATCCTAGCCGTTATAGTGCATTTTTTGAAGAAGCCCCGCTGCATAATTTTATAGACTTAAGGAAAGGTGAATATGTAGTCCATATTAGACATGGCGTTGGCAAATATTTGGGAATTGAAAAGATTAAATTAAAGGACATAGAAAAGGATCATTTGGCAATTGAATACGCCAAAAATGAGAGATTATATGTTCCTATTGATAAAGCGCACTTAGTGCAGAAGTATATTAGTTTTGAAGGCCGCAGCCCGAAGCTCTATCGACTTGGCTCAGGTGAGTGGGAGAGAATTAAGGAGAGGACCCGCAAGGGCATATTAAAAGTAGCCTTAGATTTATTAGAGATGCAGGCAAAGAGACAGGCGCTTTCTGGTTTTAGATTTTCTAAAGATACAGATTGGCAGGAGCAATTTGAGGAGTTGTTTGATTTTGAGGAGACGCCAGATCAGACAAATGCAACTCGAAAAGTTAAAGAAGATATGGAGTCGTCCAGGCCTATGGATAGATTGATCTGTGGAGATGTAGGCTACGGCAAGACAGAGGTCGCTATGAGGGCTTGCTTTAAGGCTGCCATGGATAATAAGCAGGTTGTGTTCTTGGTTCCTACGACAATATTGGCCGAGCAGCACTATCAGAATTTCCTTAAAAGACTTAAAGACTTCCCCGTAAATATAGCAATGATTAGTCGTTTTAAGACAAAGGCTGAACAAAAAGAGATAATCGATCAATTGGTGCAGGGAAGGGTCGATGTAGTTATCGGGACTCACAGGTTGCTATCTGATGATGTTAATTTTAAGAATTTGGGGCTGATCATTATTGATGAAGAACAGAAGTTCGGGGTGCGCGCAAAGGAAAAACTAAAAAAGATCAGAATGATGGTCGATATATTGACGCTTACGGCAACCCCTATCCCACGCACTCTCTACATGTCGTTGATGGGCGCAAAGGATATCTCGGTTATAAATACACCACCTCAAAATCGTATCCCCATCGAGTCCAAAGTGGTGGAATTTAGCAGGGATTTGATAAAATCAGCTATACGCAGGGAGATCTCTAGAAGGGGTCAGATGTTTTTTATCCATAATAGGGTTGAGAACATTGAGCAAGTCAAGGATTTGGTAGAGGATTTAGCTGGCGATTCAGTAAAGGTTAATTTTGCTCATGGCCAAATGGCGCCTAAGCTTTTGGAAAAAGTCATGCTTTCTTTTCTGAGCGGCGAAATCGATATTTTAGTATCTACTAATATTATAGAGTCAGGGATAGATGTACCCAACGCCAATACAATAATCGTCAATAATGCAGATATGTTTGGCTTGTCTGATTTGCATCAATTAAGAGGCCGAGTAGGTAGATTTAATCGTAAGGCTTATGCTTACTTTCTCGTTCCCAAGAATAAGCCCGTAAATCAAGATGCATCCAAGAGACTAGAAGCCATTGAAGAGTATTCACAACTAGGGGCAGGTTTTAAGATTGCTATGGAAGATTTAGAAATAAGAGGAGCAGGAAATCTTTTGGGAACTGAGCAACATGGTTATATAATGGCTGTAGGCTTTGACTTATATTGTCGTTTAATTAGACAGGTCGTTGCGCAGTTAAAGAGTGAAAAAGCGAAAGGTAGGATATGAAAAAAGCGATATTGCTGACAGTAGTATATTTACTATTTTTTGTGAATAATGTTTATTGTGTGGAAGATAAGGTGGTTGCCATAATAAACAACCAGGCAATCACAAAGGCCGAATTAGACTCCTATATCAATTTAGTAAAATTGCAGATAGGATATGATGGCTGGAGAGAGTTTGGGATGTCGCAAGAGAAGGCCTTGGAAAATTTAATTGAAGATAGATTGATTTTACAAGAAGCCAAGAGGAAAAAGCTAGAGATTGCCCCCAGGCTGATTGAGGCCAGAGTAGATGGGGTAAGGAGGAGGCTTGGCTCGCCAGAGCAGTTTTCTGAGTTTTTGTCTGGCGAAGGACTGTCATTAAATGAGTTAAAAAAGAGATTCGAAGAAAAGATGCTCAGTGAAAAATTTATTAATATGGAGGTGCGCAGCCGCATATTTGTCAGCCCTAGGGAAGTGACAGAATTCTATCAAGAGCATATAGATGATTTTTATGTGGATGAGCAAGTTAATTTGGAGAACATATATGTTAGAGGTAAAGATACCGCCCAGAGAATTTACGATAGATTGAAAGAGGGCTCTGATTTTTTTGAGTTACAGGAGAAGTATTCTCAAAAAGCAAGTCTGGGCTTGGTTACTAAGGGTGAGATGTTAAAACAGATTGATGAAGCCGTGTTTAGCATAGAAAAAGGAAGATTTTCCGAACCCATAGAGATTTCCGGCGGTTTTTATATATTCTTGGTTAAAGAAAAATTGGCACCATCAAAAGAGAGATTAGTTGATGTGCAAACTAATATCTATAATTTTGTCTTTGATCAGAAGTTCAATTCTAGGTTAAGGGAATTGTTGGAGAAACTCAAAAGTAATTCATATATAACTATCAAGGATGAGTAAGAAGATAAGATTGGGCATAACTATCGGAGACCCGTCAGGCATAGGTCCAGAGGTAGTCGTTAAATCGCTACGCAGATTCAAGAGGCCTAGTGATTGTGAAATATTTGTATTTGGCGATAGCGTCGCCTTGGAGAAAAACGGCCTAAAGGGCAAGAAGTATAAGTTTAATTTAATAGATTCTAGGATTATAAAAGATTCAGAATTTAGGTATGGTCAGCTTTCCAAAAAGTTTGGAAGAGCGAGCTTGTTGTATCTAGGAGAGGCGGTAAGCTACTTAAAAAACGGCAAAATTGATTGTCTGGTAACAGCTCCTGTGAATAAGGAGGCTATAAGTTTGAATAGCATTAGGTTTTGCGGTCATACTGAGTTTTTGGCAAAAGAATTCGGCGTCAAGAACGTAGTGATGATGTTTATCTCAGAAAGACTAAAATTAAGCTTAGTTACCCGCCATATTGCCCTAAAAGACGTGGCTAGGAGAATCAACAAACAGGCCATCTGTCTGACAATAGGGCTTACCTTTGGTGCTTTAAAGAATTATTTTGGGATTAAGCATCCTAAGTTGGTAGTATCGGGATTAAATCCTCATGCCTCAGAGGATGGTTTAATGGGCACAGAGGAAGTCAGGGTGATTAAGCCAGCTATGGCAAAATTCAAAAAGACCTCCAATCCTATATATGGCCCTTTTCCGGCTGATACTATATTCAAGCGAATTTTAGATAAAGAATTTGATGCTGCTGTATGCATGTATCATGATCAAGGCTTAGCTGCGTTTAAAATGCTATATTTTGATCAAGGCGTGAATTTAACATTAGGCCTACCTTTTATCAGAACGTCTTGTGTGCATGGCACTGCATTTGGTATAGCAGGTAAAAATAAAGCTGATTACCATTCTATGCTGCAGGCAATAGAATTAGCCTATAGGCTTACTAAGAATAAACTAAAACACAGATGCCGCCACTAGTCTTTCATCCCAGAAAAAGAAGAGGACAAAGCTTCTTAATTGATAAGAACATAATCAATAAAATTATAAAAGCAGTTTCGCTAACTAATAATGATATAGTTTTAGAGATCGGTTCTGGCAAGGGAGAGCTTACCAAGGAGTTGGGCGCTCGAGCAAAAAAGGTTATCGGCATCGAACTGGACAGGAGATTATTCGCGCATCTAGAGACCTTATTCAGAGATTTTGACAATGTTATTTTGATTAATAAAGATATCCTAAAGTTTGACATCCCCGCGTACATTAAAATGAATAAGATTAAACAGAAACTCACCTTAGTAGGTAACATTCCTTATAATATTACCACTCCCATATTGGAGTACGTCTTTGAAAATATCTATTTATTAAATAATGTGTATCTTATGGTGCAAAAGGAGTTTGCCTCAAGGCTGATAGCCAAGCCTCATAGCAAAGATTATTCCAGTTTTACCTGTTTTACTCAATTCCACGTGAGTCCCAAATTACTTTTTTCAGTCAATAAGGCTTGTTTTAAGCCGCAACCAAAGGTTGATTCTTGTTTTATTAAGTTAGAGCCGAAGGCAGATGGCTTTTGGAACAATGAATTAAAGCCCAAAGATAAAAAACTGTTGTTTAAGGTCGTTCAAACAGCTTTTAATCAGCGCAGGAAGACTATTTTAAATTCGCTGTCTGCAGTATTGGATAAAGATAAGATAGCGTTAATTTTGCAAAAATTAAACATCGATAAGCGCAAGAGGGCAGAGAATCTATCCTTAGAGGATTTTATAAAAATTAGCAATCTCTGCTTTGATTATTCTGGTTCTAGTAATATAATACTAGAAAGATAACATAGTTATCCATATAATACATTGATGGAAGGTTTATATTTATGAAGAATAAAAAAAGCTTGGCATTTCTGACGCTTTTGTTTTTGCTGTCCAGTCAGGTTTTTTTAAGTGCCCAAAGCCTAACAGATGGTTTTGGCAAAGTGCTGCTGCCAGATAATTCTGTTTATGAAGGAGATATTAAGAATGGTCTTTTTGATGGAAAAGGATTTTTAATCTTTGCAAATGGCAGTAAATACGAGGGCTACTTTGAAAATGGCCTTATGCATGGGAAAGGGCTCTATGTCTTCCCGGATAAATACATCTATGAAGGGGATTTTGATAAAGGGACAATGCATGGTAAAGGAGTTTACATCTGGTCAAATGGGGATATATACGAAGGCGACTTTGTAAATGGCCGCATGACAGGTAAAGGCAAGTACGTTTTCGCCAATAAGGATAGATATAATGGCCGGGTTAGTGATGGTTATATGCATGGAATGGGAATTCTCATAAAGAGTGATGGGTCCAGACATGAGGGGGAGTTTAAAAATGATATAGCCCAGGGCAATTTTATTGTTACAAAACCCGATGGTTATCGTTACAAAGGACAATATAGAAACAATATGGCGCATGGTAAAGGAGACGTGATACTGCCTAGTGGTTCAAGATATAAAGGTAGTTTTAAGAATGATAAGTATGATGGTTATGGTGTTCTTGAATTGGCTAAGGGTGGCAAATACGAAGGCCAATTCAAAAAAGGCAAGTTTCAAGGCAAAGGTGTCGCGACATTAGCTAATGGCAATAAATACGAAGGCCATTTTAAAGCTGGTAGGGAGGTTGGCAAGGGGGTGCTCATCTTTGCAAATGGTGACAAATACAAAGGAGAATTTGATCAGGGGGTAATGAAGGGTAACGGAACGATGTATTTTGTGAACGGCGATAAATACGAAGGCCAATTTATTAATGGCAAGATGGAAGGCAGAGGCAAGATGATATTTGCCAATGGCGATAAATATGAAGGCGATTTTAAAGATGGGTTTATATTCGGGAAAGGGATTTATGTCTATACCAGTGGAGATAGATATGAAGGTCAGGTTGAATACGGACGATTGCAGGGCAGGGGTGTTTACACAAAGAAAGATGGCTCTAGATTTGAGGGCGAGTTTAAGGATGATGTTGCACAGGGACAAATAATTTCTTACCAGCAGGATGGAAATCGTTATAAAGGAGACTATAAGGACAATTTGCCTCACGGTAAAGGTAGGATGGTTATGTCAGACGGTTCTATATATGAAGGCCAATTCAGACTTGGCAAGAAGCATGGTTCAGGGGTGATTATTTTTGCCAATGCAGATAAGTATGAAGGAGAATTCGCCGATGGCCTGATGCAGGGTGAAGGCATTCTACTTCTTCATAATGGAGAGATATGCGAAGGGTCATTTATGAATGATAAGATTCATGGTAAAGGCGTCATGCTCTTTGCAAATGATGATAAATATGATGGGGAGTTTAGTCAGGGATTTATGGACGGCAAAGGCGCATTAGTTTTTGGCAATGGTGATAAATATGAAGGATATTTCCAAAAAGGAAATTTTCATGGCCAAGGAAAGTTAAGTTTCGCAAATAAAGATTTCTATAGCGGAGAGTTTAATGAAGGGGTCATGGAGGGATTAGGTGTTTATGTCTATGCCAATGGTGATAGGTATGAAGGCCAATTTCAAAATGGAGTGCGGTCAGGCAAGGGCATTTTCCACTATGCCAATGCAGATAGGTATGACGGAGAGTTTAGCAATGGTGAATTTTCCGGCAAAGGGATTTTTACGTATACACAAGGTGGGAAAGAGGCCGTAGTTAGAGGCAATTGGGTTAACGGTGAATTTGTAGCAGATTAGAAATATGAATATATCTAAACAGACAATAGAGTACGTTGCTAATCTTGCCAGGATAAGTCTTACTGATAAGGAAATCGAGAAATTTTCTCATCAGTTAGATAGCATACTGTGCTATATCGATCAATTGAAAGAATTAGATGTTACCACAGTCCCGTTCACTGCTCACGTTCTTCCTATAAAGAATGTTAAGAGGCAAGATAAGCCGCAAACGTCTTTTAAGGTAAAAGATGTTTTAAATAATGCCCCTCAAAAAGAAGGTAACTTCTTTAAGGTCCCCAAGGTGATTGAATGAAGCTTAGAACTATAAATATTTACCAACTTTTGAACGCAGATATTCGCAAATCAAACGCAAATCATCGCAAATTTTTATCTGCGACCATTCGAGTGCAATCTGCGAATATCTGCGTTAAGTAATATTTTCATTAGTAATTAAAGGAATCGAAGGTAATAATAATGCTAAACACAAAGACCGCTCATGAACTCTTGGATTTAATCAAGAAGGGCGAAATTAAGCAAGAGCAGATTTTGTCCGATATAAATTCTTGCATAAAAAGAGTTGAGCCTAAGGTTAATGCTTATGCCCATCCTCCGGAGAACTCAAGCGTTGATAATGCAGGGTCTCTGCTAAAAGGCATTCCTATTGCCATAAAGGACAATATTTGCACTAAAGAGTCTTTAACCACTTGTTCTTCGCATATACTTGATGGCTTTAAGTCTCCATACGATGCCACAGTCATAGAAAAACTAAAAGATAAAGGAGCGTTGATATTCGGCAAAACCAATATGGATGAGTTTGCCTTTGGTTCTTCATGTGAGACTTCTTATTATGGACCCACTCGTAATCCTTGGGATTTAGATAGGGTGCCAGGAGGATCTAGCGGCGGTTCCGCTGCAGCGGTTGCCGCTGATGAGGCTATTTGGGCTTTAGGTTCAGATACAGGCGGCTCTATTAGGCAACCCGCGGCTTTATGTGGAGTCGTGGGGTTGAAACCAACCTATGGTCGGGTTTCACGATATGGGTTAATAGCTTTTGCTTCCAGCTTAGATCAAATAGGGCCCATTACAAAAGACATACAAGATTCTGCCTTACTTTTGAGTATTATCGCCGGGCATGATAAAAGAGACTCAACTTCAGTTGATGAGAAAGTGGGAGATTATGTGGGAAGTTTGGGAAAGGGCGTAAAAGGCCTGAAGATCGCCATACCTAAAGAGTATTTTGTCGAAGGCCTAGATAGCCAAGTTAAGGATTCAGTTAACGAAGCAAGGTCAATATTAGAAAAACAAGGCGCAACCTTTAAGGAAGTGAGCCTGCCCCACGCAAAATACGCCGTAGCGGTTTATTATATTCTGGCTACAGCCGAGGCAAGTTCAAATTTGGCGCGTTTCGACGGTGTGCAATATGGTTTAAGAGAAAAAGCTGCCGCAGCCAAGGATTCTACTCCCATGATCGCTTCCTATAAACAGACTCGCGCTATTGGATTTGGCACGGAAGCAAAGAGAAGAATCATTTTAGGTACGTATGTTTTATCCAGTGGATACTATGACGCTTATTATTTGAGAGCCCTCAAAGTCAGGACGTTAATAAAAAAAGATTTTGATGATGTGTTTAAGGATTTTGACTGTTTGCTCACACCAACATCTCCCACACCAGCTTTTAAAATAGGAGAGAGATCAGAAGATCCTCTTTCAATGTACTTATCGGATATTTATACCATATCGGCAAATCTAGCTGGAGTACCGGGCATATCTTTGCCCTGTGGTTTGACAAAAGATAAACTGCCTATTGGATTACAAATTTTAAGCGCGCCATTTAAAGAAGAGAATTTGTTTAGAACGGCCTATGCCTTTGAACAAAAAACAGAGTGGCATAAGAAAAAACCCACAATCTAAAATGCAATTAGAAACAGTAATAGGATTGGAAGTCCATATCCATCTAAAGACTAAGACTAAGGTATTTTGCGGATGTTCTACTGAATATGGTAACCCTGCAAATACACAGACTTGTCCAGTGTGCTTAGGTTTTCCTGGTTCATTGCCGGTGTTAAATGAAAAGGCCTTAGAGTATGCGGCTAAAGTTGCTCTGGCCTTGGATTGTGCAGTTCAGGAATTTATTAAGTTCGACCGAAAGAACTACTTTTATCCAGATTTGCCTAAGAATTATCAGATCTCCCAATATGATATGCCCATAGGCTTAAGTGGTGTTCTGGAGATTGATGTTGGCGAGTCAAAGAAGAAGATTCGTGTAAAACGGGTGCATTTAGAAGAAGATGCGGGCAGGCTCCTACATAAACAAGATGAGCCATATAGCCTAGTTGATTATAACCGCGGCGGAATGCCTCTGCTTGAGATTGTAAGTGAACCAGATATCAATTCTCCCGAGGTTGCATTTGAATATTTAAGGACTCTGAAGCTAATTGTCCAATATCTGGGCGTTTCAGATTGCGATATGGAAAAAGGTAGTTTGCGTTGCGACGCAAATATCTCGTTGAGACCCAAGGGCCAGAAAGAGTTAGGCACAAAGACAGAGTTAAAGAATATGAATTCGTTTAAAGGTGTAAGGTCGGCCTTAGAGTACGAAGTCAAAAGACAGGAAAAGCTGCTGGGTAAGGGCGAGAAAATATCACAGGAGACCAGGCTCTGGGATGAAAATAAACAGCTTACCTTTACTATGCGCACAAAAGAAGAGGCACACGACTATCGTTATTTTCCGGATCCGGACTTGGTGCCCTTTGTCCTAAGTAAGGAGTTCATCAAAACATTAAAAAAAGAAATTAGCTCTATAGAATCCTATCCTCAAAAGTTAAAAAAATATCTGGAGTTGGGTCTTTCGCAAAAAGAGGCTGAGGAGATCGCTTCTTCGCCAAATAATTTCGCTATTGTTTATGATAATTGTATTAAAGAAAACAAGGGTAAGGCAAAGGATATCTATAATTGGGTGGTGGGGCCAGTTCAGGCTTATGCTAATGAGAAGAATGAAATGGTTTCCAATTTAAACATTAACGTACGCCAGTTAATAAAAATAATAGATTATGTAGGTGATGATAAATTAAGTAATTTAGCTGCTAAGGACGTATTTAGATATTCGCAAGAAAATAATAAGAGTGTAGATGAGGCCATAAAGGAAAAAGGATTATCTCAGGTTTCCGATGAAGTTGAGTTAGAAAAGATTGTGGAAAAGGTTGTAGGGGAAAACCCGAAACCCGTGAAAGATTTCTTATCCGGAAATGAGAATGCGGTTATGTTTTTAGTAGGCCAGACTATGAAATTATCAAAAGGCAAAGCCAATCCTAAAATTGTTAAAGAAATTATTAAAAGGAGGTTAAAAGATGTTTCTTAAAAATAATAACCTAAGATTTTTGATTATAGTAGTCGTTTGTTCATTCTTTTTTTGCGGGGCCACAAATAAGATTGACAGAGAGGTCAAGGACGGGACATACAAGGAATTGACCCTTTTTGCCGACACCTTGACCATCATTCAATCTCAATATGTAGAGATCTCAGAGCCGAAAGATTTAATATACGGCGCCCTAAAAGGAATGCTCTCCTCTCTCGACCCTTATTCAGAATTCCTCTCTCCTCAAGAATACAAGGAATTGAAGGCTGATACCGAAGGAAGATTTGGTGGAGTGGGCATGGAAATAACTTTAAAGGACGGGTTGGTTACAGTCGTCTCTCCTTTAGAGGATACACCTGCTTGGGAGGCCGGGATAAAGTCCGGAGATAAAATCGTAAAGATTAACGACGAAATCATAAAGGATTTTACTTTGACTGATGCCGTTAGGCTGCTTAGAGGAGATCCAGGCACAGAAGTTAAGATTACGGCCTGGAGGCAAAAAGAGAAAAAGATGTTGGATTTTAATATAACCCGCGCGATGATAAAAATTGATGATATTAAAGATGTGCGCATGGTTGATGATATTGGTATTGGTTACATAAGGCTGGTCGAGTTTAGCGAAGAGACTTCGAGAGATTTAACTAGCGCGCTGAGTGAATTAAGCAAAAAAGGCATGAAGGCTTTGATTTTAGATGTGCGTTACAATCCGGGAGGATTACTGGATGTAGCAGCAAAAGTGGCAGAAAAATTTATGGATAAGGATTTAACCATTGTAACTACAAGGGGCAGGGGTAGGCTGCAGAATCTTGAGTTTCGCTCTAGAGCGAAATCCAAATATAAAGACTTACCCATGGTAGTTTTAATAAATGAAGGTAGCGCCTCTGGAAGTGAGATTCTGGCTGGTGCGCTTAAGGATCACAAGCGTGCGATAGTTATTGGTGAGAAGTCATTTGGTAAGGGCTCTGTGCAGACGGTTGTCCCATTATCAGACGGTTCAGCATTGAAGCTGACTACGAGCAAATACTTTACTCCTTCAGGGACCAGTATACATGGTGAGGGAATTGAGCCAGACATAGAGATAAAATTCGGGGAGATTGTAAAGAGCGAAGAGCAAACAGAAGATATTCCCGAAGAAATTAACAAAACATTTAATGGAGAGGAAGACTCTGAAGACCCATTTTTAAAAAGATACCAGTATGATAATCAACTGATCAGAGCAGTTGATATTTTAAAAGGGGTGTTGATATATAATTTAGCAGAAAAGTAGGAAAATACAATGTCAGCTTTGCCTAAGCGTAAAAAACTAAGACACAAACTCAAAATTAAAACAAATAAACAAAGGCCGCAAAACAGTAATTTCCTGGTTATACTGCTTGCCCTGATTGTCCTCGTTGAGACGATAGTCATCCTCTCTTTTATCGCGAAAAAGAAGCCAGCTGAAAGTGCCAAAGAGACAAAAGTCGAGACGCAGAGAGTTGTTTCAAGGACTTCTCAGATAGTTCCTGCCATAAGCGCCGTTGGAAAGTCTTCGGCTAAACCAAGGTTCATTGCCAGAAAAAAAGGAAAAATAGCTATCGTTATAGATGATTGGGGTTACAATAAGAAAAATTTAGAGGTGCTTAAAGAAATTAACTCACCACTAACTTTGGCTATTTTGCCGTTTCAGGACTATTCTCGAAAAGTAGCCGAATTCGCAAACAGTCATAATTACGAAGTGATTGTGCATATGCCTATGGAACCAGAGGCTAAAGAGAGCGCTGCGTTGGAGCCAAATACACTAATGGTTTATATGAGCAGGAGTACCATATATTCCATATTGGATGAGGCATTTATTAATATTAGGTATGCAAAAGGGATAAATAATCATATGGGCTCTTATGCGACGCGGAATAAGTCTTTTATGAAGACGGTGTCAAAAAAGCTAAAAAGGAATAACCTTTACTTCCTAGATAGTTACGTGACAGCCGAATCTGTGGCAGAAGGAGTAGTCAAAGAGGTCGGCGTAAAGTTTGCCAAACGCTCTGTTTTCCTAGACAATGAATCCGATCCCCAGTATATTAGGGGACAATTGCAGCAATTAGCTACAGAAGCTCAGAATAATGGCAAGGCAGTGGGAGTTGGTCACAATAGGGCCAATACCTTGTTTACCTTAAAAGAGGAGATCCCTAAATTAATCAGAGCAGGATATGAATTCGTTTTTGTGTCAGAAATCGTAGAATAATACATTAGGACAATAATATGTATGTTTTAGGTATTGAAACTTCCTGTGATGAGACAGGGGCGAGCGTAGTTTATAAAGGAAAGAAGGTCTGTTCCAACGTGACTGCTTCCAGTATAAAGCTACATTCAAAATATGGAGGAGTGATACCGGAGATCGCCTCCCGGGCACAATTGGAGTACATCAGTTTCGTCGTCGATCAAGCCATAAGAAAAGCAAGAATAAAGATCAAAGATATAGGCCTAATCGCTGTAACTAAGGGCCCTGGGTTGATTGGATCACTGTTGGTTGGTGTTTCATTTGCTAAGGCTTTAAGCTTTGCCAATAAGATTCCTATTTTGGGAGTGGATCATGTCCAAGCGCATCTTTATGCACCATTTCTTAAATTAGGGAATAACGGAAAATTGCCTAAGCTTCCTTTTGTGGGCTTGGTTGTCTCAGGCGGCCATACGACTTTATTCCACATCAAAAGTTTTGATAAATACAAAATATTGGCAGATACGCTGGATGATGCAGCCGGTGAGGCCTTTGATAAAGTTGCAAAGTTGTTAGGGCTGGGTTATCCAGGAGGTCCTTTGGTAGAAAAGATTGCCAAGAGCGGTGATCGCAAGTCGTATTATTTCAAGTGTGGAAATAGTGAAGATTTAAATTTTAGCTTTAGCGGTATAAAGACAGCCGTTCTTTATAAATTGCAGGATATCAAAAAGAGAGGAGCGGTGACCAAAAAACAAAAGAGTGACCTGGCTGCTTCTTTTCAAAATTGCGTTGTTTCTGTTTTAGTGGAGAAAAGCATACGTGCTGTATTGCAAAAAAAGTCGAATACCCTGGTTGTAGGAGGTGGAGTAGCGGCGAATAGTTATTTTCGCCAGATGCTCTATAGCCAAGCGGATAAGAAAGCTATAAAGGTTTTTATCGCTAAGAGTGAATTGTGCACAGATAATGCTTCCATGATCGCGGGCTTGGGTTATCAATTGTATCGTTTAGGAAAGCGTGATAGTTTAAATTTTAAGCCGTTGCTATATTAAATTCGCACAGACAATTTACGAGCACTTCGTTCCGTAAATTGTGCGCTCATTAAAGGGGGAGTTATGATCTCAGGAATTTCAGTTATCATCAGAATATTATCTTCTGCATTATTGGGGGGATTGATAGGCATGGAGAGGGAGGTGCACCGCCACGAAGCCGGTCTGCGTACACATATTTTAGTTTGTTTAGGTTCGACCCTTATAATGTTGACATCTCTGTATGTTTTTGATATATATAAAGATATAGGGATTGTAGATCCTTCCCGTATAGCATCAGGTGTAATAACAGGTATTGGTTTTATTGGAGCTGGAGCAATCATCCGTTATGGTGGGGCTATTAAGGGCTTGACCACAGCGGCGAGTCTTTGGATTACATCCGCTGTAGGATTAGCAATAGGTTGCGGTTTTTATCTGGCAGCTTTTTTTGCAACCATAGTTGTGCTTGTAGTATTGCTCTTCTTGCGTGGATTTGAGAGGGTGTTAACCAAAAAAAAGGAGGTAGGACATGGCCATAAGAAATAGGAAGGATTCGAGTCAGCAAGACCATACCATCGATGTTGATGCCGCGATGCAAGGGAGCCTAATTTTTAAGGAGCCAGTAAATTTAAGAATCAATGGTAAATTTGAAGGTACCCTAGAAGTAAAAGGTGTTCTTTCTATCGGCAGTAGCGCATTTGTAAATGCTCATATAAAGGGCGAGAGCATTAAGATCGCTGGCAGGGTCAAGGGAGAGATCGACGCCATAACGAAAATTGAACTGCAGGGTCAAGCTGTAGTAGAAGGAAATATCAGGACTCCTAGATTAGTTATTGCAGATGGAGCCATATTCCAAGGGAGCTGTTTGATGATGGGCGATGTGCTCAATTGTGAAGACCTAGCTAAGCACCTAGAGTTAGATGAGGACACGGTTATTGGTTGGGCGGATTCAGGCAAGATCCCTGGTTTTAAAGAAGGCGACGAGTGGAAGTTTGATAAAAAGAGAATAGACGATTGGGTCGCCTCAGGTAAAATCTAATAGAGAATCCAATAGATAATAGGGTAAAATGAGAGAAAAAATGCTTACAATACGTGAAGCAGCACACTATTTGGGTATAACTGAGAAGCAAATTATCGATCTATCTGATAAGGGCGTTATCCCTGCCTATAGAGTAGGGGGGGTATACTTAAGATTCAAAAAGGAACAACTTGACGCAATTAAAGATAGGATAGAGCCCACCCAGAAAGAGAATAATATGGAATATACATTTAGCGATCAGATGAGCGACTTTTTTTACTACAATGATTTCTATATACTTTCTCTTTTAATCATATCCATTCTGATTTTTCAGATTATTAGTATATGAAGACAAAGGGTTTTGTGGATTTAAAGTTTGCTAAGGTTGATATCGACCGGCAGGCCAGGAGAGGTTTCTCTGAAGCCGTATATTGCGAGAATAAGTCAGCTCAGCAAATAGCCAAGATATTGTCGCAGCTCATCAAGCATAAGCAAAAAGTCTTATTCCTCACAAGGCTGGATAGGGATAAGTTTAAGTATTTGAAATCAAAATTTCCTTTACTTAAATATAGCGAGGTAGCTTCGATAGGATTTTTAACAAAGAAGAGGATAAAGAACAAAAGGAAAAAGATCCTGGTTTTGTCCGCGGGCACTATCGATATTCCGGTTGCCGAAGAGGCAGCTTTGACGTCAGAGATAATGGGTAACAGTGTTGAAAGGGTGTTCGACGTAGGTGTGGCTGGTTCGCATCGCCTACTCAGCCAGACAAAATTCTTAAGGAGAGCTAACGTTGTAGTCGTGGTGGCGGGAATGGAAGCTGCTTTAGCGAGTTTAGTAAGCGGCCTGGTAAAGGTCCCCGTGGTCGCTGTGCCCACAAGTTGTGGTTATGGAGCGAACTTCAAAGGATTATCCGCTTTACTTACAATGATAAACAGTTGCTCTCCAGGGATAGGCGTTGTGAATATCGATAATGGATTTGGCGCTGGATACTTGGCTAGCCTCATAAATAACAGATAACTTTTTAAAAATATATGAAGTCATTATACTTTGATTTAATTGGTGGCATTAGCGGCGACATGATCGTGGCTAGCCTGATAGATGTTACAGGAGGCTTCGATTATTTAAAGAAGGAATTAAAAAGAATAGATTTAGATAAATATAGTTTAAAACTTTCTAAGTGTCAATCTGGCCACATCAGCTCGCACCGCTTTATTGTTGAGGATTTGACAGAAGAAAAGAGAGTCTTTCAGCTTGATGCCATAAAGAATAAGATAAATAATTCCTATCTAGACGAAGGCATAAAGAGTAACATCGTAAGAGTCTATGAGACTTTGCATGAGGCTGAAAGTATAGTTCATGGAGCAGGTCACGTGCATTTTGAGCAGATTGGCGAGGTCGATTCTCTTATCGATATAGCTTCGGCTTGTATTCTAATCGAGAAACTGGGCGTTGAGGATATTCTGTATTCTCGTATTCCGTTTGGTGAGAAAGTGGCTCCGGCCACAACGTTGATGCTTAAAAACCAAAACATCTATTTGAGTAAGCATAGATTTGAAAATATTACCCCTACAGGGATAGCCACAGTTACTACGCTGGGTAGGCAAGTAGATGAAAAGAGCGAGTATAATTTTTCAGTTGAGGAAGTAGGATATGGAGTTGGCAGTGTTGAGGCAAAAGATTTACAAAATGTCCTGAGAGCTGTGGTATTGAAAAAAAGTGAGAAATTCGGGCTTCAATTTCAGCATTGTCAAAAAACAAAACTTTAGTCACAATATCTGTTATTATATTTAACTAGATTGCCTTCAAGGAAGCGTCTGGAAATTAATTCTACAATTCGTGGGAGGAAACGAAAATGGGACTTTCAGGATTAGGGATTTATAAATTACTGCCCAAGACAAATTGCCGTAAATGCGGTTTTTCGACCTGTCTAGCTTTTGCCATGGCCCTGGCCAAAAAGCAAGTTGATTTAGAAAAGTGCCCAACTATTAATCCGGAAGTAAAGGATGCCTTGGAGATGGCCTCGTTGCCTCCCATACGTCTAGTGACCATTGGCGATGGTGAAAATAAGGTTGAGGTGGGCAAGGAGTCGGTGATGTTTCGCCACGAAGAAAAATTTCACTATCCGACTGCCATAGGTTTCATTATTGATGACAGTACTGCTGATGCGCAAATACAAGAGAAGGTAAAAACAATAAGCGGCTTAGACTTTGAGCGTGTAGGCCAGCAGATCAAAGTGAATCTTATCGCTGTCAAGCAAACCGGAGATTCTGCAAACTTTGTGAGTAAAGTAAAAATGATCTCTGAAGCTTCGAATATCCCCTTGGTTCTTATGAGCAGTGATGTAAAGGTTTTAAAAGAAGTTTTAGAATTTTGTTCTAAAAGCAGGCCTTTACTTTATGCGGCAGACGAAAAGAACATCAGTGAGTTTATAGAGTTAGCTAAGTCTTATAGCGTGCCCTTAGCGATTTGTGCTAATGAATTAGAAAAAATTGAGGAGTTGGCTCAGAAAGCAAGCCAGGCGGCCTTAGAGGATGTTATCCTAGATACTGGTAGCAAGTCGATTACGAAGAAAATCAATGATTTGACGATCATAAGAAGATTGGCCTTAAAGAAGAAAAAACGTTCTTTAGGCTATCCGCTATTGGTTGTTGTGGATAACGAGGATCCGTTCCATGAGGCGATAGAAGCCGGAACTTATATTGCGAAATACGCCTCTATTGTTTTAATTAAGACAGTGGAGTCGTGGCAGACCTTGGCCTTGCTTACTTTGAGGCAGAATATCTATACTGATCCACAGAAGCCGTTGCAGGTTGAAGCAAAGGCATACAGCATAGGGCAAGTTACGGAACAGTCACCCATTATGGTAACGACTAACTTTTCGCTGACCTACTATACGGTTTTGGGAGAAGTAGAAGCCAGCAAGGTGCCTTCATACATCTTGAGCGTGGATACTGAGGGTATGTCTGTTTTGACTGCTTGGGCAGCCGAAAAGTTTACCCCGGATAAAATCTCTGATTCATTAGAAAAATGCGGAGTTAAAGAAAAATTAAAACACAACCGTCTTATAATTCCTGGCTATGTCTCAGTTATGAGCGGAGATTTAGAAGAGAAGAGCGGCTGGCAGGTTGTGGTTGGTCCAAAGGAGGCCTCAGGTCTATCTTCATTCTTAAAAAAGATGTAGTTTATGGAAAAATTTAAGGTCACATTTCTACCAGACAACAAAACTGTGGAAGCAGACAAAGGTAGCACTCTGCTGTCTTGTGCGATTTCTGCTGGGATTTATATTAATTCTAGCTGTGGTGGAGATGGTGTTTGTGGAAGGTGCAAGTTAGTAATGAAGAGAGGTTATGTTCAGACACAGCCGACAGGAAGAATATCTCAAGAAGAAAAATCACAGGGATATGTCTTAGCATGTCAGTCTACGGTGTTGAGTGATTTGGAAGTAGAGATCCCCCCGGAGTCGTTATTAGGCGTAGATAGGATCAGCGTCTATACCAAGGCAGAAGAGGTGGAGAGGGGCGAATCGGTTATTGGTGAAGACCTGTTTATGTATTCACCTTTGGCTACGAAATTATTTTTAGAGCTACCAGAACCGAATCAGTCTGATCGCATTAGTGATTTAGAGAGACTGTATCGTCAAATTCGAAAAAACATTGATCTTCCTATTATGCAGACTGGTTTGACCAATATCCGCAGGCTGGGAGATTTATTGCGTTCGAGCAACTGGAAGGTAACAGTTACACTAGGTAACAGAAATGAGACCACAGAGATCGTTTTAATTGAACCATTTGACACTTCTTCGAAAAATTATGGTTTTGCTTTTGATATCGGCACTACGACTTTGACCGGTCAGCTCATAGATTTAAACACAAAGAAGGCGCTGGGTACGAAGATTACTTATAACCGACAAGCTACATTTGGCGCAGACATAATTAGCAGGATAATCTACGCACAAAAAGAGGATGGCCTAGAAGTTCTTCATCACGCTGTTATTGATGGTATGAATATGATCATCAAAGAGCTGATTAAGGAACACGGTATTAATTTAAATGATGCGACCTGTTGTCTATGTGCTGGTAATACTACGATGGTACATCTGCTACTGCGGGTGGATCCTACTTTCATAAGGCGCGATCCTTATGTGCCTACGGCAAATTTTGTTCCGGTAGTTAGGGCTGTTGAAGGTGGCATAAAGATTAATCCCCGAGGATTGTTGGCTTGTGTGCCGGGAGTTTCTAGTTATGTTGGTGGCGATATCGCTGCCGGCGTATTATCTTGCGGAATAGACACCACAGATAAATTAACTCTGTTAATTGATATCGGAACAAACGGCGAAATAGTTTTAGGAAATAAGGATTGGTTGATTTGTGCTGCGGCTTCTGCTGGCCCTGCATTTGAGGGTAGTGGAGTGGTCTGTGGGATGAGAGCCGTAAGTGGTGCAATACAGCGCGTAAGTATCAACCCCAAAGATTATGCGGTTAAATACGAGACTATAGGAAAGGCAAAGCCTGCGGGTATTTGTGGGTCTGGCTATATTGACTTATTGGCAGAGCTCTTCAAAACAGGCGCTATTGATAAAAGCGGGAAGTTGCGCAGCGATAAGAAGATTGAGAGGATACGTGATAGTGAGTGGGGCAGAGAGTTTGTCGTGGCCTATAAAAAAGAGACCAGCTCAAAATTAGATATCGTGATTACCGAAGCAGATATTGAGAATTTAAAGCGGGCCAAAGCCGCGATATATTCCGCTGCCTCTGTTTTGGTAAGGCACATGGATTTGGATTTTTCTGACCTAGATACAATTTTTATCGCCGGAGGATTTGGCACATACTTGGATATAGATAAATCTGTCATGATTGGACTCTTGCCCGACATAGATAGGAGAAAATTCAACTTTGTGGGCAATAGCTCTATTGTGGGGGCGAGGCAAATACTATTATCTTCTGATGCCCTTAATCTGGTTCAAGATATTGCTAAGAGGATGACATATTTTGAGCTCTCTGTAGACTCAAAGTATATGGATGAGTATGTGGCGGCTTTATTCTTTCCGCATACTGATGTAGATAGGTTTCCTACTGTCAAAGCTTAATTAATATGAGTAAGATAATAGCTATAGCTGGTAAGGGCGGAGTAGGTAAGACAACCATATCGAGTCTTCTTGTCCGCTATCTGGCCAAAAACAAACTTGGTTCTGTTTTAGCTGTTGACGCAGACCCGAATAGTAATTTAAGCGAATCTTTAGGTCTAGATTCTAATCAGGACATAGGTAAGATCATCGACGATATATCCAAGAATATCAATCTAGTCCCGGTGAATATGAGCAAAGACGAGTTTATCTCTTATCGTATAGAGACCACCTTGGGTGAGACTGAGGGGTTTGATCTATTGACTATGGGCAGGCCAGAGGGTCCTGGATGTTACTGCTATGTAAATAATGTTTTAAGGAATACGCTTTCCAAGATCATGTCCAGTTATGAATATATAGTCATAGATAATGAAGCGGGATTTGAACATCTTTCTCGCAGGACCGTCAAAAAATTAGATACTATGATAATTGTTAGCGATAATTCGTCCGCAGGCTTAAAAGCAGCAGAGAGGATTTTTGGGTTGGTGGAGGAATTGAAAATTGAATACAAGAACATTTTTATGATCGTGAACCGAATTAATAATAAGAAAGAGACCGAAGGAATAAAATTTCCCGTTGAGATAATCGGAGCAGTGACCAAAGATTCACAAATAGCGGATTCTCCTCAGGTCAATATCATGAAATTGGACGAAAATAAAAATATCATAAAAGAGACAAGTGAAATTTTCAAAATAATTATAGAGAGGAGCCAAACGTGCTTAAAGAATTAGCTAAAGATAAATGGGCTGGCAATATAAATGTCATAACTATCGGGGCCACAAAGGAAGAAGGTGGAAGTAGAGGGTCAGTTGTAAAAATTGGAGGCCAGGCTACACTGCCTTACCTATTTGAAGAGGGAGAGATTCCTCATGGGCCTGTAATCGCTGCTGAGGTCTGGGATATTTCTCCTTCGGATTGGCCAGCTGCACTGAATAACTCTTTAAATGGCGTGTATGCAGATCCTGTTGCTTGGTCAAAGAAGATGGTCGATGAACAGGGTGTAGATCTAATCTGTTTAAGGCTTCAAGGCGCACACCCAGATTTGGGTGATCGTAAACCTGAAGACGTGGCTAAGGTCGTTAAGGATATTCTATCTAATGTTAGCGTTCCTTTGATTGTGGTCGGATGCGGTGATGATTCCAAAGACAACTTAATTTTTCCAGTTTGTGCTCAAGCAGCTAAGGGGGAGAAGTGTTTATTTGGTTACGCAGCGCAGGAAAATTATAAGACTTTGGTTGCTTCTTGTCTAGCGGATGATCATAATATTATAGCCGAATCACCGATAGATATAAATATCGCCAAACAACTCAATATTCTCATTCATGAAATGGGATTTGGTATGGATAAAATTGTGATTAATCCTACGGTCGGTGCTTTAGGCTACGGCTTAGAGTATGCCTATTCGATTATGGAAAGGGCAAGATTAGCTGCCTTGACCGGTGATAAGATGTTGGCCCAGCCATTCATTTGTTTTGTAGGTCAAGAGGCCTGGCGGGCAAAGGAATCTAAAGCCAGCGTCCAGGAACATCCTGATTGGGGTAAGGAATTAGAGAGAGGTATTGTCTGGGAGACTTTGACCGCAGCTACATTTCTACAGTCAGGAGCAGATATATTGGTGATGCGCCATCCAGAGGCGATCAAGAAAGTCAAAGAAAACATACATAAACTAATGGAGCGATAATATGATTATCATTGGCGAGCTTATTAACGGCATGTATAAAAAAGTAGGAGAGGCTTTAGTTAAAAAAGACAAGGCTGTAATCCAGGAGCTTGCTAAGGCCCAGGCTCATGCAGGAGCAGATGCCTTAGACTTAAACTGCGGCCCTGTATCTAAGGATCAAGTTTCAGATATGAAGTGGCTTATTGAGACTGTGCAGGAAGTAACCGATAAGACTCTGGTCATTGATTCAAGTAAGCCTAAAGTAATCGCAGATGCAATAAAGACAGCCAAGAACAAAGTAATAATTAATTCCACTACGGCAGATCAGGAAAAATTAGAAATACTCGTTCCTTTGGCCAAAGAAAATAACTCTGGATTGATTGCTTTATCTATGGATAAAAAGGGGATACCTCAAAATAAGGACCAGAGGCTAGAGCTGGCGGCAAATATTATCGGTTTCTGCCAGGAGAAGGATCTATCTATTACTGATTTGTACCTGGATCCTGTAGTCATGCCTGTTGATTGCGCTCAAGCACAGTTGAAAGAGATTTTAGAGGCTATACGAGAGTTTAAATTGCTTAATGATCCAGCTCCCAATACAGTTGTAGGCTTAAGCAATATCTCCCAAAACATGCAAGATAGAAGTATAGTCAATAGAACTTTCTTGGTCATGGCTCAAGATGCCGGACTGGATGCAGCTATTGCGGATCCCCTAGATGAAAAATTAATGGATGCAATGATTACTGCAGAACTCATTTTAAATAAACAGATTTATTGTAAGGCATATTTGGAAGCATATAGGAAGTCAAAAAGATAAAAACAACGGTAAATTACAATACACAATAGACAAATCACAAACAAATCACAATACCAAATATACAATAAACAAATATTTTGGTTTGTAATTGTGTATTGTCTATTGTATATTGTTTGTAATTTGTAATTTGTAATTTTTCATGGCGGCGTAGCTCAGCCTGATAGAGCGCTCGGCTCATACCCGATTGGTCAGTGGTTTAAATCCACTCGCCGCCACCATTCTTCTAACGAAACAATAAGCCTGGAGCAAAATGCCTAAAGGGCGCAGAAGAAGGCCATCAAATGGGGTCATAGTTTTTTCAACGATACTCATTATCATAGGAACGATTAGCTTCCTATCTATAATGATTTCATTCTTCCAGCTTAGGTTGCAGCTCCAGTTTAAGGATGATGCACCTGCGTTATTTTCTCAACTTCCCAATTTCACAATAAATTTTACAGTCTTTTGGCTCTCCACAGTATTAAGTTCTATAATTATGTTCTGTTGGATTGTTTCAGGGATAGGAGCCTTGCTTTTGAAGGAGTGGGCCAGGCAGCTATTATTGGTTTCCATAGGGATATACTTTTTAAATAAACTTGTGGATATATTCATTAACATTTCTATTATAGAAGAACACGTAGGGAGAATCCCCGTAGCCTCTTTGGTTATCGGCATATTATTTGTGCTGATACTTACTGTCTCGATCACTTATTTTTTTACTCACCCCAGAGTAATAGCACAATTCAATAGAGGCCGTAGAGGCTTTCATTAATTCAATGGTCCAGAATAAAATTCTAAAGACAATAAGGAAGTTTAATCTGCTTTCGGCTGGTGATAGGGTATTGATCGGTGTATCTGGAGGACCGGATTCACTGGCGCTTTTGTATCTACTTAACGAATTAAGCGTAAGGCTGGGGATTAAAATAATCGTGGGCCACCTAAATCACGGCATAAGGGGTAAGTCGTCTGACTGTGACGAGAAATTTGTAGAAAAATGCTCTAGGAATCTCTATCTGGATTTCTTCTCCAAAAAGATCAAACCATCTAAACCAAAGCAACTTAGCGAAGAGAAGATGCGCAAGCTGCGCTATGATTTTTTATTTGAAATCGCCAAAAAACATAAGATTAATAAAATAGCATTGGCTCATACCCTAGATGATCAGGCCGAGACAGTACTAATGAGATTGATCAGGGGCACGGGTCTATATGGATTGATTTCTATTATGCCTAGGCGAAAGATAAAATCTTTTGTTATTATTAGACCTCTGCTCGAAGTTGCAAAAAATGAAATAGAGGCTTATTTAAAGAGGATAGGAATTAAACCTCGTATAGATAAGTCGAATTTTTCCAAGAAATTCTTGAGAAATAGAATAAGGCACGAAGTTATCGAAAATCTTAAAGAAATTAATCCCAATATAAAAGAAACCTTAGCTCGTTTTGCGCAACAGGCAGCTATTGATTATGACTATCTATATCAGATCTCAAAGAATATGATAAAAACCACAAATAATGCATCAATCAAAATAGAAATAAATAAATTTTCTAAGCTGCATACCGCTTTGCAGCGTATGGTGATTAGGGTGGCACTAGAGAGGGTCTCTGGTGAGCTTAGGACTTTTACACATAAGCACTGGGAAGAGATACAGGATTTGGCAAATTTAAGGCCAAATGGATCTGTCGTGAATTTGACCAAGAAGATCCGCGTCAGAAGAGACAAAAACCATATCGTAGTCTGTTCCTAAAAATTAGGTAATTAGTTAATATAAAGAAATACGTATTTAAATACGTATTTCTTTTGACAAACAGATAATCTTCGAGTAGAATATAATTTCCGTGGGACGCAATAAAGATAACAATATTAGAAAGCTCACCAAAATCGGCAAGAGTAGTTATTGTATTACTCTACCTATGGAGACTGTACGCAAATTCGGCTGGAGAGAAAAACAAAAGCTAAAATTAGAAGTCAATATCAACCAACAAGAAATCAAAATCAAGGACTCGGGCTCAAAATAGCTCAAGTGAAAAATAATGCAAAAAAATATGAATGCTCAGAAAAAGGGCGGTAGTAAGAAAGACAAGAAGAATAATAGCAGTGTCCTGGGTTGGGTAATTCTCACCTTAGCCATACTCTGGATGATCAATATAATGGCCACCTCTAACGTGGTTAATATGAATGGCGTGCCCCAAGAGATGAATTATGGTGAGTTTTATCGCATCTTAAGGGATGAAGCTGCTTCTATAAAGAGTTTGGAGAAAATTGATGCTACACTGCGCGGCGAATTGAATAACGGGGAAAGGTTTTTTGTGCTGACTCCAGAAGAGGACAGTGAATTAATTTCTTTAATCAGAGAGAATGTATATAATTTTACCGTTAAGTCATCCCGGAATATCTGGGCCAACCTATTATTTTCTTTCGGCCCGGTATTATTGTTTATACTTTTATTCTGGTACCTGAGCATGCGCGGTTCAGAAATGGGCAATCGCCTCTGGTCTTTCGGAAAAGCCCGCACTCGTCTGGCTAAAAACGAAAAGGATAAAGGAGTCACTTTTAAAGACGTGGCTGGTGTTGATGAGGCCAAGGAAGAGTTAAGCGAGGTCATTGAATTTTTGAAGGACCCTAAGAGATTCCAGCGTTTGGGAGGAAGGTTCCCAAAAGGAGTTTTGTTAGTTGGCCCTCCGGGCTGCGGCAAGACGCTTCTGGCAAAGGCTGTCGCAGGTGAAGCAAGCGTACCGTTCTTTAGTATGAGCGGATCTGATTTTGTGGAGATGTTTGTGGGTGTGGGTGCTTCAAGGGTGCGCGATTTATTTGATCAAGCTAAAAAGGCTGCAAAATTATCGAAGACAGGTAGTATTATTTTTATTGATGAGCTTGATGCGGTAGGAAGGCAGCGTTTCGCGGGCTTAGGTGGTGGGCATGATGAAAGAGAGCAGACGCTGAATCAATTACTTACTGAGATGGATGGTTTTCAAACAGAAATTGGCGTAATTGTTATGGCCGCTACAAACAGGCCTGATACCCTAGATTTAGCTCTGCTTAGGAAGGGCCGCTTTGATCGTTATGTCGTGGTCGACCGCCCGGATATAAAAGGCAGGGAAGGGATTTTAAGAGTCCATACTAGGAAAATCAAATTATCTAAAGATGTAAACCTGGCCGAGATTGCTAAAAGGACTTCTCTTTTTTCTGGTGCGGACCTTGAAAACCTTTGCAACGAAGCCGCGTTATTGGCTGCACGACATAATAAGGAATCGGTTGATCAGTCGGAGCTGGAAGAGTCTATAGAGCGAGTAGTAATGGGGCCAGAGAAGAAAAGCAAAGTGATCTCTGCGAAGGATAAAAGGATAACAGCGTACCACGAAGCTGGACATGCCTTACTCTCATTGTTAATTCCTGATGTCAACCCTATGGCTAAAGTTACAATTATTCCTCGCGGCTTGGCTGGTGGATATACCTTTATGCCTCCGAGCGAAGACAAATATTACCATCCTAAGAAAGAGCTTCTGGGTAATATAGCGGTAGGTTTGGGCGGCGTAGCTTCAGAGGAAATCTTTCTTGACGATATAACTACTGGCAGTAGCGCCGATCTTTCATACGTTACTAAAGAAGCACGGCATATGATTTGTGATTACGGCATGAGCGAGCGGCTGGGTAAGTATTCTTTAGGCAATAGCCATGACCCTATATTCTTGGGAAGAGATTTAGCCAGGGAGAGGGATTATAGTGAAGAGACAGCCAAGATTGTTGATGAGGAGGTCAAGCGCATCATTGATGAATGTTATGCAAAGGCAAAGAAATTGATTCTGGATAATAAGGATAAGCTTGTAACTTTGGCAAATGCATTAGTTGAAAAAGAAGTTTTGCAAGTAGAAGATGTTAAGAAGCTGTTAGGGATTGCAGTCAAGGATGAGAATCAAAAAGAGTCGAAACCAGATAAGAAAGCTTCTGCCTAAACAGATGATACCCCGCGTCATTTCTTTTAACAATCAAGCAGGTATGGTTCGTCAATTAAGGGATATCAAGGTAGATGAATATGGCATCAAGATAATGTCTCCCAAGGCGAACTCTTTTTTGATTAAGATAAATAGCGTTCCTTCGATCTGCGCCAATATCTTAAAGCAAGAGATGTTGTCTTTAGGTGGAGATGTGGCCATTAGCCGCCAGTCGATTACGGGGAAAGAAAAAAATACCCCCTGTCTGATAATAGGTAATAATGTGCAGTTGAAGAGATTGATTGGAAAATTAAGAATGCAGCCCTTTAGATTAGATGAGGTAGGCAGGCAGTTAGATAGGGTAATAGCCAACTACAAAAAAGATAGATTTCATCTCAAGTGCGGCAAGTACTCTTTGAATATCAAAGATAAGACGTTAATCATGGGTATTATTAATGTCACAGAAGATTCTTTTAGCGGAGATGGAATTTTTAGCAAAAGCGAAAGCAATAGATGCCTTGAGAAGATCGTCTTGCAAAAGGCTGAGCAGATGATAAAAGAAGGGGCTGCTATCCTTGATATCGGAGCCGAATCTTCTCGGCCAGGATCAAGGCCTATAGATAAAAAAAATGAGGCCAAAAGGCTGGCTGTTTGCCTGAAAGCCCTGGTAAAGGAATTCAAGGTCCCCATATCCGTAGATACCTATAAACCTGAAGTGGCCAAGGTGGTTTTGGATTTGGGAGCTAGTATTATCAATGATATATCCGGGCTAAGGAGCATCAAGATGAGGAAGTTGTTATCTAGGCATAGTGCCGGCGTGGTTATAATGCACATGAAGGGTACGCCGCGCACAATGCAAAAAAATCCTCGGTACGACTCATTGATTGATGAGATAGTCTCATTTTTATCCAGTGCCATAAATTCCGCCGCAGATTTCGGTATTTCGTCCGATAGGATCATCGTCGATCCCGGTATAGGTTTTGGTAAGACCTTAGGCCACAATCTAGAAATTTTACGAAATTTAAAAGAATTTAAGGTTTTGGGGATGCCAATTCTATTAGGCGTTTCTCGAAAGTCTTTTCTAGGCAAGATTCTAGGAGTCGAACCACAACAAAGAGTCTTTGGCACAGCTGCGGCCGTGGCTATGTCTATACGCGATGGAGCAAATATTTTGAGAGTACACGATGTTAAACAAATAAAGCAGACTATCAGCGTTTGTAATGCTATAATAGGAAACAATTAGAGGTTAAAAAGCTATATTAAATAAAAATGGAAGTTTTTTTTCAAAACATGGATACCCTGGAGATTTTGAAGTTGTTTTGGCGGCCGGTCATCGAGATAATTATTCTATGGTACGCTATTTACCATATTTTGATCTTCTTTGAAAGGACCCGCGCCAGAAATGTGTTAAGAGGATTAATTGTTCTAATAGTTATTTTCTTTGTATTCCAAAGGCTCGGCCTTAGTACCTTAGATTGGATTATGACTAAGATATTCGCCATATCGGTCATTGGTGTGTTTATACTTTTTCAGCCAGAATTAAGGCAGGGCTTAGCACGTTTAGGTGGCGGTAGGCACTCGGTATTCTCTTCTTTTATTTTAAAAGAGGAAGAGTTAGAGGTTCTGATTAAGCAGCTCACCAGTACGGCTGAGGATTTCTCCGCAAAGAAGATTGGTGCTCTTATAGCCTTAGAGAGGAAAAACTCTCTGGGTGTTTATATCGACAGTGGTGTACAAATAGATTCCATGGTGTCTGAGGAGTTATTGGAGTCGATATTTATTCACTACAGCCCTTTACATGACGGTGGTGTGGTGATTGTGGGTAGTCGGCTAGCTGCTGCGGCTTGCCTATTTCCATTAACCGACAATACGAGATTAAGCCGCGCCTACGGGACCAGGCATAGAGCAGCTCTGGGCCTTTCCGAAGACACTGACGCTATAGTCATTGTAATCTCCGAGGAGACCGGAAAGATATCTCTGGCCACAGAAGGACATATGATAAGTGAGATCACAAAGGAAGAATTGGCCAGAACATTAAGAAACCTATTGAGACAGAAGCGTTAAAGCGATGACCAAAAAAATTAGAAAGTGGTTTTCGAATCATATTTTTCTCAAAGTCGTATCATTTCTATTAGCTGCAGTTATCTGGTTTTATGTGAACGGCTAATCTAATTAATCTAAACTAATGAAACTCGGCATAAATATTGATCATATCGCAAGTCTTAGGGAATTACGAAAGTCAAACGAGCCCGAACCAGTAGTCGCTGCTGGAATCTGCGAGCTGGCCGGAGCTGACGGGATAGTTATACATTTAAGGGAAGACAGGCGCCATATTAAAGATAGAGACCTTTCTATTTTACGTGAAAGCGTCAAGACTAAATTAAATTTAGAGATGTCTTTAAATAAGGAGATTGTGGATATCGCCTGTAATGTTTCTCCGGATCAGGCAACTCTAGTCCCGGAGAAAAGACAGGAACTTACTACAGAAGGCGGCTTAGATGTTGTCTCTTTAAAACGTAAAGTTAAAGACGTGGTAGGTAAGCTGCATGACCAAGATATCTTGGTCAGTCTTTTTATCGAGCCGGACAAAAAGCAGATTGAGGCCGCAAAACAGACCGCTGCCGATTTTATAGAGATTCATACCGGAAGTTACGCAAATAGAAAAAAAGAAAAAGAGATTCAAAAGCACCTATCGCAAATAAAAGATGCAGTCTTGTTTGCCCATAAACTGGGTTTAGGCGTAAATGCCGGACATGGCCTCGACTACAAGAATACAACTGCTATTTGTAAGATTCCTAATATTGAAGAATTGAATATAGGCTACTCTATTGTTTGTCGAGCAGTCATGGTAGGATTAGGTAAAGCTGTTAGCCAGATGAGGGAGCTTATTGATGCTGCGGCCTTGCTTAGTGTTTCCTCTCAAATTCAAAATGACTAAGGGTGTAGGCGTAGACATAGTTGAGATTTCTCGTTTAAAACAGGCCGTAGATAAATGGGGCGACGTTTTTCTTAATAGAGTTTTTACGCAAAGTGAGATTAAGTATTCAATGCAGAAGCGCTTTCCTTATCAGCACCTGGCAGCGCGTTTTGCGGCCAAGGAATCGATTATAAAAGCTTTCGGAAATAATCCGGTTACATTTAAAGATATCGAGATAATTAATGATAAATTTGGAAAGCCATCTTGTAGGATAAATAAAAAGAAAAACCAGATTCATCTTTCCATAGCCCATACGGATAAATATGCGATTGCCACAGCGGTTATCTAGGAGAAAAGAAGATTCTCATAAGAGAGATTTTGGTCATGTCTTTGTGGTGGCTGGGTCTTTAGGTATGTGTGGAGCAGCGATTCTGACCGCTAAGACGGTTTTGCGTTGCGGTGCTGGTTTGGTCACTCTAGGTTTGCCCAAAAGTTTGGTTCCTGCGGTTGTAAGTTATTGCCCGGAGATTATGACTCTGCCTCTGCCTGAGACGGATGAAGGCACTATAGCAAAAACCGCTTTTCGCACAATAAAAGATTTTTTATCTAAGGCCGATGTTTTGATGATCGGCCCAGGGCTTTCCAGAAATCTTCAAACACAAGAATTGGCCAGAAAGGTGATCTTTGAAACCCGCATACAGACAGTCATCGACGCAGACGCAATAAATGCCTGGATTGGTTTTATGGATAAATTTAAGGTAGGGGTTTCATGCCTGCCACTGCCTAAGAGTAATTTAAGGATAATTACACCGCACCCTGGTGAGCTAGGCAGAATAATGGATGTTAAGGCAAAGGATATACAAAATAAGAGAAGAGACTTTGCCAAGAAGTTTGCTGAAGAATACAATGCGATACTGGTTTTAAAAGGGCACCTGACAATAGTCGCTTCTCCATTCGGTTCACTCTACGTTAATAAGACCGGCAATAGTGGTATGAGTACAGCTGGTTCTGGAGATGTGCTTGATGGAGTCATCTCGGCATTTTTGGCCCAGGGCCTGCCAAGTTTTGAAGCCGCGAAGTTAGGGGCCTATATTCATGGGTTGGCCGGTGATTTAGCGGTAAAGGATAAGACACAGCTGGGAATGATAGCTTCAGATATAATTGATTATTTACCCGCGGCTATAAAAAAGAGCGGAGGACAAAACTAGGGAGGTTTATAGATAGTTATGAAAAAATATTTAGTTACAGGCGGTGCGGGATTCATCGGTTCACATATCACAGAACGTTTACTAAAAGAAGGAAATTTTGTCAGAGTCCTAGATAATTTTTTCAGCGGCAAAAAAGAAAATCTGGAATTTGCGGAAGGAAACACAAATTTCGAATTAATTGAAGGCGATATCAGAGATGATGGAGTGTGCCTTAGGGCCGCTCAAGGCGTGGATTATATTTTGCATCAGGCGGCACTGCGATCGGTTCCTAAATCCATGGACGACCCTTATGCCTATAATGACGTAAATATCAACGGAACGCTAAATTTATTACAGGCAGCCAGGGAGTGTGAGGTTAAACGTTTTGTCTTTGCCTCTTCTAGTTCGATATATGGCGATACAGATGTGTTTCCACAGAAAGAGGATTCTTTGCCGCTGTTGATTTCACCGTATGCGTTGTCCAAATTGGCAGGGGAGTACTATTGCCGCATCTTTAGTGAAAACTACAAATTAACCACTGTTAGTTTGAGGTATTTTAATGTCTTTGGCCCACGACAGAGCCTAGATGATGAATACGCCGTGGTTATTCCTAAGTTCATAGATTGCATCTTAAGTGATGAGCAGCCTCCAATTTTTGGCAATGGGAAACAATCCCGGGACTTTACATTTATCGCCAATGTGGTCGAGGCAAATATTCTGGCAGCCACCAAAGAAGGCATTAAAAGCGGGGTATTCAATGTAGCCAATAGTAAGGACCATAGCGTGTTGGACTTGGTCGCTGCATTGAATAAGATTATAAATAAGTTTATTGAGCCTAAATTTTTGCCAATTCGCCTAGGAGATGTATTTAAGACTTTAGCTGATACTTCTCGCATAAAAGAAGCGCTGGGTTTCCAATCGCTTGTTGATTTTGAAGAGGGCTTAAAAATAACAGTAGATTGGTTTAAGTCTAAGAATGCTTGGACGCCTTAAGCTATAAATTGTTTGATTTTTTTTGAAAATTATATAATAATCAATATTTAATTTTAGCAAAATATTTGCTGGCGTAGCTCAGAAGGTAGAGCAGGGGTTTTGTCCCTCGCCTCGTTCGGGATCCACTTGAGGGATTCTGAGATTGAAAATTTTTTGCTGGCGTAGCTCAGAAGGTAGAGCAGGGGTTTTGTAAACCTCAGGTCGTGAGTTCGATTCTCTCCGCCAGCTTAGATTTAATAGTTTGAGCGAAGGATCCCTCACTTTGATAGGGATCCTCGAGGGATGCCAAGAGCTGACCCGAGGTATAAACCTCAGGTCGTGAGTTCGATTCTCTCCGCCAGCTTTGATTTAAAGAATTAAGCTTAAAAGCTTAATAATTAGCTAAAGTTCTGGACAGGTACCCAAGCGGCCAAAGGGGGCAGACTGTAAATCTGCTGCACATGTGCTTCAGAGGTTCAAATCCTCTCCTGTCCATTCGTCTTCGCCCAACAACTTTCGTGTTGGGCTACTTTGCGAGCGTAGTTCAATGGTAGAACAATAGCCTTCCAAGCTATTTATGTGGGTTCGATTCCCATCGCTCGCTCTTATCTTGAACCACCAAATTCCCGATAGTTTTTAATATATTGCTTGATTTAATGTATTGTTAAGACTTATAATACGTTGAATTTAGTATTTTAACTAATCTTTAAAAAGGATATGAAATGTTTGTTTATTTTTCTCGATTGATTAATACTGATATCTTGGACAAAGAAGATAAATTTGTGGGTAAGCTCCATGATATTGTTGTGGGCCAGGCGGATATCTACCCTAAGGCTATTTATTTAATCATTTCCAGCGGAACATTGCGTAAACGTTACGCCATTATCCCTTGGGGACTGGTTAGAGAAAGGACGGCAAAAAACCTGCAGGTGGATTTATCTGGTAAGGAGCTGCACTTTGACATCCTTCCAGACGATCGAGACAAGCTTACCTTGCGCAGGGATATGCTCGATCAACAAGTGGTGGATATCTTTCATCATAAAGTTGTTAGAATTAACGATGTCCATTTGATCGAAGCTGACAAAGATTTGATAGTAGCTCATGTTGAGATAGGGGCAAAGGCCTTTATCAGACGTTTGGGCTTTGAGAAAATTGTGGATGTCCTAGTCGGCCTATTCAACAAGAACGCGGCCTATTTGACAAGGGAAAAACTTATTCCTTGGAAGAACATCCAATCTTTATCTATCAATCCAGTCTCTAAATCAATCAAGGTCAATGTCTCGCTGAGACAGTGGAGCGATATCCATCCTGCGGATTTATCAGAGATCATGGTAGACCTTGATCATAAGCATCGCTTGGCCTTATTTAAGACGTTGGATCTAGAGACAAAGAGTGCTATTTTTTCATTATTGGATTTTTTAGAGCAAAAATCTCTACTTGACGATTTAACCGATAAAGAGACTGTGGAGATAATCTCACGTATGCCCTCGGATGAAGCTGCGGATCTTTTGGATGAGCTGCCTCAGGAATCGGTAAATAAGACTTTGTCACTGCTCGAGACCCCTAAAGCTAAACGACTATCCACGCTGTTAGGTTACGAGAGTGAATCCGCGGGTGGCCTTATGACCACAGAATTTTTTGCCCTTTCTCAACAGATGACCGTTGGCGAGGCGCTAGATATGATTAAGATGGATACCTCCAAGCCGGTATCGATGCAGTATATGTACATACTGGACAATGATGCCCATCTCTTGGGATTTACAAATTTGCGCCGGCTCATATCTTTGGATCCAAAAGAAAATATTTTGAAGGCAAAGTTTAGAAAAAACATCTACGTCTACCCTGATGACAGCGTAAAAGAGGTAGCCGTTTTAATGGATAAGTACAAATTAAATGTTTTAGCTGTTGTCAATGAAGAGAAGGTCATTCAGGGTGTTATAACCGTAGATGATATCCTAGATCAATTAATCGGCATCGCCTGGAGAAGGTGGCGTAAGAAGAACCCGATCACATGAAGAAGATGTTAAAACAATATTGGCGACGTATCCTGTTATTTATGGCTGTAATGGGGCCGGGTATAATTACGGCAAATGTAGATAACGATGCTGGCGGCATTGCTACATACTCAGTCTGCGGTTCGGAATTCGGATATAGCCTGCTCTGGTCGTTTATACCTATAATATTTGCCTTGATAATAATCCAGGAGATGTGCTCGCGAATGGCCGTGGTAACCGGTAAGGGCCTGGCTGATTTAATCAGAGAAGAGTTTGGGGCGAAGGTTACATTCTATGCCATGTTTATCCTGGTATTAGCTAACATCGGTAATACTATGGCAGAGTTCGCTGGAATTGCCGCGAGCGCACAACTATTTGGAATAAATAAATTCTTTCTAGTAATCTTGAGTGCAGTCTTGATTTGGTTTTTAGTCTTGAAAGGGACATATAAGTCTGTTGAGAAAGTATTTCTGGTCGCCTGTGTTTTTTATGTTTCATATATATTTTCTGGTTTTATTGTAAAGCCAGATTGGGGAGAAGTCGCCGCAAGTATTACTAAACCCAAATTTGAATTTAGCCAGCCGTATATGTTTATGTTAATCGGGCTTGTGGGAACGACTATAGCTCCCTGGATGCAGTTTTATCAACAGTCCGCTGTGGTAGAGAAGGAGATCAAGATTAAAGATTACGCCTACAACAGATTAGATGTTATCATCGGGGCGTTCGTAGTTAATATTGTGGCCGTGTTTATCGTCGTGGTTTGTGCAGCGACTTTATTTAAAAATGGTATCAGTATAAATACCGCTGCTGATGCAGCTAGGGCCTTACAGCCTTTAGCCGGAAGGCACTGTTACCTGCTTTTTGCATTCGGCTTATTTAATGCTTCCTTATTCGCCGCATGCATACTTCCCTTAACCACAGCTTATACGGTTTGCGAAGGAATGGGTTGGGAGTTAGGTGTTAACAAAAATTTCAGAGAAGCGCCACAGTTCTACTGGCTCTATACAATTATAATTTTTATCGGAGCGGCCACAATACTAATACCTAAAATAGACTTTGTTAAGATCATGCTCGTTACTCAGGTGGCCAATGGAGTCTTGCTTCCGTTTGTATTAATAATGATGCTGCTATTGGTTAACAAGAAGAGGTTAATGGGTGAGCATACAAACTCATTGTTGTATAATGTTATCTCCTGGCTTGTCATCGTGTCTATGATCTTGCTTTCTTTAGCGCTCCTATTTACGTATTTAATACCTTAATCAAATTTCAATAGAAAACGAATGTATTGATTATCTATGGAATCTATAATATAATTTACTAGACCAATCATGAGTGAAGAATTCCTAAAACCAGTTTTTATTGATGCCTTTGATCTAGATGACGCCTGGTTTCAATGTTTGAGTTCAATCATTGATAACGGAGTCATCTATGAGATTACCCGTGGAAGTTATAAGGGCCAGAGAAGGCTGGAGTTTGATTTTGCCTGCGTGCATGTAAAAAAACCGGGACATCAGATTATCCCTATTATCCCCGAAGGCATGAGTATTCCCGCACCCACAGATATGGATTATATTCAAGGTTATTTGAGTTACCTTCTTACCGGCGCCAAGACAGAGACAGAAGACTATACATATGGCGAGAGGCTTGTGGATGCCAAGGTAAGAATCAAGGAAACAAATAAAGACGGCAAGCAGATGGTCAAGGAGATACCCTTGCAGGTAAATCAGGTAGAAGAGGTAATCAAGATGTACAAAACGCAGGGGTTTGGCACAAATCAAGCTACTATGGAGATAGGAATGCCTTCAGATATCTATCTGGCTGATCCGCCATGCCTGCGGCTTATCGATACAAGAATCCGCAATAATAAGCTACACTTTATACTTTACTTCCGCTCCTGGGACCTCTGGGGCGGCTTTCCTTCCAATCTCGGTGGTTTGCAACTGGTTAAGCAGCATATGGCTGATGAAATCGGCGTAGAGGAGGGAGAAATAATCGCGTTGAGCAAAGGCCTGCATTTATATGAGTATTCTTGGGAGTTAGCCCAGATCCGCACCAAAAAAGAAATAAAAATTAGCCCCTAAAATACCTATCCAAGTATTATATATATAGAAGAATCCCTTTCGTCAATATGTATTGACATATATTCCTATCTTATTGTAGAATATACATCTTAGGTACTTAAATGGCAAAAAAGCAAACCATAGCTGTTTTAGGTGATGGTGGGTGGGGAACGACCCTGTCCATACTACTGGCGAATAAGGGATATAGTGTTTGCCTTTGGGGAGCCTTTAGTGATTATGTTAAATCATTAAAGAAGAAGAGAGAGAATTTTATATTCTTAAAAGGCATAAAAATTCCCAAAAAGATATTAATTACTCCTGATATAAAAGTAGCCCTTGATCATGCTCAGGCTGTCATCCTGGCTATTCCTTCACAATATTTACGCAGTGTCTTGAGAAAACTAAAGGGCCAGAATTTAGGAGGCCGAAAGTTCTTGAGCGCTACAAAAGGAATTGAGCAAGGCAGTCTGATGCGCATGTCCGAAGTTGTTTCAAAAGAGTTGGGCAAAATCGATTTAGCGGTTCTCTCCGGGCCAAACATAGCCCAAGAGATAGCCAGGGGTAAACCTGCGGTCACTGTGGTCGCCTCTGGGAACAAAAAGACAGCCTGCTACTTTCAAGACCTATTGATGAGTAAGAATTTACGCGTCTATACAAACAGCGATGTAGTCGGCGTAGAATTGGGAGGCAGCTTAAAAAATATTATTGCCCTGGCTTGCGGTATTTCCGACGGGCTAAACTTAGGCACAAATGCAAAGGCTGCGCTGCTTACCCGCGGCCTTGTGGAGATCAGCCGTTTAGGGGTTAAGATGGGCGCAAAGAGGGAGACTTTTTCCGGTGTCAGTGGCCTGGGCGATTTAGTGACGACCTGTTCAAGTCCCTACTCAAGAAACAGGTCTGTTGGTGAACAGATTGCCAGAGGCGCTAAATTAACGAGCATAACAAAAAAGATGAGCATGGTTGCAGAGGGCATCTTGACTACAAAAGCAGCCTACGGTTTATCTAAGAAGCATAAAGCAGAGATGCCCATTACTAAAGAAATCTATCAAGTTTTATGCAAGAACAAGTCTCCCCAGAGAGCAGTCAATGATTTGATGCGCAGGGAGAAGAAGCCGGAGCGTTGGTTATAAAGATAAATGACTAATTACTAATTTCTAATTGACCTAAATAAATCCCAAACCCCAAAAATAATGTAGTCATTAGACATTAGAAATTGAGATTTGATTAGACATTAGAAATTAGGTAATTAGAAATTAAAGATTATTTAAGCAGGCAAATTTATTGACGGGGCGTGGCGCAGTTTGGAAGCGCACTTGAATGGGGTTCAAGGGGTCGTCGGTTCAAGTCCGACCGCCCCGACCAATAATAGGATTCATTTTTTTAACGAGGAGAGCTTTATGGCACAATACGGAGCAGCGGACAAGAGAAGGCATCCGCGTATTAGTAAAAACTTCGTGATTAGTTACAGAATCTACGGTGATCCGGATACTATGGATATCTCACAAACCAGGAATATCAGTGAAGGCGGCATCATGCTTACGACTAATTGTGCTTTCGACGCGGAGACTATCTTGGCTATTGAGATTACTATACCTTTTATTCCAAACCCGATTAGATTATTGGGTAAGGTTTTGGAATCAAAAGAAATCGCCCACAATTTAATTTATGAAACGAGGCTTGTGTTTACTTATATGGACGATGAGTCTAAAGTAATGGTAAAGAATACAGTAGATTATTTCACAAAAAAGGATTAAGAATGAAAAAAATAAATATTGGATTGATTGGACTAGGTACTGTGGGTAGAGGAGTATTGAGAGTGCTTTCGCAAAAGCGCAGGCTTTTTAAGCAGCGCCTTGGCGTTGATTTTAACTTAGTAAAGGCCTGTGATCAGAATCCTAAATTAAGAAAAAAGCTAAAAGTTAATTCCAAAGTGTTTACCTCTAAATTTCAGGATATCATTAACCATGAAGATATCGATGTTGTAATCGAACTTATCGGTGGTATCAATCCGGCTAAGGATATAATTTTACGTTCGTTGCAGAAAGGCAAGAGCGTGATTACCGCCAACAAGGCCCTCTTGGCGCAGGAGATCTCTCCAATGCTTGCCTTAGCTAATAAAAAGAAGTCACAGGTGCGTTTTGAGGCCGCGGTCTGCGGCGGCGTTCCGATTATCAAGGCGCTCACAGAAGGCCTGATCGCCAATCGCGTAGACAGCGTCGTGGGTATCATTAACGGTACTTGTAATTATATCTTAACTAGAATGGCAGAGCAGGAGTGTTCGTTCTTCGAAGCCTTATCCGAGGCTAAGAAGAGGGGATTTGCCGAACATAACTCTTCACTTGATATCAAAGGTTTTGATTCATCGCACAAGCTGGCCATCTTGGCTTATTTGGCTTTTGGCAAGTATGTGCCACAGAAGAATATTTTTGTTAAAGGCATCCAGGACATCTCTCCCTTAGACATTAAGTTTGCTAAAGAACTGGGCCTAGTCATCAAATTATTAGCTATAGCCAAAAAAGTAAATGGCAATGTTTTAGAGGTGAGAGTGCATCCGACTATGATATCTAAGAAGCATCCTCTGGCCAGCATAAACGGTGTGTTTAATGCGGTATACGTGGTGGGAGACCTGATCGGTGACTTGATGTTTTCAGGTAGAGGTGCCGGACAGATGCCCACAACTTCGGCGATCATTAGCGATCTAGTCGATCTGGCTAGGCAGAAGAAGTCCTTAGGAATTTTAAATAAAGGCCTGATAAAAAAGGTAAAGAGGATAGATGATATCAGGTCTAAGTACTACATTCGTTTTATGGTTACTGATACACCGGGCGTGTTGTCTAAGATTTCCGGAATCCTGGCTCGGCGCAAAATTAGTATCGCCTCTGTTACTCAAAAAGAGAGAAGCCGGGCAAAAGTAGTTCCGGTAATTATGTTAATACACGATGCCAGGGAAAAAGATATTAGGCTGGCATTGGAGCAGATAGATAAATTAGCCATAATAAAAAAGAAGACAGTAGTTATCCATCGCGAGGAGTTATAAAAATGTATTGGAAAGGCCTGATCGATAAATATAGGAAGTTTTTGCCTGTGACTGATAACACGCCCGTTGTCACTTTGAATGAGGGTAATACGCCTTTGGTTTCGAGTAAATTCTTTAGCGAGCTTACTAAACATGACGTCTATTTAAAATACGAAGGCGCCAATCCTACGGGTTCATTTAAGGATAGAGGCATGACCCTGGCTATCTCCAAGGCAAAAGAAGAAGGCTCTGAAGTTGTCATGTGCGCTTCGACCGGAAACACCTCCGCGTCAGCGGCTGCTTATTCTGCTCGGTCAGGCTTAAAGTGTGTTGTATTGATTCCTGAGGGCGCAATAGCACTAGGTAAGTTATCACAGGCTTTAATCCACGGCGCACAGGTCATAGCTGTAAAAGGAAATTTTGATGATGCCTTCAATATCGTAAGAGAGATTACCGACAAGCACAAAATTACCCTAGTCAACTCCGTAAATCCTTACAGGCTCCAAGGGCAAAAGACCGGCGCCTTTGAGATCTGCGATGCTTTAGGAGGAGCTCCGGTATTTCACTGCATTCCAGTCGGCAACGCCGGTAATATCACCGCCTATTGGATGGGCTATAAAGAGTACCACGACAAAAAAATCATAAAGGACCTTCCTGTGATGTTGGGGTTTCAGGCAGCAGGGTCAGCGCCGATCGTTAAGGGTGAGCCTATAAAAGATCCCCAGACCATTGCCACCGCGATTAAGATTGGAAATCCCGCCAGTTGGAAGAAGGCAGAAGAGGCGCGCGATGAGTCCGGCGGTACGATCGATATGGTCACTGATGATGAAATCCTCAATGCTTATAAATTATTAGCCGATACGGAAGGTTTGTTTGTTGAGCCAGCATCCGCGGCTTCTGTGGCTGGCATGATTAAGTTGGCCAAGGCAGGATACTTTAAGTCTAAAGCCGGAAAAATCGTCTGTATACTTACCGGGCACGGCTTAAAAGATCCTGACCGGGCCATAAACTCGATTAAAGAACCGAAAGTAGTTAAGCCAGACGTTGGTGCTGTCTTAAGTGAGATAGGATATTAGCTTCGTAGGAGTTGAGCTTCTGCGAAAAGAAATGATAATGGAAATTAACAAATTACAAATAACAAATTCCAAACAAATCACAATTTACAATATACAATGACAAAAATCTTGTTTGTTTATTGTTATTTTAGTATTGTTTATTGTCTGTAATTTGTTTATTGTGTATTGTAATTTAGATTATCAAGATAACCTGGCTTTATAATGAGTCTAAAGAATAAGGCGATACTGATCACAGCAGGTCCTACTTGGGTGCCTATAGATAAGGTCAGGGTGATTTCCAATATCGCGTCTGGCCAGACTGGCCTACTCCTGGCCAATCAGGCTAAGAAGATGGGAGCCGATGTTACTTTGATCCTCGGCCCAGTTGGTGAGGTCGGTTTAAGCAAGAAGATAAGAGTGAGACACTTTCGTTATTTCGATGAGTTGCACGCTCTGATGCGGGGAGAGTTAAAAAAGAAAAAGTATGACGTAGTGATCCACAGCGCGGCTGTGTCTGACTACAGCCCAAAGAAGAAGTTCTCACGGAAGATCAAGTCGGGCATCAAAGATTTTACTTTAGAGTTTGAGACGACCGTAAAGATCGCAGATAAAATAAAGAAGTATGCGCCTAAGGTATTTTTAACCATTTTTAAATTAGAGCTGGATCTTTCCAAAAATGAGATGTTAAGCAGGGCCAGAGATACACTAAGAGGGGCAAAGGCGGATTTAGCTGTTCTGAATACTTTTTCTAATAAGTGCGCTTATAAAGCGTTGATTATTGATGAGAGGAAAGAATATTGCCAGGTCTATACAAAAGAAAAATTATCCCAGAAATTATTACAGTTAGTTTCATCCAAAGTTAACTTAAAATGAAATTTTAACGCAGATATACGCTAATCTAACGCAGATACACGCAGATATCTGCGACCATCTGTGTGCAATATGCGACAATCTGCGTTAAGAAGTTTTTTAAAAACAATCAGTTAGGAGAAATAATATGAAATATGTAATTTTAGTTCCGGACGGAATGGCCGATTACCCAATCTCAGCCCTAGGGGATAAGACTCCGCTTGAGATTGCCCAGACGCCGAATATGGATAAGATCGTCAGCCAGGGAGTGTTAGGCCAGGTGGATACAATTCCTTTGGGTATGACACCCGCATCAGACGTGGCCAACATGTCTATTCTGGGATATGATCCTAAGAAGTACTATTCAGGCCGAGGGCCCCTAGAAGCAGCCAATCTAGGCGTTGAGCTAAAGGATAATGATGTGGCTTTCCGCTGCAATTTAGTTTCTTCTAACGACGACCTTATGATCGATTATAGCGCCGGTCATATCTCCAATAAAGAAGCTGAAGCGCTGATCAAGTTTGTGGATAAGGAATTAAAAGATACAAAGCACCGTTTCTATTCCGGAGTGAGCTATCGCCACCTCTTTGTCATAGAAGATGACGGTAAGGATTTAACGAGTATCAAATGTACTCCTCCGCACGATATCCTAAATCAGAAGATATCTAAGCATCTACCCAAAGGCGATAATGCCCAGATCCTGATCGATCTGATGGCCAGATCACGGGATCTTTTATCGAATCACGCGATTAATAAGGTCAGGGTGGACTTGGGTGAAAATCCAGCGAATATGATCTGGCTCTGGGGTCAGGGCGTAAGGCCCAGCATGCCCACATATAAGGAGAAATTTGGCAAGACGGGTGCTGTGATTTCCGCCGTAGATTTAATTAAAGGTATTGGTAAGATCGTAGGCTTGGATATTGTGAATGTGCCCGGCGCTACAGGTTATTACGATACTAATTATCAGGGAAAAGCGGATTACGCGCTCCGGGCTTTGCATAGAAGGGATTTTGTCTATGTTCACGTGGAAGCCCCGGATGAAGCAGGCCACAATGGAGATATGAGAGAGAAGATTACCGCAATTGAGAGGTTTGATAAATTTGTTGTAGGTAGTTTCTTAAAGCACTTCAAGAATTCAAAAGAAGACTATAGGATTCTTGTTTTGCCGGATCATGCCACACCTCTGTCTGTGCGCACTCATACCAGAGATACAGTCTGTTTTGGCCTAGCCGGTAAAGGGGTCACCAGTGACGGATTTAAGAAAATGAGTGAACAGGCAGCAAAAGAGAGTTCGATTAGATTCACGACTGGTGAGGAGCTGGTAGAGAGATTTTTTGGCGAAGCAGCGTTTCCGATAGCTTAGCTCTCGGGTAAGGAAAACCCCGCGCTTACGCACGGGGAATATTCGACATTAGAGATTCGAAAGGATTCCCCACACGTGAGTGTGGGGAGGAAACAGTCGAATGAGTTCCATTACTATCATAGTCGTTAGCCTAGCAGCGTTCTTCTGGGCCTATAAAGTTTACGCTAAAAGACTGGAAGCTCTTTGGGATATAAACCCGGCTAACTCCGTACCCAGTAAAGCGAATTACGACGGAGTTGATTTTGTCCCGGCAAAGAATTGGCTGGTGCTCTTAGGCCACCACTTTTCATCTATCGCCGGAGCCGGGCCTGTTGTGGGGCCGGTCATCGCCTGTTGTCTCTGGGGTTGGGGCCCGGTGCTACTCTGGGTGATCGTGGGTTCGATATTTTCCGGCGCGGTGCATGACTTCGGCGCCTTGGTGATTTCAGTCAGAGAAGGTGGATGTTCAATTGGTAATGTGGCCTCTAAGGTAATTTCCAAGAGGGCTTATTATATATTTGGAATTTTTGTTTTCCTGGCTTTGATACTTGTAATCGCGGTCTTTTTATATTTATGCGCGGACACGTTCGTTAAAGAGACAAAGATAATCTTGCCCTCGCTAGGCTTGATTCCTGTCGCTGTATTTACGGGATTTCTGCTCTATAAGCGCAAGATGAACCAGGTTGGCGCAACGGGTATTGGCTTAGCCCTGCTTGTTTTGCTGGTTATCTTAGGACAGAAGTTCAATATTACCGGCCTGTCATTTAACCACTGGGTCTTTGTTCTGTTAGCTTATAGTTTCATAGCTTCAATTCTACCGGTTAATATTCTCCTACAGCCGCGGGACTATCTCTCTAGTTTTCTGTTGTTCTTTGGCATGATTATGGGTTTCTTAGGGCTATTGATTTCCAGGCCGAATATGGAGCTGCCGGCATTTATATCTTATAATTCCGCGCAGGGAGGCCTCTGGCCAATGCTGTTTGTGGTAGTTGCCTGTGGGGCGATCTCGGGATTCCACTGTCTGATTTCATCAGGCACTTCCTCAAAGCAGATCCCTAATGAAAGGGATATAAAAAAGATCGGCTACGGCGCGATGATCCTGGAGGGCCTGCTGGCAGTAATGGTGGTTTTAGCTATTGGCGCTGGCTTAGGAGAGCAGTGTTTAGTAGATAAATCCAGCCCTATAGTAATCTTTGGTAAAGGTTACGGAGAGATCAGCCGCAGTGTATTGGGTGGATTTGGCGGGGTTGTGGCAATTATAATCTTAAACGCGTTTATCCTGACTACACTGGATACGGCTACCCGTATAACACGCTATATTAGCGAAGAGTTATTCAGGATCAAGAACCGTTATATTTCCACATCTATCGTCGTGGTTTTAGGCGGGTGGTTAGCCCTGGCTAGGGATAATTTAGATACACCGCTCTGGAAAAAACTCTGGCCGGCATTTGGAGCATCCAATCAATTGGTTGCGGCCCTGGCTTTATTCATTATAAGTTGCTGGTTGCTCTCAAAGAATAAGCCGACTAAAAAGACGTTATATCCGGCGATATTTATGTTGATCACAACGCTAGCCGCGCTGGGATATCAATTTATAAATCATTTAAAAAACTCAGATTATCTTTTATTAAGCATAACCGTAACACTATTTGTCTTAGCACTAGTAATGACTTTTGAAGTGTTCCAAGTGTTTAGAAGAAAGAAATGATAATGGAAATTAACAAATTACAATTTACAAATTACAAACAATATACAATGGACAATCCCAAAATTACAAAAATTAAAATTTTGTATATTGTATATTTGGTATTGTGATTTGTCTGTAATTTGTTTATTGTTTATTGTAATTTAACTTGAGAAGGAAGTTTTGGGAGTTGGACTCCCAAAAGAAAAGAAGAGGCAGACAATATGAGTTTAATCGTACAAAAATATGGCGGCAGTTCAGTAAAAAATGTTGAGCGTATTAGATCTGTGGCCCAGCGCGTGGCCAGATATAGAAGCAAGGGCCACAAGTTAGTCGTGGTCGTCTCGGCACTGGGCGATACTACCGATGAGTTGCTGGATCTGGTATCTCAGATTACTGAGGAGCCTTCGGACCGCGAGATGGATATGTTGCTTTCCACCGGCGAGCAGGTCTCAGTGGCTATTTTGGCCATTGCCCTGCACAAGCTGGGGCACGAGGCCATATCTTTTACCGGCTCCCAAGTCGGTATCATTACTGATACTTCTCACGGCAAGGCCAGGATTTTAGAGATCAACGCCGATAGGATCAAACAAGAATTAAAAAAAGGAAAGATTGTTATTGTTGCCGGGTTCCAGGGAATCAACCTAGACCAGGATATCACTACCTTGGGCCGTGGAGGCTCTGACTTGACCGCTGTAGCACTAGCCCAGACCCTGGGAGCGGATTGTTGTGAGATTTTTACTGATGTAGAAGGGGTCTATAACGCGGATCCCAGAGTCGTCAAGGATGCCAAAAAGATTAATCAGATCAGTTATGATGAGATGTTAGAGATGGCATCGCTGGGCGCACAAATTATGCAGTCGCGTTCTCTGGAAATGGCAAAAAAGTTCGACGTACCTATTCATGTGCGTTCATCTTATAGCAATAAATTAGGCACAATGATTATTAAGGAGGCCAAAAACATGGAAGACGTTGTCGTTAGAGGCATAACTATAAATAAGAATGAAGCAAAGATAACAATCTGTGATGTTCCGGACCGCCCGGGCATTGCGGCTAAGATATTTAAGACTTTAGCTGACAATAGCGTCAATGTGGATATGATAGTCCAGAATGTCAGCCATACCCGGCGTACCGACATCTCTTTCACCGTGCCTAAGACTAGCGCCGCTAAGGCCGAGAAGATCACCAGAAAGATCACCGGGAATATCGGAGCCGGTGGCGTGATCGTGGATACCAATATCGCGCGCATCTCAATCGTGGGCGTGGGTATGAAGTCGCATCCTGGCGTGGCCGCCAAGATGTTTGAGATCTTGGCCAGGAAAAAGGTCAACATAGAGATGATCTCTACTTCTGAGATCAGCATATCTTGTATTATAAATAAAAAATCTGCCGAGACAGCTTTAAAGGCAGTGCACGGTAAGTTCAACCTGAGTAAATAACCGATTTGGTTGAACCATCCCGCTGAATGTATTAAAATTATAGAATATAATTTTAATACAGCTTATGAAGCGGGATAAGTTCAATTTATCTAAATAACAGATAGATTGAAAATTTACAAATTACAATTTACAAATTACAGACAAATCACAATACCAAATATACAATAAACAAATATCTTTTGGTTTGTAATTTGGATTTTGTATATTGGAATTTAAAAAAGTATTCTTATCAGTCATTATTTAAGGAAGGTGATTTATGACTAAAGTAAAACTCTACGACACAACTCTACGCGATGGCGCCCAAACAGAAAGTATCTCATACTCTCTTGCCGATAAAGTAAAGATCGCCAGGCAGCTGGACAGCCTGGGGATTCACTATATCGAAGGAGGCTGGCCTTCTAATACCAAAGACCGGGAGTTATTCAAGGCCTTAAAGAAAAAACCGCTCAAGAGTGCTCAGTTGGCCGCCTTTGGTTCGACCCGAAGGGCCAATAAAAAGACCGCACAGGACGCCAATATCAAATTTTTGCTGGAGGCCGGCACAAAAATTATCACTATCTTTGGTAAGACTTGGGATCTGCACGTGCGGGACGTGTTGAAGACGACCTTAGATGAAAATGTGGCTATGATCTATGACAGCGTCTCTTACTTGAAATCAAAAAACAAACAGGTCTTCTTCGACGCCGAACACTTTTTCGACGCCTTCAAGGCCAATAAGCAATATGCGCTCAAGGCGATTAAGGCAGCAGAGAAGGCCGGAGCAGACGTGATTATCTTGTGCGATACTAATGGCGGCACACTGACTTCACAGTTAGTTAAAGTATTTAAGCAGGTCAAGAAGCAGGTAAAGACACCACTAGGTATCCACACACATAACGATGCGGGCCTGGGTGTAGCTAACTCTATTATGGCTGTGGAGAGTGGCTGCGTGCAAGTCCAGGGTACATTTAATGGTTACGGCGAGAGGTGCGGAAACGCGGACCTGGTTGCGGTTATCGGCATCCTTAAGACCAAAATGGGAGTTGATTGTATCAGCAATGAGAAGATTAAGCAGTTGACACATACCGCGCACGTCATCAGTGAGGTCTCCAATATGAAACAGATGCCTAACCAGCCATTCGTGGGCGCTTCTGCGTTTGCCCATAAAGGCGGCGTACACATCGACGCGGTATTGAAGAACCCTGCCAGCTACGAACATATTACACCGGAGTGCGTAGGCAACCACAGAAGAGTGCTGGTCTCTGAATTAGCCGGTAAGAGCCCGATTCTGATTAAGGCCAGAGAGTTGGAATTGGATTTAGATAAGAAGTCGCCGCAGACCAAGAAGATCTTAAAACTGCTTCAGGATTTAGAGCACGAAGGTTATCAATTCGAGGCAGCGGACGCGTCTTTTGAGGTCCTGGTCAAGAAGGCCTTGAAAAAATATAAGAAGTTTTTTGAATTGGAAGGCTTCAGGGTAATCATCGAGAAGAGGAAAGACCACAAGGTCTATTCTGAGGCGATGATCAAGTTAAAGGTAAATAATATCCAGGAGCACACTTCGTCAGAAGGTGATGGCCCGGTTAACGCTCTGGATAATGCCCTGCGTAAAGCCTTGAAAAAGTTTTATCCACAGCTCTCCAAGATGCACTTATCAGATTTTAAGGTCAGGGTATTAGATGAAAAAGCAGCCACCGCTGCCAAGGTCAGGGTTTTGATCCAGTCACAGGACGAAAATGACTCCTGGACCACAGTGGGTGTCTCAGAAAACATTATCGAGGCCTCCTGGCAAGCGTTGGTGGATTCGATAGAATATAAGTTGTTGAAAGACCAAAAGAAATAGAAAATTACAAATTACAAAATCCAAATTACAAACAAATCACAATACTAAATATACAATAAACAAATATTTTTTGGTTTGTAATTTTGGAATTGTCTATTGTATATTGTCTGTAATTTGTTTATTGTGTATTGTAATTTAACCTTAGTAGTTCAAGAATCATATTATTATGCAAGACATTCCTTCACGCTACGATCCAAAACAAGTAGAACATAAGTGATATGAATTATATGTATTGAAAAATCATTTTTTAAACGCAGATTCTCGCAAATCAAACGCGGATAAACGCATATTTATCTGCGACCATCTGCGTTAGATCTGCGATTATTTGCGTTAACAAGTTCTAAGGAGTTGCAATGATTGATATACCTTCAAAATATAATCCTAGAGAAGTCGAAGACAAATGGTATAAGTACTGGCTGCAGAACGATCTCTTTTCCGGCCAAGTCAACGCCGATAAGAAGCCATTCTCTATAGTCATTCCACCGCCCAATGTCACCGGCATTCTGCATATGGGCCACGCCTTAAACAATACGATCCAGGATATTCTCATCCGCCACCACCGTATGCTCGGTGAGGAGTCTTTGTGGATGCCCGGAACAGACCACGCCGGCATCGCCACCCAGAATGTCGTGGAGCGGAGTATCGCCCAGCAGGGATTAAAGCGGCAGGACCTGGGCCGTGAAAAGTTCTTAGAGCGGGTCTGGGAGTGGCGCAGAGATTATGGCTCCATGATTATAAATCAACTCAAAAAATTGGGCTCAGCCTGTGACTGGCCGCGCACCAGATTCACAATGGATAAAGACTACTCGCGGGCGGTCAAAGAGGTCTTTGTCACGCTCTGGAACAACAAGCTGGTATATCAGGGCGACTATATTATCAACTGGTGTCCCAGGTGCCAGACCGCGTTGTCTGATGAAGAAGCACCTCACCACGATGTTGAAGGAAAGTTGTATCATATCCGGTATCCCTTCAAGTCTAAAAACTTAAAACTAAAAACTAAGAACTATATAGTCGTAGCAACTCCTTAGAACTTGTTAACGCAAATAATCGC
>JBHPGU010000006.1:0-73729 GCA_042570265.1 Candidatus Omnitrophota bacterium | reverse complement strand
TTTCTTGAACACTGAACTCTCTTGAGACAAATATCCAATACCATGTCGGGCACGTTTATGTATTGGCGACCTTGTAATTTCGTGGTTGTCAAAAGTAATGCCGCCGGTATCGGGATGGATAATCCCAACGATCATATAGAAGGTAGTCGTCTTACCCGCGCCGTTAGGGCCTAATAATCCCACGATCTCGCCTCTCTTTACCTCCAGATTGACGTTATTTACCACCATTCTGGAACCATAGGACTTACATAAGTTTGTCGCTTCCAATAACTGCATACTACTCTATAACCTCCGTTTCGTACTCAGTCGTTTCTACCTCAGCCATTTCGTCCTCAAACGTTTCTACCTCAGCCGTTTCGTACTCAGTCGTTTCTACCTCAGCCGTTTCGACCTCAGTCGTTTCGTCCTCAGAGTAAATAACTAATTTCGGCCTGCCAATTAAGGATATCCTTTGGCTCTCGGGATCATAGATCGCTTTTTCGCTATAAGAGGTGTCTTGACCCCGGAGAATCTTCACATTTCCTTCGGCAATAATTTTCATAATTTTCTTGGTTTCTTTATCAAAATACCCGATCATCTTATCCGCGAATATCTCTGACTCGCCGTCACTGGCCTCAACATTATTGTTAAACACAGCTTGATTATTCAGGTAGTCGATATCCAGAGGGCCGTCGCAAATAATTGTGGTCTTTTTCTTCCCTGCTTCTGATTCGTTTCTGATGTCTACCTTAACTTCCTTCTTTAAACTGACCTGCTTTAAATCGGGCCTACCAACCGCTCCCACTCCTTGCGCCTCTAAATTCTCCCTATAGATGTTTACCTGGTCCTCTGTGGTAACCGTCTGCGTCTCTTGCAGCCAATCAAGAGTATCAGTCATCATCTTTGCCCCGGTTTCACTTACTAACTCTACGTTGTCCTGCAGATGAAGCTTGCCTTCCGTACGATCAAACGTACCGCTATCAGCGGTCAGCACCATATCTTCTTCTGCGCTATAAATATCAGCTTTAATATTTGTAAGCTTAAGGAGGCTTCCGTATACCTCGAGGGTATCACCTACTAAGTCCCACGTCTTTTCATTCTTCTCGCCAAAATTGGAAAGGCTAAAACCTAAAATCTCCTGGTCAGGTTCTTCCTCTGCTTCCTGCGCAAAAACTATACCAGAACATAAAATCACAAAAGAAAATAGAAAAAATAGAATTAGAGGGACACTTCGGCCTTTGGCAAAATTACTTATCATAAATCTTTACCGCATCCTGCCACTTGCTCTGAGACTTCAAAATAAGTTCAACTACTTCACGCACCGCCCCCCGGCCACCCCTCTTCTCAGTAATATAGGCGCTTAAGTCTTTTGCCTCTTTGCAGGCATCGGGAACCGATATAGGCAGGCCGACTCTTTTTAAAATACCAATATCCACCAGGTCGTCTCCCATAAAGCAGATTTGTTCATCTTTTAAGTTATAGTCTTTTAAAATCTTATCGTATACCTTTGTCTTGGGAATTATGCTCCCGTAAACTTTATCGACCCGCATATCTCTAGCGCGTGGTTTAATCGCCTTGGAGGCCTTGGCTGTAATCAATATAACCTTGATGCCCATATGGCTCAAAATATGTACACCTAGCCCATCATGGACATCGAATAATTTTAGATCCCTGCCTTTACTGTCATAGATGATACGGCCATCGGTCAAAATGCCGTCGACATCTAAAATCAAAAGCTTGATCTTTTCTGCCTTATCTTGGATATCTACAGAGTCCATAAGCATTAAACTAATCCTGCCTTGAGTAAATCCTGGACATCGAGCATCCCTACCGGCCGATATAATTTATCTACCACGGGGACTTCGTCGATCTTTCTCACTTGAAGTATACGCAACGCCTCCGCTGCCAGCTGATCTTTTTTAACCGCGGTGGGATTCTTTGTCATTACCTCTTTTATCTGAAGAGCGGGTAGATTTGAGCCTGCGTCAAGGTGCCTGCGCAAATCACCATCGGTAAAAATACCCACTAACTTTCCTTTTTTATTTACTATAGACGCCGCTCCGGCGCGTGCCTTGGTTATGGCATAAAGCACATCTTTTACCAACATCTTCTCGCTGACTATGGGATTGCCTGCGCCCTTACGCATAATATCTTCTACTTTAAGTAAGAGCTTTCTGCCCAGCGCGCCTCCAGGATGATAAAACGCGAAGTCTGCTTCCTTAAACTTTTTCTCTTTCAATAGGCAGACGCATAGGGCATCGCCCATGGCCAACATGGCTGTGGTAGAAGAAGTAGGCGCCAGTCCCAGAGGACAAGCCTCTTTCTTTACGCTCACATCAAATACGATATCGCTGTATTTTGCCATAGTAGATTTGATATTTCCCGTGAAAGATATTAATTTTGTGCCCATCTTTTTGATCAATGGCAGCAGCTTCCTCAACTCTTCTGTCTCACCGCTATTTGATAGAGCGATAACCACATCTTCTTTAGTGACTCTTCCTAAATCTCCGTGGATCGCCTCAGCAGAGTGCAGAAATAGGCTGGGCGTTCCTGTAGAAGACATAGTAGCAGAGATCTTCTGGGCAATAATACCAGTCTTACCCATACCCGTAAATACCACCCGTCCTTTGCAGCGCGCCAATATCTCTATAGCGCGGTCAAAACTCTTATCGATCCTTTTTACCAGATCTTTGATCGCCTGCGATTCAATATTCAATACTCTCTGGGCTTCTTTTGTATGCATATTAGTCACTTCAATCTATTCTCTATGAGAATTTTGTCAATATTTTTTGTAATTTTCAAAATGTTCTCTAATTCTTTCAAAGAAATGGTGTTCGGCCCATCGCACAGCGCCTCATCCGGATTTCTATGCACTTCTAAAAACAATCCATCGCAACCAAAGGCAACCGCAGCCCTGGCTAAACCGGCCACAAATTCTTTTTGCCCTCCAGAGCAAGTGCCCTGTCCGCCGGGCAGCTGCACGCTGTGAGTGGCGTCGAATACTACCGGATATCCGAATTTACGCATTAATGAGAGTGCCCGCAAATCACTGACCAGATTATTATAACCGAAACTGACCCCTCTCTCCGTAATCACTATATTCTTATTGCCGGTTGACTCGATCTTCTTTATAATCGGCCCTATATCCCAGGGAGCCAGGAACTGTCCTTTTTTTAGATTTATGGGCTTGCCGGTCTTGGCTACTTCTAAAATTAAATCCGTCTGCCGGGATAAAAACGCCGGTATTTGGATCATATCTAAGACCTTGGCAGCCTCTTTTACATCCGCCCTACAATGCACATCACTTAATATGGGCACGCCCACTTCTTTTTTTATCTTGGCCAGGATCTTTAATCCTTTTTTTAACCCCGGGCCGCGATAGGAATCAATGGAAGTACGATTGGCTTTATCGAAACTTGACTTAAAGATGAATTTTACGCCGAGCTTGTTGCAGATCTGTTTAATTTTTTGTGCATGATTCAGAGCCGATGCCTGTGATTCTATCACACAAGGCCCGGCAATAAGCACAAAAGGGTTCTTTGCACCAATCCCTACACTCTTGACTTTTACTTCTTTAACCATTGAAAGCTTCCTATTAAATTCGCGACCATTTGCGTTAGATTCGCGAAAATCTGCGTTAAAAAATCTTTTCAATGTTACTTACAGATACTGCCTTACTCGTTCTAAATCTTCCGGAACATCCACGCCGTATGTATCGAATTCAGTCTCCACAACCTTTATCCTGTAGCCGTTTTCTAAAATACGCAGCTGTTCCAACTTCTCAAGCTGCTCAAGTTTTGACTCAGGCAGATTCTTATATGTAAACAAAAAGTCCTTGGTATAAGCATACAGGCCTATGTGCTTATAGAAAACAGCTCCCGGGGCCTGCTCGTCTCTGATAAACGGGATTGTGGAACGAGAAAAATATAGAGCAAAGTTATTTTTGTCCACCACGACTTTCACCACATTGGAATCGTTTATTTCTTCCGGCCGCTCTATTTTCTTGACAATTGTCGCGGCAACCAGGCTATCATCTTCTTTGAGCTCTTCGATCAACCCGTTAATCATAGAAGGCTGCACCATCGGCTCATCGGCCTGGATATTTACTATAATTTTTACATCTAAGGGATTGATGATCTCGGTTATGCGGTCCGAACCCGAGGTATGTTCCTTGGCCGTAAAAACAGCGCTGCCTCCGAAGTCTACTACAGTTTTATAGACCCTCTCATCATCGCAGGCGACAATTAAATCATCCAACAATTTAGCCTGCTTGGCCCTTTCCCAGACATGCTGGATCATAGGCTTGCCGCCAATATCTATCAAGACCTTACCTTCAAACCTGCTGGAACAAAATCTCGCCGGGATTACACCTACTGCATCCATAGACATCCTCTCTTGAATTTAAAAACTACTTGTGGTTTTCGATTTTTTGCTTTAGCTCTTTTTGGGTAGTTGTAGCAACGCCGCTCCTGCCCACAACTATGCCGGCTGCAAAATTGGCAATAGAAGAGGCCTCCTGCATCGTCGCTCCACAGGCTAGCGCTAAAGTAAATGCGGCTATTACGGTATCACCTGCACCAGACACATCAAATACTTCCTGAGCCACTGTATCTATCTGATATGGTTTCTTGTCTTTTTCAAACAAGCGCATTCCTTTATCACCCAGGGTAATCAATATGCCTTTCACGCCCAGGTAATCAAGCATGCCTGTTCCGGCTATATTAAGGTCCTGATCTGTAGTCAATTTATCACTAACCACCTTTAAATTGCTATAGGCGTTTTTAACCTTTATGTTTCTTATGGCGTTTTCTGCTTCTTTGTGATTAGGTGTTATAGCTGTGACGCCCTTATAGTAATCAAAATGCTCCTCCTTGGGATCAACGGTGACTATCTTCTCATTAGCCCTAGCCGCAGAAACAGCATTAGTCACCACCGAAGGAGTAATCAATCCCTTACCATAATCCTCAATAACTATTGCGTCATACTTTTTAATATTATCCTTGATAAAGCTCACGACCTTATCTTCTGACTTCTGTTTTATCTCATCTATATTCTCCCAGTCTACGCGGACAACCTGTTGGTGCCCTCCCAATATCCTCGTCTTTACAGAAGTGTGCCTATTAAAAACATCGAATACCCCATTTGTATCAATGTTCTTATCTTTTAGTTCAGACAATAATATATCCGCCTGATCGTCTTTGCCCACAATGCCCACAAGGCTTACGCCGGAACCCAGGCTGATTATATTCGCGGCCACGTTAGATGCCCCTCCGGGAAGAAACTCCCTCTCATTGGCCCAGACTACAGGCACAGGCGCTTCCGGAGAGATCCTTTCTACGTTGCCATAAATATATTCATCGAGGATCAGATCTCCCACGACCAAGATCTTTATCTTGGAAAATTTTGAAATTATTGACTTTAACCTCTTTTTCATATTGGACCTTTAACTTAGGAAAGCTTTTCTAAAATTCCCGCAACCAAGAGCGGCAACATTATTTCATGGTGGCCTATGATATATAAACCTTTGCCTTTGGGTTGTGCCGGCCTGCAGACGATATTTTGCTGCGGCCGATATTGATACATCATATCAAAATTTACGGAAGTAAAGTTAAATGTTTTATGGCCTAAATTTCTGGTTATCGTAAGCGCCTTCAAAAAGACCTCAGGCAGCACCACTGCCGAGCCGACATTGACTACAACTCCTCCGCCGCCTATCTTCGTCAAAGCCTCCGTTAGTATATGAAAGTCCTTTTGGCTGGCCTTGCCGGTATCCTGCCCGTTAAAATTAGGGTGCTGATGGATTATGTCTGTGCCAATGGCCACATGCACTGTCGCCGGGATATTCTTAATATAACAATTATATAAGATACTTAAATCCTTATATTGTAATCTGGCCTCTTTGATATTTCTGCCTACTGCGAAACCAAGTCCTTCGTCGTATTGCGCGGCTAAAGACGCGGATGTATTCAGGAACTCAGCGGTCTCCTTTACCATGCCGAAACTACCATTTATCAATCCACTTAATACATCTTCGGAAGTCGCGCCATTCGAGGCCACTTCATAATCATGGATCATGCCGGCGCCACTAAAGGCAATTGCGGTAATGACGTTCTTTTTGATCAACTGGATAATCAACGGGCTTAAGCCGCACTTTATTACGTGGGCACCCAATAAAAACACCACCGGCTTATTTTTCTTGCGAGCCTTGACAATTGAATCGACGCAAACCTTAAAATCCTGTGCCTTAAGGATATCGGGTAGGGAATCATAAAAATCCTTAAACCTCTGCCCTTTTCTTTGAGTTTTGGCAAAAAGGCCAACAGCCACTTTGTTCTTCCTCTTCTTTATAGAATAGGTCTTGATTTTAGATAGGTTTATAGCCATAACAGAGAATAAATTATAGCAACCTTATAGGTTTACGTCAATTTATATTTTAGACACTAAAGACACTAAGAGGCCCCAGGGACACATCCTATTTATCAGCTTTTTTAAGAAATAAATGTTAACCAATTTCAACCGTAATACTCAGTTCAACTTTAAATCCGAGATAACGTCTGCTAATGCTTGCGCAACAATCTGACTTCCCCTCCAGTTATAATGGACATAATCAACTTTGGGCTCAATGAATAAATCTTCTCTATCTACAAAAGTCTCCACTAAATCAATTATTTTGACATTCTCTTTTAAGGCGACTTGCCTAACTATTGAATTGTATTCTTTATGTAGGGGTATCCACTCCCCCTCCCTATCTAGATAAGGAGCAGTCATTAAGATGATTAATATATTCTTATTTTTACAAATATCTATAAATTCTGATAGATTATATTTGTAATCTTCTAGTGAAACACGCACAAATTGCTCTGGGCCAACACGTTTATAACGCCTTTGTTTAATTTTCAATGCTAAAGCATTAATGTGGCTCAGCATTCTTGAGCTACCTATTATATTTTTAATAAACTTATTCTTCGGGGACTTTTGAAGCTTATCGGATAGTTTATTACTAGATTGCCAGTGGTCATTCCATCCGTAACAAACAATGACAACATCTGGGTAATAAGAAAGCAATTCATTAGTAAAGTATTTCAGACCTTGAAAAGATGTATAACCAGGCACTCCACCGTTAAAGACGATAGGATTTTCTTTAGGAAGTGCCTTACTCAACAAAACCTGAAGAATGTTTGGATAGTCTTTATCGCCATTCATAATTGAAACTGAATCCGACAAGCAGATAATTTTTAGACTTTCCTTACCGGAAACTGTTTTAAAATCTGGCTTAACACCTTTGAGCCGCCAAAATAAATCATCATCGTATTCTCCAAGTATTTCCTCGCATACTCGAAGCTGAAAACTGTCTTCTGCTGAAGTTAGTTCTTTAGTGAAAATACGAAAACCGACTTCAAGAAATAATATAGGTATAAGAACTATCGTTATTGAAAATATAAATCGTTTCATCTTTGTAATATTAACTTCCGAGGTTGAAATTGGTTATTTTACCACTCTCGCCAGGCCTGAATCCAACAGTTCCTGGTTCAGGAACACGCCGCCTTCTAACACCTTCTGCTCATCTGTTTGGCTTTTCGCGTAGAATATATCTGCTAAATAGCGGCCGTATTTATCCTCCTTGTAGATCTTGACGACCACAAATGCGACTTCTTTGAGCCGGGCCTCCACAAATTCTTTAGCCTCTTGGCCCTTTAGCGTATCCAACTCAGGGGTATCAATTCCTCTAAGCCTTAGTTTCTGGCGGATCCAGATATCAAAACCGCAGTCAATATTTACCCAGATCGTATCGCCGTCAACTACCCGCTCTACCTCTGCCTTATAAGTATAGAGCTCTTTATTCTTTGCGTCTGAGGCCTTGAAGGTATAACCTGAATCGGTCTTGATTGACCCGACTATCTGGCCATCCTCTGGCTTTGCGATCCCTTTAAGCGTAACTTGAGTGTTAATATAGAAACCTACATCTACCACAACATCTTCATCTGCCGCCTGGATATACACTGGCTCTAATATCTTGTAAGTAAACAGCCTGGCGTGCGTGGCAGAGAGCTTAACAGGGCTTGAGGCCTTTCTTTTTCCGAATTCCTCCAGAGAGAGCCTGTCTAAGCGGATTACTTCATCAAGCTGACGGTAACTCCACTCTTTTTTGGCTGCGCGTTCGGCAAACAACTCCCGCTTTGCCTTATCTTGGACAGTAATGAGTTTACGACAGTGCATCCAGCTCAATTTTGGCAGCGCGCCCCTAATCGGGAAGGTACGATTAAACTTTACCAGACGCTGCAGGGTGCTTCTGGCGATACCTAGATCTCTTTCCAATCTCCCCAACACGTTCTCCCCGTAATCCGCGCGCTCCTTGTCCTGATAAATATAATCGGAAATAAGCTGTCCTATGCGCCAGTATGTCTTGACCTTTTCCATCTCGATTCCCTGCAAACCCTCATTAAAGACATTCTTGAGCTGGGATAAGAGTGTGGGATAACTTTTTACGATGAGACTTTTAGGCATTAGTAAATTTTATTTCTCGAATAATTTTTCATATTCCCCATATCCTTCTTTCTTCAAGTTTTCCTTTGGTATAAAACGTAATGCGGCAGAATTTATACAAAAACGCAATCCAGTTGGCTGGGGGCCATCTTTAAAAACGTGTCCTAAATGTGAATCAGCATGTTTGCTTCTAATTTCAGTTCTTAGGCTAAACCAACTTCTGTCTTCTTTCTCAACGATATTGTCTGGCTCAAGGGGCCTAGTAAAACTTGGCCAGCCAGTACCGGATTTATACTTATCAAGCGAACTAAATAATGGCTCTCCTGATACAATATCAACATATACCCCTTCGTTTTTATTGTCCCAGAATTCATTCTTAAATGCCGGCTCAGTGCCATCTTTTTGAGTAACTTTATATTGTAATGCAGTTAACTTATTCATAAGATCTTCTTTACCAAGGATACTATATTTTGAAGAATTTTCCATTGGTTCTTCAATGTCCATTTTGTCACCCCATATTTCTTTGAGCCGACGGTCACGACCGCAATTAAACCGGTAGAATTTATATTTAATCGGACTCTTTTTATAATAATTCTGGTGGTATGCTTCAGCCGGATAAAATTTACTCGCTTTAATGATTTTTGTGGCAACAGGTTTTTCAAGTTGGCCGGATTTTCCTAACGTTTCTTTTGATTCTTCTGCCAACTGTTTCTGATCTTCAGTATGATAAAAAATCGCTGTTGTATACGCATTCCCCCGATCACAAAACTGTCCCCCTTCATCAGTGGGATCAATCTTGTGCCAAAACTGGTTTAAAAGCATTTTGTATGTGACTATTGATGGGTCGTAAGCAAGCTGAATAACTTCAATATGTCCTTTTTGGCTATAATCCTTATAAGTTGGACTTTCACCTTTTCCACCCTCGTATCCTGAAACGACTTCTTTGACACCTTGAATTTTCTCAAAATCAGACTCCATACACCAGAAACAACCGCCAGCAAAGGTTGCTTTATTTAAATTTTGCTGGGCAAATAATTCTTCCGGCATAAGTATCCCTACCAAAAAGAGCATTAAAAAAAATATGGGTATTTTTTTCACTACTTTGGGAAGAATAAGGTAAGCTGTAAATTCATTATTCAACTCAACCATTGACCAATGATACCAAGAAGAATAATAAATCCTATAATCTTTACCAACTTTATTTCTCTGTCCTTAATTTTTCTTCTTCTGCAAGTTTACTATTTTTCAATCTCTCTTGGTCGTCTAGCCAAAATAAACTTTAGGCGCCTATAGATAATAGAAAGCAACAGAAAATAGAAGGGCGAAAAACACATTATGGCAAAATATTGTGCATCTAGACCATACTTATAACGAACAAAGAAACTAAAGACAATCGTAATCAATGAAACAATCGCTAATATTTGAAGTATTTGAACAAAAATAGATTTGCGTTCCATCAGCCTCTCCTTTTTATCAATTCATTGTAACCTTTTGGAACCTTTTTCTTTAGGACCGTTTCTGAATTCGTTCGCAACTCCGGAAACGCTCCCTAGATCTTACCGCATTGTATCGTTTTTTTCAAGTGTAGAAGTAATTGCCGAATAGACCTTTTGCGCTAACTTCGCATGTCCCTCAGCATTGGGGTGGACATTATCGCTCATAAGCTCCGGATTCCCAAAGATTCCTTTTAAAACGCCTTTGATAAGCAGTGCCTTCTGTTGTTCGGCAACCCGCTGATAGTCATCTCTATAGGAAAGCATGGTAAAGGGCCCCAGTTGTCCGAGTGCCACCATCGCGCCCTCTGCCTGTATTTTCTCAATAATTGCGCGCACATTCCCCATCGTCTCCTCAAGGGGCCTCTGGCGCAAAAAGTCATTGCCTCCTAAGATAACAACCACCAGGAGAGGATCCTTTGTTAAGACATCACGTTCAAGGCGGGCCAGCGCTGACTGAGTGGTATCACCGCTGACGCCGGCGTTAATAACCGGCCGCTCCAGCAACTCAGACAAAACGCTCGGGTAGCGTTCATCAGACCCCACATTCTCACCTGCTGTTATGCTATCGCCGAAACAAATGATATTTTTACCTTGTGAATCAATATGAACAATTTCTCTTTTGCGAAAAGGCCGGATGATAACCAATGTAATAAATCCTAGTATTACTATCAAATAAATAATCAGCTTATTTCTTAAAATCTCCATTTTTTTCTTTAGGACCGTTTCTATCTATGTCTTTTGTTAACCGCGTAATGTTAACCTCCGAGGTTGAAATTGAATCTTAGCGGACGGTAATGGTAGAAAAACCAGAATCTGAAACTGAAGGGTCAAATTGGGAAGCAGCAGCTATAGTCAGTGTATTTCTGTCGCCTCTTGTGGCATCTACAGGAACAATCACTTTAACAGGAACAGTCTCTCTTCTTCCGGGTTCAATAGGCCCTAAGGTATCGCCTTGGGGAAAAATGACTTCCCAGCCTAAAGACGAAGAAGCAGTCAATGTAAAATAATCATCTGCATCGCCTCTATTCCTAATTGTAGCTCGTAAAGAAACGGTTACAGCAGGTCTTGTTTTTTTGGACTTGGGAACAACACGAATAGTAACACCGATTTGAGGAATAACTTCTTTTATTGTAACTGTAATAGTAATTGAATCTCCTCCGGCAGCTTCCATGTCAATAGGGTAAACTCCCAGAATTAAGAAAATCAAGATTAAACCTCTTATAAAATTATTGTTTATTCTCATTTATTTGTCTCGATTTGCATCCTCACAAAACCGGAGAGTCCTTCTTCGTCTTCAACAAATATGAGCGCTTCCCATTTCTTTCCACTATATTTTTCGCTCTGTGGAATTTTTACGGTAATTATCAATTCTCCGGTTTCACCCGGCTTGATTTTCAATCTTCTCTTACCTGGCCTGATCCATTTCTTATTTGGTATCCAGGAATAACCCGGAGAGGCAACAATTTGTTCTCTTGCAGAATCAACCTCAACCACCTGAGGAATTATCTTATATTTATGGACTTTTTCATCATTGTTATAAATGATAACTTTAGCCTCTTCTTTTTTTCCCAAGGCTAAATTTTCAAAAGAAACCTTGCTTGGCTCAAGACCAATCAAGCCGTCAGGTTTTTCTTTTAAGCCGGCTCTACCCTCAGTCTCAATCTGGTATCTGGGATAGACTGCCAATGTTAACGTCTCTCCCGTCTCAGGTTTACCTGCTACCCCCAGTGAGACTGTCCAGTGCTGATTATAGTATTTGTCTTCCTGGGGTATCTTTAAATACATCTTTACCTCTTGCCTGCTCTGTGGCTCAACCCTAACTTCATCCTTTTCAAACCAGAACCAGCCTGACTCGGGTATCTCTGAATAACCTTTAAGCCATTTTTTATTTCCTACTTGCGATGGTTTGAAAGTAGTTAGTATATAGGTATGTGGCCTGATATCCTTATTTTCAATAATCAAAGCAATGCCTGATTTTTCATAGAGGTCATAAGTCTCACCCAACTTTACATGTTGAATCAAAATCCCGCCGGGCTGAACACTCAATCCTAATGAGGGCTTTGGTTTTTCTTCCTGGATAGGCGCCTCTTGGGCAAAGATATTATAATTTAAGAATAAAGACATTATTAATCCTAAAATAATCTTATTCCTCATTTAATTCCTCCCTAGGTATTAATTATACAACAGCTTTCCCGGATGAACACAGATAATTCTGGAGCCTGGCTCTTCCCCGCCCCAAAAAGGGGCGGGGATATATATTAGCCAGTTTTGAATTATGCTGGTGATGCTGTTACCGTTACAATGATAGTCTGCTCTGTGGAGACGCTGCCAGCACTAGGTGCGGTAAAATTAAGTGTAAAACTGTCAGCAGCCGCTGGTACCACACCAGTTGCAAGGGACACAGGGGTTCCGCTCAACACTGTTACCCCCTCTTCCATGACAAACACATTCTCGGCAGCCGTTGCTCCTGCTGTCCAATGATCGCTACCACTTACACTGATGGTAAAATCCTCATTAACGTTGCCGTCGTTAGTTGCGTCGCAAGCTTGCGACGCAGGGCCTTCAGGAGCAATAACTCCTATTGCCCAATCATCTGGAGTTACGCTCACTGCAATATTCCGCAAGGTAACAGTAACTGTGATGGTATCCGTCAGGTCTGCCTCAGCTTGCATCACGCCAAAACCAGCGATTAACACTAGGGTAGTTAAACATACTAGTAATTTCTTCATTTTTTTCACCTCCTTTTCTTTTAATTTTTTTATCTATATATAAAGCGAATATTCTCCGCGAATTTCTTGCTTGTGACCTATGGCCCTGTACCCTGCTCATGGTGTCTGTTCTGCTCCTACGGTTACAGTTATATTTTGCTGGCTTGTATCCGGAGTTGAAGTCGGTGCCTGGAATTGAAACCATAAATCTACGTAACTAGCAGGAGCTACATTTACGCCATTATCAAATAAAGATATATCACCAAACACATACTCAGTTGCTGTTGAAGGAGAACCGGCAAGTATAGTATCCTCGACATTAAATAAGCTCGTGCCGGGGGAGTCTGTAGAGTCACAAAACAGTCCCCAGATCACATAAGTATCCACACCGGCAGTTATCCCGGGCAGCCAGGATGAGCCACCAAGGGTTATATCCAAGGTAAAAGTCTCATTTACTGAGCCGGTATTGGTTACGGTTATATCATCATCCTCGGTAGATTGGGTGATCTCACCTGCAGCCAAGATTCCAATAGCCCAGGTATTAGGATTAACTGAGACACCCAAAACTGAAGGAGAACTCATAAAATTGGGCGTGGGATAACTACCACCTGCTATAGTGGACATCCATTGATTAATAGCAGTGTAATTTCCTTGAGTAAAGGCCAGGATATATTCAGCCTGATCTGTCCCTAGGGCTGAACTAGTATTATACCTAATCCTTAAAGCCTCTTTTCCGGTCTCATACCAGCAGCCGACATCCTGGAAGCTAACTGGGCTTGCATTGGGAAAGTATATCCAGCTTATTACGTTATTATCTACAGGGTCATTGTCAGTAGAATCGTCATATATAGCTGCGTATCTTTGTTGGCCGGTAAGGGAGCTAAAATTAGTCCAGGCGCCTTGAGCCAGACTATTTACTAAATCATCACTCCCGTTGCCAATATGGTATCTGTCATCCTCAACGCTTGAACCTAAAGAACCGGAAATCGGTGAGAAGATATCTAAGATATCATCGATATTTGTATCGAAACCAAACAAGTTATAGGCCAGATAATCAACATCTTCTGTCTTCATCTGGATGGAAAGGTCAAAGGTAGTAGTGATGCTTGCCTCGTGATAGACTGTATCAGATATCTCGACATTTGTATCTGTAGAATCTTCAATTACAGTCCAAGGTGAACCCGGGTCAGAACCAGAGATATCATCCTCAAAATCCTCTGTAAGAAGCTGGGTAGCTCCGGAGTAAATATCTATATCATCTACATAACACAAAGGATCAAAGTGATCCCTGTCGGAGGGACCAGATGTCCACAGGCCAGTATCCATCTCTATTCTGCTTATATCTGTTAAAGGATCCAAAAAGCTGACACCGGTTGCTTTTGGATCTGTCATATCATCTATGTAAATATCCATCGTATCACTACCACAATCAAAGACCACTTTGAAGTGATACCACTGGTCCGGAGTGTAAGTCATTATTGTGTTTTGAGAGCCATCAAAATAACCAATACTACCACTTAAAAAATAGATATCCGGGCCTACTGTGCCAGAGCTATTCTCCAGCATAATATCTAAGGAGTCCTCATCGGTTTGATCCCGGGATCGTGCCCAGAATTCCAATGTGCCGGAACTTGCAGTGGCAAAATCTGCGCGCATCCCGCAACCTATAGCGTTATATCTAGTACGTGTATCGTCATCGTCAAACATACAGGACTTTCCACCTTCGGTTTCCTTGGTTACATCAGTCTTCATTCCTAAGCCTGCTGATGAGGAGTTTTCTCCTTCCGGAAGTGAAAAGGAATAAAATTTAATATCTCTCATATCAGTTGTTGTAGGCTCACCTCCGCCTTGAGTATCATCGTCGGAAATCTCTGCGAAATTGTAACTGACATCGGTATCTTTTTGATGCAGATATAATAAGGATTTATTAGTATCGGTTCTCCCATCATAAACAGCAACGAGGTGTTTGTTTTCTAAGACATAGTCATCATTTTCATCCTCGTTATAATCGAATCTATAGGAAGATACCCCTGTTTGAGGATATAAATGAAAGTATTTTCGGATATTAAGTGACGGGTCCGCTACATTAATATCTACTGAATAGACATCAGGGGTTCCTCCGGTAGAGTCCCAGGTATTCCTGTAATAGCCCCCACCGACATCAGTCAGGCCAATGGTAGTCACAGGTGTCTCATCGCTCAATTTTAAAGCAGCGGTTACTGTTGCGCCTGTGACGGGACTTCCATCGGAAACAACATAGGCCTCAATATATACGGTATCAGTTTCGCCAAAAAAGACCTCTTCATTAGAATACCCTGAATCCTCGTATATCTTTCCTGTCAAATTATCTTCGTAGTTAGGAGTAAAAACTAATGAATACCCTTGAGGGGCATAAGGAACATTATTACCATAAACCTCTATAGTCCAGTTGCCGGAAATAATACCTGTATTAACTACGACCTGCTCTACATTATTGGTATGGTCTTCCTGAGTCTGCACAGCTGAGTTGGAAGGATTGGCAGAATCGAGTGTCCAGGGATAGTAACGAACACTATCAGGGTCTGTTACAACGAGGTCCAGATCATTAACCAAGGTTGGGTCAGCACCTTCTGTAGCTGGCTCATCATCCCAGACCAGCGTTACCTTCACTTCAGTTGTGCCCCCGGGCACATATAAGGTATAGGTATCTGTAGCGCCATTACCAAGATCATCTTCAAGCAGGCTTTTAGCTCTTAATTTATCAATAGAATCCTGAATTTGAATATTACCATATCCATAACTATAATCCGGGCCTGTACTACCTAAATCATTAGCCTCGTGTATCAATAAAGCTTTAACGCTGGAAGGAAGGGGATCGACTGCTGAATAGAGGCTCCTGTAATCCTGGATTATCAAAGAGGCACAACCCGATACAGCAGGCGCAGCCATTGAAGTTCCATACCAACCAGGGCCACCGTACTCATCATTAGGTAAAGTTGATTTGATATACCCCTCGCCGCCTGCCTCATCGCCGGGAGCGACTACATCAGGTTTAATCCGGCCATCATCCATAGGTCCCCAACTGCTAAAAACTGTCATGCTGTCATCATCTGAGTTTATCGCCCCCACGCAGATGATATTTTTTGCTGTGGATGGCGGGCCAATACAATCATAATCCCCAGGGATATCATCCCTTTCATTTCCGGCAGCGAAAACAACGGATATCCTCTTGCCATAAAAAAAGCCGGTAACAATGTCATCATATTCGGGCGCATCATACCCATAGTATCCATAGAGGCTGGAACTAACACCGTAGCCCCAGGAATTCTGAGATAGTTCAATGTCGTAGTCATTAATTGCGCCGTCGTGGTCAGTGATATTGTCATCCCAAAGGTAGGAGATGATATCCATTGCTGGAGCCATGCCCTTCCATTGGTTGGCCGTGCCGCCTTTTGACACACTTAAGGTTCCATCCCCACCCATAGTTCCGGCCACGTGGGTAGCGTGGTCATCATTTCCGGCGCTATCAACAACAGTGACCCTGGCTCCAAAATCGTCATGGGTGATATCAACATCTCCTCCATCCCATATACCCACATCAACATCAAGGCCACTCAAATTATAAGGCGTGTCCTGAACAGCATCTGCTCCTACATTTGCCCGTGAACCATCATTGAGGTATTTTTTTGGCGGCCTTTCTTCAATAATCCAGCGAACTATATCCTCATTAGCAATATCCATTAACTTATCAGGAGAGACAGTTACAGTTAGCCGATTAGAAACTGCCGATTCTTCTTTAATCAACGCACCTATGCCTCCCAAAACCTGCCTTGCTTCAGCTAAAGAAACGTCCTTAAAAATTGAAACCTCTAGATTTACACTTCCATCACTGTTAACTGCCCAAGGGCCCACTCCTCTATTTAAGATAGGCAGAAATAATTTATCTTTAGGTAAGATCGGGCCTATCCACCTTACATTGGCATTTACAAGCTGAGCTTGGGCTATGCCTCTGGGAACTGAAATAAACCAGGCTTTATGGGGAATATAATTGAGCAACTCTACGCCCGCGCTATTTAATATCCCTCGCTGAGCAATATCCGGTATATCATAAGATTGCATCAATACATGCACCCTCTCGTGTTTGGAAGGCTGGATATGGGATGCAATAGCCCTGCCTATATCCTCAGAAGGAGTGAATCTTCTTGATTTAAGCCGTATTTCAAATTGTTTATTTGATGAATTAACGGGTTTGCTACTTTGGGCCTGTCCTTGGGGTTCGGCTGGAGAGGCTTTTTTAGGATTAGATTCATTTAGTTTGCGATCAACCCTTCTTATCTCCTCATCTTGAGATAGGCTCCTGCCTGTAAGAAAGAGTAGCATCATGGTAACTAATCCTAAAAACTTAAGAAAAGAATTTATTTTCTTGTCCATAAAAGAATATTATTTTATTGCTTCAAGAAAGATTTCTTTGTGTTTTTTTAGTGTGTTTTTTAAGGACTGTTTCTATCTATGTCTTTTGTTAACCGCGTAATGTTAACCTCGTAGGTTGAAATTGATTACACAACTTACATAATTCGGCTACTTCCCTTTAAGATAATAACTTAATCTTAAAGATCTCGTGTACTTTTGGACAGCTTCAGCTCTCAACTTCTCCTTATTCAAATCTTTTTCAGCTTTTTGATAAGCTGGAATGTTTCCAACAATTTTCTCTATATAATCCTTTTCTTCTTGCTCGCTCATAAAAGTGTCTCTAACTACTTTTAACTCTCCAGAGTCAAGAAAAAAACCACCACACAGATAACATTCATCAACGTTTACCTTTTTTGATGATTGATATTTATGTGTAACCATTGTTTTTTTGCATTTCGGACAGTTAATTTGTCCACGGCTATCATCATTTATGCGTGGATAATTAAGAGCTTCTTTAAGTGCATTTCCAAAACCTTCATTCTTTTCATCAAGCTTAACCAACTCACTCCAGTCAAACCACAACCCTTTACAGCCATCTTTGCACACGTCAACTTTTATACCGCCTAAATCTTGCTCAACCATTTCTTTTTTACAAACCGAACACTCCATAATTAACCTCCTTTTTTCATCCTTAAGTTCAATTGGGGGAGCGTCCCACAACTCACACAACTTACCCCCGAACAACTCCGGAAACGGCCTCTTTTACCGTCCCTTTTACTATTGTGGTGGGACGAAATATTCTCGGGCGGGACCGCCGTCACCAGCTCCATAGACAGACCATGACTTAGTCCCATAATTATACACCCAAGCCCAAGTATACCCTACTTGCCTAAAATAAATATTAGTAGCGGCAGGATAAGTGTCGCTAGGATAAATTAAATATTGAAAATAGCATGAGCTAGGTATCTCTATTCCTAAAGCTGCTTGTACTCCCGTACTTCCGGCGGCAATTCCAGCTCCGGCATAACATCCACCCGTAGGAAACTGTGTATAACCATCGTACTCCAAATGATATCTTCCTTCCGCCCGGACGATGATACCAACTATATTATACACTTCCGCAAATCTGCCCCGCCAGACCACCTTTCGGTATTGAGGCAGTGAGATACCCACTAAGATGGCGAGAACAACAACTACTACTGTGAGCTCTAGAAGAGTAAAGGCTCTATGGTTTTTTCGTATTTGTTTTTTTAAATTGAATTTTTCCTGCATCGGTTACCTAATAATGTTAACCTACGCGGTTGAAATTGATTATAAATCAAGTCTATCTCCAATTCCCCAATAAGTTATTGTATGTAATCCCAGGTTCATATGCTCCAAATATAAATACTTACCTTCTTCCATTTTAGAAATTTTTATATAACCACTTCCATCCTCACTGACAAAATAACTAAATACGCCACTTCTGATATACTTTAACTTCTTTCTTTCACGAGAAAACCAAAAAAATTCATAATTTTCTTTGGTTATTACCAATTTATAATTAATTTGTTTTTCTTCTGTTATTTGCACACTCTCAGTACCATGAGAAGTAGAAGAAGTTCTTGAAATAGGAGTTCCTTCAAAAGCAATGTTTTCTGAATAAGCACTAAATGCAAAAAATCCTAGACACAACATTATGAGTAGCAGTTTCTTCATGTCAGTTCTCCATTTTTACTGGCCATCTCTGTATCCATCCGTATAATCAGAGTCGTTCGGGGATGTGTCCCTATTTCGGGGACACCCTTGTGTCTAATTTGGGGAACGTCCCCAGTTCTCCCCAAGTTGGGGACGTTCCTTTAATTGATAACTTTTTCTTCTGTATTACCGCCTGCAACCCACTTTACTTCTATTAATTCTTTGCCCACGCCGCCTTCAAACCGCCTCGCCGGCCTGCCGCCTCTAACGCTGATGACGTCAAGCAGAAACGTCTCCTCTTTGGACCTCTTATACAGCTTGACATATATTAAACTATTTCTTATCCCGTGTTTTATGTGAGCCTTGTAGGAGTGAGGTACCATTTCCCACTCCACGCCGCCCTCTGCAGCATCCACCCACTGGCCCTCTTCTATCGGCTTCCAACCTTCTATGCGCTCCCGGCAAAATTTTTCCTGGTTGCACTGCTGTTGGATCTGTTTTGCCGCTGTCCTGGCGTGATCAAGGGCTGACTGCAGCGAAAGCTGGCTACAGAAGGCATGCAGAAAAAATAAGAAAAAGAATGCTATTAAACGCACGATCCAGACCCCTAGGGCCCGCCTGCGCCGCCAGGTAAACTTCTTCCAGCCGATTAACAGTATCAATGTACAGATAGGCACCACCGCTAGAGACACCAAAACAATAAAACCATAGGCCACAAACAAAAGAGTATACAAAATATGCATATTTAAATTCACCAGCAGCCAATATACCAGGATCAACAAGGCCGGCGCAAGCATGCCTGAAATCAAAAACTGCCTTATTGTTTTTTTCTCCATCATCCTCTCATTAGGGTCAATTTAATGGGATGTGTCCCTATTTTTTACTCCAGCAATCGCTGAGCTAACCGGTGCAGCTCAGGGTTGGCTAAGGCTTGAACTTTCTTTTTTACGCTGCGCGAAAAATACTCCCTCTCTGTCTTGGTTAAAGGTTTACCCTCTAATTTCTTCCTGAACAATTCTTTTTGCTTAGGTGAAAATACCTGTGACAAGGAATATTCTAAAGACAGCTCTTCATGTTGGGAGCGCAGCTTTTTAGTCTCTTGCGCTTCTTCTTTGAAATAATTATTAAACAGGCCTTTTAATCTTTGCGCTGAAAATTGGTGGCCCGCAAATCCCAGGTCATGATTATGCGCCAGATAGTCTTTACAAAGGCCTACTTTATTCTTTTCTTTATCCGTCAGCTCTGAATAAAATCTATCCGCCCAACCGAACTTAAGATGGTTGAATTTATAGACAGCTAGAGACAATAGAAAAAGTTGCCTCAGGGCCTGCTTGCCTTGATCGTCTTTTAAGTAATCGAGGACTTTCTGGTAATCAAAATTTTCGTCCTTGGCAGCATTGGCCAGGAGTACTGGAAAAGCCTCCCAGTACCTCGGTTCTTTACTCTGGACTACCCCGGCCAATGTCTTGTTAACATTAAAATCCCTCTCTGTCTCCAAAAGAGAAACGCCCAGCCGGCTAAGATTTTCTAAAAGTTCTTTGTTATCCATAAATACCCACTTTCTTAAGAATCTCGAGGAAATGTCCTAGATTCCGCAGCAACTTGTCCTCAGAGACATCATATTTAGCTGTCTCTTTAAAGCGCGCGCAGAGTTGTTTTATGTCGATCTGGCTGCGACGAGCCCTTATTAATGATAAACAATCATCGATATCTACCGAGGTACTGCGAAACAATTTAGTGATAACAAGGTCGTAGTGATTCAATACCCCGATATAAATGCGAGTTAATTCTTTAAGCAAGATATGCCCCTCTTTCTCCAAAGGAGACTCCAGGAGTTCTGTAGTATGTACCTTCTTGCCCCTAAACAAATCGTAGATGTAAAGTTCACCTGCCTTAGCCCATCCCGACCCTGTAGTCTGCCTATAGCCCAGTTGAGGTAAGATCTTCATTAGATAATCATACTCGGCCTCAACTGGCACGATAAAATCCACATCTTTGGTCGAGGCTTTAATGTCCAGCAGAGTAAGGGCTGTGCCGCCACAAGCGATTAAATGCACCTTCTTCTTTAAGAAGCTGTTCCACATCCCCAATGTATCCAACAGGTCCTTTTTATTAAGTCTATACTCCATTTGGATTCATCTTATTGTACATATCAATACAACATATTGCACACATCCATACAACTCTCTGTACAAAAGTATACAATAATTACAGGATAATGTCAAGGGGAAAGTTGCTAGGAAATTTTGATACTTCTTGCGAGCCGGGGCAATTTGGGGAACGTCCCACTTTCCCTACAGGCCATCGAGATTTGTATCCTTGAGGACGAAATGCGAGCCCCCGCCTTCCCCGGACATAAATGTGGACTTGCTTCCACCAACAAGGAAACCGGTAGTCTCCTCATAATACCATTCGCCGCGCAATGCCGCTCCGGCACCAAAACTAGCCTTCACCACGCCAACACTCCACCCTTTCCAGCGTTTAACCTCACTAACACGAGCACCATGTGCGTTCCCGCCGGCTTTGACTGAGCTAGGAGGGATCCAAAGTGGGCCGAGTGCTTCTATCTCAAAAATACCGCCGCCAGTGGTCTCCAGTCTTTTATTGACAGTCTCTTGGCTACCTTCTGGTGAAACGCTTGCCTGAAACTGGCCTCCATCGATCTCTTTGAAGGTTACACGAATTGTCGATCCCGCAAAATCATAACTTAGATACAAACCATCCTCAAGTGGGGCTTGAGGACCGAAAGCCGAACAACCTGTCAACAGGCAAACGACCGCAGAAAGGATACACACCAAAACGTTTTTTTTCATCTCTTCCCCTAATTCAAATCTTCAGGCATGCCTTAATCAACCCACAAGGAACGTCCCTAAAGTCCCCTCTTACAAAAATTATACAGCTAACAAATATTCATTATCCCTCAACCAATAGTTATATTTCTCATAATCTGGCATTATAATCTTCACCTTGCTCCAAAATTTTATCGAATGGTTTCTTTCTTCTAAATGAGCTAATTCATGGACTACTACATAATCTAACACCCTTAAGGGCGCCATTATCAAACGCCAGCTGAAGCATAAATTTCCTTTAGCATTGCATGAACCCCATCGTTTCTGAGCATTCGTTATATTAAATCTGCTACATTTTAGGCCTGACAAATACGAATACCAATTAAGCCTCTCTTCAATCTTTTTATAAGCTTCTTTCCTGTACCACTCAATAAAAACCCTCCTGCCCTCTGAAAGATATTTTCTTGAAAGCCGAAACTCTTTATCTAATGTTAAGGGAGGCTGCTCTATATCTTCTATTGACAATCGATAGGAGTCACCTAGAAATAGAAATCCTTCACCATTTACAAATTCTTTTGGTATAAAACTTCTGTATTTGCTATAGGCTGTCTTTTGTTTTCGCTGTATCCAGAACCGCTTTTTCTGAATTATCTTTTCAATATACTCAAGGGGTGTCTTTTTAGGTGCTCTTACAATTAAACTAGCATCTCGCGAGATTTCGAGCGCTAAGGTTTTTCTTTTTGAGCGGACTATTTTATCAATCTTAATTTTAACCATATCTAAGCTAATTGTTCATTCAAATGAAATGCAAGTAATGGACCGATTCTGATTTCCTGCCTGCCGGCAGGCAGGCGTTCGGGGATGTGTCCCTATTTTTCCTGGCTACAAATCCACCAGATAAGTCCTGATAAACTTCTCAGCTGCTTTTACTGTCTCGTCTTTTAACTTTGCCGGGCTCTGGGCTACCCAGACGGCAAAATTATGCAGCTCTCTACTGTCGGCTTTGATCCACTTCTTATTAAAATACAGGAATACAAACAGCGTAGTCATGGCAACACGTTTATTGCCGTTTTGAAAAGGGTGGTTTTTGATTATCAGATAAAATAGAATGGCGGCTTTTGCAGTCAGGCCGCGATATAGGGATTTTCTGTCAAATTGCTGAAAAGGGGCCCCCAAGCAGCTCTCTAAAATATTAGGAAAGCGCGTAGAAAAATCAGGGATGGGCTCGCTAAAGCTCATTATCTCTCTGGCTAACCTAAATGCTACATACTCTACTTCAGCAATAGTTATGTTCTTCATAATAGGGAATTACTCCCGGCCCAAGAGTCTTAATGTTTCCCCGTATTCTTTAACTGTCTTGGCCACGGCTTTATCGATCTGGCCCTTCTGTTTTTGGGTCAAAGACTCACCCAAGACACTAGCAAGATTTTGCGCGGGTATGACATAGGCCTTCCCTACCCGGATTGCCTGAATCTGGCCTTTTTTGACCTTTTTATATACTGCAATCCGACTAATCCCCAGAATCTTAGCTACTTGGGCTATTGTCATAAGTTCTTTATTATCCATAGTTTATCCTTGTTAACCAATATTATAAAGTTAACGTATGTTAACCTTAATATAAAGGTTAACATATCCCTCGCTTTTTGTCAAGCATTGTAAATATTAACCTGCTCCCCCTTCTGTCATTGCGAGCACGAAGTGCTCTTTGCGTCATTGCGAACCCCGAAGGGGTGAAGCAATCTCATAATTCAAGTAAATGTTAACCGGAAACGGTCCCTCTTACGCCAATATCAGCTTTTTTACTTTTCAGGCTCAAATCCTAAGAGAGCGTACAATCCTGAGGACGACTTAAGATATTTTTCTTTCCGGACCTCTTCGAGCCAGCGTTTTTTTATGATAGGATTGGCCTCAACGCGGCTGTCTTTCCAACCCTGCCCAGTCCACATGGGAAGTGCCTCCCAATCACAGTTAATGTAACTGACCGCTCCTACATCGTTGGTATCGATAAACTTAAAAAATGGCTCGTACCATCTCTCTAAGGCGTAATCACCATACCTTACACCGATCCCGAAGGGAGTTGCCTCCGCGATCATCAAAGGTTTGTTATGTTCCCGGGCAATGTTTACTATCCGGTCAAGAAATTTCTGAATATTTCTAAAATAAGAGATAGCGACCCAATCCACATACTCATCTCCGGGATACCAATCTATAATAGGCCTCTCGGTATAGCTTGCATAGGAGTGCCAAACATATGCGACATTCCTGACGTCCATCGCGCGAAATTTCTCAACAATATAACGGTAGGCTTTTACGTATAGGCCGGGATCGTAGTGATTATGCGGTCCGTCAAATTCATATCCAATCCTAAAATATACAGGCCTGTTAGTGTTTTTTACCCACGTGCCGATCTTCTCCAGGTTATCATCGTACTTGCCGCTAACTATCTCCTCAAGCACATCAACCATATAAAGCCCGACCTGCATTACCGCATTAGGGTATTTCTCCACCTCATACTGTAAATGTTGCGCACCGCCTCCATGGTCAAATGCCTCATATATTCCTTCCGCGTTCTGTACTGACGTATATACCGCAATACCGGCGGGAATATGCCCGAGTTCCTCCACGTAGGTATCGATTGCCTCTTTATACTGGCCTATGATCAGCAGGATCTTTCCTTCGGGCGGGCTGAATCTAGCACCATTGCCGTCCGGATCAGAAAATACCTTACCGGTTAAAAGCAAGATGAATACAATAACGATAATACATCTGAGCCACAATTTATCCATTTCGCATCTTCTTTGGGAAAGCTAGTAAGAATTTCTAGGACCGTTTCTGTCTATCCTATTTTTGGGATTGCTTCGGCCTCATTGCATTCAGCCTCGCAATGACAAAGCAAATTGTCATTGCAAGCATGCTCCCCCTTCTGTCATTGCGAACCCCGAAGGGGTGAAGCAATCTCATAATTCAAGTAAATGTTAACCAGAAACGGTCCCTAAATTTTATATCACAGCACCAGCGCCTCGCCATCATCTAATATTTTAACATTCTCAAACAAACTAGGATATCTATTTTTTTCGAATGTATGGATCGGGATAAGAGCCTTAGGGTTTATGGCAGCGGCAAAAGTTTTTAGATCCTCCGCTGTGGCATGGCCGCTAGTATGGACTTGCTCGAGCTCTAATCCCTTACTAGCGCAGTATTCCTTGAATTCATCACTCAGATACCCTTCCCACATAGAATAAATAATCTTTGCCCCTCTAACATCCCCGATACCTTTAATCATTAGGGGAAAAACGGAGTTGTCGCGGGCTAACATAAGAATCTTTTTCTTCTTGCGCTTTATCTCAAATATATCTATCTTGCGCTTGTTGTATGCATAGAGTAGATCTCTATACCCTGCCTTGACCAAAGCATCAGCGTGTGATTGCAGAAATTTTACCCTGATGTTCTTCCAGTTAAATTGGGGGATATTCTTGGATACTTTCCTGAGCTTATCCAATATAAAGGCCGTGTAGATATCGAGCACTAAGATCTTGCCGTTTTTTAGGCACGCGCGGTACGCTGAGACCAACCTATCTATGTTCTGAGATGAAACAAAAAGAAACGTTATATTAGCGCTGGTTTTAAGAATTTCCTTCATGCGGCCCTCAACCGCAATTTCATCGGGGCTGGTATCATTCGTACGGCCAAGCATAGAGCCTTCCATTAACAGGCAATCGATATCTTTCGGCGGATTTTCGATGACGCGTTTGAATAAGGCGCTCTTTCTTCCGTGTCCCCTAAAATCTCCGGAGTAGAACAACCTCTTACCCTGCGCTTCTATTAAAAAAGCTCTGGCGTCGAAAGCCGAGTGATCGACCAAAAAAGAGGTTACGCTAAGATCACCTATCTTGAATTTTTTCTTCCTGTCTATTGTTACTGAATTTATCAAGCCTACTTTACCGGGGATGAATATGTCCGAGATCCTGACCAGCTGCTTAGCGCCTTCGCTCATATATACGGGGATATCCGGATGTACATATTTGAGGAAACCGTAATGGTCCAGGTGGGAGTGGGAGATGAATATAGCGTCTATTCCCTTTGCTTCGTCTTTATATAGGCCGGGGATTACGGGCAGAATCTTTAGCTTCTTTAATTCATCTAATGATTTTGACTCCAGGGCCCTGGAGTCAAACGGCTCTTTTTTCTCATTGACCAGCGGCATCCCGAAATCGATCAGGATCCGCGACTTTTCAGTCTTTAGCTCAACGCAGCTTCCACCGATCTCCTTCGTGCCGCGATGAATGATTAATTGCATAATAAATTTACCAAACTCCTTATTTCTAGCCGTGAAATTATTCAGGGACGTCTTTCGATTTGTTCGGATGGATGTCCCGCTTTCTAGGACACCCTTGTGCTAATGAGCCCCAAACTTATGGAGCGACAGCGCTCATAAGTTTGCAGGGCGAATTATCCCGACGAATGAGTAAAAATTTTAGGATAAAATTTTTACACAGCTTATGAGTCGGGGCAATTTGGGGAACGTCCCCAACTTACTTCCGCAAAACAACTCACTGAAAACCCTAAACACAACAATATAAGTAATAATTTTTTCATGATTGCCTCAATCTTATTTACTTTCTCCTAATGCCCTAACAAATGCTTTTGATAATTTATGATTATGTATAAGCTGATACAGGTCTTTTTCAGAAATTTCCTCTTTTGGGATAATGTGGAAATTTTCTTTTACAAGGTCAAAACTATTTTTTATACTATAGTCTATCACCATTAGTATCATTCTAGACTGTTCCTTTTTCAATTTTTCGCTTTTATCTTTCCATTCATATTTTTCTGATAGTTCTTTGATTAAAAGTTTTTCAAGAACCCCTATTTGTTTGTCTTTAAGGGCATCCTTACCAAGTTTCTTTTCAACATATATTTCAATTAACCTATCAGCAATCTTTACTGCAGTCGCCTTAATACTCATATCTCACCTCAATTATGGTGTGTCTGGAAAACTTTTCAAAACTTTGTATCTCAAATTCGTATTGGTCGCCTCAATAATTTCAACACGAACACCTTTAAAGCCAATCGTTTTGCTTTCGTTTAAATCATATTGTATTTCTTGAGAAAAAGCTGGTCGCAACATGTCGTCAGATAACTCACGATATAAAAACTTAACACTACTCCCAACCTTACCATTATAAATAAGCTCTTGTTTAAAACTCGGTCTGGACTTCTCAGCCACTTGTATATTCTTCACTTCAAAGATAGGCTCAACATGTGGAACTTTTGAATATAACCAACTCCATTGGGGAGCAAGAATTTCAATATGCCCATCGATCTTTGACAATCTTAATCCGCCCTCATTCATGAGTTTAGCACCCCAGCGAGAAATAATAACGCCTTCTTTTGAAGAAAAATACGTCCATTCTGAATTTTCCACTTTGGCTATTAGCTCACCAGGAGGAACAGACACCGAAGATCCAATAACAACCACCTCTTTGTCTTTAGAATGGACCTCATTAGAAAGAATCATAGCTTTGTAAGTTACCGTATATATTTTCCCCTTGGAAACTATGGTATCACCAAGCTCAACACTTGCTTCTTCATTCAATGAAGGAGAATTAATCTCTTGCAAGTTATAGATAGGCATTATCCTCATCATCCCGGTTGTCGCACACCCAACCAACCCTAAACAGAATACTATGAGTAACTGTTTTTTCATATTAGCTTCACCTTGCTTTAATTACTGCCAAAGCTTCTCTAGCAATTTCTTTTTCTGCTCCACTCTTCAAATCCATTTCAACCCACAGTGCTTTACCATCTATGATATTCTGACAAGTCCAAACAATTCCCTCTTCCGTATCAACAACAATAGCAGGCATTCTCAAATCAGAGTCCTGCCACATAAGCATTTTGCCTATATATTTTTTCCCTGTCATTGACTTGTTACCATTTTTCCCTAAATCCGCTTTAACCCACAAAGGTTTACCATCTTGTAAATTTTGACAAGTCCAAGCAATACCTCTTACAGTATCTAATATCATTGCCGGAACTCTCGTATTCTTTATTGCTCTTCCTTCCATCATTTCTAATACATACCTACCATCTTGTTCTTCCATAGAAAATGGCTCGGCATATACTCTGTTATTCAAAACAAAAATACTACAAATTAAAACTAATATTAATTTTTTCATATACCCCCCTAATTCATATCTTCTGAATTACTCAAGATGTTTCTTTACTCTGAGGTTTTAACTTAAACCACCAAACGCTCTTACCATCTTCAGCACTACTATATCCACCAAATAAAAAATATCCCTCTGTATTCTTATAAAGAGTAAATTCGCAATCAGGGGATTTTCCCCTAAAGTAAATACCATCATCACTATTCAGTGTAAGTGTTTTTAGCTTATGCTGATCTTCATAATCAATAACTATTTCTTTCCCTTCTTTTTTAATAATAGCCTCTGAAATTTTATCCCCTGCTACTTTTGAATCATCTGCCCATCCGTCATTTCCTATAAGTCTCATACTATTATTCCGTTCTTTCCCTATCATAGTTCCTCCTCATTCAAACTCCACAATCACTTACCGTTTGTTATTAAAACTCTCCCCTGCCAAATTTCCAAAGTCCTGAATTAATATGAAGCACATTGGAATCAGCGTCTTTGGCAATCGTCTTACACATAGCTTGAACTATCTGAACTGTTCCAAGGCCTTCTATTATATCTCCTTCTTCTTCTGATAAATCTCCAGTGTCAACATATTGGGCGTAGGAATAGTGTCCTCGCATCATCTTTTTTACTCCTCTCACAACTTCCAAACCCAATGGCATAAGAACTTCATTTATCCTATCATGTTTCCACAGATCATCACGCAAACATAGTATCATTTTAAAAGGGGCGCAGAAAAGCCAAGCGCCAATATGCATTACCCTTCTGTTCTTCCTTGCAACACAAGCAATCTTGAGTGATGTTTGCTGGAAAAGAATAACTTCTTCAAGGGGAGATTTTAATATATCGAGAGGGGCATTAAATTCGCCATAAAGCTTACGCCAATTAAACAGAGTAGCATTGAGACTTTCCAATCCATACCTGCCAAAACATTTAGATAGCCCAGATAAGGACTTATCTGATCCTGAATTTAAGAAATCTAACGCCTTTCTAAAATAATTTTCTTTATCAACAGCATGGTTTGTCCAAATTAAGGATTGAGCAATAGCTATCAGGAACGGATCAAGGTTAGGAAAATCCTTTATAAGTTCTCTGGTGCGTTTTTGGATTTCGCAATCCAAATCTTTGCCATTTGACGCCAAAGAAGTTGCGAAATGAATGTCTTGCTTTAGCATTTTACCACATCCCAACTAATGTCCTTGCCTCTGTATACATAATCCCGGATTTTTCTTCTAGACCGTTTCTATCTATGTCTTTACGCTAGATTGACTTCTACTATAACTGTCCCTTTCTGAACCATTCCCTGTTTCCCTATTGCTATCGATGAGTTTCGCTAGAAGCGACCTGTTACCTTTATAGAATTAGAATCCACACACTCGCTTACAAAGTTGTCTTGTATTTCCTCGCCCTCTAGCACCACAATCTCTAGCTGCATCTTTAGCAGCAACTTCTAAGAATGTGTGATATGACCCATTGGGCGTCTTATAAAATAAATAATTTCCTCCATTACCAACTCTCGTTACAATTTGAAGTTCATATCCTCTGCGCTTTTTAATTATTTTCATCTTCTACCTCCTCCTTTGCAACTCTCCTTTAAATGCCTTAAGGGACACTTCAGTCAAAACTCTATGTGATTATTAAAATTAAATGGACCCTGTCCTAAAATACCTTTCTAAAAACCATACTTTTCTTTCCGAAGCTTAAATGCGTCTTCTCCGCCTTCCATAATTTTTGTAATTTCATCACGAATTTCTGGCATATCAATAGCACCTTGTTTTTCAACTTGCCCTTTAGATTGATCCTCTGCAATTTTATAACGGCAACATGCGACTAATTCCGCATCTCCATTTACAACTATATTGGCATTATGACTAGCAAAAATAAGTTGCCTTTTCTTCTTCGAATCCCATATTAATCTCGCAATTTGTGAAACCATTTCATTATCTAAATCATCCTCTGGCTGGTCTATCACTAACGGAGGACCTTCTTGATTCAAAAGTACATACATCAGAGCTGTGGCCTGTTGACCAGCCGAAGCATCTGCAAAATCAATATATTCACCTTCTCTAACCCTATATTCAAATTCTGGAATATCTCCCAACTCAACAAGAAATAGATTAATCCAATCCTCTGGTGCTAATTTTTCCGATATTTTTGCGATATCACTTGGATGAAAGCCCGCCCCCAACAACCTAGAAGCAGAAGGCAAAGCTTCAGGCAAATCCTCATCAACAATAAAATCAGCAAGCTCTTCAAGTTCATCTAAAAATTTTGTCCATTCAAGCACTGGTTCTACAACATTAGCAACCTTTGCGCACAACGCTTCTATTTTATCTTTTCTAATTTTTGTGCCTGCTAAAACATTCTTAAGGGCCTGCTCTAGAGATTCAACCCCTTTTCCTCTTTTTAAAGATGCCTTCAAAACCCCTATTGATAAATTACTTAGCTGTTTACATTGTTCCTCAAGCAAATCGCCTCTATTCTTATGAAGTCCACACCACTGTTGCTTTAAATTAACAAAATTTTCATCCGGGTCGCCAGACTTAAGAATATCCTGCCTTTTCTCTCTTAAATATTTATTAATTTCTGATATGCGATCTTCAAGTTGCTTTATTTGTTTAATCGTAACTTCGTGTGAAGATGACTTATCCTTTGCTTCTTCATATTCCTTTTTATGAGTTTCATTAATAACTTCCCACTTTTTTACCATTTGGGCAAACTCCACCTGAGCATTATCATCTGCCTTTAAAAGATTCCCTAAAACAGAAGATTGATCATTTATGCCAGCAAAAATATCGTTAATTTTTCTGTCTATCTTTCTAATAACATCTGATTCCCCATCGGGTAAAGATAAAGTCTTAGCGAGTTCACTCGGTAAGACTTGAATATGTGATTTAAAGCTATCTAATGCATCCTTAACTATTAATAATTCCGATTTCCACCCCTCTACAACTCCATCAATCTCTTCATAATGACTATGAATAGAAATTACTTTTCTATCTTCTTCAGAAATACCTTTGAGTCTCTCCTTCAAGCTATCAACTTGTTCCTTTAAGGATTTTAATTCAAGTTCAGATTTAGAAATTTCTTTTTGGACCTGTTTTTTCTTTTTTCGAAGTTCAAAACAATTTCTCAAGTCTGAGGAAAGTTCGCTAAATTTCGCTCCGGACTCATCTAAGGACTGTCTGATTGGACTATAAATTAACCTTTTTAGCTCTTCAACACTTACCCCAACCCCACTTAATTGTTTTTGGCTATACGCTTGAATAGGCAAAATATTACGCACATCTGATTCCTTGCATTGTTCAAATTCGCCATCACCTATTTTCAAAAATAATTCTGGCGTACCAGCCTTACGCTTAACAATATGTTTCACATTATTTTTAATAAAAGACATCTGAACTATTGCTTCGAATGGCAAGAGAGTTTTCTCAATTAATTTTTTTCTTCTTATTTGGTATTCAGGTAAATCAAATGAACCCGTGGGATCGGGAAGCTGATCGCATACCCCCCACCTCAAATACTCTAAAATTGTTGATTTACCAGTACCTCTCCCACCAATTAAAGCATTATATTGACGATTTAAATCAAAATAAATAGGTCCCATAAACTTGCTATTTGAAATATCAATGGAAGTAACATATGTCGCTGGTAATACAGGCTCTTCTTGCGATATCCTTGATTCCTTTGCAAGACAAGCCTGTCGGATCGCCTCAGCGGTTGGAATAGCCCATTTTACCCATGTTGAATACGTACCAATATCTTCATGGTTTCTTTTCCGATTATCGGATGTCTGGAATACACCTATGGTTTTGAAGCCATACTCCCGATTCTTGCCTTCAATGATGCTGTATGCCCCTGTCCCGGGTTGAGGCAACACCCCATCAGTATAACCTCCAACACATGGCATGGACTTATAAAAATTGGCAAATCCCGATCTTAAAATCGTGCCGTAACCACTTTCCTTTACATTTGGCAATACAATAAATCTGCCTTTCAAGTGTCCGTACTGATCTAAAATCTTATATAAATGAGTTAAGTCATTAACAACATTCTGAGGTATTCGCCTTATCGGCGCATGTTTTGCGTCTTCCGCACGATTTGGAGTAATTGCAAGCGCAACTAAAACGCTTTGAAGAAGATTCTCAGGAAAATCGGCATCAAGAATTAACAATGCCTGACAATTCGGTGCTGTTAATGTTACCTCAATCCCGGGGAATACAATAATGCGCCGTTCTACCGGGATAAGATCACCCTGTCCACCCAACTCATCCTGTGATGCTTTTCTAACATAAGGGAAAAAAACAAAATCATGGTGATCTGTTATCGCTATTGCATCAAGCCCTTTTTGCCTACAGTCAATAATTAACTCTTCAGAATAAGCCTTTCGTTCTGCTGGAGTAACGGCACCTTGCCCATTCCAATTCAAATCTCTGGGAGAATGAACCTGAAAATCACACCTAAAATAATGAGCTCCTTTATCCATATTCTGTTACCCCTTTTATAAGACTACGTTTTTCTATGCTTTTTTGAGACCGTTGTTTAGACCGTTTCTATTTATATCTTTACGCTAGATTGACTTCTACTAGAACTGTCCCGGAGGAACACTTCAGTCAAAAGTTATTTTGCTACAAATGCTTATTTGGAAACGGCCCCTACTTGTCCCTACTTTTGCTACTTTTGTCCCTTGGTACCTGTTCAAATTCAGAACCGGCCCTAAATTAATTGCTAAATAACGTCAAGATCAGATAAATTTGTTGGCTGAAGCTCTTTAAATTTCTGCTGCGGAACCTTCTTGTATCGCCAATTCTTCTTTGTAAGATTTGTTGCATTCTCGCACCAAAGAGTGGCTGCCTTATCTTTATATACAGTTTCCTCTGATTCCTGCCCTTTCGTCTCCAAGATCCAGTGAGTTCCAATCTTGTCTACAGCAATAAAATCAGGATAATAATACCTAAAATTATAATTTCCATCAGTATACGCTATAGCAAATCCGAAGCTCATAGGAAGTTTTGCAAATGATTTTACATCTTCGGCTTTATCCAAAAAATAAGCAAATTCTTTTTCTAAATCATTATCACAAGCGGTAAGATTAAAAATAGACTTTTTGCCTTCATAAACAGGTCTACTCCAAGGAAATGCAATTAATTCAGAAAGGGATTTATCTTTTCCTTCAAACCTAGGTTCTCGTTCGGCTATTGTTTTAGCTTGTAATTCTTTTCTAAAAGCTTGAATGCAGACATATTGTGAAACATTGGTACTCATTGCCTTTAGGATCAACGGATCATCAAGATCAACTTCTTTTCCAAATGCTTTTTTTTCAAAGAATTCTCGAACCCTTGGCACCAAAGCTGCAAATTGTGAAGGAAGCTTAACTTCTTGGGCGATACGGCGAGCATAATATCCGATAACTTCTTGAGGAGTCTGCGGTTCGGGCAATGTATACTCTCGCTCAATCTCTTTCTTAAGCGTAATAATGTCAAAACCTTCGTATCTAAATGTTTTTTCAGCAGCATCGCCCTTTTTCATTGGCAATATTGGAGTATCGAACTGATTCACATTGAGATCTGCTATTTCCTGAGCCAAATTCTTTTTACGCACCAAAATTGGTGATAAAAGTGGCAAACCAATATCATATTTCTTTTTTCTTTGAAGAGGTTCAATAGTTACAATTTTTAACTTGTCTTTGCCAATTTCAAATGTGTCGAGCTTGATATCTTCTAACTTTTCTAAATCTTCAACAAAAGCGATAAAAGCATTGTTGCCAATAACGTCTACTCGTTCAGAATACCCAACACCTGTTCCCCGAAACATAAGACGCAGTCCACGTCCAATTGTCTGCTCAGGTAGTATATTTGCCTTTGATGTATAGGGTCTTAATCCTACAACCACTGTTACATTCTGAACATCCCAACCTTCCCGAAGCATTAATACGCTTACAATTGCATTAACTGAATTTTTTTCCTGGTCTGCCTCACGAGCAACAATCCTAGCTTTATCCAAATCTTTTTTAGATACTTCTCCGGAACTATCAGTATGAATAATGAGGGTTCTTTCCCCACCAAAATCAGCTGGATATTTTGTTTTAAGCCAATCACCAATCTCATCGGCCTCATCAGTATCATTCATCATAATAAAAAGGATAGGTTTTTTGTTAAGGGGTATTAATTGCTCCTTGTATTCTCGCCAACGTTCTACTCCAGCTGTTAAGAATGCCTTGTATCTTGTGCTTGCAATTTGAGATTTTGCTTCTTGTATCCTTGCAATACCCTTAACAGGACGCTTAACAATATTATCAATAATGGCTTGTTTTAATGGATAGTCACATATTATCCATGGAAAAAGATGGCCTTTTTGAAAACGAGGAGTAGCAGAAAAGTCAACCTGCATTACTAAAGGATTCTTCGTATGTAGCCGACGAATTACTTTATTCCATTCGCTTTCTTCATCATGCGTATGGTGGGCTTCGTCGTTAATAACTGCGAGATTGCCAGAACGCAAACCTATTCTTTCAGAAAAATCTGTTAATTCAAGCTTTTGCAAAGTAGGTTTATCCCCTAATATCGCTGTCATTTCTTCCGGTTCATTCGGTTTTGCTTTTTGCCATCGTTCATAAAATTGTTGAATGTTAGTTAAAAATAAAATCCCTTCGCTATGTGCTCTTTCTCCTACTCCTCTCAGTATGCAATCGAAATCCCAGAAAATCTCAAACGGCTTGGGGATTATGGGATCTACTTTAAAAATGTGACCACCTGCAAAATCAATTCTTAATCGTTCAAACACAATAATATTTGGTGCAATCACAAGGAATGTCTTAGCGTAATCTTTAGCTATGTTTATATTCTCGCATACCGCATTTAAGAATTGCCAAGCAATGACTAAAGACATTACCTTGGTTTTACCAGAACCAGTAGCCATTTTAATACAATAACGCACGAAATCATCATATGGGGGCAATGTTACACCACTAAGATTTTCTGCGTATCTCTCCAAAAGGCCTTTGCGACTTCTTACTTTTTCATATTCCCAAACAAAAATTAGAGTCTCAATGGCTTCACGCTGTGAAGAATGATAAGCAAAAACTCCACCATTTGGAAGATGATGATCGGCTTCAAACCAATAATTTAAAAGCGTGCGTGTTGTTTCAGTGATTCCTTTGTAACCTCCAGCACGCCACACCTTAACTGCTTCTCTTAAAGCAGGGACACAAGGGGCGGTACGAAGCTTACCCGTTAAATCAAATAAATCATTTTCACTTAACTGCTTTAACTTTTTTCTTTTTGCTCTCGGCACCTTCAACCTGCACTTTCATTAGTTTTGTTGTATCATTTCCTAAAATATCAATAACTTTAATCATGAGCTGATGTTCTCCTGGCTCTTCATAAACATGTCTAGTTTTTAATTCGACATTATTATCTTTTCGTGATCGATAGCTCTGCCATTGATTATGAAACGTATCTCCTTTATAATCCCAATCAATTGCCCAATAGTCTATCCACTGAGACCAATTGATTATAGCTTTTTGTATCTCCTCTGGTACATCTTGAGGCGGTATCACAAAATCAGATAAAATTACAGAGGCTTCTCTTCCCTTTATTTTTATTTTAACTGAGAGCGAAGCTAACTCAAAAAACTTAACATCTCCTTGTTCAATAGCCTTTTTCTCCAAAACTTCTCGCGGAATGACCTTGAAAGCAACTTCAACCTTAGCTTCGGCAGCTACTTGTTTTGCTACTTCATTAACCTCAAGAGCAAAATCCCAACCTAAAATATCTACGGCGGCTATTTCTGCAGATTCTTTGCCCCTACCAACTGTTTTCCAAACTTCAGCTGCTATTGATTTAATATCTGACAAGGTTACAGGGGCATCCACTGCTCCAACATGAACCATTCTGCCATTTCTTATTCCATGCAACCAAGAATATCCTGAAACATAGTTTGCCTTATAAAGATCTAATATAAATTTACGATATCTCAGTTCTTTCTCTTTTTGGTCATCAAGATTTTGAAATTCTGATGATTGCCATACTTGTCTTTCGTATTTTCCAAGATTTTGAACAATAAATGGTTTTAAATTGGAAATTTTTAAAAGCCGTTTTCTTGTAGTATGTATAGCAAACTTTCCGATGTCACAAGCAATCCATTTCCTATCCAATTTCTCAGCTACTGCAGAAGTAGTGCCAGAGCCACAAAAGAAATCTGCAACGATATCATTTTCCCTAGAACAACATTGGATAACTCTTGTTAATAACTGTTCAGAATTTTCTGTTGGATATCCTGTAGTAAAAGAGTACCCAGGGATATCTGTCCAGTTTGAATCTAATACTATCTCATCAGTTGGCTCTACCCAATATTGAGGTCGACCTGTATTTTTGTTTATGCGTATTTTTCCTTGTTTCACCATTTCATCAACTTTTGCTTGACCAAATTTGAAATGTTTACCCGGAGGTGGAAAAAAAGTTTTTCCTAAGATTTTTCTTTCAGGTGGCCTTCTAGTCCCTGACGAATCATCTATTCTACGCCAATATCCTTCTCTAACTTCCTTCCTCTTAGTCTTAATATTCTCAAATCTTCCTTCTTCTGAGGCGAAGTACAAAAATAATGAATCTGTTGCGATTGGTATAGATACTTTTCCTTGTCGAGTTAAATTCTTGTGAGTTCGATTAACAACTATATCATTTTGAAATAAATTTTTTCCAAAAACTTCATCAGCTATTAATTTTATATAATGAGACCAATACTGATCGTGCCTTATAAATATCGCTCCGCTTCTTTTCAACAACTGTCTCATAATTATTAACTTTTCATAAATCCATTGCATGTATGAATCTGAACCTTTACGCCATATATTCCTATATGCTGCTTCTTCTATCATGGAAGGCTGTTTCTCAATATAGCCTTCCTCTTCTGGAATACTGATTACCAAAGTTTGATCTGTCCCAGTAAAAAAAGGCGGATCTATGTAAATCAAATCTATTTTGCCTTCAAATTCTTCTAATAAAGCTGGTAGCACATACTTATTGTCACCCCAAATTAAACGATTTCGCCATTCAGGGTCATGACCTGAAGAAAACAAATCTAACATCTTCTGTCGTTGTTGAGCACTTTCGTTTACGCTCTCAGTTTTTTGAAACGGTAAAGCAATACGCACAGGAGCTATCCTCTTCTCATCCTTATACTTTCCTTCCCAAATCAATTCAGTCATACAATTGGCTCCTTTATTCTTAAGAATATTTCTTCAAATATTTCTGTTAGAAATGTCCTTTAAAACAAAAACCCTCGCTTTGTGAGCGAAGGTTATAATTTTTCTATATTGGTATGCGTGTTCATTTCCGGTATGATTACCACTCCCTTGTGGTATTTGGGGATAGGCTATTTTCAATTAGTCAAAGAGAGAGGTAAATTAAAATAGCCTATCCCCTTTTCTTTGCCTTAGATATTCAACATCTTCTTTATAAATACAGGGCGGGCATAGAAAGCACGGCTAGTACTTCCGTGGCCTGGACCTTTTGTGCGCGGTTGCACATAAGCTCCCATAGCGCCAGTCAAAGCACTGAATCCTCTGTTTTGAATAGTATCTCTTACCAAGTCGTAGTCTTCTTTAACCTGTTCGTATAGTTGTTTATCATTTAAGTCAAATTTTTTTACGGAAAGCAACTCAGAGCTTGTTTCCTGCCTATCAACAAAAAGTCTTGCACATATGATCATTTCTTTAATTTTATTTAATAAATGACTCTGTTCAAATGGTGTATTCTTAACTTGCTCCTCATTAATCATGGTAATTTGCATAGTCTCTTTAGGAACAGTCTGGCCATCCTGAAGCTTCTTAAAAGAAACCATTTTTAGTTCCCAATAACCCCCATTAGGAGCTTGCATATTGTTAACTCCCAATCCAATGCTTCTTTCTAATACCTGACCTGCCCAGCCTTTGTTAAAACCGGTATAATTTACTTCATCAGTAAAAACTGTAACACCATATTTAGAAGCTAGGGGCCTTAAGTCTTGCCCAATTAACTGCCTTAACTTATCAATTGCATCTTCTTTATTTAAATAGTTCATTATTTTTAGACTTAAAGGCGTCCTTTAGCCTTTTAACAGAGACATCGAGATATTGTTTCTCTAACTCAATACCTATATACTTCCTGCCTTGAGAAAAGGCAGAGACGCCGGTTGAGCCGCTTCCGTTAAAAGGATCTAGAACAATATCAGAACGTTTTGTGGAGGCGAGAATAATTCTGTTTAAAAGCTCAAGAGGTTTTTGAGTAGGGTGCTTTCCGTAAGTTTTCTCCCCATTCCTAGGAGGATAGATATCCCAGAGGCTTTTCATTTGCTTGCCGCCGTTTTTCTCTTTCATTAAAGGGTAGTCAAAATAGTGTTTGCTGTTTTTGTTTTTTGCCGCCCAGATAACTGTTTCAGTTGAATGCGTAAAATAGCGACAACTTAAATTCGGCGGCGGGTTTATTTTAAACCAAGAAATGTCATTTAATATTTTGAAGCCTAGTTGCTGCAAGGCATAGCCAACTGAGAAAATAATATGTGAAGTGCCAGATACCCAAATTGTTCCATTAGGGGTTAAAACACGCTGACAAGCGGCTAACCACTTTCTATTAAATTCGTGGTTTTCCTCAACGCCTTGAGACTTATCCCACTTACCTTTATTAACAGAAACCATTTTACCGGCATGACAGGTTATTCCCCCGTTTGAGAGAAAATACGGCGGATCAGCAAAAATCATCTCAATTGAGCCCTCTGGAATTTGAGAAAGAATTTCCAAACAGTCAGCCTTATAGAGATAGACACTTCTTTTACTATCTTCAAAGAAAGGCCTGTTTTCTACTTTTGATATTATTTTACTGAGCTTATCTGAAACGGTATATTTTGTGGACGTAACTGTTGGCATGCTAACTACTTCTACAGGTTGGCTAAACATAAAAACCCTCGCTTTCTTGGCGAAGGTTTTACTTTTTTAAACGTGGAGGATTCCCCCTTCATAACTCACCACCAACACCCTAATTTTTATTCCTGATATATTATAACACGGAAAATGCTTCGGTCAACTTTATAAATTTGACGTGTCTATAAGTTTACTCCTTTCGGGCTGTTTTGACAAGGGAAAACCTGTGTACCCCCTTGCTTAAACAAGCTAAAATTATCAACGATAATTTTAGCTTAAGCTTCGGGGTAATTCGGCCTTAGAACTTAAGTTTCCCCTGAAATTTCTTCTTGAGAAATTTCGGGGACTAATCCTGCTAAATTTTTCAAATTTTGCAGGGCGCTATCGCTCCTTAAGTTCTGGCCTCATTATATAGCTTATATGGAGAGGATGGAAAAACATTAATTTCTAATGTCGAATTTCTAATTTCTAATAAAATCCCAATTTCTAATATCAAATTGGGCATTAGGCATTGGGAATTTATTAATAATTCGACAAGCCGCTACACCCCTGATCTCTTTAACTAATATCGATCTGCTTTATGCTTAAGATTTTGCAAAGGCGCATCAGGGAGTACAGGGTAATATTCTTCCTGCCTTCTTCTATTTTGGAGATATCAGGCTGCTTCATTCCAATAATGGATGCCAACTGCTTTTGGGTAAGCCCCTTTTCAATCCGTGCTTCTTTTAAAGTTGAGCCTAATTCCCGAAAAAAAGCCACAGGCTCTTCTTTGGGCTTCTTTTGCCTGATCTGTCCAGCAGTAAGCAATTGTTCATATACTGCCTGCCACCAGTCCCGGAATACAGACTCCCGCTCCCTCCTCATCCAATAAGACCGTATCTTAGGCCAGAAGCTCATAAAATCCTTCTTAGGGATGATCGAAAACAGCTCTTTAGGCTTATCACATCGCGAAAGCAGAGCGACCATGCGCTGGATAAATTTCGCATGGTTTTTGTCGCGAAGTATCTTCTTAGTCTCTTTCAGCGCTGCTTGGTTTAAATCCCAAAAATATTTAGAGATGTTCATTGCTCTACAACCTCTTTCATAAACTGTTTTATTTCATCATCAAAGTACTCGATCATCTGCCGGGAGTCAAAATTCGTATCGTAGATATCGAGGTCTAGCAAAGACAACTTTAGCCCTTGCCGAGAGAATGTGCGATGCCAATGGATCATGCCTCTCTGGTATTGCGAAGGTGCGTTTTTCAAGAATGCGTGCAGGGGTTCTATTTTCTTTGAGAGCATATATACATCGAATACATCCCGCGCCTGACCCCTTCCCGCGGAGACCCGCCGACCTATGCTGTCCATCCCGCTGCCAATCCCGGAAATAGCGCTGATCTTCTGAAGATACAAATTTGCGGCGCTATATATGCGCACACCCTTGACTTTACGGATAGCGGGCTTATCAAATTGAACATCCTCCACAAAGTCGATCTTTAGCGCCCTGGATGAGCCCGTGACCGGCATAGCATAGAACCTGACCTTTGCTTTTGTAGGGGCTATAAATTCTGATTCCAGAGATATTTTCTTGCCGCAAGCTTTCTTGAATGCCTTAAGCAGGCCCTCGATCTCTTTAGTATCATACTTGGGTGAGAAAAAATCCAAGTCAGCAGAAAATCGATGATTCAGATAAAATAACTCCAGGGCAGTGCCTCCGGCCAAGGCGAAGCCCTTGGCCTCCTTGGCGAAAGCCTTTAATACAAGTTCCTGAGCCTTTCTGATTCCTTTGTCCATGATCTCTATCTTATATAGATTATAATCTATCTCTATATAGAGTATAAACTATATTATAGCTTTGTCAAGCGGTTTTTTACTTCACGAAATACTCTATTTCCACCACGCTCTTTATCTCTTTGTCGATGCTGGTGGTGTCGTTGATGCCGTAGTTAGAGACCGCTGTGGAGTAGGCGGGAGTGATCTGAAATATGCCTACCCTTACAGAAGCAATGGGGCCTAATCTGAATCTGCCCTTCTTTGCGATGATCTGGGCCCTATCCTTTGCATTGGCTGTGGCCTCTCCTATCATCTGCACTTTTAAGGCATCAAGGTCCTTATAAATGTAATCCGGAGCTGAGACAAACAGCTTTACGCCCTCTTCCAGGAGCCCTGATATCTCCTCAGACAGCTTTTCAATCTTATCCACATCATCAGACTGTATACTAAAGTCCTGAGTGAGCTTGAAGTTGACGAACTCGTCTGTTTCATGGCCCCTATCGTTTATCTTGTATTTTTCCCTTATCTTTGCCTGGTAGAACCTAATTATGTCCTCTTTTGTCCCATACTTCTCTAAGAACTTATTTGCTCTTTCTTTGTCCTCCTTGAGCTTCGCGTAGCAAGCCTTTAAATCCACCTCCTCTTCAATGATCTTAACACTAAATATGGCTAGATCTGACCTTATGTCCTTCTTGGCGAATCCCTTTACTTTAACGTAACCTTTGTTTTTGATGCTGATCGCTGTACCCGATACTATGTTTGCCACCCAGACCAGAGAAATACCCAAAATGACAGCGACTAAAATAAAAACACCCGACTTTTTCATGACCTGCCCCCATTAGTTAAAAGTTTTTGCTGATTTTACTAATTTTTTTTGGATCTTAGTAGTAAGCTAAGGGGGATCGTGGAAGGGTTGCAATAATTCAATATCTTTTATTACTGGCTTACGATGGACCCTATAAGATAGGATTTGCAGCAGATAATTATTCATTTCTTACCTAAAATAAAAAAACCTTCACTTTCGCTATGGTGTGCGTGCGCCCACTGGCGCGTGAAGGTTTTACTTTTTTAACGTCCGGGATTTAACCCTTCTTAACTCGGGACTTTCTAAATTGTATCTTTAGTTTACTCCTTTGAAATCAGCTTGTCAAGTTGGAAAAGGGCATTATCCCCCTTTTTTGACTCTGAGATCCCTATGATTCTCAACAAATTCAGCTCATCCTCTATAAAACTTCTTGTTTATACATAGTAATCCACCTATCACAAAGCAAATGACAACAAGAAATAGTATAGAACCTACAAATCCATATCCTACATCCATTTGTCTTCCTTTTTTAAACCTTTTAATAACCTAGGGACAAAAAACCACGAGATTGATTCCCGGGGCTTATTCAAATTTGGATTTTATTATGATTGCAGGTAAGAATTACCACTCCTTGGTGGTAAATAAAATTTTACTCCTATAGGGCTATTGTGTCAAGAGATTAAAGACGGATTATGTTTTGCTCAAAATTTCAACCTCCGAGGTTGAAATTTATCCTAACTAGCGGCTTTTTCTTCCTTGTTTAAGTATGTCTTTGGTGTTAAACTTATAGTATGGGAATGCAATCACTAAGTGGATACATAATATCGGTATTCTTCAAAAAGGCTAGGTGGGAAACAGCCCTCTATGTCTATATTTTTGCTTTGACAATGATGGACTTCTAAGGGTATTTTAATATTTAGGGGACAGGCTATGAATATGATATTACCCCTTGCTTAAACAAGCCAAAATTATCAACGATAATTTTGGCTTAAGCTTCGGGGTAATTCGCGCATATAACTTACGTCATCTTCGATTCCGTAAGTTATGCGCTCATTAAAGTAACCTGTCCTTTTTTTATGTGATTGCTTCACCCCTTCGGGGTTCGCAATGACGGTAGTGGTCTTTGGTCTTTAGTCTATCCTTCACCTAAATCCTGCTGCCTTGGGAGTCGAATAGGTAAATTTTGTGTTTGTCGATTTCCACAGGCACGGCCTGGCCGGGATTATATGTACCGCTGCCTTCCGCCTTAACCGTAATCTCAATACCTGAGCCAAAATTCAGGCGAAGATAGCTATCATCTCCTAATGCCTCAACTACCACTACCTCGCCATTGATCCCCCCGCCTCTGTTCAATTTCACAGCCGAGGGCCGAAAGCCCATAAAAATATTCTTATCCCTAAACGGGGAGAACTTCTGCCTTAATTCATCATCGACATTAAAGATAGAATCTCCTTTGCAGAGTTGAAATTTGCCGGATAGGTACTTCACCGTGAACTCGATGAGATTCATCTGCGGTGTGCCCATAAAACCGGCGACAAAGATATTCTTAGGGTCATCGTATAGATCTCTTGGTGAGCCGGCCTGTTGGATCTGGCCTTCTTTTAACAGGACGACCAGATCGCCTAAGGCCATGGCCTCTGTCTGGTCGTGAGTCACATAGATCATGGTCTTTTTGATCTGCCGGTGCAGTTTAAGAAGTTCTACGCGCAGTTCCGCGCGCAGGCGCGCATCTAAGTTGGATAGTGGTTCATCAAATAGAAACAAGTCCGGATCGCGCACAATAGCCCTACCCGTAGCCACGCGCTGCCGCTGGCCTCCGGAGAGCTGGCCGGGAAGGCTCTTTAGCTTATCTTCTATGTTTAAGATCCGGCTGGCTTCCTTGACTTTTTGCTCTATGGCCTGTTTTTTTTCTCTGCGCAGGCGCAGGCTAAAAGCAATATTCTCATAGACCGAGAGGTGCGGATACAAAGCGTAGTTCTGAAAGACCATAGCCATGTTGCGCTTATGCGGCTCTAATTTGGTTATCTCCCGCTCGCCCAGATATATCTTGCCCTTTGATGGTCGCTCAAGCCCGGCGATGAGATTAAGCAGCGTGGATTTTCCACAGCCAGACGGCCCCAGGACCACACAAAACGCACCTTTGGGAATCTCTAAATTAATATCAGAGAGCGCTATTGTCTCTGCGAAATTCTTGGATAAGTTCTCTAACTTTAATGAGCTCATATTTATCCTTTTATTGCTCCGCTAAGATAGTCCGGCCTTATATACTTTTGCAGAGCTAGTGTAACCAATAGTACCGGAAGGGTTATAATTAAGGCGTACGTGGCTGAGTAAAAAACATCACCTCGCGAGATATAGTAGTACATTTTAAGCGGCATGGTGGTATTTGCCAAGCTTAAATACGAGGCATAGATAAATTCATCCCAGGAGCAGAGAAATGAAAAAATCCCGGCAACGGCTATACCGCCTGCTGAAAGAGGAAGCACAACTTTGGTAATCGCCTTTATGCGGCTGCAGCCGTCGATCCTGGCCTGTTTCTCCAGTTCTTTGGGGAAACTCGAGAAGACCCCCACCAGGATAAAACAGGTTATGGGAAGAGTCCTGATCAAGTGCGCCAGCACTAAGCCCAGAGTTGTATCGAACAATCCCATCTTTATAAATGAGACTGAGACCGGCAGGGCGATGCTTACTTCAGGCACCATCCGAGTCATAAAGATAATCAACACCAGGGCATATTTCAATTTATAATTAAAACGCGAGATGACGTAGGCCGCGGGAATTGCGATAAGCAGGCTGAATATACTGGTAAAGAAAGCTACCAGGCAGCTTTGTTTGAGCGGCGAGAAAAATGCTTCGCCCGATGAGATGACATCGCGCAGATGCTCCAAAGTGAAATTTCTTATCAGGTATGGGGGCCGCTGGGTAAGCATATCCTGCGGCGCACTTACGGAGACCATAAACATGATGTATAGAGGAAAGATAAACATGGCCGCAAATAAAATAACGATCGGTATCAGCCCTAAATTTTTCATCAACCTATTCATTCTATGCTCAATCCCCTCTTTCCCACGGTCTTAAGGTAGATAGAGACCGCTATAAGTATCATTACCAGTAGAATACATGAACTGGCTGCCGAGGCATAAGGATTATTAAACTCCATATACTCTAAATAAGAGAATGTGCCGATGACCTTGAGGTTCTGGCCCATAAGTATTAAGGGCAGCGCAAAGATCCTGAAGGCATCTATGCCGCGGATAATTACCGCTATAGTAATGGAAGGCATGAGTAAGGGCAAGGTTATACGCCGGAAGATATAGAAGCTGCCTGCCCCGTCGATACGCGCGGCCTTGTAGAGCTGCGGGTCTATGGATTGCAGGCCGGCTAAGAGTATTAACATGACAAGGGGCGTCACCTTCCAGCTGTCTGCCACAGCCACCATAAACAGGGACTCATAGCCTCCGGACATCCAGTAGATGGGTTCTTTGATAATGGATAGGTCTGTGAGTATGCGGTTGATCCAGCCCGAAGATGTAAACAGAAAGCTCATGACTACTCCTACTACGGCGGTGGGTATGGCCAGCGGCAGGATAAAAACAACGCGCAGGAAACGGATCAGCCTATGGTTCTTAGCTAACAGCAGGGCTAATATTAATCCTAAGCCCAGCTCGATGGTCAGGCTTACCAGAGCGATAAAGAGTGTATTAAAGAAGGCGATACGAAAGGCGTTTTGAGAAAACAGGTCCCTGTAGTGTTGTAAGGTAAATAGTTGTGAACCCTGCAGGACCGGCTGAAAACTCAACAAGATCACCCGGATAATCGGGGTGAGTGTGAATACCAAGAGAAATAGCACTAACGGAAGGATGCAGATTATTTCAAATCGGTATCGTTTTAGGAAACTAAACATAAAATAAGTATTAAAATTTCTAATTAGTAATTTCTAATTGATCTAAATAAACCCCGATACGCAATGATATAATGACCAAAAATTTAGTTATTGGATATTGGAGTTTAATTAGGAATTAGGTCAATTAGAGTAATTAGTAATTAGGTCATTCTATTTTAATAGAGCGTCTTATCTTTTTCTAATTTTTCTTTATATTTTTTCAAGGTTGCGTCAACATCGGCTTGGCCGATAACGCACTCGCGGAAGGCCTCGGTGACATATTTTGCATAGGCCGGCCACCAGGCCACGTTTTCGCGGAACCTACCGTGCGAGAGCGCCTGCTTTACCGATTCATAGTGCGGCTTCTGCCAATCCTGGACCTGCGCATAGGCATCTTTCCTTATAGAAGGCCAGCCGAGTTTAGCTACAAGTACCTCCTGCACCTCTTTTGACTGCAGATACTCGATGAATTGCAGGGCTAATTCTTTATTTTGGCAGGCCTTAGGTATGCCTAACACATCTCCGCCGATAACGTGGTATTCTCCGGCGGGGCCGCGCCAGCCGCTGTAAGTTCCAATAAAATCTAATCCGTATTCCTGGACAAGGATCACTATACCAAACGGCCAGTTCTGCGCCAGGTAGGCTTCTTCCTGGGCCAGAATTGTATTTGTGGTATCCCACTTTGCCCGCTTGGACTCCTCTGATACATTTTCCCAAAGCTCTTTTAAAAAGACAAATGCCAGCCGGCAGCCTGGATCATCAAAAGAATAAGGCTGGCCTCCTGCCTGCAGGATAAACTCATAGAGTTGTGTGGCCGTAGGATTGCCGCCGAACCCCTTTAGGAGTACCCTGCCTCTGCCTTCTTTCTGCTTAAATTCTCTGGCCGCATACAAGAGCTCCCCCCAGCTGCGCGGCGGACTCAAGTTATATCTAGTGAAGGCATCCTTATTGTAGTAGGCGATCTGTACATTGGGCCGAAAAGGCATAAACATAAGCCTACTATCAAAGCGGCAGGCCTCTGTAAGGTTTTCGAAGATCTGCCCGGAAATCCGGCCTTGGTATTGGGATAAATCTAAAACCAGATCTTTATTTATAAGCATAGCCAGGTTCATATTGTCCTGGGCAAATAGGTCTATTTCGGACTTTTCCGCGGACTCCAGCGCCTGGAGCTTAGTGGCCAGCTGGCCGGACTCTATCTGGTAGGCATTGATCTTTATATTGTGCTCTTTCTCAAAAGGCGGGAAAACATCCTGGCGCATCACCTTCCACTCTTCTTCGCCCAGGCTCATGGTGATAGTGAGTGTTTTACTTGAGTCTCTTTGACAACAACTTGAAACAAAAAAGAGACATAAAAAAATAATTAAAACTTTCTTCATAATTATTTTTTCCTCAGGAAAGTTATCAAGCCGGAGAAGATACCGAAGAAACAAATTGCCTTAAATATGAGTAACCAGGTAGGGTGCCACCAGGCACCGGTGTGGATCTCGATCAGGTCGCTGATGCCACAAAGGATAAACATCGCGCTTAAGAAGATGCTGGATTTTCTCTGCCTGACCAGGAATCTTTCTTTTCTTCGGGCGAGGAGGAGAAACACCCCTGCTATCGCAAACCAAAGAATCGCTTCGTAGAGATTGAATTTAGTTAGGACATCCATTGGTCATTTAGGAACACTTTCCCTTCGCAACTCCGGAAACAATCCCTCTTACTTGTAATGCTCTAATGCTTCGGGTAGAACCTTAATGATATCTTCTATTCTTTTTGCAGGAGCCGGATGGGTGGACAGGAATTCAAGAGGCCTGGACTTTGATTTTTCATTCATCCTCTGCCAAAATGGTATAGCTGACCTGGGATCATAACCTGCTTTAGCCATCAAGATGAGGCCTATCCTATCGGCCTCCAGTTCCTGAAGACGGCTGTGAGGCAAGACGACCCCTAAGTTCGCGCCTAACCCATAAGCCATCATCCATATGTTACCGGTCTTGTCAGGATTTTTACTTAAGGCCTCTGATAAAGTAACCGCGCCTAAGTTTACAAGCAGCATTCGACTTATTCTCTCCCCGCCATGGTTGGCAATAGCATGGGCGACTTCATGCGCAATAACTGTGGCTAGGCCATCTTTGTCCTGAGCGACTTCGAGTATACCGGTATATACGGCGATTTTTCCGCCCGGCAGGCAAAAGGCATTCGCGATTTCGTCATCTTCAATAAGATTAAACTCCCATTTATAACTCTCTACTTCTTTCTCCAGGTCATTTTCTCTTAAAAATTTCTCTGTGGCCAAAGCAACTTTATTACCTACCTCTTTTACCATCTCCAGCTTGAGAAGATCCTGGGAAAGTTCCGACTCGCTGAGTATCTGTCGATAGTTATCGTTACTCAAAGTCATGAGCTGGGAACTGGATATAAGAGAGAACTGCTTCCTGCCGGTAATCGGTACGACCGCGCAACCGGTTAAGAATATAATAACAATAAATAGGGCGAATGATTTAACTTTAGGCATGGTAGAACTTCACGGGTAAACCCGTGGTATCTTTATTAACCCCGACGAAGCTAAGCCGAAGGCGAATAATCACATCGTCTTGATTGCTGTGAGCACCGCCCTGTTGTCTTCGGAGATCAAGGCTATCCTACTGGTCTTTCCTTTTTGCTCAACACTGCCGTAAATTAGCGTAAGGTCTATTCCCGCGGCGGCTACTCTTTGTGTTACGGCCTGGAAAGAGCCCGGCTTATTGTCAACGGTGAGCAGGACTATCTCCTCTTCCCGCACATCATAGTCCTTGGCCTTCAATAACTTCTTGGCCGTCTTATTATCCTCGGAGACAAACATAATCACCCCTTTGTTGTCGACCGCGTAGGCACAGACGGCAATTAAATTTATACCAGAAGAAGAAATAACCTGGCTAACTTCGGCCAAAGTCCCGACCTTGTTGTTAACACTAATTATTAATTGCTTACCTAAAACCGCATTAGTCATAAATTCCTCCTTTGGTATAATCCTCAGGCATAATTAAAAATTATACCTGATTACACAGATTAATCAAAGATTGCATAGATTGAAAAGCTTATTACAGTTATTAATCCCAACTCATTGAAATCTATGTCACTAAACAAGTATTTTAAAATCTTTGTAATCAATATTCAATCGCTGTAATCAGACATCCTATTTGTTATTTCTTTATAGGATGTCTTTTATTTCTTTAATACTATCATCTTTAGAGTGGTACGAATGTTATCCTGCCAGGGCCAAAACATAGCCATGACGCTGCCACTGTCAAAATCCTTCTTATACAATGTCTGCTTTTTGTAGATCCCTCCGTGGTCTTTTGCCAAAGCTGTATAGTCTTCGCTGGGTTCTACCCCGGCAGGCTTTATGGCAGCGCCCAAGATATCTGTAAGTAGCTTATCCCACTCGGATATATCTTTATTGTAAACAACTATTTCGGCATTCTCATCTTCAATAGAGCGACGTTGAGCTATTTCCAGGCTGCCACACTTATCTAGGATTTCTTTTAATGTCATGATGAAATGAACCTCCGCGGGCTAAAGCCCGTGATTTCTGCGCTTCGATTAAAATAAATTGCGCTCGGGTGTTTCTAGGGATATCTTCAGTGTATTACCAACTCTTAGATAATGCAATTTATTATTGACCTCGACCGTAACCCTGGACTTGCTATATTTTGCTTCTTCTATGAATAGTATCACCTGCTGCTTTATTATAGTCAAAGCTATTAAATTACCTTTATAGAGAAGCTTAAATTTTACCCTTTCCCAATTATCAGGAAGGTTGGGGTTGATTATTATTTTGTCGTCTATAATATTTAATCCCACAAAGCCCCTCATTATTATATCAATAGATCCCCCCATTACGCCGGTATGTATGCCCTCCTTAGTAGTCCCGCCCTGGGTATCATTGATATCAGACTTGAGTATGCCTATAAACCAACTCATCGACTCCGCGGTTTTACCGAGTAGGTGGGCTATATAGCAATATACGACCTTGCTCAGCGTCGAACCGTGCGAAGTCCTTCTAATATAGTACTCATAATTTCTGCGCAGCATCTCTTTGTTAAAGTTATAGCCAAGCCTACTAAATAGATTCTCTATCTGGGATAGAGGTAGTAGATAAAATATCATCATCGCATCAGCCTGTTTGGCAATCTTAAATTCATCCGGAGACAAGCCTTCGGCCTTTAAAATCCTATCCAGGCGGCGGATATTTATATATCTCATTTTATACAGGAACCAGTTTAATTCCCTTAACTTAGAATACCCATCAAATTGACTGATGACCCCATCTTCATCTATGATTATATTCATCTTCCTGGATATATCATCCCAGCGCCTTAACTCACTCTGGCTCAATCCCAATTTATCAATAATACTCTGGCTCTGCCTGGGGCCTAAGGCGCCTAATATTTCCTTGGCCTTAAGCAGGGTCCAGGCAATAAGCAAATTTGTATAGGCATTATCTTTGAGGCCCGGCTTCCTGGACTTGGGCTTTTTCTCATGAAATTCATCCGGGCCCATAAGCCCGTGCGTATGATATCTCCTATCCTTTGGGTCATATTTACAGAGACTGGAAGCAAACTTAGCGATAGACAATAATACCTCGGCCCCATAGTTTCGGATGAAGTCTAAATCTGCGGTCCTAACCCAATACTGCCATATGTTGTAGGCTATGGCGAATGAAACGTGCCTCTGATTACGGCTATAATCCGGGTCCCACTTGCCCGACTTAGGATTAAGGTGTAAAGTCTGCGTCTCTTCGTCTCCGACAGAGCCGCTCTGCCAGGGGAACATGGCGCCCTTATAACCATTTTCCTTGGCATATTTTCTGGCTTGGCCCAGACGGTTATACCGATATAAAAGTAGGGCCCGGGAAACTTCCGGCAGATGAAAATCGAAAAAGTGCATTACAAAAATCTCGTCCCAGAAAATATGCCCTCTATAAGCCTCCCCGTGCAAACCTCTGGCCGGTAATCCAGCGTCGATCTCTGTATTATGAATCGAGGCGGTCTGAAGCAGATGGAAGATGTGGAATCTTATCAATCTCTGAGAATAATCGTCTCCCTTGATCTTGATATCAAACCTGCCCCATAAAGAACTCCAGGCCCGTTTATGAGATTCGAACAATGAATTAAAACCCGCTGACTTCTTTGCGCAACCAATAGCTTGCGATAAAGGATCCTTGAGGCCCTTATCTCTGGATGTGTATATAGATACGGTCTTTTCAACTTTATAACGCCTGCCCTTGTGCACGAGAACTTTAAATTCCTGGGAAATCTTATTATTCTCCTCGGTAACTATCTGCTGTGAAAGGTCTATATCCCTATGTGCGCAAGTGACATTTATCTTTGAGGCCTGGCATATCCGGATATTTGACTGGCTGGTCAGCACAGACAGATATATTCCGTTGGCGTCAAACGTGCCCATAGAGTCAGCCTTTAGGTGCACGGAGTTTAAATCCTTATAACGGACTACGCCCCTATTTTGGACCGAGCCATCCAGGGCTGTCTTTACGACAATCCATCCTTCATAGTTCTCAGGAGTAATAGAATAGGACATTGCCGCTCTATGCGGATTTGCCATATGCACTATTCTCTGCATCTCGATTGTTGTCCTGCGGCCTCTTTTATCTTTTAGGCGCATCTTCTTTATTAATATGCCCTGCTGCAAATCCAACTCTTGGTGGTATGAAACTATTGTAACATTACCTAAATTTAACCAATCCCCCCCGCCTATCTTAAATGTCAATGGCAACCAATTGGGGCAGTTGACTATATCTTCATTAGGTACTGCGCGATTAGCTATATCCGTCGATAATTTATTGTACACCCCCGCGATATACGTTCCGGGATAGTGAATTTTAGAAGCCTGCGCGTGGCAAGCAGCGCCCCTGGTGCCAAAATAACCATTGGCCAGAGTGCACAGCGACTCCCTTAAGGCCTCTTCGGCTGGCTTAAAGTGGTTGTAAGTTATCTTCCAACAAGAATGGTCTTTCATTATTTTAAAAACCTATCCACATATACAGACACTTCCCTGGGCTCAATTGCCTTCAGGCAAGCGAAATCTTTTTCGCAATCATGAGCCAGGCAGACTTGACAGCCTACATCTTTATGCAAGAAAACAGACCCCCCGCCTGACGGCCCCCACCTCTTTGGCCCTAGCCCCGGCTGTTTACGTCCAAAGATCGATATTACCGGTGTCCCCAACGCTACAGCCATATGTACAGGCCCAGAATCATTTGAGATAAATAAGTCGCTGCGCTTCAATATACTTGCCAGCTGAGAAAGGCTCGTCTTACCTGTCAAATTAACTCTGCCGCTGCCTTCTTTGATACCTTCATCGGGCTTTTCTCCAATATAAATAATATTCGCTTTATGGGCACTTGCGATATCTCCTATTAACCTATCGAAATAATCCTTTGGCCAGACCTTAGAGGGGCAACTTGCCTGACAGTGCACTGTAACGATCTTATTATCCCTCAATTTGCGTTCCGCGAGCAAATCGGCCACCCAGCCTTCAGATTCTGTGTAAACAGGCATAAATAAACTCTTGTCTAAATTTATAACGCCCAGCTGTTTCAAAAAATCCAATGCGTATTCTGACTCGTGTTTTTCTCCGAATTGTTTTGTATGTTTTATAATGCGGTTATTTAAAAATCCCCACTTCTTATTATATCCCATGCGCTGCCTAATCCCAGCAAAGAATAAAATAAGGTGCGCCCTGAGGGTGGGGTGCAGGATTAAGGCCAAATCAAAATTTTTCTTCTTCAACTCTCCGGCAAAGCGTATCGAATTAATTATCCCCTTATGCCTGCCCCTCTTATCTAGGCCAATGGCTTCATCTAAGTAGGGATTACCTTTTACTAAATCCAACAAAGACTCACTTACCATCATAGCGATATAGGCATTAGGTAAATTATCCCTTAAGTTTTTTATCACGGGTGTAGACAAGAGTACGTCTCCGAGCCGATCAGTGCGTGAGATCAAAACTCTCCTAAAAAGCAATTTCTTCCGAGGAATCTCTCCATGGAGCAGTGAATTGACAGAATCAATAACGCGCTGGTGCGAAATCTCTATCATACAATCCCAGTCTGCTTTACAATCGCCAGCTTCGCAAGGCGTACAAAGCCAATTCTTTCTTATCACCGCGCAAATATCTGAAGTGGGGCCGTATTTATTTTCATCCGTGGGCCCAAAGACCGCCAAAATCGGGCGATTCAGATAACTGGAGATCTGCAAGATAGAGCTATCGTTACAGATGACTAACTTCGCATTCTTTATAATCGCGATTGCCTCTGGAAGGCTAGTCTGGCCCGCCAATTCAACGCATCTATTCTTTAGGTGCTTATTAATATCTTTTGTTATGATGCCATCGTCTTTATCCCCGATTAAAACAATTGAGTGGTGTTTCAAAAGCGCGTGGCAGACTTTAATGTATCCCTGCCTGAGCCAGCGTTTTGTCTTGCTGCGCGCGCCCGGCGCGACAACAATATAATCAGCGTCGAGCGAAAGCCGGTGTTTTTTGACTAATTCATTGGCGCCGGTTATTTGTTTTTCATCCAAACAGATGCTCTGCGCCGGAATCTTAATCTCTGAGATCTTGTGAGTCTCATTAAATGCCGCCAGCGTCTTATACAAATGCCTTAATCTTAGGTGGGTTATATTTTTAGGCACCTTAATAATGCAGGGGTTCTTATATTGAGCTTTAGTGAGCCAGCGAAGAGCAGTATCGCGAAGATCAATAATCACATCAAAATTTTCTCCTCTTAGCCGATTAAATAAAGCCAACTTCTGCCTAAAGGGCGCATGCTTATTGTATGCTATATTTTCTTTGACTCTGGTATCGCCAGAAAACAAGATCGAGGCCTGGGGGCCGCTCAAAACAGTAAACTCGGCATCTTTGAATCTATGCTTTAGATAGTCGAAGCTGGGTAGAGTTAAAACCACATCCCCGATATTGGTAAGAGTAATAAAAAGTATCTTCTGAGGTTTCATCTCGTTAGCCATTTCTTTTCTTCTATACACTCCATAACATCACTGACGCTGATCTGCCTCATACAACGGTTATCCGGGCAGTCCTGTTTATAGCAAGGAATGACACAGTCAATTTCTTTCTGTAATATGGCCGTATTCTCATCGCTCAAAGGGCCGGTTATAGCTGTAGAAGTGGGCCCAAATATGGCCACCGTAGGCCTGTTTAAGGTTACGGCAATATGCAGGGGCCCGGAGTCAGCAGAGATCACTAAATCCGCCCTCTTAAAAATCGCGCCTAATTGCTTAAGGTTGATCTTGCCGCATAAATTTAGGGGTTTGTTTTTCATCGAACTCAGGATATCCGCTAAAACCGCCTTTTCTTGCTGCGCCCCGGAAAAAACAACAGTGACCTTGAATCTATCGATTAATTCATCGGCCAGCTTGGCAAAATTATCTTTCGGCCAGCGCTTGGGAAGCCAATTTCCTGACGGATGTATCACGACCAATCTTTTGTTCTTATCGATGTCTTCTTTTTTTAAGACTTCTTCTATATAGGATTCATCTTTTTTGCCGATAAAGAAATCACAGCGAAGCTCACTTATGTCTTGCGGTATTTCTCCGGTAACCAGATAGTAGTAATAAGCGGCCCGGTGAGTTACTCCTTTAGGCGGCGATACACTCTGGGTAAGTAAGAATCTCCTCTTAGGCGTATAGTAGCCTATACGGTTTTTTATGCCGCTTAAAAGGCAGATCAAGGTACGCGTAAAAGAACGATGGAATAAATAAACCGTATCAAATCTCTTTGCTTTTAATTCTCTTACTAACCGCATCTTACCCAGAAAGCCCCTGTGCCTGCCTGCCTCATCCAGCACAATGATCTCATTTACATTAGGATTCTCCACCAAGACCTCTCTACAGCGCTTATGCATAAGGACGCCTAAAAATGAATCCGGGTATTTATTCTTTAAAGCGCGGATCGCGGGAGTGGAAAATAAAACATCCCCCAACCAGTTGACCTCTACAATTAAAATCCTATTACTCATCGTTATTCTTTCTGCGTGTCTCATAATCTTTGCGGATTTCTATTACGCCTTTATACAGGCCGGAAGACTCAAACCAGAAAACAAACGGGTTCTTCGAACTCTCAGAGATCCTCACCCTCTTAATGGCAAATACGTCGTCATTGGGATGCTGCAGGCCCGGGCTTGTGGAAACAGCAAGGCTATAGCCCGCATCAATGGCCATCTGTCTTATCTCTTTATTAAATCCGCCTATGGGATAACTAAAGCAGTTGACCGGCTTACCTAAGATCTGTTCCAGTTTCTTGCGGGAATCAAAGATCTCTCTATGCAGATCTCCCTTATCGCTGATGCTAGGCAGGTGCCGCTCTCCCAAGGTATGGCTGCCGATCGTAATTAATCCTGAATCGCTCATCTCTCTTACCTGCTTCTTAGTCATAAAATTTGGTTTACCAAGGGAATCTACTATGACAAACATAGTGGCTTTAAGGCCATACTTCTTTAGAATCGGATAGGCCCTTGTATAATTATCCAAATGGCCATCATCAAGAGTCAAGACCACGGTATTCCTGGAGATCATCTTTTTATCTCTTAGGTACGACGCAAATTCCTCAAGAGAAATAACATTGTATTCATTCTTCTTTAAAAAACTCATCTGCCACTCAAAGGTCGCGGGCGTAACAATACGCTTATCCTTCTTGGCCAAGTCTGTATCCACGACATAGTGGTACATAAGGACAGGATTCATATATACATGCCTGAAAAACAGGCCAATCCCTAATAACAATAGCAAAAAAATGATAGATATGACGCTAATGACTTTAACTATTTTTAAAGTCATGAATACTCCTTATGTATGCCTTTTCAGTTTTAGTGACCATCTGTTTTAGGGAGAACTTATTTACCAGCTGGGCATGAGCATTTTCCTTGATCAGGGAATAGAGTTCCTTGTTTTGCGATAATTCTAATATGGCCTTGGCGATGGCTGACTCATTTTTGGGTTCGACCAGAATTCCCGTGACCCTGTCTTCAATTATATCGGGGATGCCCCCTACCTTAGAGGCGACAACCGGTACTTTTTGTGCCTGGGCCTCTAATATGGAGATTCCTAAGCCTTCCTGGATTGAAGGCATAACAAAGATATCCATCGCACAAACATACTTAGATGTTACTTTTGTAGGCTTAAAAAAGACCACCTTGTTTTCTATGCCTAGACCCTTAGCTAATTTTCTTAATTCGGGCTCTTCTCTGCCTTGCCCCACAAGTAATAAAACGACATTATCTCTTACCTTCAACACCTCCGGTAAAGACTTAATCAAAAACTCCAAGCCTTTTACAGTAGAAAACCGGGCAGTTGTCCCTACGACAAGAGACTCTCTATTGATGCCTACTTCGTCTTTTAAATTACCGGCTTCCTCAGGCCTACAATCTTCTAGCTTATCTAAATCTATGCCGTTGTGGACCAAGAATATGTTTTTCTCTTCTACTTTGAATTCACGCATAAGATGCTCTTTGACCTGGCTGCTTATAGCTATTGTCTTGTCGCCCCAGCAAGGAAAGGTCCTGCGATGCCAGCGCGGCTTAAAGAATCCGTGACAGGTTGCTATAAAGGGTATGTTAAATTTCCTGGCCAGAAGCGCCGCCAATACCTGGGTTACTCTCGTATGCGCATGAATAACATCTATGTGATTCTTTAAGAGAAATCTCTTTAAGGTAAAATAAGAAAGTAATACGGGAATACTGATTTCTTGTTTAGTGCGTATGGGAATTTTTATGTACTCGATATTATTATGTGAAAATGTGCGCTGATTGTCTCCGCCGCTAGAAGCAACCACAACATCGTGGCCGTTATGCTTAAGGCTGATAGCCAGAGAAGTCAAGTAGCTGGTGATTCCTCCTCTATTTAAATGAGTTGTAATATATAAGATTCTCATTTTGCCTGCATCAATCCACTTATTGTTTCCACTACACTATCTTTATAGGCCGCCTGCCTAAACCGCCCTCTCTTATTCATGAAATTACTTCTTTTATTAAAATATCTTGTGGGCACGACCTTAATATTCTTATGTTTGGTAAAGTCAAAATTATCTATATCTCCTGCCATGATTATTGATGGGGTCTTCATGGCCAGGGCCATATACAGAGACTCCCTATTTAGGCTTACATATATATCGCACTTTTTAATAAGGCAGGCTAACTGCATCGTAGGGATATCTCCTCTAGCTAAAATTGGCTTGGACTTGATCCTCAAAGACAGTTCCTTCTGTGCCTCCGTGCTGGCATCATCTTTTAAACAAACTAGCATAACCCTAATCTGCTGGTTGGCCAATTTATCGCATAGATAAGCTAAATAGTCCAAGGCCCTAGAGTCATTAAACAATCTTTTTTGGGTAGAGATGTCCATTCCTACAATCTTCTCTCTGCCCACCCAGTTGTCCTTTAAAAAAGTATCCGCAAACTCTACATCCTCTTGAGAAGGCCACAGCTCCAACTTGCCGTCTTTCGCCTCTACCCCCAAAGGCCTTAAGATTGTCAATTTGTCTTTTTCTAAATTTGTGGACTTGGTGGGTTTTACGCCATTATTAACCAGGAATCTGGAAATAATATTCTGGCTATACCCATAACGCTTATTGGCCAGGCTCAAATACGATAACACATGAGTCAAAAAGCTATTGTTGAAATCAAAGACTATATCGAACCTCCCCCTTATCAATGATTTTACAATATGCACAAAACCTAAGAGTCCTTTATGTTGAGACTCGCGGTCGTAAACAATGAACTCATCGACATAAGGGCAACGCCTTAGCAGGCTTCTCAACGAAGGGCTAACTAAGCTGGTTATCTGTGCGCCAGGCATCTGCTCTTTTATCACCCGCAATGCCGGGGTGCTCGAGATGACATCCTGGATCCTGCCGGTGTTAATTGCTAAAATCTTTGCTTTACTCTTTGCCTCCTTATATGTGGAGATAAAAGCTTTCTCATTTATGCTAAGGCTAAACTCTTCTTCCATTCTCTTACGGGCGGCAGTAACGATCTGCCTGGACTGCGGAAAGTCTTTTAACATTTCAATGACCGCTGCGGCCAGGCTATTGTTATCATGCGGCAAGACTAAAATCCCCGTTATCTTATCTATTACTATTTCCGCTACCCCACCTACGCGAGTAGCTATTACAGGCACACCATAGCTTTGAGCCTCCAATATGGGCCTCAGAGTTGTACTCTCCTTGAAGGCAGAGAATATTAAAAGATTGAGCCCGGATAAGAAATCAAGGCTTAAGTCCGATACTTCAAAAAATTTTACATAATTGATCAAACCCAATCTCCTTGTCCAGACCTTCAAATCTTCCTTGGTATTTCCTTTTAGTTGGGATTTATAAAATATTATCCAAATCTTTATGGGGGGTATGATACGGATTACCTTTACCATAGCTTTTAAGAAATGCACGTACTCTTTGTTCATACGAGACGGCGCAATTATACCAATGTTAAAATCTGTCTTTGAACGATGGTCAACATCGCGAAAATTAAAGTTCTCTAAATTCAGGCTGGGCTTTATAAATCTCAACCGCTCTCTAGGCAGGTCAAAATTATTTATCAGGTGCTCAGCCAAGGCTTCACTATGGACGATCACCTTTTTGCTTAAACCTAGGGAGTAGTTAGCGATCTTTTTGGGATAAAAGTCATAGCAAGTAGTCACCAGGGGCTTGCCTGTATGGCGGGCTGCCCAGAACGCCAACCAGTTACTTCTAGCTGAATACGTATGCAGGATATCGATTTTGTTGGCCCTAATGATCTTTTTTAAACTCTTATAGGCGGTAATGTAATTCTTGATATTAGTTTCAAATTTAGGCAAGTGGTGGTGCTCTAGATCAAATTTATCGAGCCCCACAGCCTGATAATCCAGAGAGGAGGCTATAATGCTATTAAAATTTTTGGCGGCCAGGTGGCTGGATAAATCCAATGCCCCGGCAATAGCATCGTAAGAATCAAATCTCGAGAGTATATGCAGTATATTCACTATAATATTTCTTTTAATCTATTAATAATACGCTCTGATTCAGTCGTAGCTTTTATTGAAGGCTTTTGCCTCCAGATTTCGCTGATTCTATCGAAGATCTTATCGTCACAAAGATGGATATAGCCTTCTTTTGCCAAGTTCTCGGTAAATCTTTCGTGCCTGGACACAAAATTAGGATTTTTCCTTTTTAACTTAAGGACTATAGTGTGCTTCCCGGAATTGATTGCTTCGGATATCATAGAAATGCTATCTGCGGTAACGACCAGTATGTCGCTTAAGTGTAGGATTGCCTCAAAGGAACCTTGAGGGTTAGTTTCATTGGCAATGACCGACATGCGGTAGCCTTGTCTTTTTGGTAATTTTACTTTTAGGAGCCTGTCTACACTCGCCCGGGTCCTGCGCGAAGTAGAGACCAAGATAGAGCCATTAAGTTTCTCCACGACCTCGTCTAAAGAATTGATCAGCTTCTCAACAATATCGGCGCCTAAATGCAGGTGCTTACTCTCTCCTCCCAGTAAAACGCCTATTATAGGATGAGATAGGTAAGGGTCTTCTAGGCCGTAATTATCTATTATCGATTTTATATGTTCGTTATCTTTATCTATCTGCCTGGAGAGCGCGCCCTTTATCAAGACTACATTCCTAAATTTGGGCACATTGTCGTGTTCTGGAATAATCGCCAGATCAAACCTCTTTAGGCTAAACATCCCCGGTTTCATAACCACGATACTCTTAGCCATATTTTCAGAGGCAACCAACCTGTTTACCATGGCCAGGCCAGAACCGCAGGAAACCACCGCATCGTAAGAATTAGCCAACAACTTACCGGCCTCTTGAAACCCAAACAAAATAAAAAGACAGCGCATGCAGCCCTGGCATTTGTTAGTAAAGAAAAAGCTGCAAACCTGAAAGATTGTCCGCTGCCCTGCACTCTTAAATTTGATTTCTATGACCTTAGGCTTTATTTGGAAAGGTAATTTTTGCATTAAATCGACAACGGCCAAAGACTGCTTTAGGTGGCCGGCCTTACCGTCACTAAGCACCAAAACATCCCTTCGCGGCGAGTACTTCCATCTTTTGAAAAACCACAGGTATTCTGCCGGGTCTCTCCTGATATATTCTTCGAATTTGCGATTTATAGACTCTAAATTCGACTTTATTTCTTGGGCCTCATTGCCTGTTCTAATCAAGTCGTGAACCTGAAAAGAAATTTTGTGCCGGGTCAACCCCTTTCGTTTCATAAAACTAACGATCAAGTTCGTATCTAATCTTAAGGCTAGTTTCATGGCTCCCGTAGGAGTTAAGGCAGGCTTAGAAAAAAAGTCTACCAAAATACCTCCGTGCGCACCATGGTCTGCGGCCATACCTAAAGCAAGGCCGTTCTTTAAATGTTCGATCAGGGGGCGAAAGCTATCTGTAAGAGTAATAACCTTACGGATTCTCTTAGCCCTATATTCATTGAGCAATCCGCTCAAAGCGGGAATATCGCTTCGTGTCCTAATTAAAACCGCGTAGTTGAATTTTTCCAAAGACTGTGATGTAACCAGGCTACCTACTTCCCAGCTCCCTTCATGCAGGCATAAAAAAATAATGCCCTTCTTATTTTCACCTATTTCTAAAACTTTATCTAACCCTTCAAATTCTATGTGATTCTTTATGTATTTTTTATCCATCCAGGGCAGATAGAATATCTCAATAATATGCTGCATAGAATTTATAAACGTCTGCCTGACTATTTTGTTGATTTGGATGCAAGAATAGCCAGGGAAGGCTATCTTTAAATTCTTATAAGCGATACGCCTCTTTTTTACGAATACATAGTAGGCGAAAAAACCCACAGCCCTGCCTATAAAAATACTAAAGCCGATAGGGATAAACCTAATGAAAAAAGTTATAGCCTTAGCTATTTGACACAGACAATATTCTATTACGGAATTCTTCTTCACCTTTGGTAATCTCTAGTTCAATCTCTAGATAGAATATCTCGATCTTATTCATAAATTTGAGAAAACGCTTTAGCCTGACCGCATCTTTATGCGTAGTGATTATTCTATTGGTCCTCATCTCGCCGGCTAAACTCTTTATAGACTCTATATCGCGCCTTTTATACTCATAGTGGTCGGGAAAAACTAATTCACGTTTAATGCTCAACCTTAGGCTTGAAAGCATCTTGTCAAAATATACGGGATTGGCGATTCCCGATAAGATCAATATGGGTATACCTTTGAAACTAGGTGAATCCGTAGAAAAGCACTCATCTGTTTTTAGGTCATGGAAGCATACCGGCTTATATACAGAGCTGACTATTGTCGCCTCGGAGTTTATCTCACGTAGTCGGGTCCTCATATGAAAAGCGCCTTGTGATAAATCTGTCTTCGTCAGAACAAAAACATGCGCCCTTTTTAGGCTGCTTATAGGCTCTCGCAACCTACCTAAAGGTATAAGCTTCTGATCAAAAATCGGATTAGAACAATCTATGGCCACGATATCCAGATCCCGACGCAAGCGCCAGTGCTGAAACCCATCATCAAGTACCAGGGGATTACAGTTTAAGCGTTCCAGTTCCCTCGCGCTCTTTATCTTATCTCTACCCACACTAATATTGATACCGCCTAGAGTCTCCTTAAGCATGCTGGCTTCATCACCCGATTCAAGATAGCTGCCTTTATTTCTTCCAGAATCAGGATTCTTATGCTTGGGCCTACCATATCCTCGGATAATAATCCCAGGACGCTTATTATTTTTTACTAAAAATTTAACTACCCATTCGACTAGCGGAGTCTTACCTGTCCCTCCCATGGTAATATTACCGACGCTTATCACTTTGCATTTTGGCCTATAGCCAGGCAGTATTCTTAATTTGTACAGCATTTTTAAGGCTTCAACCATTAAATAATAAATAACAGCTAGCAGGTAAAGTACGGGTAGGCATACCCAAAATAATATGTTCTTCTTCTTAAATAAAAGATAAGGGTAACCGAGTCTCATAAAATGTTCATTTCAATTATATTAAAATTAGTGCTTGTGGCTCCCTGCATAGATGCTATCACAGACTTTGCCGCCTGGCCTAACTCCCTAAGCTTATTCTTATCAGAAATTAACTCTCTGAATCTAATCTTTAACTCAACTGCATCTTTTACCTGCGAAAGGGCCTGACATGACAAAAACAACCGGTTTATCTCCCTAAAATTATGCATATATGGGCCTACTACTATCGGCTTTTCAAAGAAGGCTGGCTCTAAAATATTATGCCCTCCCACAGGTACCAGGCTTCCTCCTACAAATACGATATCAGCCAGGCTATAAATTAGCCTAAGCTGCCCGATGGTATCTAGAAGTATAACCGCCTCTTGGGAAGAATCTTTAATCATTGAAAATCTCTCTGATTTTATATTCTTGCTTTCCAGTAGATCCTCAATCAAATCCAGCCTTTCTAAGTGGCGCGGAGCGATCAATAAGCGCAAATTACTAAATTCCTTCTTTAATTCCATAAAACTATCTAAGATGTATCCTTCTTCCCTGTCGTGAGTACTCCCGGCAACGATTAGAAAATCGCCATCCTTTAGTGAAATCTTGGCTTTAAAAGTAGCCAGCTGGGATAATTGTTTTAGATCAAATTCTTCGATAGCATCAAATTTCATATTCCCCGTTACCCGTACCCGCTCACTATCAATACCTAGCTCTAAAAATCTACTTTTATCTAAGTTTGACTGGACGCAGATCAGCCTTATCTTTTTAGTCAACATCCTCATAAACCAACTAAACATACGATACTTGCCAAACGAACGATCAGAAAGCCTGGCATTTAAGACTATGGTAGGCACGTTGAGCTTCTGGGAATAATATAGCAGATTTGGCCAGAGTTCAGTCTCGAGCAAGACGAGCAACCTGGGCTTTATCCTTTTGATAAAAGAGCCTATAAGGAAACTAAAATCAAAAGGCATATACAGGCTCAAGATGTTATCCTTGGATATGCTCTGAGCCAATGTCCTGCCAGTGGTGGTAATCGTAGATACCAAGATGATCGATTGGGGATACCTTAAGCTTAACTGCTTGATAAGGCTTTTGCATGTAGAGACCTCGCCTAAACTTACCGCGTGCAGCCAAATAACATCTCTGCCGTCAATTGCCTCTAATACTTTTTTATCTATAAATTTAAAACGCGCAAAGACTTCCCAGCTGAACTTATTTCTAAATATCAAAGAGGCCAGATAAAAAGGAGTTAGCAGAATTGAGATAATATCGTACAAAATTAGCATGATCTTCATTTTAGGCCCTCGGATGAGCTTTTTTATAAACGCTCTTGAGTCTTTCGGTTGTTAAATGAGTGTAAATTTGTGTTGAAGAAAGGTTAGCGTGGCCAAGTAGTTCCTGCACACACCTTAAATCTGCCCCTCGATCTAGGAGGTGAGTAGCAAAAGAATGCCTTAAGGTATGCGGCGATATCCCGGATCTTAAACTAGCACTACGTATGTGCTTATCGATAATCTTTCTTACGCCCCTATCAGAGAGGCGCCTTATATTTTTATTTAAAAAAAGTATCTTTGTCTCTTTCCTGGCTTTTTTATCAGTATTCCTACCTGATAAATATTTATTTATCGCGCCTATGGCCTTATCGCCGATAGGCAGCATTCTCTCTTTTTTGCCCTTGCCTAAGACCTTTACGGTCGAGCCGATAAAATCTATGTTATCGATATTTAAAGATACTAACTCTGAAACACGCATACCTGTAGAGTAAAACGTCTCTAAAATAGCCCGATCGCGTTGACCCTGGAGCGTATCTGGATCTGGTGTTTCAATTAATTTTATAACTTCCTTCTCGGTCAAAAAAATCGGCAACATCTTATCTTGCTTAGGAGAAGATAACATCACCACTGGATTGTTCTTTATAAGCCCTTCCCTAAACAAAAACTTATAAAAACTGCGCAGGCAGGATATCCGCCTGGATATTGTGCGATTGGTCAGGTTGACCCCTTTTAAATAAACAAGGTACTTTCTTAAAGTCAGGTAGTCTACTCCTTCAACTGGCCTGCTTTCAAGGAACTTTTTAAAATCAGAGAGGTCAAATTTATAATTTAGTATTGTATGCTTAGAACAGTTGCGTTCTATCTCTAAATACCTCAAGAATTTTTCAATAAACCTATCCAATTTTAAATAATCCTCTAATCCGGCAGTTTACTGGAGGTAAATCTGCATTTAGGAAAATTTGAACAACCAAAAAAGGTCCTGCCTTTACCGGAGCGCCTCTCTATCAACTCGCCTCCGCAATCCGATTCCGGGCAGATCTTTCCTGTAGTTATAGATTTAGAAAACTTACATCGCGGATAATCCGAACAGCTAAGAAACTTACCTCTGCGTCCCCATTTTACAACCATCTGCTTACCGCACTTTTCACAAACCTCATCTGCGAATATTATCTCTTTCTTTATATTATCCTTGGCGAAATCGACCCTCTTCTTAAAAGGATGGTAGAATTCATCTAAGACGCTTACCCAGTTATAGCCTCCATCTTCGACCCGGTCTAACTCCTCTTCCATGCGGGCAGTAAACTCTACATTCATAACTTCAGGAAAATATTCAACCAATAAATCAATTACCTTAAACCCTAATTCAGTGGGGAATAGATAACCTTTTATCTTTCGCACATAATCACGCGAGACAATGGTCTGGATAACCGGCGCATAGGTACTGGGCCTGCCCACTCCATCCTCTTCCAATACTTTTACCAACGAACCTTCTGAATAGCGCGCAGGCGGTTTTGTAAAATGCTGAGATGGGATGACTTTTTCTAGATTTAATTCTTCCCCCACGGCTAATTTAGGCAGGAATGTTTTTTCTTCATCGTCATCTTTCAAAGTATATAACACCCCAAACCCCTTAAACAATATCCTGGAACCACCGGCCTTAAAAATATAATCCCCGGCTCCTATATCCACAGAAGTAAATTCATATAGGGCTGGATTCATTTGAGAAGCTATGGCCCTCTTCCAAATCAATTCATATAACCTATATTGCTCCGGTGATAAATATTCCTTTATCTTTTGCGGTTCCCTAGAAGGGCTCGTGGGACGAATAGCCTCATGAGCTTCCTGTGCTGATTTTCTTGATTTATAGACATTAGGCTTATCGGGTAGATAGTTCTTGTCGTATTTATCCAAAATGAACTCTCGTATTTCATCTATAGCCACCTGGGCCAGGCGAGTCGAATCTGTTCTCATGTAAGTGATCAGGCCTACAGAACCCTCCTCACCCAACTCTATGCCTTCATATAGGCCCTGTGCCAAGATCATGGTCTTGGTCGTAGAATACCCTAATTTATTAAAAGAATCCTGCTGCAGTGAACTAGTTATGAAAGGAGGCAGCGGGTTTTTCTTCTTTTGCTGGACCTGCACATCCTTTACTTGGAAATTCTGTTCCTGAACTTCTTTTGTTATGTCATCTGCTCCTTGTTTATTCTTTATCTCAATCTTTTTACCGCTCTGTTTATCCAGGCGAGCCGAGAAGCTCTCTTCTTCCTTCTTCGTCTTTGGATCTTTTTTATTTAACTGCGCCGTTATCTTCCAGGATTCCTCCGGGATAAACTTCTGTATCTCTCTCTCCCTTTCGGCGATTAACCTTAAGGCTATAGACTGCACCCTGCCTGCGCTTAAGCCCCGGGAGATCTTTTTCCAAAGCAGAGGACTCAAAAAATATCCTACAATCCTATCTAAAATGCGGCGGGCTTGCTGAGCCTGGATTTTATTGATATCGAAATCTCTAGGATCTTTGAATGACTCCTGAATAGCTCTTTTGGTGATTTCATGGAATACCACACGGGAGAACTTACCCTTTTTGACCTTCAATTTTTCCTTCAGATTCCAACCAATAGCCTCTCCTTCTCTATCAGGGTCTGTGGCAAAATACACCCTGTCTTTATCCTTAGCCTTTTTCTTTAATTCGCTAAGAAGCTTCTTCTTGCCGGGTATCACAACATAATCAGTTTTAAAGCCATCTTCTACCTCAACGCCCAACTTCTTCTTAGGCAGGTCTATGATGTGGCCCATACAAGAAATAACCAAAAATTCCTTATTCAGGAATTTAGTGATTGTTCTTGCCTTAGCCGGTGATTCTACGATAACGAGATTTTTTTCCATTATTTAGCCCTCATATAGTTTTTACCAGGAAGTTCCTTGGCCATTTTCTTTAATTGTAATTGCATGAGTATAGAGCTGAGTTGGGATACACCCATGTTTGTAGACATCAATATTTCATCGATGTGTATCGGCTCCCTAGTTAGCATCTCATAGACACTCTTTGTACCGGTGTCTAAATCTAAACTTTCTTTTTCGAGTGCATCTTCTTCTTTTATTTTAACGTCACTGAATTCTCTAAACTTAATCGCTAATTCCTCAACTATATCATCGACATTAGAGATAAGCTTTGCCCCTTGCTTAATCAAGCTATGCGAGCCCACGGAAGTAAGCGAATCCATCTTGCCGGGGACTGCGAATACTTCTCTGGACTGCTGCAAAGCTGAATCTGCGGTAATCAGCGCTCCGCTATTACGCGCTGCCTCAACCACGACAACACCTAAAGAGATTCCGCTAATTATTCGATTTCTGCGCGGGAAATTCCTCGGTAGTGGCGGTACCTCTAAGCTAAACTCTGAAATCACAGCTCCGTCTTGGGAAATAGATTCTGCTAACTTTTTGTTTTCAGCTGGATATAATCTTAAAAGTCCGCTACCCAGCACAGCGATTGTGCGCCCTTTAGCGCTCAAGGCTCCCTTATGACTAGCCGTATCGATGCCCCTAGCCAGACCAGAAACCACGGTTATGCCCATCGAGCATAATTGTGAACTTAAATGTGAAGCAGCGGACAAGCCATAAAACGAAGCTCTGCGCGAACCCACAACAGCAACACTATTATAATCATAATCCCGTAGCTCACCCTTTACATACAAAACAGCTGGCGGGTCGTATATATTCTTTAGGTTTTCGGGGTAGCCTCCGTCTAATATGGTGACTATTTTTATGTTGTTTTCCCTGGCTAATCTTAGTTCACGCTCTAAATCGATATTTTGCTGTGCTTTCTTTATCGCCCCGATCTTTCTTGCGCTAATCCCTTCTACCCTTGATAACCTGTCTCTGCTGGCCTCAAAAATATGGCCAGGCTTATTAAAGCTGCTCAACAAACGTGCTATAGAGATACTTCCCAAAGAAGGTATCATGTTAAGCAGTACTAAAGCTTTAGAATCATTCATGGCTTTTAGTTTTTTTATTTAGAGGATTAAGATAATCTTTTCTACGACAGCGTTAATATCTAATTTTGTCGTCTCGATTATATGGTCTGATTTACTGTAAAACGGTTCTCTCTTCGCGAGTAAATCCTTGATGCGGCTCTGGGGATCTTCTACATTTAGAAGCGGCCTCTGTTCAGTGCCTTGGGAACGGCTTAAAATAGTATCTGGGCCTGCTTTAAGGCAAATTATCAGCCCGCTCTTTTTTAAACTAGCTAAATTCTCTGTATCTACTACTGCTCCACCACCACAACCAACTACCAAATCGCTCTTTTGCGAGACCTCTTTGATTATTCCGCTCTCAATCCTACGAAAGTAAGGCTCACCCTTCTGCTTAAATATATCCACAATAGCCATACCTTCCCTTTGCTCGATCAAATCATCCAGATCAAAGAACTCACTTTTGAGCCGTTTGGCCAGTTCTCTACCCACAGAGGTCTTACCCGTAGCCATAAACCCAACTAAGTAGATATTTTGCATCTTTGAAATTTTAGCATAACAACGCCTGACTGTCAAACAAAAGCATATATAGGTAAGGGGATTTCCGTAATTTCTGGCGGAAATGCTAGATAATTAAAAGGTTAGGAGATTTTAGGTATTATTTAGGTAGGAAGCGAGATTCCGGGAAACTTCTTTTACGGTATCGCAACCGAATTTCTCCAGGAGCGCTCTAGCTATTTCAAAAGCGACTACTGACTCTGAAACTACGCCTGCCGAATAGACTGCACAGGTGTCATACCTCTCTACTTGAGCCTTGTGTGGTTTCTTACTTCTAAGATCTATAGAATCCAGGGGGTCACCTAATGTAGAAATCGGCTTCATACCTACGCGCAGCACTATATCCTGGCCATTGCTTACCCCTGCCTCTATGCCACCGGCATTATTGGTCAGCCGATAGTATCCCTTGTTCTTACTATAATAAATCGCGTCGTGAACCTCTGAGCCGAATTGGCCGGTACAACCGAACCCCAGGCCAATCTCTACCGCTTTTATAGCCGGGATGGACATTAAGGCCATAGACAATCTTGCGTCCAGTTTTCTGTCATAATGCACATAGCTACCCAACCCTACGGGCGCGCCTTTTACAATAATTTCAAAGATACCACCCAACGTATCCCTATTCTTCTTTGCCCGATCAATAGCTTTTTTGATTTTGTCCTGTTTAAATTCTGCACCAATACAACAAATCTGGCTGGAGACCTTAATCTTAAATTTACCTAACAACGTCTTACATATCGCACCTATGGCCACGCGCATAGCTGTCTCTCTGGCAGAAGCCCTCTCCAATACACAGCGACAATTATTAAAGTCGTATTTGATACCGCCAGCCAAATCTCCATGCCCTGGCCTGGGAAAATACAAAGGAGCTAACTTGTCTATGCTAAAATCCTTATTCCTGACACATAGCCCTATAGGACTGCCTATGGTCACAGATTTCATCACGCCGCTGATGATCTCCACCTTGTCCTTTTCGATCTTCATGCGGCCTCCCCGGCCATAGCCGGACTGTCTTCTGGTGAGCTCCTTATCGATAAAAGGCTTATCTATCTTTAATCCTGCTGGCATACCTTCTAAAATACCTATCAAAGCTTTTCCGTGAGATTCTCCAGCCGTCAGAAATCTTAACATATTAAACCTCCTTAATGAGCGCATAACTTACGGAATCAAAGATGACGTAAGTTATATGTGTGAATTAATCCCGACGAATGCAAGAAAATTTGGAACAAATTTTCGCAGCTGCTTATGAGTCGGGAAATATTTTTACTACCTATAAAGGATCCAATTAATAATTGGCTCATTCCAAAATAAGGCGATAACCGAAGCAATCGATAAATACGGACCGTAAGCGATCAAGCTGCTCTTCGTCTTTATCTTAATAATAATTCCTACTACAGCACCAATCAGCGGCGCTATAAAAAATGTCAAAATAGCAATCTGCCAACCCAAGAAAGCGCCGATCATAGCCAGCAATTTAACATCTCCGCCACCCATCGTCTCTTTCTTGAAGACAAAATCTCCAAATACTCCAGTTAAATATATTATACCCCCTCCAACTATCATACCTACAAATGACCTAAGGAGCCCTAAAAGATGATTAGGGGCATTGTGCAGCTGAGGATAGGCCAGGCTAAGTATTAATGCCAAGATGATGCCGCCGATATTTATCTCATCCGGAATAATGCGGAAATTAAAATCGACGAAAGTCGCTACAATCAATCCGCAAACAAAAATAATATAAATCAATGTGGCCCAATTAAGGCCAAAACTTCTATAGAGCAACAAAAACATAATTCCTGTAAGCGACTCTACAATAAAATACTGAAAGGAAATCTTTGTCTTACAATTCCTGCACTTACCGCCTAGAAACAAGAAACTCAACAAAGGAATATTATCATACCAGGTAACCATCTTTTTACACTTAGGACAGTGCGAACGCGGCGGCTTAACGATCGACTCTTCCCGAGGCATCCGATATATGCAAACATTCAAAAAACTACCCACACATAGACCTAAAGCAAGAACAAAAAAATATATACCTATTTTGTCGAAATTTGAAAGGATAAAGCTTTCCACATTACCTCCTGAGGTGCTTTTTTATTGGTCCATATTTCGAATGAGAGCATGCCTTGATGCAAAAGCATCCTTAATCCATTAACACATGGTAAGTTACGGGATTCTGCATCTTCTATCAATTTTGTTTTTCGGTTGCGACAATAAACTATATCATAAACCGATAAATCTTTATGGAATAATTCCTTATCAATAACTACTGGGTCATCTTCTTTCATGCCAACAGGTGTTGCATTTACTAATAATTGGCAAACATTTATAACTTCTGGTATTTTTTTGCTAGAGATAAATTCTAAATTTTCTACTGAAAAATGCTTTAAGTACTCTGAGGCTTGCAAAAAATATTCCTTTGCTGAATTTAACGCAATGTCGCTAATATCATTTATAAATATTTTTTTAATTTTTGTATTCCTCCAGCTTAAGCTAGCAATAATAGCCCTAGCAGCCCCTCCACATCCAAGAAGAAGAACATTCTTATCTTTAGTCTTGAATTTTAAATCTTCCTCTAAAGACTCTGAAAAACCCTCAGCATCTGTATTCCAAGAATCTAACCTATCTCCGTTCCTTTTTATAGTATTTATTGCACCGGATAACTTAACGTAATGTAAATATTTATTTATTTCTTTTACGTCCCAATCAAAAGGAAATTTCTTTTCTAATATTTCCCTTGTTCTTATCTTATGGGGAATAGTTACGTTGAGACCATCTATTTCTCGATCATCTAACGAATCAAGGAATGAATTTAAATCTTGGGGTTTTACTTCAAAGAGCTCATAATGCGCATCTATGCCTAAGGCCTTAAATGCGGCATTATGCATTACGGGGGAAAGGCTGTGTTTCACCGGATATCCAATTAAACCATAAACTCTTCTCTTACTGGCCATTTATATTAAATCTTTTTTATTTTCCTATTGTCTCTCTTACGTCCTGAATGGTTGAGGAAATTCGTTCCTTGTCCTGCTTGACCTTCTGATCTAATCTTCTATCAGACCGGGCCTTCTGTTTTTTTGACCACTCATCTCCACCGGCACCCTTTATCGAATAATCAGTTACGCCTTTGATCTCTTTCCAGAACAACTTCCAGTGTTCTGCGCTAAATCCAGAGAATATCTCCGGATAGCGCTTTACTAAGACACTTTTGATTTCTACAATACTAAGGTTACGATCAGCCGGAGCTAACATCTTATTTTCAAAATTTATTAAAGGATGGATACCATATATGATATCCCAGAACTCCTGCCAATCCGCCTTAGACAGCCTATTAAAAAAAGCTGGGTATAGTTGCCTTAAGCCATATTCCTTATTCACAACCAGCAAGGGCATGCCCCTGTCCGGGATGAGTTGGTACTCGAAATTATGCGCTCCGATTTTCAAAGAGCTTACCATATCGTCGACATCCTGGAATAGATTACCCCTCACAGCTACTACTAAGACTGCGATGATGCTAAAGCCAAAGATTATAAACACCAGGCTGTCTTGCTTCATTTTTAATGAGACCATGACTTACGGAACGCAAGTGAACGTAAGTCTTTTGGTCGAATTAATCCTCCTACACAATCTGCAAGATTGTATAGGACTAATCCTGAGAAATTCTTTGAATTTCTCAGGGCGAAGCCTGCGCAGTAAATTTCAGGATGAAATTTACAAGCGCTTAGGCAAGGGACAATGTTCATTTGGCGACTATCTTATTAACCGCCTCTATATAAGCCTTAACTGAAGCCTCGATAATATCTGTACTGGCTCCTCTACCCACAACTGACTTATTTTTCGCGGCCATCTTCACGCTAACCTCGCCCAGGGCGTCTTTTCCTGAAGTAATAGAGTCGATATGATAATCCTGAAGCCGGGCCTTTATGCCGACTGTCTTCTCAATCGCCTTATAGCAAGCATCTATAGGACCGTCACCGCTAGATTCAGCCTCATAGCTCTTACCCCTAGACTTTAGTTTTATCACCGCCTGTGGGGCGATATTAGTTCCACAATCAACCTTAAAGTCGACCAACTGCCAGACCTTAGGAGTAGTCTTTATCTCTTCCTCGACTATAGAATATAGATCATCGTCGTAGACGGTCTTCTTCTTATCCGCAAGTTCTTTAAACTTCTTGAAAGCATGGTCGATTTCTTTAGAATTCAATTTAATCCCTAGAGATTTCAATCTGTCAGAAAACGCGTGCCTGCCGGAATGCTTACCCAGGACAATATTAGACTCCATAAAACCTACGTCTTTAGGTTTTATAATCTCGTATGTCTGCCTCTCTTTTAAGACCCCATCCTGGTGTATCCCTGACTCATGCCTAAAAGCATTCAAGCCTACTATGGCCTTATTGGGAGCCACGACAAAACCGGTCAAGCGGCTAACCAGACGGGAAGTCTTATAAATTTCTTTTGTCTTGATGGAGGAAGTTACTCCGGCAAACGTATCTCTACGTGTCTTGATAGCCATAACGATCTCTTCCATAGAGGCATTCCCGGCGCGCTCACCAATTCCATTTATTGTGCATTCGACCTGACGCGCGCCATTCTTTATCGCCGAAAGTGAATTTGCTACTGCCAACCCCAAATCATTATGGCAGTGCACAGCGATTACAGCCTTATCCACGTTAGGCACATTTTCTTTGATGCCGCGAATCAATGAACCGAATTCCTGAGGATCAGCATAACCCACAGTATCAGGAATATTAACTGTAGTTGCGCCTGCATCAATAACCCGTTCGATTATTTTGTAAAGAAATTCCCTATCTGAGCGCGAAGCGTCCTCAGGAGAAAATTGTATATCCCCTACTTTCTTCTTCGCATAGCGCACAGCTTCTATGGCCAATCTCAAGATCTCATGCTCAGCCTTTTTTAGCTTATACTTCATATGAATCTTGGAAGTGGCCAAAAAAACGTGAATGCGCGCATTAGACTTAGCTACTTTTACCGCTCCGAAAGCTGCATCAATATCTTTTTTTAGAGAACGAGCCAAGCCGCAGATAGTCGCGCCCTTAATCTTAGAAGCGACCAACTTTACCGCCTCAAAATCACCTTTAGAGGCGATAGGAAACCCTGCCTCGATGACATCAACGCCCAGACGCTGCAGCTGTTGAGCTATCTCCAGCTTTTCTTTTTTGTTTAGGCTCGCACCTGGTGCCTGCTCACCATCTCTTAGCGTTGTGTCGAATATTGTAATTTTATCCATTTTTTCTAATTATCATCCCTGTACTTCCGTATGGGGTATTCTTCCGGCTTTCTTCTGTCGAATATTCCCCACACGTGAGTGTGGGGTCCGAATCTATTTGCGCATCCAGGGCATCATCTCACGAAGCTTCTTCCCAACCTCCTCGATCTGATGTTTATCCCCTTCTTCCATTAGTTTGTTAAAATTAGGCCTTCCATCTTCATTCTCCTTAATCCACTCGCGAGCAAACTTGCCAGAGCAGATATCTTTTAACATCTTCTGCATCGTCTTGCGGGTCTTATCTGTAATAATTTTAGGGCCGCGAGTAATATCTCCATAACAAGCTGTATTGGAGACTTTTCGACGCATTCCGGAGATTCCATGTTCCTGGATTAAATCCGTAATCAGCTTTAATTCATGCAGTACCTCAAAATAGGCGATCCCGGGCTGATATCCAGCCTCCACCAGAGTATCAAAGCCGGCTTTAATTAATTCGGTAACTCCGCCGCATAAGACTGCCTGCTCACCGAAAAGATCTGTTTCAGTCTCTTCTTCAAAGGTGGTCTCAATTACGCCTGCCTTTGTCGCGCCTATTGCCTTTGCATAAGCCAGGCCTATTTGCTTTGCCTGGCCAGATGCATCCTGAAAGATAGCTAGGAGTGAAGGAACGCCCTTACCTTCTTCATACATCCTTCTTACCAAAGCTCCGGGCCCTTTAGGAGCGACCATAAGCACATCTACTTTTTTCGGCGGCTTTATCTGCTTGAATCTGATATTAAATCCGTGCGAAAACACCAAAGCCTTACCTTTTTTTAGATTTGGCTTGATAGAATCCTTGTAGACTTTTGCCTGGACGTGATCTTGGGTCAAGATCTGAATAATATCGGCTTGCTTGGCGGCATCGCTTGCACTCAGGGGTGAAAAGCCATCTTGCTTTGCCTGTTCATAATTCGGTGTGTCTTCTAATTCTGAAACAATAACATTAATGCCCGAATCGCGCAGACATAGCGCCTGGCCTCTGCCTTGAATACCATAACCGATAATGGCCACGATCTTATCTTTTAAAATTCCTGAATCAGCGTCGTTGTCATAATAAATCTTAAGCATACACCCTCCTAAATTACTTTTCCGTTTATATCCTCAATTTATTACAGGGATTAAATTTCTAACTTACCAGCATAAAACTGTATAATATATGTAAGCAGAATAATTTTCATTCGCTGCGTTTTCATAGTAACAAATATAAATGCTAAATGAAACTACTCCGTCGACCCATGTAAGAAGAGGTTTACTAAAACTCACCGATACATTGTCTATATGCGCATCTCCAGAATTATAATTAAAGGAATACCCCATCATGTTAACCATCACTGCCTCACGATTAATGCAACCAGTTACTGTTTTGGTTTCAACCACAGTCTCACACCCCCCAGTGGAAGTAATATTTCGCCAGTACCTCTCAGACTGGAAAATAATATCCTCAAAACTATCCCGACGTGCATAAAAGAGATAAAGACCTTCTAGCACTAAATCTCCATATGCTGGAGCTGGACTTAAACCAGCAAGAAAAGCATTATTATTGCTGTAATTTCCTATCGCTACAGGGCCATCTGGAAACTGTAAAAACCCATCTCGTGAGATTATTTGATTGGTTCCACCTTCTTCATCAAAATCTTTCATTCGTAAGTAAT
>JBHPGU010000005.1:0-75714 GCA_042570265.1 Candidatus Omnitrophota bacterium | reverse complement strand
CAACATTACCAGTTAAAACTGTCTTTGCCTTTTGTGTTGCCACCAGCTGAGCTGATTGGATACCTGCTCCTCCCATTGTTTCTATATTTGGATTTTGAATCGCTTGAAAACTCAGTGTTTCTGAATCTACCATTATGAAGTATTGACACCGACCGAATCTTGGATCGACTGCTGCATCTAAGTTATCTCCTTGTGCAGTTACGCAAATTTTCATCTGCTTCTCCTCCCTTAGTGGTCACATTTTTCCTGATGCGGATGATCACATGAAGCCTTGTCTAAGCCATATCCCTTACCTGCTCCTGGCTTACAAAGACTCTCACCGCCCTTTAATGTTCCTTTTTTGAGTTGCTCTATAGCCTCATTTACTTTTCCGCTGACACCTATAATCACCTGAATACCAAACTCATCGAACAATCCTTGAGCTCGCATACCCATACCTCCGGCTACAATACAATTGACTTCCTTTTGATGCAAAAATTCAGGTATAAAGCCTGGCTGATGGCCAGGATTGTCTACAACTTCCTGAATCGTAGCGTTTCCTCCATTAACTATATCTACAATAGTGAAAGATGGACATCTTCCAAAATGTGCAGATACATAATTTCCATCTGTAGATATTGCTACTCTCATAACTATTCCTCCGAATTAGAAATCTGGATAAGGAATAGATAGCCCATGTGCTTAAACTACCTATTCCCCATCCACTAGTTTAATCACTGCTTTCTGCCTGAACTTTTTCCAATGTGCTTATGCGACTCTGGATATCACCAAGTTGTTGCTTAATCATCTCAGCCTGATCCCTTAACATGCCCACTTCTTGTTTAGGTGTTAATTCTGGAAGATTAGAATTTCTCCAACCTCTACCTCGACCCAAACCTCTGCCTCGACCCCAACCTCTGCCTCGACCTCCACCAAAGAACCTACCACCAGCTGGCCCTGCCTGCTCATTGATCGGCACTGCGCAATAACCTCTGCCGCCACCTGTCATAGACCCTGTTCCTTGAGGACCTGTTCCGTCAAACCCTGGCATCTCACTCACCCCCCTTCTTGTTAATGATAATCATTTTCATTTACTCTGCAAAAAAAATATTACTTCTTTTTTGCTCGGCACTGATCACATAATCCATAAAACTGAATTAAATGATTAGTGATCTTAAAATTATACTTCTTCGATAACCCTCTTTCGGTCTGATTCAACAACTCTATCTCCTCGTCTATAAAATCAGTATAATCTACAACTCTCCCGCAATCTGTGCATACTAAATGATGGTGATGTCTAGCACCTTTAGGACCCTCCGTTAATTCATATCTCGATCTACCATCCCCAAAATCAAACTTAAATATTAACCCTAAATGAACCAAAAGTTCTAAGGTACGATAAACAGTAGTCAGGCCAATGCTGGGATAGATCTTGTGTACTTGCCCATATATATCTTCTGCACTTAAATGCTCTGTCGTCTTGCCAAGGATACCAAGAATAGTTTCTCGTGGTATAGTTAACCTATAGCCACATTCCCGGATTCTTCCTGACCACCACGGTGGCCCTCCTCTTCCATGTCTACCTGGCATCTTAATCTCCTTAATGAAAACGGTTCCCATTATCAAGTATACACAACAATTCGATATCTGTCAAGAAGAAAAATGAAACTTTTTTTAATGGTGCAGTGTCTCGAGTGACACCCCAATCAAAAAGGCCACCTTTTTAAAGATGGCCTTTCTATAACTCATTACAGCACAACACAGTTAATTTGGTGCGCTGTAATTTATTAACTGGCTCCCCCGCGAAGACTCCCCGCCTTTGGCGGGGCTGCTCGCAATACTCATAAACACAGTGCTCGACTGCGAACCTTGTGCCTGCGGCACAGTTCTCGCTCCTCATAGGAAATAAAAATTTCCAGGACGCCCAAATGGACATCCTGGAAATTTAACTCCCCTCTCGCATCACAGAAATAGGGCCCTCTCAGAAATAGTTACCTATATTATTCCCTATATCGGCCATATTACAAGAATAATTGAGATTTAGAGAGGTATTTTAGACAGATATTAACGATTAAAGGCTCGAAATTTGTCCGTTTTGTCCGGTATTTTCTGTCTGGAAACAACCTAACTGTTTGCGAAAGAAGAAATTAAGAAATGTCCTCTCTTCCGAGGTAGACATGTTACTGATTATTTTTCAATTTTAAGGAATATTTTATAAAATCTCTGAATAAAGGGTGTGCTTTATCGGGCTTCGATTTGAATTCAGGATGGAATTGACAGGCAACAAACCAAGGGTGATCTCTAAGCTCGACTATCTCAACCAGGTCTCTTTCTGGGTTAATGCCTGAAAAAACAAATCCCCGTTTAGACATGATCTCTTTGTATTTATTATTAAACTCGTATCTGTGTCTATGGCGTTCATTTGTTTTTTGTTTTTTGTAGGCTTTATAACTATTTGTGCTCTTGCCTAATTTACAAGTGTATTTACCTAATCGCATTGTGGCACCCATATTCTTTATCTTCTTCTGCTCCTCTAATAAGCTAATCACTGGGTGTGGCGTCTTTTTATTGAACTCTGTTGAGTTCGCATTCTTTAATCCGCAGACCTTCCTGGCAAATTCAATTACCGCGACCTGCATTCCTAAACAAATGCCAAAGAATGGAATTTCATTTTCTCTAGCATATTGGACTGCCTTAATTTTTCCTTCAATGCCCCTATGGCCGAAACCACCGGGTATGAGTACGCCTTGAGAATCTCTAAGATATTTTTCTGCGCCGTCCTTTTCTATCTCCTCAGAGTCAACTCTGTTAATAATAACCTCTGCATCATTTGCAATACCACCGTGGACCAATGCCTCATAAATTGATTTGTAAGCATCTTGGAGAGCAATATACTTACCGACAACAGAAATCTTTACCTTTTTAGTTGGCTCTTTTAATCTCTTTAAAACATATCCTTCCCATTCTCCTAAATTATTTTCTTCGCACTTTAAATTTAATTTACGCAATATAAGATTATCTAGAAATTCTTTTTTAAAAGTTACGGGAACCTCATAGATATGTTTGACATCAGGTGCAGGGATAACCGCCTCTTTATCAACATTACAAAAAAGGGCAATCTTCTCCCTTGCCTCTTTTGGTATGGGCTTTTCTGAACGGCACAACAAAATATCGGGAATAATGCCAATTTCCCGAAGCGTGCCTGTGCTGTGCTGGGTAGGTTTAGTTTTTATTTCTCCGGCGGCTTTTATATAAGGAATAAGCGTAACGTGTATATTAACCGCGTAGGCAGGCCCTACTTCTTGACGCAACTGTCTTATCGCCTCTAAAAATGGTAGGCTTTCGATATCGCCAACAGTACCTCCTATTTCTACAAGCACAATATCTACATTCCGTTCATGTGCAACTTTTTTAATACTCTTCTTAATCTCATCGGTGATATGAGGGATGATTTGTACGGTCTTACCCAAATAATCACCACGCCTCTCTCTAGTTATTACTGAGTAATAAACTTTACCTGTAGTAATATTATTATCTTTGGTAAGTTTAGCATTTGTAAAACGCTCATAGTGACCTAAATCCAAATCGGTCTCAGCGCCATCATCAGTGACATAGACTTCTCCGTGTTGAAATGGATTCATTGTACCAGGATCAACGTTTAAATAAGGATCACATTTAATGAGCGTAACTTTCAATCCTCTAGCTTCCAAAAGTTTACCTATAGAAGCAGAAGCAATTCCTTTACCTAAACTCGAAACAACTCCACCAGTTATAAAAATATATTTTGACATTTTAACGTCCCTCCAAAATATTCTTACCTAACCTCTTGGGTAATTCTGTTGGATATTCTCCATTAAAACAAGCTGTACAAAATTTATCTTTTGCTAAAGGCATGGCGCCAAGCATACCTTCAAGACTCAAATATTTAAGACTATCTACGCCAATAAAATCCCTAATCCAATCTATTGAGTGTTTGGAAGCAATAAGTTCTTTTTTGGTTGGGAAATCTATTCCGTAGAAACAAGGGAATTTTAGCGGCGGACAACTTATGCGCATATGCACTTCTTTAGCGCCGGCTTCTCGCAGGCTTTTAACGCGGGCCTTGCTTGTAGTTCCGCGCACAATGGAATCTTCAACTATAACTACGCGTTTTCCTTCTAAAACATCTTTTATCGGATTCAATTTTATCCTTACTTTAAAATCCCTGATAAACTGCGAAGGCTGAATAAAAGTTCTTCCCACGTAATGATTCCTAATCATTCCCATCTCAAACGGGATGCCGCTCTTTTCTGCATAACCAATCGATGCATAAACTCCGGAATCAGGAATTGGAGTTACTAAATCACAATCTACTGGATACTCTTCGGCTAATTGCGCTCCTAATTGTCTGCGGGTACGATAAACATTATTTTCAAAAATGTTGCTGTCTGGCCGGGCAAAATAAATGTATTCAAAAATACAATGCGCGCATTTATTTTTAGCGAATGGTTTAATCGACTCGAGCTTGTCTTTATTAATAAATACAATTTCGCCCGGCTCAATATCTCGGATATACTTAGCCTGGATTAGGTCCAAAGCACAAGTTTCACTTGCCAATACATATGATCCATCGAGCTTTCCTAGACATAAAGGCCGCCAACCATAAGAATCTCTTGCCCCAATTAATAGATTATTCAGCATTAAAACTAATGAGTAAGCGCCTTCTAATTGAGAAAGCGCCCAGCCAACAATCTCCTTTATGTCTTTTTTCTCTGGGCTTGCCAAAAGATGAGCTATGATTTCAGAATCCATAGTAGTCTGGAAAATTGAACCTTTTTCTTCCATTTCGTTTCTTAATTTAAAGGTATTAGTAAGATTCCCGTTATGGGCAATGGCAATGATTTTTTTTCTGTGACTGACAAAAAATGGCTGAATATTCTTGATGCTGCTTGAGCCGGTAGTGGAATAGCGATTGTGACCGACAGCCAAAGTACCGCGCAGTAGTTTAATTCGGTCTTCGCCGAAGACATCGCTTACCAAGCCCATGCCTTTATGATATTTTAGTTTTTTGCCGTTACGTACGACTATCCCCGCGCTCTCTTCTCCTCTATGCTGTAAGGCATAAAGGCCAAGATAAGTCAACCTTGCTGCATCCTTATGATTTGATATTCCAAATATTCCACACATATAAGCCTTCCTAGGTCATAATTAACGATTGTAATGAGTCTGCCCATTCTTTTGATAACTTCTCAAGAGGTATGTTAATTAACTCATTACCTTGGCTCAATATCTTAAATTCTTTACCGCCTATTCTGCCTATTATACGAAAAGGTGCATTAAATTTTGTAGCAATGCTTCTGATTTTATCGAGGTTTCTTTCATTACAAGAAAGAATAATCCTTGACTGGGATTCACCAAAAAGAACAGCATCATTTCTAATATCAAAATTTAAATTATCAATAGCCGCTCCAATCATATTTTCTTCATTTGAGATGCAACACTCAGCCAAGGCAACTGCTAATCCTCCCTCAGAGCAGTCGTGTGCGGAATTAACCAGTCCTTGCCTAATAGATTCTAGAGTTGCTTTATGTACTGCCTGTTCTAATTTAAGGTCTAAATTGGGGGCATCGCCTTTAATCTGGCCATGTATTTCTTTTAAATATTCACTGCCCCCTAATTCGCCTTTGCAACTACCTAAAAGAATGATTATATCATCTTCTTTTTTAAAATACTGAGTGCACGCTCGATTGGCATTGTCGATAATCCCGATCATTCCAATTGTAGGTGTTGGATAGATTGGGCCCTTAGGGCTTTCATTGTAAAACGAAACATTACCGCTTACGACAGGTATATTAAAAAATTTACATGCATTGGCAATTCCCTCTACGCAATTTTTAAATTGCCAGAATCTATCTGGTTTTTCCGGATTACCAAAATTAAGGCAATCAGTAACGGCTGCGGGCTCAGCACCAGAGCAGACTAAATTTCTTGCTGCCTCTGTAACTGCAATCTGCGCTCCTCTATATGGATTGAGATAACAATAAAGACTATTGCAATCACTAGTAGCAGCAATGGCTTTGTTAGTTCCCTTTAGTCTAATAACAGCTGCATCTGATCCCGGCAACACTATTGTATTAGTTTGTACCATATGATCATACTGCTCATATACCCATTTTTTGCTCGCAATAGACGCGGATGCCAAAAGTGTTAATAAAACTTCATTATAATCTTTTGGCTCGATAATTTTGTTTAAATCTAATTTGCGTAGCCTATTTAAATATTCTGGTTCTTTAGATGGGATATTGTAAGTGGGCGCTTGTGTTAAAGAGTGTGCCTGTATTTCGGCTACAACCCTGCCTTCATCTTTAATACGTACAATACCATCATCAGTAACCTTGCCAATTACAACTGCATTTAACTCCCACTTTTTAAATATTGTTTCTATCTCTCTTTCTCTTCCTTTTTTAACGCATACAAGCATTCGCTCCTGAGATTCTGACATCATTACTTCCCAAGGCTGCATATTGGCTTCACTTCGGGGAACTAATTGAAGCTCTATCTCTATACCGGAATTTCCAGCTGAGGCCATTTCGCTTGTGCAGCAGGTAAGTCCCGCTGCACCCATATCTTTAATTCCTATGATGTGACCCGTATCGATTGCCTCTAATGTGGCCTCAATAAGACATTTTTCAGTAAATGGGTCACCAATTTGAACTGTTGGCCTTTTTTCCTCGTTTTCCTTAAATTCTTTAGATGCCAATACACTACAGCCGCCAATCCCATCTCTGCCAGTGCTCGATCCAACATACATAATTGAGTTACCAGTGCCGAAAGCGCGCGCTCTAGCTAATTTATTCTTATCGGCGATACCAATACTCATTGCATTAACAAGACAGTTGCCGCTATAACACTTGTCAAAATATATTTCACCGCCAACAGTCGGCACCCCAATGCAATTTCCGTAAAATTGTATTCCATCAACTACGCCTTTTAGAAGATATTTGTTGTAAGGCTCTGATAGTGGACCAAACCTCAAAGAGTTTAAAGATGCAATGGGTCTTGTGCCTGCTGTAAATATATCTCTTATTATTCCACCCACGCCTGTGGCTGCGCCTTGTTTTGGCTCGACTTGCGATGGATGGTTATGGCTCTCCATTTTAAAGACTATTGCAATATCACCTACAATAATTCCACCTGAATCTTCGCCTATTAAAACCTGGTATTTTCCGGTCTTAGGTAGAAGTTTTAATAAATTGCGCGAACATGGATATCCGCAATGCTCGGACCACTCAACAGAAAACATAGCTAACTCTGTTGAGGAGGGTTCTCGTTTGAGAATATCTAAAATTTTTTGATACTCACTATCACTCAGGCCTAATGAATGATAAACATCTGGCTTAACCATATTATCTGCTCTCTGCCCATTTAATTATTGAGCGGAAAATTAAAACTCCGTCTTTTGAGCCTAATTCTTCTTCAAAGCTTCTCTCAGGATGCGGCATCATACCTAAAACATTTCCATCTTTATTTACAATACCAGCGATATTTTCCAAAGCACCATTTGGATTACAATCTTTATCTACCTTTCCATCGATGTCGCAATAGCGAAAGACAATCTGATCATTCTTCTTTAAATCATTTAATCCATCTCTATCAATGTAGTAATTGCCCTCATTATGAGCGATGGGAATTTTTAATACTTGATTCTTTTTGCAAAGATTTGTAAATGGCGTTTTTATATTTTCAGTTTTTGTATACACATACTTACATATAAAATGACAATTAGTATTTCTTAACATAGCTCCGGGTAGCAATCCTGCCTCAAGCAATATCTGAAAACCATTGCATATTCCAATTACTAGCCCGCCTTTTTTAGCAAAATTAATTATTGCCTCCATTATGGGAGAAAACCTGGCTATTGCGCCTGTTCTTAAGTAATCGCCATAACTAAAACCACCAGGGAGCACTATACAATCAATGTCATCTAATGAAGTATCTTTATGCCAAATGTACTTAACAGGTTGCTTAAGCACGTCTTTTACTACGTAAAAACAATCCTGTTGGCAATTTGAGCCTGCAAATACTACAACGCCAAATTTCACTTAGGCCTCACTTATCTGGAAACTATAATCTTCTATGACTGGATTGGCTAAAAGCTTTTTACACATCTCATCAATTTGTTTTTTTGAATCATTTTTATTATTTGTTTTAAGTTTGAGTGTAATCAACTTTCCAATACGCACATCGCCTAATTCATTGAAACCTAAAGATTCCAATGCGTGCTTGATAGTCAATCCCTGAGGATCAGCCACTGTCTTCTTTAATGTAATAAATATTTTTGCTTCTATCATTTTCTACCTCGATAATTCAAAATTCTTATTAAATTAATTCTTACCTATATATTCTTGTATAGATTTTACCCCTAAATCACCTTTAATTGCTGACTCTATCCCATGTACAGCAGCTTGAGCGCCCTGAATAGTAGTAATGACAGGTATAGCATGCACAACTGCTGAATTTCTAATCAGCTTCATATCCGACTGCCCTCTGGGACCTGAAGGGGTATTAATAATTAAATTTATTTGACCTTTTTTAATAAGGTCTAAAATTTTCTTACTACCTTCTCCAATCTTTGCTACTATTTCTGCTTTAATATTATTAGAGCGTAGTGCCTTAGACGTCCCTTTTGTGGCAACTATCTCAAAGCCCATACCCACAAGCCTCTCGGTAATAAAAACCATATTTCTCTTATCGCTGTTTTTTACACTAATAAATATCTTTCCTTTTGTTGGCAAAGGTGAACCAGCTGCCACCTGAGACTTATAGAAGGCAATGCCAAAAGAAGAATTAATCCCCATAACTTCTCCCGTTGACTTCATCTCTGGCCCAAGCAGTATATCGACTCCTGAAAATCTTGAAAATGGCAATACAGATTCTTTAACAGAAAAATGCTCTACTATTTTTTCTTGCGTAAATCCAAGTTCAGTCAATTTTCTACCAATCATGACTTTAGCTGCTATCTTTGCTAAAGGAACGCCCGTGGCTTTACTTACAAAGGGAACTGTCCGGGAAGCCCTAGGGTTAACCTCTAATACATAAACCGAATCATTCTTTATGGCAAATTGAATATTGAGTAGGCCTTTTACTTTTAACTCTTTTGATAACGCATATGTATTTTGTCTTATGGTTTCAATAATTTCATCACCTAATGTATGCGGCGGTAGTACACAAGCTGAATCTCCAGAATGCACACCTGCTTCTTCAATGTGCTCCATAATGCCACCTATTACAGTATTTTCACCATCTGATACCGCATCCACATCTACTTCAATTGCGTCTTCTAAGAATTTGTCTATCAATACAGGATGCTCGCTTGAAACCTTTTGTGCTTCTTTCATAAAACTAACTAATGAAGTTTCATTGTAGACTATTTTCATAGCCCTTCCACCTAAGACGTAAGATGGCCTAACCAATACAGGATAACCAATTTCTCTGGCGATCTTCTTGGCTTCTTGTTTTGTGAATGCAGAACCGTTTGGTGACTGCTTAATCTTTAATTTATTTAATACCCTGGCAAATTGATCTCTATTTTCAGCTCTATCAATTGACTTAACAGATGTGCCAATTATAGGTGCGCCCGCCTTTTCTAGACTTCTGGCTAAATTAAGCGGTGTCTGTCCTCCAAATTGAACAATCACACCATCTGGTTTTTCTTTATCAATAATATTCATTACATCTTCAAAGGTTAGCGGCTCAAAATACAATTTATCTGAAGTGTCGTAATCTGTAGATACAGTCTCGGGATTAGAGTTGACCATTATGGTCTCGAAGCCCAATTCCTTAAGCGCAAAAGAAGCATGACAACAGCAATAGTCGAATTCAATACCTTGACCAATCCTATTTGGACCTCCACCTAAAATCATGATTTTCTTACTTTTTGACTTCCTAGACTCATCTTCTGATTCGTACGTTGAGTAATAATATGGCGTATAGGCTTCGAATTCTGCAGCACAAGTATCTACAAGTTTAAAAGTAGCCTCAATGCCTAATTTCTTCCTTTTTTTCCTGATAGCTAATTCATCTGAGCCAACGAGATCTGCTATCTGTCTATCACTAAAACCATACTCCTTAACCTTCCTTAATAAATCCACATCTAACTTCTTATTTTTAGACCACATCTTACATATATTTTTCTCCAGCTCCACAATATCTTCTATATTACTTAAGAACCATGGGTCTATTTTTGTGATCTCAAATAGTTCCTCAATACTCATCCCTCTTTGAAGGGCATATTTTACATAGAAAATCCTTGAGGCATTGGGAATCTTCAGTCGCCTAATTAACTTTTCTTGAGGGATCTTCTTGTAATTTCGTTTATTGTCTAAACCCTGGTGGCCAATTTCTAGGCCCCGCAATCCTTTTTGCAGCGCTTCTTTAAATGTCCTACCTATGGCCATAGTTTCTCCAACCGACTTCATGGAGATACCTAAAATATCTTCTGCTTCTGGAAATTTCTCAAAAGTAAATCTAGGTATCTTGACTACACAATAATCAATTGTCGGCTCAAATGAAGCTGGTGTTTCTTTAGTAATATCATTCTTTATCTCATCGAGAGTATAACCCACCGCAAGCTTTGCGGCAAATTTAGCTATCGGAAATCCTGTAGCTTTACTCGCCAACGCAGAGCTTCTGGAGACGCGTGGATTCATCTCGATCACAACCATCCTGCCTGTTTTAGGATCAACGGCAAACTGAACATTTGAACCACCGGTCTCAACGCCTATTTCTCTCATTATAGCAATCGCCGCATCCCGCATCTTCTGGTATTCTCTATCAGAAAGCGTCTGCACCGGAGCTACGGTTATAGAATCACCCGTATGAATCCCCATGGGGTCAAGATTTTCTATAGAACAGACAATGACTACGTTGTCTTTTATGTCTCTCATCACTTCCAACTCGTACTCTTTCCATCCCACTATAGACTCTTCCACAAGGATCTCATTGATCATGCTGTTCTTTAAACCTAAGTCTACGATCTTATTAAACTCGTCTTCATTGGTTGCGATTCCTCCGCCTGTTCCTCCTAAAGTAAAACTGGGCCTAATGATAACCGGCAATCTGATCTCTTTAAGTGCCTGCTTTGCTTCCTGCATATTATAAGCTAAAGCGCTCTTAGGCAAATCCAGCCCGATCTTCTGCATCGCCTTCTTAAAATCATCTCTGTCTTCAGCTTTCTTTATTACGCCGTAGTCAGCACCAATCATCTTTACGTTGAATTTATCCAGGACGCCCATTTCAACAAGCTTCATAGCAGTGTTAAGCCCGGTCTGACCGCCTAATGTCGGTAACAATGCGTCTGGTCTCTCTTTTTCGATGATCTTTGCAACCACTTCTGGAGTTACCGGCTCTATATAGGTAGCATCTGCTAATTCTGGGTCTGTCATAATTGTGGCGGGATTAGAATTTACAAGTACGACCTTAAATCCCTCTTCTCTTAAAGCCTTACAAGCCTGGGTCCCAGAATAGTCAAACTCACAAGCCTGACTGATGATTATCGGTCCAGAGCCGATGATCATGATCTTTTTAATATCTGTTCTTTTAGGCATTCTTCTTTTTCATTAAACCTACAAATTCCTTAAATAGATACTCAGCATCGTGTGGGCCAGGCCCATATTCAGGATGAAACTGGACAGAGAATATCGGCAATTTCTTGTGCCTCATACCTTCTAAAGTATTATCATTGAGATTAATATGGGTTATCTCTACTTCGCTCTTTTTCAAAGAATCTATATCCACACAAAATCCGTGATTCTGAGCAGTTATAGCTATGCGCCCGCTTTTTAAATCTTTAACAGGCTGATTGCCTCCATGGTGACCAAATTTAAGCTTATATGTCTTGCCGCCCAAAGCTAAACCTAATATTTGTTGTCCAAAACAAATCCCAAAAATAGGAAGCTTACCAATGAGTTTCTTAACAGTGTTAACTACATAAGGAACCCCTTCTGGGTCGCCAGGACCATTAGACAAAAGTATGCCATCTGGCTTTTCCTCTAGTATTTTATCTACACTTGAATTAGCAGGCACCACAACAACTCGACAGTTGTTCTCGGCTAATCTTCTTAAAATATTAAATTTGACTCCGCAATCAAGAACAACAGCCTTATATTTGCCTTTCTGATTCCAATATTGAACTTCATCATACATTACTTCTTTGACTAAATCCCTACCTACAAGGCCAAGCGATTTCTTGGCTTTTTTTACTAACCGAGAATTACTTAAATCAACCGAAGAGATAACCGCTTTCATCGCTCCTTTTAATCTAATGTGGCGAGTCAAAGCTCTTGTATCCACACCTTCTATGCCCACAATATTATTTTCTTTAAGATACTCATCCAGACTCTTTTCTGAACGCCAGTTACTGGTAATGCGGCTACATTCTTTTACTACGAATCCTTCTACGAATGGCCTTCTAGACTCAATATCTTCAGAATTTACACCATAGTTGCCGATTAAAGGATAAGTCATTGTGACGATCTGACCTTTATAGGATGGATCTGTAAGAATTTCTTGATAGCCCATAAGGCTAGTATTAAATACAACTTCTCCAAGCCTTTCGCCTTGAGCGCCAAAAGAATAACCTTCAAAAATTCTTCCGTCTTCGAGTGCTAACTTTGCCTTCATTTAGATACCTTGTTCTTATCCGAAAAACATGCGACCTTCTGAGAGACTATATCGGACATTATCTTTAATCCCCTGTCGCCTACGTCATAAACCCTGATTATTTGTTTTAACTTAACGGACGAAGGTGAAAGCTCTGCAAATAGGTCATTTGACTCTTCAAGCCATTTACGATTATATGTCACTTCTTCTTTCTCAGGAAACAAAGCAATATAGAATATATTCGTCTCCACCAAATCCTGAAAGAAGTGTGTTCCAAAAGATAGCTCCGGCATCAAATTCCCCTCAGAAAAAGCAACTTCCATAAGTGCTGTGATATTGTTTATCTCTGCAAATTTGACCGGCACTCCTAAAGATGGTGTCGTAGTGCCCCATCTGCCCGGACCTATTAGAATAGTAGGCAAATCTTCTCTATTCTTTATATCTCTATTCAAACCTCCTACGATACGGGCAACTTCATATTTGTCTCTTAACTCAAGTTTGCTATAGCCCGCTGGATCAACGTAAACAATCCTCTTTATCTGCTGCGAGACATTGCCTCCCAGAAAATACCCTTGTGACTTAAAGAACATATCTTTTTTATCTATATGATCCGGTATTTCGATCTTGCGGCCCAATCCCCTTGTCTGCAAAGGCCTGCATTGTAGCAGATTTATCTTAAAAGCACCTTTTTCCGTAAAATTTACTGTAAATTCGATCTCAACAGGATAAGAATAATTCTCCTCAAGTGATTTTAGTATTTTCTTAAATGATTCACAAAGAAGATTATCATCAAATACCTTATCCAAAGTCAATATCCAGTATTCTTTATCTTTTATGCCCCTTTCACTCATCATCTTCATCGATTCATAATCTTTAACTGCTACTCTATCAAAGCCTTTATACGATTTCTCTTTTATAAAGTCTCTAAAAGGGATAGTTTCAAAAGCATTCTTTTTTGTGCTTATCAAATCAACCTCATGCTGAGAGAACTTTCTAAGATCATCTTTCTCTGCGTAAGGCCTTCTCAAAGGATCATCCAGAGGAACCATCCTGGGATAATCGCCCTCAACACGATTTACCGCCCTTGTCCCAAGGCCAAATACCAGCCTAAGCATACCAGCTTTAGGATCCATACTTTCATTCCATACATATGTATTATAGGATAGACCTACCCCTGCAAGATCGGGAAGAAAGTATTCATTATGATGCGCCCCGGAGACCCGCTGCACCAGAAGTGCCATCTGTTCATCTAATTTATCTAGCCCTCTCTGTTTCCTGTAAACAAGAGCATCTTCGTTCATCGTGCTGGCGTAAATACTCTTGACTGCTTCAGCGAATTGAATATATCTCTGCTCTGGAGTACCCTGGTTTGCTAAGAAAATACTGTCGTATTTCCCGGCAAACGCATTACCAAAACTATCTTCCAATAATGAGCTGGAACGCACAATAATAGGAGATGAACCAAAGTACTCTATGATCTGCTGAAAGTACTCTCTGATCTCTTCATCAAATACACCATAAAGCATCTTCTCCTTTAAAATCTTTGCTACATTATAATACCCTTCATCGGTCTTTTGTTGCATACGCAACTTCCACCACCGGTTCTGCACAATATAGGAATAAAATATATCCGAACCTATATAAAATGAATCGTGCGGCTCTGAAAGCTTTTTCCAATCAAGCAGTTTGCTTTTAGAGAGGATCTTTCTAGCTAAAAGCATACCTACAGTCTTGCCACCTACAAAACCAGTCCCTATCATTCTGGATTTTATGTCTATAATCTCTTCCAGCGAAAAATTCTTCATCACAATGGATAATAACTTTTTGTTCTTAGTCATCATTATTCTACATAGCTTCTTTAGCATCTCAACTAATGTAGCCTTTGAGGCTTTGCCCTCAACCAACTCCTCTGCCTCAAGAAACAAACGATCCCAATAGTCCAAATTCCTCTTTGCACTGTCTGCACCTTTTTCATGAATATACGAAAGTATCTTTACGGCATTGACACTATCTGCAATCGGTATAAACTTCTGGCCGTCTTTCTGGTGAGGAAGGAACATTGTCGGAGAATACCTATTCCAGACTTTCAGAGGATGGACATACAGGCTGCCTTCACAGTGATATACATCCATAAGCAGCTGAGTTGTTTCTCTGATACGGGCTATGGATTTGAATGAATGGTTATTACGCAGTATCGAAAAATACGTCACGGTCTTAAGTTCATATAGATACGGACAAGTAACCATAAAGAAATTGCCTATCATCGAATCAGTCGCCCAGGCTAAAAGAAGTTCTGATAAGCAATCGAATACATAGTAAGCTTCTTCGCCTTCCTGCGTGATAATGCTGTTTATCTTTGTGGCAAAAGACTCGAATCCAGCATAAGGGTTAAGCTCGTAACGCTTTATCTGTTTTGAAGGCTTTAAGACCTCTTTATGTGAAGCGAATCTTATGTATATGACATTCCTTTTGTCTTTGAGCGCTTGTTTTACAAAGTATTTTGTAAGGTCGATATACTCCGCTATATCATCTATCTGCCAGACAACATTGTCCCCTAGTCTTAAGCCTGTTATTACACTATCTAAGCCTTTAATCCCTGTACTTATCATCTTGCCATTCCTCTATTACTTAGGACTTCAAATTAACGATAAATTACTCTGTCCCATTAGATACTTATCAATATAATAGGCTGAACATCTTCCCTCTGAAATAGCCCATACCACCAGTGATTGCCCTCTCCTCATATCTCCTGCAGAAAATACCCCATCAGCTGACGTCATATAATTTGAGTCGGTTTTAACATTACCACGTTCGTCAAATTTGATTTTAAGATCTGCAAGCAAAGAAGAGTGTTCGGGATGCAAGAAACCTACTGCAATAATTACAATATCCGCTTCTATTTCAAATTCGCTACCCGCGACCTCCTCCATAACAGGACAGGCTGCTTTATCTGATTTTGAAAAGGTGATCTCTACACAAGAAATCTTTTGAACACGCCCGTTATTACCGATAAACTCTTTGGTAAGCACTGCCCAACGGCGCTGGCCACCTTCCTCATGACTGGAAGACGTCTTTAAGAGTAGGGGGTATTTTGGCCAAGACACTCCATCATCGGTCCTGCACTCCGAAGGCTGCGGCAATACCTCGATTTGAACAACGCAACGCGCATTTTGCCTATGTGCTGTCCCGACGCAATCAGCGCCCGTATCACCACCACCAATAACCACAACGCTCTTATCCTTAGCGTCAATAAGTTCATCCTGAGGTATCTTTTCTCCCTCTGCCCTTCTATTTGATTGAATAAGATAATCCATTGCAAAATGTATTCCCTTTAGATCTCTTCCCTTTATCTTTAAATCTCTAGGAACGCGTGAACCACCAGTTAAACAGATTACATCATACTCACTTTTAAGTGCATCAATAGAGATACCAACGCCAATATGGGCATTTGTCCTGAATTCAATCCCCGCTTTTTTCCACAATCGGATACGGCGGTCAAGAATGTGTTTTTCTAATTTAAAATCGGGAATACCATAGCGTAAAATGCCGCCGATTTTATCATCGCGCTCAAAAACTCTGACGTGGTGACCAGCTTTATTAAGCTGTACTGCGGTTGATAATCCTGCCGGGCCAGAACCGACAATCGCAACTTTTTTGCCCGTGCGTTTTTTAGGAGGATTACTTTTGACCAGGCCGTGTTCAAGCGCATATTCTGCGATTGCTAATTCATTCTCTCGAATAGTTACCGGATCATCATTGATCCCTAATACGCAGGCGTATTCACAGGTAGCCGGACAGAGCCTTCCGGTAATCTCCGGAAGATTATTATTTGTTTCGAGTAGCTGGTACGCTTTCTCCCACTGACCGGCATACATCAAATCATTCCACTCAGGAATATAGTTACCAATAGGACATCCCCAGTGGCAAAAAGGCGTTCCACAATCCATACATCGTGAGGCCTGTTCTTGAGATTTCTCCTCATGGCGCAATACAGCAACCTGCTTAAAATCTTGCTTACGTTCGCAAACTGGCCTATACGCACTTTCGCTTCTGGCTTTTTTTAAGAATCCTCGTTTATCACCCATCAGACGGCTCCATTAAACCTAATTTTGCTTCTAACTTAACACCTTCCAATATGCGTTTGTATTCCAAAGGTATGACCCTTACGAACTTCTTTGCGCCTTCCCTAAAATTTTCCAAGATTACGTTTGCTTTAGGACTCTTCGTGTATTTATAATGGTTGTGCAACATATAATACACGGTATCCCTATCAGCTTCTTCTAATGCTTCCAAGCTGATCATCTCCATATTGCATCTTTTTGCAAAGAATCCATCCTGATCATACGCATACGCTATGCCACCAGACATACCTGCTCCAAAATTATTCCCTACTGAACCAATAATGACAACTCTGCCACCTGTCATATATTCGCAACCATGATCACCTACTCCTTCTACGACAGTATAGAGTCCTGAATTTCTTATACAAAACCTCTCTCCTGCTACTCCACGCACATATGCTTCGCCAGCAATGGCGCCATAAAATGTAGTATTACCAATAATTATATTTTTGTCGGACTCATAATCAGATTCTTTATCCGGATAGATTATAATCTTACCTCCGGAGATACCTTTGCCTACATAATCATTAGCCATACCTTCAAGCTCAAATGTAATACCTTTAGCCAGGAAAGCTCCAAAGCTCTGGCCGGCAGTCCCTCTAAATTTGCATACGATAGAATCTTCCAAAAGGCCACCTTCGCCATACATCCGGCAGACTTCCCCACTAAGCATAATACCTGCAGACCTGTTAGAGTTGTTTATAGCAAGATTAAGTTTAACAGGCTCATTGCTGTCAAAGATCGGCTTACACAATCTGATTAATTCCCTGTCTAAGACTTTTTCCAATCCGCTATCCTGTTTCTTTGCGTCAAAACTAGAAACCTCAGGTTTGTAAAGTATCCTCTCATAATCTAATCCTTTTGCTTTTTCGGGCAGCATATCACTGTTTAGTTTGAGAAACTCTGTCCTGCCTATCATTTCATCAATGCTCCTAATCCCCAGGCTAGCCATTATCTCCCTAAGCTCCTTTACGACAAAATTAAAGTAGTTGACGATGTGCTCCGGCCTGCCTTTAAAGCGCTTCTGCAGGATCTCATCTTGAGTAGCAACACCAACAGAACAATTGTTAAGGTGGCAGTGTCTGAGCATAACACATCCTAGGATGATTAAGACCGCTGTACAAAACCCATATTCCTCAGCGCCCAAGAAAGCAGCAATCGCCACATCCCGTCCGGTCCTCATCTGTCCATCAGTTTGCAGCCTTACTCTTGAACGTAGATTATTTAAAACAAGCGTCTGGTGTGTCTCTGAAAGACCAAGTTCCCAAGGAAGCCCGGCATGTCTTATAGAACTCCTTGGAGAGGCCCCTGTGCCACCATCTCCTCCCGATATAAGTATCATATCCGCATGACCTTTGGCCACACCTGAAGCCACAGTTCCCACGCCGACTTCTGAAACGAGCTTTACACTTATGCGCGCATTAGGATTAGCATTCCTCAAATCAAATATCAATTGTGCCAGATCCTCAATTGAATAGATATCATGGTGTGGTGGAGGCGAAATAAGAGTGACACCTGGCGTAGTGTATCTAGTCCTAGCGATTACCTCGCTTACCTTATGTCCCGGTAGCTGTCCGCCTTCTCCAGGCTTTGCGCCTTGAGCAATCTTTATCTGTATCTCATCCGCATTTACAAGATAATTTACAGTAACTCCGAATCTTCCAGAAGCCACCTGTTTTATTGCGCTCCTCTTGGAATCGCCGCTTTGCAGTTTCACAAACCTGTTAGGATCTTCTCCTCCTTCGCCGGTATTTGACTTACCACCTATTCTATTCATAGCGATAGCGATAGTCTCATGCGCTAACCGGCTTATCGAACCAAAACTCATAGCACCCGAAGCAAATCTTTTGAATATACTTTCTGTTGATTCTACCTGATCTATTGGTATCGGCTCTGCGACACTCTGAAACTTAAATAGACTCCTCAATGTAGTAGGATTTCCTGACTGATTATTTATATAACTAGCGAATTTCAGATACTTCTGATAATCATTTTCTCTTGTCGCATCCTGTAATGATGCTATTGTATCCGGATTCCATAGGTGAAACTCCCCATCTCTCTTCCACTGGTACACTCCTCCACTAGAAAGATAAGGTTCTTCCATGCGGTTAGCAGGATAGGCCTCTAAATGCCTCTTGATCGTCTCCTCTGCGATGCCTTCCAACCCCACACCGCCTATTCTCGATACAGTGCCTGTAAAATAAGCTTCTATAAAATCGCTGCTCAAGCCTAGTGCTTCAAATATCTGCGCACCGCGATAACTTCTTAAGGTAGATATACCCATTTTTGATATTACCTTAAGTATACCGCCGGTAATTGCTTTTCTGTAATTCGCCATAGCTTTATCCAAAGGCAGATCGAGCTCTTTATTTTCAATAAGATAATCAATTGCTTCAAAAACTAAATAAGGATTTACGCAGTCCGCACCGTATCCAAAAAGCAGAGCAAAGTGATGTACCTCTCTGGGCTCACCACTCTCGATCACTAAACCAACCTGTGAACGAATATTCTTTCTAACCAAATAGTGATGTACAGCACTCGTTGCCAAAAGCGTAGGAATTGAGATATTGCTCCTGTCTACTCCGCGGTCACTCAATACTATAAAAGAGTATCCTTTTTCTATGGCATATTCAGCTTCAAAGCATATCCTTTCTAACGCGCGCTCAAATCCTTCTTTTGCGCTTGAGGCATCAAAATACGTATAAATTATCTTGGAGCTAAAACCATTTATACTGATATCACGTATCTTCTCCAACTCGTCATTCAAAAGTATCGGATTTCCAACACGCAGCTTACGCGCATGTTCAGGAGCCTCATCCAATATATTCTTTCCCGGGCCTACAAAGCTTTCCAGGCTCATCACAAACTTTTCCCTGATCGAGTCGATCGCAGGATTAGTGACCTGAGCGAATAGCTGTTTAAAATAGTTATAGAGAAGCTGTGGCTGTTGGGATAAGACAGCATGAGGCGTATCATTTCCCATTGAACCCACCGGCTCTTTTCCGCATTGCGCCTGCGGCCTCACTATGAGCTTTAGGTCTTCCCGCGTATACCCAAATGCTTTCAGGCTTGAAATGATATCATCGCTTTTTTGCAATGATGTACCCGAACCGACAAGTTTATCCAGATCCACCATATTCTCTTTATTCCATTTACTGTAATCTTGTTTACCAGCCATCTGGGTCTTTAGTGCTAGATCATCGGCAACAACACCTGCATCTGTATCTATAAAAAATATCTTTCCGGGCTCCAATCTACCGGAATGCTTGATATCTGCAGGCTCTGTATCAAGTACCCCCGCTTCAGAAGCCATTATCACAAAATCGTCTTTTGTAATAATGTAACGAGCAGGACGCAATCCGTTTCTATCCAAAATAGCGCCTATACTGGTACCGTCCGTAAAAGCAATAGCTGCCGGTCCATCCCACGGCTCCATAAAACATGCATGGTATTTATAGAATTCTTTCACGTCTTCGGACATAAAATTATTCTGTTCCCATGCCGGTGGGATCAACATGGTCATAGTATGCGCCAAAGAGCGGCCTGATAACAACAAAAGCTCAAAAGCATTATCTATAGAAGCAGAGTCACTTCCTCCCTCAACGATGACTGGCTTTATCTTATCAATATCAATTCCGAACAATTCACTCGATAATAGCTTTTCCCTTGCCCTTATCCAGTTAATATTTCCACGCAGTGTATTTATCTCTCCATTATGGGCTAGAAACCTAAAAGGCTGAGCAAGGTCCCATGTAGGGAAAGTATTTGTACTATAACGTGAGTGCACAAGACATAGCGCACTATCAATACTCTCATCGCGAAGATCAAGAAAGAAATCACTCAGTTGCGAAGGCATAAGCAATCCCTTATAGCTAAGCGTCCTAGAAGACAGGTTGGTTACATAGAAGAAAGTCTTCTGCTCTAAAGAAGAACCAGCGATTGAGCTCTCTACTTGCCTTCTTATAACATAGAGCTTTCTTTCAAAATCAAGCTGATCTTTTATTTCGCTTCCTGCCTGGATAAAGATCTGCTTTATCACCGGCATGGTCTCCCTAGCCACCTCTCCAATTACTGACTCATCAATAGGAACATCACGCCAGTCCAGAAGCACCTGTTTTTCTTGTTTGATTATTTTCTCAAAAAGCTCTACACAGTGAATGCACTCTTTTTCATCTGTAGGCAAAAATACTAAACCTGTAGCATACTTTCCAATCTCTGGCAAAGATATCCCGATCTTCTTGCATTCTTTGTTTAAGAATTTATGTGGTATCTGTATAAGCAGCCCTGCGCCATCACCGGTCTTCGGATCTGCACCAACTGCTCCGCGATGACTCAGGCGCCTTAAGACCTCTATCCCCTTTTTTACAATATCATTAGATCTTTGGCCTTTGATATTACAGACGAACCCAACGCCGCAACTATCATGTTCAAATCGCGGATCGTATAAACCTTGGGGTTTTGGGAAATGCGTAAATCTCATATTTTAAACCTTTGTACATCAATATTAAGCTTCTTTATCTTCTTATGCAATGTGTTTCTATTTAAGCCTAACATTTTTGAAGCCATGACCTGATTACCATAAGAGCGCTCCAACATCTTTTCAATAATTAGCTTTTCTACATGGCTGATTACTTTGTCATAGAGCTCCTTATCACTCGACTTCATAAAAAACTCATCTAATTTATCTGCAATATCTTTCATAATTTTAAATTGCCTATTTTTTAGGCACTTTGGTACAAAAAAATTCACCTGCCTGCCCTCCTATTGCTAGAAAGACAGGCAAAACAAAAATAACTCATTAAGTTACAGAGAGGTATTTATCTAATTCGTACTTAGGGACTTGTATCTTATATTCATCCCATTCTTTCTTCTTGAGTTCAATAAACCTAGAAAAGATATGATCTCCCAGTGCCTTCTTTACTAGACTACTCTCTTCAGTAATTGAGACTGCGTGACCTAAGCTATCCGGCAAAGTCTGTATACCCTTCTTCTTTCTCTCCGTGTCACTAAGATGATACAGGTTCTGCTCCATGGAATCAGGTACTTTATAGTTCTTTTCAATACCTTCTAATCCGGCATGAAGCATGGCTGCGAATGTAAGATAAGGATTACAGGCTGGATCAGCGGCTCTGAATTCACAGCGCGTGGCCTTCTCTTGGCCGGGATGGTACATAGGAACCCTTATTAGGGCGCTTCTGTTTCTCCTGCTCCAAGCGATGTAGACTGGTGCTTCATATCCCGGGACCAATCTCTTATAGGAATTTGTTGTCTGGGCAAATATCGAACATATCTCTTTGGAGTGTTTTAGCAAACCTGCGATGTAACTAAGAGCGGTCTTAGAAAGGCCATCCTTAGACTTAGCATCAAAGAATGCATTCTTACTGCCTTTAAACAATGACTGGTGAGTATGCATACCTGAACCATTTTGTCCGAATATTGGTTTTGGCATGAAGGTTGCGTAAACACCGAACTTGCTGGCGATCTCCTTGACTACGACTCTATAAGTAATAACACTGTCAGCCATGGTCAAAGCATCTTTATAGCGCATATCTACTTCGTGCTGTGATGGAGCGACTTCATGGTGTGAATACTCGATGTTGATTCCCATCTGCTCCAATGCCAGGACCGTCTCTCTCCTCAAATCACTGGCCACATCCAGAGTAGTCAAATCAAAATAACCACCCTTATCCAGAATATCAGTGCCTTCATCATTCTTAAAATAAAAGAACTCCAATTCTGGCCCTAAGTAAAAATGGTCGTAACCCATCTTTTTGGCTCTGACTAACGCTCTCTTTAGTACATAGCGCGGATCACCTTCATAAGGTGTCTTATCAGGATTCAATACATCACAGATCATCCTAGCCACTGCCTTTTCCTTTGGCCTCCAGGGAAGCAGAGCAAATGTGTCCGGGTCAGGCATAGCGATCATATCAGATTCTTCAATATCTTGGTAACCAGTTATCGAAGACCCATCAAACCCCATACCATTAGTTAAGGCGTTCTCTAATTCACTGTCAGTAATTGAGAAGCTCTTTACCTGTCCCAAGACATCGGTAAACCAGAGTCTGATGAATTTTACATCATTCTCCTTAACCAGCTTCAAAATATCTTTTTTAGTCCTTTTTGCCATCTTTTCCTCCTGTTTTTAATTTGCTCATAAAAAAACGTTCTATAGGCCTAAATTAGCCTTATAGAACGTCATCGTCCTTTGCTATTTCTGCTTCTGCACAAACATTGTGCATCCCTAGTTGCGGTTCTGCGCTGTCACTTATATTAAGTAAAAAATCGGGCATCTTGGTAACCTTTTTTTTATTTTTTTAACCTATAGCATCCTGGCCACGCTCACCAGTCCTGATCCTTACACACTCCGGTAGATCAAGCACAAAGATCTTACCATCACCTATCTTCCCGCTTTTGGCGCCTTTTATAATGGCGTTAATGGTCGGTTCGACATAATTATGGTTTACTGCGATCTCCAGACGGATCTTTTTGAGAAGATTGACATCATGGATTACGCCTCGATAGGTCTCAGTGTAGCCTTTTTGCTGGCCGCAACCCAAGACATTGCTCACTGTCATCTTGTAGACTTCTGCCTCATAAAGCGCCTTTTTTACATCCGGTAGTTTATGCGGTTGTATCATAGCTATTATTAGTTTCATTGCGTCAACCTCCTTTCTTATTCAGTAGTGAATATTTGGAACCCTGCATAGGACTCCATCCCGTGTTCCCCTATATCCAGCCCTCTAAGCTCTTCGTCACGAGTAACTCTCAAGCCTATAGTGCTATCGATCAGTTTAAACAATCCTCCCATAGCAATTAATATGAACACAACTACGGAAAAGACCCCTAACAGCTGTATGCCTAATTGAGTAAAGCCTCCTCCATAGAATAAGCCGTCATTAGCTAAACCCAGAGCTTTTTGACCAAATAACCCAATTGCCAAAGTACCCCAAACCCCATTCAAACCGTGGACCGGGACAGCTCCAACTGGATCATCTATTTTCAACTTATCCAACAAAACTACTCCTAAAACAACTATTACTCCCCCTATCGCTCCGATCACAATTGCAGCCCAAGGTTCCACAAAAGCACAAGAAGCAGTAATAGCAACTAATCCTGCCAAGGCACCGTTCATAGCCATGGAAAGGTCTGGTTTACCAAACATCTTCCAAACTGTGATCATTGCTGTAATGCCACCGATAGCTGCTGCTAAGTTTGTATTTATGGCTACCCTAGCGATCAAATCACCGTTACCCACACTCAAAGTAGATCCGGGATTGAAACCAAACCAACCGAACCACAATATAAATACCCCTAAAGAAGCTAAAGGTATCGAATGTCCAGCTATAGCATTTGCAGAGCCATCAGGTTTATATTTTCCAATCCTGGGCTTTAGTAATATAGTCCCGATCAATGCTGCAAATCCACCTACTGCATGAACCACTGTTGAACCAGCAAAATCAGCGAAGCCGAGTTTTGCCAGCCATCCTCCGCCCCAGATCCAATGTCCAACCAAGGGATAGATCAATGCAGAGATCAAAAATGAGTATATAAGGTAAGCCGGGAACTTCATCCTCTCTGCCATTCCACCGGCAACTATGGTAGCGGCAGCGCCACAGAATGCGGCTTGGAACAACCAAAATGCAAATAAAGGTACGCCTGCTCCGGATTCAGCTCCCATTAAAAACCATCCCTTTAATCCCATAAAGTCGTTTCCAGATCCAAACATAATCGCATAACCAAAAATAAAGAATCCCAGAGAAGCCATACAAAAGTCCAGAAAATTTTTAGTTAGGATGTTACAGGTATTTTTGGCTCTGATAAAACCTGCCTCAACCATCCCAAATCCTGCTTGCATAAAAAACACCAGGAACGCGGCTATCAGGACCCAGACAGTATCAAGGCCTATAGCCACTGATGCCAAACTAGGTTCTTCGGCAAACACTGTACCTGGGAAGAATCCCATAAAAACTGCTATGCCTAACAATCTGTAAAAAAATCTTCTAAACATGACATCCTCCTCTCTCAAAATACGTAGCTGAACTCAATACCAGTCCAGAACTCGTCATCTCCGTTATTAATTTTATCTTCGTGATTAATCGAAAAGTTAAGACTTGGACTAATGCTAAGCTTACCTAACGAATATGAAGTTGTCAATGATATGTCTGTAGCATACAGTTTTGAAGGTTCCAATCCAGCAACTCCGTCGTTTCCCCAATTAGTAACACCTATAGAAAGCGATTGCTCTTCCTGCGTCAATGCACTCTCTGGTAGATCTAAATCTGTACTAAAGCCCCAGGAATAATACCAACCTTCTTCAGGACCACCTGAAGTAGCCTGAAAGTCATATCCAGCGAATATATTAGCCGCTATCTCGAACGGTAAATCAGGAATTATACTATTTAAGGTAAACGAGACCCAAGACTCGGATACATCAGTAGTGCTGCCAGAATTAGGAAAATCAAAGTAGGTATATCCTATAGAGGCATCTAGGTTGTCCATATAAGTCCTGACAAGAGAAACGGTATAGTCGAACTCCTCACCGTCTTCATGCCCTCTACTCATTGGAAACGAACTCCAAAGATTAATCCCCAAATCAGCACCTAAAGCAAATCCAGGAAAAACAAAGTCGATATAAGGCTGATGTGCCGCATCATTATCTCCATAGAGGTCTTGGCCGCGCCAAATGTATCTGGAAACAAAGGTCTCCCCAACACTGATTTCTACATCTAGAGGGTCGGTTTCAGCTGCTTCTATATAAAGACAGCTTAGGGCCATCAAAAAACTGACTAAAAAAACTAATCTTTTTGATTTCATCACTTTCTCTGCCTCCCATTTAGCTCAATGCGGTTGTAAAATAAAAAAGACGCACTACTATTAATGCGTCTATGCTTTAACACGTCTTTGTGTTTTTACTTAACCTACAACTGTATTAAGTAAAAAAGAGTCCCTCATGGTAACCTTTTTCTTCGCCATTTCTTCTTTATGTTCTTTTTGTGCTTTAAGACCATGACATGTGAAATACCCAGCTCTCTCGCTGCTTCACGCACAGTGAGCCCTTTGAACAAACAAGAAAGTACTGACTTCTCTTTATCAGTCAGGCCCAAATTATTTATTTCATCAACAGTAAGTTTATCTTCTAGGCTTGACCTGAAATCTGAGTTTTTGTCTTCAAGGATATCTCCTAATGTCTGCCCTCTGTCAGATATAAGCTGATCTAGACTTGACAGTTTTGCTTTTGGCCTGCCTTTTCTCATAAAATTCTGAATGTGGAATTCACAGCCCTTGATCACGTAAGCTTCATTTATGCCTATAGGGAGGCCTTGGCTATAGGTCTGCCACATATAAAGACACATCTCCTGATACAGGTCTTCTTCGCTATAAAAACCACGCAAAACATGTTTTCTAGCAATAAACTTAAGCGTTGGCGTTATCTTTTCTAATAGTATTCTAAAATCCATATCTTACGACCACCTCAAAGAAAAAGCCCTTTTTTAAAAAGCAGACTCTGCTCTAAAAAAGGGCTTCTTTGCCCCTATAAATGAAAATGCCCCAAATCTCTTTGGGGCTTCATTGCCTTGCTTTACTTCATTGTCAATTAAAGGATAACATTATCCTTTAGGTTAGTCAAGTTTTATTTTTATAACTTAAAAGGTATTTTGTAGGAGTGCCTACCCCTCTTTTCTCTTTTCTTAATCCATTCCTCTATCTTTGCTGCTCTAAATCTTATTGCAGTCCCTAATTTCACATAAGGAATATAGCGATAGTGCGTCCACTTATAAACCGTTGAAGGCTTAACTTGCAGTAGCTCGCTTAGCTGTTGGGGTGTTAATAATTTATCCATAAAACATAGCCTTAGAGTTCCTTACTCTCCACCATCTATGATACATAATTGCAATTCGTTTACAATTAGAAAATCAAATGCGTAAACAACCAAGATTTTAGAGATAAAGAGAGATAATTCTTCCTAGCTTCCCTTTCATTTCCATTTAATCGATCACCAACGGCAGGGAAATAATTAATAATTCCTGATGTATCTTGCCAATATAGCGATTAAATACGATCGATTAAATAGTGGCCAATTCAGAGATAGAGAGATAGATCGTTTCTTGATTCTACCCATTAGTATTAAAAGGATTAGGTCATATCTGTACGTTTGGGATTTAACAGGTGAGTTTCGTCAAAACTAACTCTCTAACCATTTGCCTTTACAAGACATAAAAAAGCCCCAGTTACTGTTTCATAACTGGGGCTTTTGCCTTATCTCGAACGTGAGTTCGAGCTATTAAACTGGCTCCCCCGCGAGGACTCGAACTAATACTTAATCCTGTTCTTATTTATCGCTCCAACCTTAATTAAACTTAATCCATCTTAACCAAGCTTAATCCTTCTTAATCTACCGCCCTGACAGCAAATTTAAAAGCTCGGATTCCTCTATCTCATTTAGGCCCCTGAGAACCTTTTTCTGCCACTTTGGAAGCATAGAACTAAATTGCATCTTAATAATTGCCGATTCCCCTTTATCTAATAACGCCTTTAGCACCTTTCTTGCGTCTGCCTCATCTTTGATTTTTTTATGCTTTTCTTTTCTGATCTGGGCAACTATTAGTTTATGAAAAGCAAAAATAACCGGATGCGGCAAAGCAACTTTGACCCCTTCGATTTCGGCATGAATTATATCCTTCGTAAGCAAGTTTAAATACCTTAGCGGCTGAGCATTGATGCCTAATTCTCTTAAAGAATGGGGCTTATTTGAGCCGCGCCCCTTTTCATGAACCAAAAACTCTATAGCCAACTCCGGATGCTCAAGTCTGATATATCCTTCTCTACCTCGAAACCCTGTCACGAAGCCTAAATCTTTTAATAGTTCTACTACGTCAACATTCGTCTTAACTCGTATCGGTCCGGGGACCATAAAATCGACATCTCTTGTCCTTATGGACAATCCATATGTAACAGTCTTAAAGTAATCCTCATAAAAAGGCATACACCAACTCCCTACTAAGATAAGGCTTTTTAACACCCCTGCTTTATCTAATCTACGCAAAACCTCAACACACAACTCATACTGCTGCTTTTCCACGTAAAGAACTCCTTAAGAATTTAATTTGTTTTTTTAACTTTGATAATGACTTACGGTACTGAGCCCTATAATTTTTTATTTCTTTGTACTTTTTTATTTGATCTTCTGATAGTTGCCCTTTATAAATATATTTTAGCTTTCCTTTTTCTCTCTTTACCAGATAGTAATACTTATGCCCTTTTATCTTCTTTAGCGATAAGCACCCCTTGGGAAGCTTACCAAGAGCCAATTTATATTCTTTCTTCATACGTAGAGAATTTTGCAACTCTTCAGCTAAAACCCCCTTAATGACACCTTTCATATTTCCTCCAAGTTAACCTACACATATACTAATAATATACGTTGTTGGTTAATAAAAGTCAAGGAATAAGTTAACCAACAATATATAGAATATTAACTTTTGTTGGTTAACTCACGCTTTTTACTCTTTTTACAAAATGGAGTCATGAAAAACCTCCCCAATAATTAGAAAAAGGTCTCATCAATTTCTTATATAATGCCCGAAAAATGAGCCAAATATTGAATAATCTCGTAGATATTTCATTATATACGAACCAATATATAAGAGCCATTTTAGAGATACATTGCAAGGAATGAAACGAAATTCTAACCTGCTCTTTGAGATGTTGTACAGGTTGATCAATTATTAAAATTAAATCCGTAGTCTAACAAGAAATAATACCCTAACTCTTTAAAACCTAAAGGTATAAAAAAGCTCTGATTGAATCTATCAATCAGAGCTTTTGGCCTCTCTCGACGGATAATTAGAGAGAGGAAACTGGCTCCCCCAAGACTACGATTTCCGCAACTTTTTGGAGGAGTTTAAGGCATATTGCCTTACGGAAGAAGCGAACAAATTATATAAAGAACTTGTATACTGAATGTCACCCTCACCCTATTGGGAGAACTATTATTTAATCTTCTTCAAAGATTCAAAATTACATATCCTTACTTCAGGGATGCCATCATCACTTATAATTAAATTCTTTTTACTATCGAATGAAATCAATATATGATTCCCTCTAAAGTTCAAATCTTCAAATCCTGCTTGGAATAAACTCTCTTTTGCTATCTGCAATAAATCAAAATATTGCTTTTCAGTGATAATCCCTTCTTTAAATGCACGTAGCGTATCAATTCCTTCATAATAATCACTGTCCTTAGCAGCAAGTTTTTCGTCAGGACCATTCCAATAGCCCCAAATACTTATATAATCTTGATTCTTTTTTAAGAAGGCTATTCCATCAGGAGTGGCAAAAGATTTATGCGTCTCATATCGTGATTTATCCGAAAGTTTATCTGGTATTTTTGTTTTATTTGAACTCATGTATATTGCCCTGGGATAAATAGTAGGTATGCCTTTGCGACTGAGCTCAACTGCGATAGCGACTTCTTCAAATGGGCTATTGAAACCATATTCTAATATTCTCTTTTCATCTTCTTTATAAGGGTCCATGTCGGGCTTCAATCCAACTTTAGAGACTTTCCAAGCAAGATGTATATTATCCTTAGATACTGTGTAATACATATCGTTGAATACAGAAATCTTGGTTTTAGTAATTTTCTCCCATCGCTCTGGTAAAAAATAATCAAATAAATATGGGTCTTTGCCTACTACCCATAGCCTTCCTTTTGTGCTCTCTACATTGCCATAAACATATTCCACATCTAAAAAGTTTACGTGATGTAAGTGCGGATGAAACTCATTAGAATCACCAATGACAAATCTATCTCTTTGCCTTTTTAAATAATCTGCACGCTTATCCTTTTTAGCTGTTTTTTCTCTTTGAGGAGTTCTTTCAAGCAACTCAAAATCAATTAACCCATAAAGAACCTTCCCTTCTTCATCCCTTACCAGTTCTTTCTCTTTTTTAGGTCTGACAATGATGTGATGAGGCTTATTATCCCTTACCACAAAACCCTTCTTTTTTATCTTCTTATCAGCATCAAGCGTAAGCTTCCTCATGTGCTTTTTATCTATTATGTGTTTATCATAGGCCTCTACCGCATCTATCCCTTCAATCCACTCGTAAATAACGGCGTATGAACGATGCATATCTAATACAATATCTTTGTGTGAATCAATTTTATATTGCATCTTATATTCTTTTCTTCCGCTTTGCCATATTTCCACAGATTCGGAAGGAACATATATCGCCAGTGGCTTTTGTATAGTTATCTCAAAGGAAGACTCCAACACAGCATTCCTTAATCCCGCAACTAAAGAGAACTCCTCAAAGGGACTATTAAATTCCGCATCCATTAATTCCTCATAATCATCTTCACCAGGAATATTCTGTCCCATGCGATTCCACTTTATTACAATATCTTTGTATTTACCATTTACTCTTTTTGTCCTAATTTTGTAAACACAACCTGTTCCTAATAGCCTTTTAGAATTTTTGTTAAACCAATTTGCATCTGTCCAATAATTCTCAGGTTTTAAATTTTCAATAAACGGCAAGCCTTGACTTGTTAGATAAAGGTCATCCTTATTTGTTAACTTTATGTGAGCATACTCTATACCTAGTATCTTGGCGATTTGATTTCTTTTATCGCTCTTATTCTTCTCAAACCACTTTTTAATTTTAATATCTTTAATCATAATAAATAACCAACCTTATTCAATAACATCATCTTTCTTTATTACCAGTATACCACCAAATAAGTTTAAAATCACTTAGTTCGAAAACTAAAATCAAAAACCCTCCACAACATATTTCATTGCAGAGGGTTATGAAATTTCACTCCCCCGCGAGGACTCGAACCTCGGACATGGTGGTTACGATCTGACTTAAGTTTCCTTAAGAGTCGGACTTTCTCTTCATCCCAAAATCTGGGATGGTGGGTGTAAAGTCTCTGCACTCTCTGCCATAATATTTGGCAAATAGCTCAGGATTGCCGTCGGCTTTACGTTACGGTTTCCCTGAATTAGCCCACTTTTCACTCTAGCGTTACCGCTAGAGGCTGCTAACTTAGCATGGAGTTCTCGGTGACAATTGGCACATAGTATTTTGCATTTATCAAGTTCCATTCTTACTCTCTTCCAACTCCGCGTATATCCCTTTTGAGATATACTGAAGTCTTTGCGAGAAGAGTCACAATGATGAAACTCAAGCGCTTCAACACAACGATCATAACTACATTGCTCACAACATCCGCCCTTATATTCCACAGCCATTTGACGTATTTTTTTACGCCTTTTATGAACCGCCTTAATAAGGTATTGGCGTCTATCGCTATATTTGCGCTGTTCGACTTTTGCCAACCTGTCACCTCCTTTCTTCATACTGCGAAGCAATTGTTTGCGCTTGCTTCGCTCGCGCACAGCCACCCGCTCTACCAACTGAGCTACAGGGGAATTGATCTAGTCGTTAGTTGTTAGTTATTAGTCGTAAGTTAACAAATAAAAGCGTTCTTAATTATACAGAAAATCCAAAAAAAATCAATCAAATTTCGCGTCTCGCTTCAAGTGCCCTAGTCAAGGTCATAGAATCAGCATATTCGATATTACTGCCTACAGGGATACCTACTCCGATACGGCTAACCTTAATTCCTAAAGGCTTAATCAACTTTGACAAATATAAAGCCGTTGTCTCTCCTTCTGTGTCAGAGTCAGTAGCGATAATCACTTCATTGATATTGTTATCTTTTATCCTTTGGATTAAGCCGTTTATCTTTAAAGACCCGGGGCCCTTGCCTTCCAGGGGTGCAATTGCGCCCAAGAGAACGTGATATACCCCTTTAAAGCCGCCAGTCCTCTCAATAACGCCTACATCCTTTGGGGTCTCTACAATACACAGGATATCTTGCTGCCTGTTAGCATCACGACAAACCTGACAAACCTCATCTTCGCCTAAATTATTACAAATCTTACAAAAATTGATCCTGGATTTCAGATTTCCTAATTCCTCAGACAACAAGCTCACTTCTTCCTTAGGGGCCTCCAGCAGATAAAACACAATACGCTCAGCGCTCCTCCTGCCTATCCCCGGAAACTTGACAAGGCGTTCCAATAAATTCTCTATTACACTAGGGTATCCTGGCATATCAATCCTATTTGAATAACCTTCCCTTGAATATGTGCAGTGCGGAATTCAAAAACTCGCTATTTGTTTCTTCCACAGCTGTTTCGGTTTCCAGATCATCCAATAATTCAAAACTTAAACTAATCATTACATTGAATAACTCATTTATCCTATCTGTAATAATCTTTTGATTGTGCCTCTGCTCTACCGCCTCTTTATAAAATACCGCCTTCTTGGAAAATCCCACTGTCAAGACTCCCTGTTCTAACTTTATAGGCCTGGAGTCTTTGAGGTAAGTAGCTACAGACATCTTCTTCTCTGAAACAGCTTCTACTATTTGAGGCCAACCACCAAGCATTGTCTGAAAATCTACCTGCGGCTTATCGCTAGCTACGCTCTCTGCAACACCTTGGGCATTCGTCTGTGCTTTGACCTCGACATCTATCTTTTTCTCTGGTTTTACATCCTGCGCAACGATATCCCCTAAATTCTTCTTTAGCTCAGGGTCTTTCTTGGGTCCTGAAAAAATAGAGCCTACGTTGTTTAACTTCATCTTGCTGGCGACCATTTTAGCGCTTGAGCTCACAATGGATTCCCTGGCAACAGCTTTATCTTTAAAATCACTGTGCGTCAATTTTATGACCATCACCTCCAACGGTATCCTGAAAGAACCCATCTTCTTGGCCATATCCCCTGTATTTATTGCGGCTGAGAATATATTAATTACCTCCTGTAAAGATAAGTTTTTGCCCTGCTCGATAATTTTATCAGTAACTTCCTTAGGTAAGTCTAGGAGCTCTTCCAAATCTGACTTCATAATCTTAGCCAACATTATATTCCTAAGGTGCCACTGCAGACCGGACAAAAATTTAGAGATATTCTTTCCGCGAGTAAATAACTTAGCGATGAAATCTATACAAAATTGTGTATCTTGATTCTTTATAGCGTTGACAAACTCAAAATAAGCCTCTTGTTCAATCAAGCCCATTACCGCAATGACATCCCCGGACTTTATCTCGCCCTTCGAGAATGTAATCAGCTGATCCAGGATTGATTCTGCGTCACGCAGGCTGCCTTCAGAAATCTTAGCGATATCAAAAAACACATCTTGCTTTACTGAAATCTTCTCTGCTTTGGCGATCTCTTCCAATTTAGCGATTATCTTTAAGACAGTAATGCGATTGAATTCGAATCTCTGACAGCGCGATAGTATCGTAGGCAAGACCTTGGCGGGCTGTGTAGTTGCAAATATGAATTTTACATGCTCAGGGGGTTCTTCTAGGGTCTTTAGAAGCGCATTGAATGCTTCCTGGGTAAGCATATGTACTTCATCAATTATGTAGATCTTGTATTTACCTAAGATCGGAGCAAATTTTACGTTTTCCCTCAAAGTCCTTATTTCATCGATGCCCCTGTTGGATGCGCCATCAATTTCAATCACATCCAGGCTCCTACCTTCTGAGATCTCCTTACATGCGCTGCACTTACCGCAAGGATTAACAGTGGGGGCATCTTTACAATTCAAGGACTTTGCCAAGATACGTGCGCAAGAGGTCTTACCTACTCCGCGCGGACCCACAAAAATATAGGCATGGGCTAATTTGCCACTCTGGACAGAATTCTTTAGAGTCTGAGTGATATGCTCCTGGCCAACGATCTCATCAAATTTCTGAGGCCGCCACTTTCTAGCTAATACTATATAAGACATTTTATTTAAGAATTGAATTTCTAATTACTAATAATTCTAATTTCTAATTAAACCCCAATGACTGATGAATAAATTATTTAAAAGCAAAAAAAATGTCAGTTATAATTGGTCTATTGGGAATTCATTAGGTCAATTAGAAATTACTAATTAGTAATTTGGTTAAGCTTTCCTTCTTCTCATACTTCAACAATTAATAGAAAATAGTTACTCCACACAAAATATAATCCATATCTATCCCAGAATTGGGCTCTTCGATATCTGCATTCGAGAAGTGCCTACGCCTATAACCTACATTTAGGGTTTTGTTTTCTGCGAAAAGGTATGAAATTCCTCCTCCAAACTGTTGTGAAAAATTAAACTGAGTGCCCTGCTCGGCAGTGTGCTGAGTTGTATACAATAAACCCACTCCAGCCTCAAAAAACAAAGAAAACTTCTGGGTAATCGGATGGGCATATTTTAACATAAAGTTATTGCCAACTTCAATGTTTTCGCTGGGATTGAGAACGGGGTTTAAGAACGGTTCAAAAAAGAACTTCAATCTTCCCTCTGGTTCGATATTTATATTGTTAAGCATAGAGGTAATATCGAAGCCTATTTGGAAATGCAAAGGCACCATCTCATAGTCGCCTTGGTTATATTTCAATTTGCCCGAGGCCCAGCCGCTAAAGATGCCGAATTCATTTGTGTATTCTTCCATGGCTTCTTCAGTCTGAGAATATGATACTTCTGGTAGTGCCAAAATAAATAAAAATAAAACTATTATGACGGTGAATAATTTTTTGCTGAACACAGTTTCAAGCCCTCCTTTTTTAAGAATGAATAATCTTTTACCTTATTAGCATTGATTTATTTGCTGTGAGGTCAATAATTACTTTGTGGTGATTCTATAATTCTCCGACAGTAGTATGTTATACTACTAACTCTTTCGTGTCAAGATATCTAAGCCTAATAACCCAAATTCACCTACTGCAAATACCCCAGGGCCCTTAACTGTTCGACTATCTCGAAATTCTTTTCAACCTCAGGTGGGCTTATGGCATTATCGCTGCAATGCTTCCTGTAAAAATTGAAGTATTTTTTTATGCCTGTTAAAATTTCTGGATTTTGCCTACTTAAATTACGTAGTTCTCTGGGGTCGTTTTTAAGATTTAAGAGTTCTTCATTGCCCAACTTTTGAATATCTCTTAATTGCGATGCTTCTGTCAATATGTACTTCCATGTGCCGCCTCTCACTAACCCCTTTAATACATATTCATCTTTACCGGAAACTACCTCCATATAGACATCTTGCGGCTCCATGGTTAAACTCTGAGCTCCTAACATGGGGGCTAAGCTTCTTCCATCTACTGGAATATTGTATTCAATATTCAATAAATCTAAAACTGTGGGCATAACGTCGATAAGTCTCACAGGCTGGGAAACTGATCTGCCTCTTGCAACGTAGCCGTCATATTTTATAATAAACGGCACCTTGACCTCTTCATCGTAGAGCGTAAAACCGTGTTCCCACTGGCCATGTTCAAGAAACCCCTCTCCATGATCAGATACCAAAACAATCAATGTTTTATCGTAAATGTCTAATGACTTCAATTTATCAACTAGCTCTTTAAATTTATCATCGAAAAACCGTATCTCTCCATCGTAAAGTGCGATTCGCCTAGAAAGCACATCACCCTGAATATGAGAAAACATCCTATTGTACGGAGATGGGGGCGCATATGTAGAATGAGGATCCATATAATGCAAGTACATAAAGAAATTCTCATCCTTGTGTTTATCTAGCCAAGGAAAAATTCTTTCATTTGCCAGTTGCGCATTGTCTCTATTCTGCCAGCTAAAACTAGTACCGGCTAGATTTTTGATTATATGTTTAAAAATAGGGAGGTTTCTCAAAACCGCGTAGAATAACGTGTCACGCATTAGGTAATCATCGAAATAATCATAGCCTTGCTGGAAATTATAAATTCTTCGCAAGCTAGGGTTGGCTAAATAACAATAAGTAACGTATCCTTGGTCCTGGAATACTTCAGCCATAGTCGTAACTTGATCCGGCAAAATATAATCAGAGCTAATCACTCCATGTATGGAAGGATATAAAGAAGTTAATAACGAAGCGCAAGACGGAGACGTCCAGGAAGCCTGAGCGTAGCAGTTTCCAAACACGGTCCCCTCTCTGGCAAAAGCATCTATAAAAGGGCTGGTCTTTCTTTGATATCCATAGCAGCCAAGATGGTCCGCTCTTAGCGTATCAACCATCACTAATATTACATTCGCATCTTTATTAGTTTTAGATGTGACCATCTCAGACATTTCGCTTCTATAGGCTGCCGCTAATCCTATGCCTTCCCATGAAAAAACCACAGCCACTACCAGAGTCTGAATAATTATAAGTGCGATAACGATTTTTGAGAAGAGCTGAAACCTATTTTTGATTTTAAGTCTAGCAGCGTCATCTAACTTCGCAAAAAATCCGCAAATAAAATGAAAGCATAACAATCCTAACAAAGTAAAAATCGAAAAGAAACTTCTGGTAGCAAGAAAATTAAATAAAACTACAACTATGATTATAGCGATAAAAGACAAAGAAATTGTAAGAATGCTTTTATTAAATTTAGACTTTGCCCAAATCCAACAAAACATCAAGAATGTAATTATTAAGATAATAGAGCCAAACAAAATGTATAGAAACAAAGGTGGCGAAGAAGCGTTTAACAATATCTTGATAAACTTATAGCTGGATATAGCTAGAACGGAAAACCAAAAAAGCAAAGCCCCCTTTTGCTTTAATAGGCTGTTAAGAAATAATGCTATCAAAATAAAAACTAAAGAAAATAAAAACAAAACAACTATTGTACTACTAATATAGGAAACCTTATAAAGTAACGGAGCCATAGAATACATAGGGACATCTATGATTCTAATGCCTAAAACACTTGGATCAAAGGGGGAGTAAAAAAAGAGTGAAACAATACAAACTACTAGAGCCATCACATAGGATGCAATAAATAATGCGCATATGCGGTAATTAATAGTATTGGGGAAATTCAAATCTCTAGAAATTTATGGATAGATAAGTTAAGAAATTTAGTTCGGCATCCGATTGCTACTAATGTGAATTTGCGGTACGGTTAGGCGCCAAAATACGATTTTGGCATCCTCGTAACTTTTCATTAATGAAAAGTTCCTCGGAGAGGTCGGGATTCGAACCCGAGGGCCCGGTTGCCCAGGCCAACTGCTTAGCAGGCAGCTCTTTTCAACCACTCAAGCACCTCTCCAAAATCTCTATATTCAATTATTGATAAGTGAATTCTTCCTCTTCTTAGCAAAGAACTCCCTAATTACTAAAGAACAATCTTCTTCTAATATGCCTTTTTTGATCTTGGGGCGGTGATTGAGGTATTTGTTATTAATAATATTTACTACTGACCCGCAAGCACCTGCCTTGGGATCATCTGCACCATATATGATTTTTTTTACTCGGGAAAGGACTAATGCGCCTGCGCACATGCTGCAAGGTTCAATTGTAACATAAATCGTACAGCCCAACAACCATTTATTCTGCAAGAAATTACAGGCTTGAGTCAAAACCAGCATTTCCGCGTGTGCGCTGGGGTCTTTAAGCAACTCTACCTGATTATGAGCCTTTGCGATTATCTTATTTTGATGCACAACCACAGCCCCTACAGGCACTTCATCAGAGTTAAAAGCCATATTGGCCTGCCTTAAGGCCTCCTTCATAAAATAAGTATCATCTTTTTCTGTTAGCATTGGTAAGTTATAATTTAACCCCTCGCGTAAGCATGTATAATCTTGTCCCGCCTCATAAGCCAGACTAAAATTTTATCCTAAAATTTTAGTCTATTCGGTGGGATAGATTTGCCAAGCACTAAATTAAGGCAAATCTTATGCGCCCGGCTGGATTCGAACCAGCAACAACCAGTTCCGTAGACTGGTGCTCTATCCAATTAAGCTACGGGCGCATAAATTTCATAAACTAATATAACACAGAGACGATAGATTTACAAAAACTTTCAATTGTCTGATTGTTTGTATTAATCGGTGTGAAGGGGGTTGGCTTACTTGCTAAATTTCGAAAAAAACAGTTTATCTTACTATATTTCTTCCCAGCTAGAAGGAGCAACAGTGTAGTGCGGATTACTACCAATAAGGCCAAAGGGAAGATGATCCATTATAGCCCAGACTTGATAAATAGAAGGAACATTCTTGCCCATATCGAAGCTATTTGATACCCAAGCTCCGGCGACCTCTGTCTGTTTTTCAGCGCTAATACTCTCTTCCGCGTAAAACACTCCGGCCACATCAATCTGCGAACTATCGCCAAAGTGAATATTATGAGGAGTCATTAGGCCGATAATATTATCCGGATAAGAATCAGTGCCCTCAGTAAAGAAATCTCCATCTATTTGTACATTTCCGGTAACCAATATTGCCGCACTACCGGAATAGGTGATATCAAGGATAACATTCTGAGTAACAGGCTCTCCAGTTATGGGATCAACGACCGGTTCCTCTGTTATGGGATCAATAACAGGGACAACTTCAGTAGCTGTGCTTATAGTCAAATGAGCCCCATCGCCATCATTCTCGGCTCCGTTACCGATATAGACAATCCCGTCAATAGTAAGGTGCCCATTGCCATCCATACTGATACGACCTTTGCCATTGTCATAATCAAAGTTGGAAGTATGAGTGATATCCGCTAGCTCTGCTAACTGGTCGGAATCTGTTATGACCAAACCATTGTCTTGTAAAAAAGCATAGTGAGAAGGATACCCCATATAAGGATCTTCAAGACTGGGAAAAGGCACATAGTGACTCTTAAAGTCATAGGGAGTAAAAGGGCCATTATCAGAAAATACCTCATTTTCCCCCTGGCTTCCAGTATAGCCATCATTCTGATAAACAGCATCTACGGTCTCTTTATACTGATTGCCGGGGACATCAGCTTCTCCTATTCCAGAGGCACTGCTATCTATAAAAATATTGCCATGCTGCACCTTAACTTGTGCGCTAAGTGAATCTAGTTCTACTTCTGTCCCATTTTCAATAACTGTAACTTTGGGGCAAGGCGGCATTATATTCAATAATTCCGGATCTACCGGCTCATAATTATTGATAATTCTTGCGCCTCCACTCATATCCAAAGCGACTTCAGTCGGTAAATAGAATATCCCGTCTGATCTTTCGCCCAAAATATGCACTGAGCCGGCAATAGTGACATTGCCATTAATTAAGTTTTGCGAGCTTTCGCTTGCTCCCCTGGCAAAAATCGCGTTATTCCAAATATTGCGGTTTTCGACTCCTAAGTAGACCTGGACTGTCCTGCTTGTACCGCCTACTGTGCCTGTAGACTTAACCCAAGCTTCTTTATCTGAACCAGAGACATTTTTCATTTCCACAACATAAGTCCCATTACCAACACTATTAGTGGGGTAAGGAATGATATAAAAATCACTATTATCGGGTCCGCAATTAAAGCCGTTTATATCACCATCGGCCAAACTAGGAGCAGTTGAGTCACTTACAAAATCCATCCTCAAAGAGTATAGCGCGCGCGATAATCCCGCCTCAGCTACCCAGAATGCCTGCATTGAACGATCGGTAGTCACTACCTCAATCGCATCAATAGCGCTTAAATTTATAAGCCCATAACCCATAAGGGTAAAAATAGTCAGAAATATCATAGACATGGCCAGCATCGAACCTTTTTCATTTGTAAGATATTTTCTCATTGCAATCTAATTCCTATAGCCAATGGTCGTTTCATCTAAGGCAAGAGATTCTCTGCCCTGTGTTAAACCCATATTAATCGTTATCGACCTCAAGGGGCTGTTATTTATAAATTCAAGAGCGGTAACTCTATCGCGAATGAGTTCAATCTCGTCTGAGCTTACAGAAGTATCGGGGTCGTAATACAGACTGTTAGCGTTTGTCCCGGCCACTAGATAGAAAGATTCGCTGGCGATATTGAGAGTCGTTGAATCAGGAAGACTTATTTGTGAAAAAGAAGCCGGCCTTATTTTCCGGGATAACATATCCATGCTGAATGTGGCGTCGCGCTGTATTTCCACTTGATCGCTATTATTTCTCCAGGCTACAAAAATGTAGTACAACATTGTGCCTAGCGTAAGCGCCAAAATAGCGCTGATAACTATACACACCATTAATTCAACCAGAGAAAAACCCGATCGGCCGTCTTTTTTAATAAAGGCTCTCATCCTAAAGATTGGATATAAGTTGTAAGTGTAACTATTGCATTTGGAACACCTGCTCTGAAACCCACACTAACCTGCGCTTCAATATAACCATAAGGAGGATCCGGAACAGTACTATCTGGATCAGCATCATCTACATACCGGACATTAGTTACAATGGGAAGAGTTATGCCGTTTATGCTGGTTACTTCATCACTACCTAATGCCCAGGTGCCATCGTTTAATCTTTTAATATCACAACCATCCGCATCCAGATGACTTTCAGGACAACCAAATACGGTCGGTTCCACAACAATAAACCCCGCGGCACGCATCTCTTCCAAGCGCGTATTAGCCATCTCCAACGCTGCCCTCTTATTACGCTCCACGTTTACACGCGCTGAGCTAAAAAATATAAAGGCTGCCCCACCTAAGGCCACAATGGTCATGATAAAGATGGCTAAGAGCGATTCGACAAGTGTTGTGCCTTTTTGAAAATTTTTATTCATAATTAATAACAACTAAGAGTCTTTTCTCCTCCGCCTCTGCAACGCAGAGAAACACTATTTTCCTGAATATCCGTAACCCAACAATCTCCCACTCTATCAGTAATACCTACGATCTTTTTATTAATAATCGCCAAGGAGTCATCTCCGCTCCATAAAACACCGCTCAGCGATAGCTTATCGTTATCTTGCGCCTCCACCTCCTCTACCACGGCAAACTCGAAAGGCTGCATCTTGGCCTTCTCTCCTACAGAGTCAATGGTTTTATCCAGCTGTTTAATTAACTCGTCTAATCCCTTGGGCGCATTGACGCCTCTTTTCGGCCTCTCTACTACATGATAAATAGTAGTAGTAACCATTCCAATTACCAACACGTAAACAAAGAGCATCACAATAGACATCCCTTCATTACCTTTGACTAATTTCAATAATCTCCTGCTCATCAACATCTTATCCCTTCTTAAACTACAAACTACGACAAATTGTTATAAGAAAAAGTGACCTTGGCGTCATAAATATGTTCCGAAGCATGTCCTATAGTTTGCAGTTTCACATCATCCAAAGTAAGAAGCGGCATCACGGCCTGACTATTTTCAAAAAAACTAATTACCCCTAAAAGCTCCCCCTTACCTTGAACAGAAATATTATAGATAATCATTTCCCCGCTAGAGCTCGGAGATTTATCTTTCCTCACAACCAGCGAATCTATGGTAAAATCACAACTGCCGGCAATCTGGTTTAACTGGAAGTTCAACCACTCTATGATTTCCCCCTTGGAAGCATTTGATTGATAGCTCTTTAACATGACTTGCGCCATAGTGATCTTTTCAATTATAGTCGGCATTGATTCCAGCATGAATTTTTTCTCGCTGAGATCGTTATTGGCGGATTTAAAATAAATAAAAATCGGCAGATACAAGATGCTTAGAAACAAAACCGGCCCGATAATCCAGGCTACCAATTTCTTTTTTGTACTCAAAAATATACCTAGATCCATTTATACTCCACCTTTTGAAATATTCTTTTGAAATTTCTAATTGATCTAATTAACCTAATTTTCCCCTGCAATCTGCAAGATTGCGGGGATTAAATCCCGGGAATTCTCTGAATTCCACGGGACTAATCAAATCCCAATTATTTTATATTCTCTGAATCATTATCCCAATTCATTGGGTTATTGTGAATATATTCCCTGATTTCGTTTAAATCTGCATCATCCCTGATGACATGTTCATAATAATTTCGTTGCCATAATTTGCCTAAGAATGGTTTCCAATCATTATCCTTAACACCCTTTATATAATAATTTGTGGTCATTGTTTTGAACCATTGAATAATTTGACCCAATGTAGGGGCCGACCTATGTGTCGGCCCGGTATCATCATTCGGGCGAACACGTAGGTTCGCCCCTACGATACCGATTATCCCGTGTAAATGATTGGGCATAATAACATATTCGTCTAATCGAATATTGTTATATTTATTTGGTAATTCCTTCCATACGGCTGTGATCATATTTTTTGTGTCTTCATTTTCAAAATACATTTCTCGGTCTTTTGTACATATGGTCACCGAATATAATCCTTCAGATGAATAATCGTAACCCCCTAAACGTAATTTTTTGCGTTGTGGTAATGTTTTGGTCATTGTATTTTGAGTATTGGTAATTTATTAGGTCAATTAGTAATTAGAAATTAGAAATTTTCAGGCTATTTTTTTGCTTTTAGTTAACTCCACCCTCGGAAAGAATACAGGAAAACTGTGAAATCAATACCATATCCTGCCCCTTTTTCTGTCTCTGGCTATGACTGGAAGTTATATTCTCTATAGCCGACATCAAAGCCTTATCTTTCTTCCATATAGCAATAAGCTTGCTTATATTTACAGCCTCACCTTTCTTACCTATGGGGCTTACTATATTAAAATCTAACTTCTTTTTATCATTATCTAAATTAAAATTATCTACGTAAGATCCTCGGGGTAGGGCCTCAGAAATTTTCACTAAAATCTGAGTAGCATCTACGCCCTTTGACAAGACGTTATCAACAGCTTTAAGCCTGTTTAGGTACTGAGCAACCTCTGTTCTCATTTCTTCGTGATACTCGGAGATATTTCTTTGTTTTGAGCTTCTCTGGAATCTTTTCTCCAGGGATAAGACTTCTTTACGAAACCTACCCATACTAATCAAACTGGCTCCAACCTTAAGAAATAGAAAAACAAAAATTAGAATACAGATTAGAAGATAAACTGTAATAACAGAAAATACCTTCTTCCTCTTGTCAGGTGACAATGCCTTGCTTCTAATAAGATTGATCTTGAAAAACATATTATTCTCTTCTTAAAGCCAGTCCTAAACAGACTGACATCGCCGCTCCGTTAATTTGCTTTTTATCCAGCACACCATTCAGCTCTAAGTTGCTGCTCTCTAAAGGATCCCAAGTCTCAAGGGGCAGCCCGATTGCTTTCTTTAATTTTTTCTGAAATTTTGTATCAGTAGATAAGATGCCGGTTAAAATAACCTCTCTGACGGGCTTCTTATGGAGTTTGAATTGATGGTATCTTAAGACATCAATTATATAACTAATCAAATAATCAATATTATCTCCCCAGACAGCTGACTTTGAATGAATAGTGCTGGGGTATATATGAGAATCCTCAGAAAGGATCGTAATATCTGCACTGTTACTGCCAATATCCAGCAAACATACATTCTCAGATTTTAAACGGCTATTCAATGCTATAAATAAATTTGCCACAGCCATACAGCCCACATCAAGGGCAACCGGATAGAGATCAGCCATCTCTAAAATAGAGAGCTGCCTATTTACATCCTTGGCTAAAGCAGCCACAAGTATACCTTCAGCTTGCGATGATTCTTTATTATGTGCTTTATCGGATGAATTATGCAGGTGCCAGTCTATAAATAGATCTTCCGGAGGTTTCTGGAATACCTGTTCAGCTTCCAGGAGAAGCGCTAACTCCACCTCCTGCTCTGCGAGTTCAGGGTAGTTAAAATATTTTGAGATCAGCGATGAACTGCGTAGACAAGCATGCACAGTGCGTGTTTTTATTTGCTGCGTCCTCCACAACTTCTTTATGCTGGATGAGATTGTTTGATCTGAAGAACCGAGTTCATACTCTAGGCTGCCGAGCTGATTTAGGGCAACTTTCCCATTATCTTTCAGAGAGACAGAAGCCACCCTGACACAGTCTTGATCTATGTCAATGCCGACAATCGCCTCTTCCCCCAAAAACGATAATAGTTTTTCTTGTATGTTCATTGTATGCCCTTTGGGAGTCCAACTCCCTATCTTGGGAGTTGGACTCCCAACAATATTAACGGATTTTAACCTACGCGGTTAAATACGAGCATTGCATCCTTTTAATAACCTACGCGGACGATATTGCCTGCTTGATCAATCGTAGTTGTATGACCATAACCAGTAACCACGCCATTTTGTGGCGCATTAGCAGCAGCAGTAGCCCAAGTGCATGTTAAGTTGTAGGTGTCAGCTGTTGAAGCAGTTACTGTAAAACTTGGGTCACCAAAATATGTTCCATCAAGATCACCAGCAGACACACCGGGAACCTCGCCAACAACTGCATTTCCAACTTCCATTACTGGAAAAGCGCTATATTCGGCATAATATAAACGTAATTGAGTACGCAACGTACCCAGGCCTGATTCAGCTTCAGTGGAATATGCTCTTGCCCTATTTGCGGCCATAAGCGGAATGAGCACTACGGCTAAGATAGCTACGACTACCGCAACTATCATCAACTCGATCATGGTAAAACTCTTTTTGTTTCTTAGAACTCTAAACATCTATTTGTTTCTGTTTTTATTCCCTATAATGATAAACTAAGTTGATCTTTAACGATTACAGTAATTTATTATTCCTAATAATCACTGAATAATGTCAAATGTCAAATACAAAATATCAAATAAATATCAAATTCCCAATTTCCAATTTGACATTGGATATTGGAAATTCATTTGTCATTAGATATTTGGCATTTTTCATTAAATTATGATTATCTGTGTTAATCTTAACAATAGTTGCAAAGGACGCGATATTCTGCATCCTTTGCAACTATGTATGCAACTATGTATCTTGTCCGACTAATTAATCAAAAAAGATTAATAGCCTGAACGACCGTATGCTCCATCCTGATCAAGCGTTGTTGAAAATGCAAGATTGTCAAGTTTATCTTCCTGAGGTGCATCGTTTGCAGCGGCATCCCAATCAGCAGATATTTCGTAAGTTCCAGCAGTTTGATCTGACTCAATAAAAAAGCACTGTTCGTCAAAATACGTGCCTGTTAAATCAGCAACGCTAAAAGTTATAGTATTTGCTGGAGCTGCAGTAACTAATACTGGGACACCAGTAGCACCAATATCTGGAAAGTCGCCATTATTTTCAGCCTGGTATGCGCGTAGTGCGGTTCGAATTGTACCAAGGGTTGCTTCAGCTTCTGTTGCATATGCCCTGTTCCTATTGCCACTCATAAGCGGAATAAGTACAACGGCTAAGATAGCTACGATAATCGCAACTATCATCAACTCGATCATGGTAAAACCTTTCTTGTTTCTCAATGCCTTCATCATTTTATTCTCCTTTTTTATTTATCTATGCTTCTGTTTTGCCATTTTGATATGAACACTCGATGTCAATGAAAACTTCTGTTTTTGAGATTAACATTAGATGCGAAAAACATTTTCATTGGTTTCCAGGCACCTCCTCTCACCCCTCACTATCTTTGTTTATATGAAATATTTAACTTCAGCTTTGATTTTTTTAAACTCCTCAATTCATACTCGCCGCAAACTTAAATATGGGTATATAAATAGCCAGTAGTATTATCATGACAAAAATTCCGAATATCGTAATGACAACGGGCTCAAACATAGAAGTCGCGATCATAATCGAACCCTCTATCTGGTCTTCATACATCTTGGTTATTTTATCCAGGACTTCGTCCAATTTTCCGGAGGCTTCGCCGATACTAAACATGCGTACCACAAAACGGGGAAAGGATTCATCCCGTCCCAAACTACTGGCAATATCCGACCCGTTCATAACCTCCTTCTTCACCCGCTTAATAGACTGCTCTATAACCTTGTTATCACAGACATCCGAAGCAACATCCAGAGAAATGCCGATAGGGACTCCTCCCCGGACCATAACTGCCAGCACCTGACAGAATCTGGCCACAGCAATTTTTTGCAGCAGCTTGCCGATAAATGGTAGTTTAAGCTTGAATTTGTCTATCTTGAATCTGCCCTTAGGGGTCCGGTTATACATAAAGATTCCCACGCAAGAAACGACGGCTAAAATAAAGAATATAGGAAAATTCCTGATTGAGAATCTATTGATGTCGAAGACCATCCGGGTAAGCGGTGGTAATTCGGCATCAAAGCCAGAGAATATCTCGCCAAATTTGGGTAAGATGAAGAGTGTCATTATCAAAAGCACTATGACAAAGAACCCCGCTACAAAGATTGGATAGGCGGTTATGGTGCGAATTTTGATGCTTAAGGCCACACTCTTTTCAAGGTAACCAGAGAGGTAATCGAGTATTCGCGGCATACTGCCAGATTCCTCAGCGCTCTTTATTAAGGCTACAAATAACGTTCCGAAAGTCTGCCTATGTTTCCCAATCGCCTCTGATAAACTGCTGCCGGAATTAACATCGTTGACCACTTCTTCCAGGATCTCTTTAAAATGAGGGTTATCCATATCTTCGGCGATACTACGCAGGGAATCTATAGCTGTCATGCCGGCATTAATAGAGACAGAAAGTTGGCGGGCGAATACCGCAAGATCGGTCAAACTGACCCGGTTTATATCAAAGAGCTTCTTCTTCTTCTTTTTTTTCTGGGCACCTGCTGCCTTCTTCTTTGCTTTACCAGAAATAACCTTAGAAAGATAGACAACAGTAAGGCCTTTGTGCCTTAACTGGGCAATTGCATCGTAGCGCGACTGCGCTTCTTGAGAACCTTCAATTAATTTTCCTGCCTTATCTCTGGCAGCGTAGTCAAATGTCAACAAACCTTATTCTCCTTATATTTATTAAATTAGATATTTATCTTAATTTCTAATTAACCTAATTATTCTAATTTCTAATCAAATCTCAATGCCTAATGTCCAATGAATAAATTGCTTTAGTTTTATTGTTCATTTTCTCATTGGGCATTGGAACTTCATTAGATCAATTAGAGCAATTATAAATTAGACATTTATACTCATATTCGGTTATTCTTTTATGATTTTGCGGGCTTATAGTTCTGGTAAGGTACAAACGCTTAGGACTTCTTCGATAGTAGTGATCCCTTGTTTTACTTTGGCAAAACCACTCTTTAGCAAAGTAACCATGCCTAATTCAATAGCTCTTTTTCTAAGTATATTATCTACTGCTCCCTCTGTTATCATCTCTTTTAACGGATCTGTAATCTCTAAAAATTCAAATATCCCTGTACGCCCTTTATATCCGGTATTAAAACACTTTTTACATCCCTTGCCCTGGTAATATTTCCATTTATTAGCTTTAGGAAAGATGGATGTAGCTAGTTCTAATTTGTTGGAGCTGGGTTTTATTTCTTCCTTACAGGAATCGCATATGCGCCTGACCAATCTTTGAGAAATAACCAAATTTGTGGTCGCGGCTATAAGATATCGCTCCACACCGATATCATGCAATCTGCTAAATGCAGAAGTCGCGTCATTGGTGTGTAGCGTACTCAAAACTAAGTGCCCTGTCAATGAAGCGCGCATAGCAATACGGGCCGTATCCAGATCCCGGATTTCACCGATCATAATTATATCGGGGTCTTGCCTTAATATTGAACGCAGGGAGTTGCCGAAGGTAAGATCGATCAGAGGCTTAATCTGCATCTGGTTGATACCTTTGATTAAATACTCGATAGGGTCTTCTACTGTCTGTATATTAGTTTCCGGGCTCTTCAAAAAATTTAAAGCGCTATAAAGAGCGGTGGTCTTACCGCTGCCGGTAGGCCCGGTCAAAAGGATAATACCGAATGGTTTCTTAAGGATCCTCTGAAAGTTAACCAGCATTTCAGGATCAAAACCTATATCCTTCATATCTACAATCAATGCATCTCTATTCAATATACGAAGGACCAATTTTTCACCCCCGGCAACCGGAAGAGACGAAACGCGAACATCAATAGTAAAGTCAGAAGTTTTAAATTTAAAACGGCCGTCCTGCGGCAGTCTGCGTTCAGTAATGTCCATTCCGGAAAGAATTTTAACTCTGGTGACAATGGCCGGGTATAGAACTTTAGAAACAGGCATGATATTCTTCAATACGCCATCAATGCGCAGCCTAACGCTGACTGCATGTTCACTTGGCTCTAAATGTAAATCGCTAGCCCTATCCCTGATCGCCTGCAGCAACATCAAATTTACCAGCCTAACAACGGGAACATCATTAGCCTGAGTACGCAGCTGATCAGGATCAATTTCTTCTTTTTCTCCGTCTCCGTTTACCTTTTCTGTTTCTAAATCGATTATATCCTGAAAATTCTTCTCGATGTGTGCTTCTTCCTTGTAAGACTTATTTATTACGGAGACGATCTTCTCTTCAGTGCTTATGGCCTTATAGATTTCTAACTTAGCTATCATGCGCACAGTATCCACTGCATCCAGATCTAGAGGATCTTTCATCACAATAGTAAGGGAGGTCTTTTCTTTTTTTATGGGGATGATGCAAAATTTGCGGGCAACAGACTCTGGGATAAGTTTTAACTCCTCATTGCCAAGCTGGAAATCTTCAGTTAAATCGTAGAAGTCTATTTTCATCTGCTCGGCTAGAGTCTGTGCAACGGTTTCATCCGTAATAAAGCCAAGCTTCACAAGTAGCTCGCCAAGGGGACTGCGTGGTTGGGCCTGCTCTTGCTCGTTGAGTGCTTTATCAAGCTGGTCTCGAGTGATCTTACCAGACTTTAAAAGTATGCTTCCTGTCCTATTCCCGTTCGTAAACATATGTATACTTTTTCAAAAACTTTTTTAACTACTTTAATTTTTGAAGGACATATAAACGCTTATCAAGTAAGCGCTTACTTCGCTAACAAAAAGATTGTGGGATTGGGTTTGCTTTGGATTGGGTATCCTTAAATGTATATATATTAAACACTATTTTTAGCTAACTGTCAAGCATAAATTCATTTATAAGGGAAAATGAAAAAACTATCCTTCCCTTTTGCTTCTTAGCCTAGAAGCTATCCATATCCAGCCATATGCCGAAAGAATCGCAATAAACGGCACCATAGGCACCCTTTGGCGGCTACTTACTCCAAATAAAATTCCCCCGATTGAAGCAGAGATAAAATAAAGTACTACATACAGGAGAAATTGAAGGTAGATATCCTTTCGTATCTTTGATATCCCTACCAGAAATCCCACTAACCAAAACGCCACCCAAGGATAACCAAAGATCTTGCCGATGTCTTTCAACACGGGAGAGTTGAAGTTTTTCAGAGTTCCCGGCCTCGTCATCAAAGATACAAAACAGCGTGAGCCAGCATTCAAATAGTAAAGAACTGGAGGCAGTGATTTAGTAATCGCATCGTCATGCCTACAATGTTCTCTGTATGATGCCGCTAAGAGAGTGATATTTGAAAAGGTATTGCGCCCGGTGAATCGGTAATTTCTCAAATGCCAAATACCCAAAAGGCTATATACAATAAGAAAAAATACTAATGCGTGAATGAGTAGTCTTTTAAACTTTGCACGAAGAGCAAAATAAATTATAAAAACTCCTATAGCTGCTCCAAGAAAATACGCGATAGGCCTGACATAAGTAGCCATAGCTATTAACAAAGCAGATAAAATAATATACTTAAGTTTCTGATCTCTTAAATATAAAGTAAATATATACATAAATATGGAAATCAAAAATAAAAAGACTGTCTCCGTAAGAAGCATTAGAGAAAAAATGGTAACCGGAGGATCAAATAAAACTATCAAGGCACTTAAATAAGCAAAACGAGGCTCGATGATGAAGGCTGTTTTGTATACTAGAAATGCGGAAAGTAGAGTCAAGAAAATCTGTATAAGTATTATGCCGCTATAGGGAATCTTTAATACCCCGTTAAAGATGCCCAGGAAAAGCGGATAACCAGGAGTTCTCAATAACTCAGGCGAATATTTACCGTCGTCATTATACACTGTAGTAAACGCGCCGTGAGCAACCAAATTGCCTGCGGTCTGAGTATAGATTTCAGAGTCGATTTGGAATTTTGTCTCGGGGGCATGAATTTCAGCATAAACAAATAAACAGAGCTTTAGGAATAGGGCAATTAACAGGACAATAAAGAATTTTTTGTTCTTAATTCTCATTGGGGAGTTTAAAACTAACTGAATCTGAACGGATAACAGATTACAGCATGGGGGCTAAAAAGTCAAATAAAAAGCCCCATAGACTTTGAAATCTATGGGGCTTTATTAATTCTATATTAATTAAATATTTCTACTGACAGGTTACCCGACTAGCAGATTTTTCTGGTTCTGGCACACCCAGATGTTCTTCCGGTATAGGATTCTGTGGTGTTAATATCAAAGCCGGTATGTGCCTGGGATGACTATATGCTTCTGCAACTAATGAAGCATACTCGGGAGCACTCAAAGCAGCAATCACGTCGTTACTACAAACACTTTCATTAGCTCCAGTATCAACTGCACAACCAAATTTTTCAACATAAGCAGCCGCCTGCGTTGGAGGAGTCTTGGCATAGCCACTTATGGGATCATAGAACGGGTTCGTTACGCTACCTCTCCCATGTGATGTATTTGTGGCTGACACTACAGTTTCATTTAAAACCTCAAACACGCTGCATAATTCGCCTTTTGTGACTGCCGTATTTCCATCCGAATTCTTAAAATAGTCTATGCCTCTCTCTGCTAAGATATTTGCCTGGACCTCAAAAAGCTCTGCTCCAGAAAGGCTTCCTGTGCCCTCAGGAATCTCGATGCCCAGCGCCATAATAATGGCATTGGCAAATCCAGTGTTTGTCATAGGCACGCAATCATCTTGACTAGTGGCAACTTGCTGACCTCCAGCTGGAGCCTCAGCCGTTTGAGCTAGTGGCAATTTGAAAATAACTAAACCAACTACTACACTAATCAATATGACTAGCACCGAAAATGTTACTTTTGAATTCCGCATCTTTCTCTCCTCCGTAACTTTCTAAAATACTTTTTTAACATTTTTAATTTGGTAGGAATATTAAGCCGCTCTCCTAAGAAAACGTTTCCTTTTTAATCTAAATAAAATTGGTAAGTTAAATTCGTGTAGGTTGAAAGAAGTATACACTATTTTGCATAAAATGTCAAGTTTATTTTGTCTTTTTACTTATTGTAATCTGATGAGGGGATGTACGCTAAAAACCCTTACCTACTGCAGAATAAAGAGTTTAATCTCTAAAAAAATTATTCTTCCAGATGAATTTCCGCGTATTGAGCTAGAAGTTCTTTAATTTTCCCAGCTGGTTTTACTAAAAAATAATGGTCAGCGATAGCATGGCCCATTTCATGCGCTACTACCCCTTCTCTTATCGCCTGCTCTGTTGTAAAAATAGTAGAATACTTATGTATATAGTACGAAATCCTCAGCATATTATCGTTTTCACCAAATATCTTAGCATATTCCTCATCTAACTGTGCTTGCGTCTTAAAAACCTTCAGATTTATATTTATTTTATCAGGATACATATCCAGCACTCTTTCGACTTTCTTGAATATGCGATCTATTTTTTCCGCTAATTGCTTCTCTACAGTCTTTCCTTGAGATGAAAAAGTGCTTTTGTCCAATGAATAAAACCGTATCCTGATACTATTATTGACTCTTTCTATTTTGACATCAGGATGCAGCAAAATAGTGCAGTATTCAGACTTAGCGACCCTCCAACCCGCATCCTCCAGCCAGCTATAGTCTGCGGCTAAACATATATCCCCTGGAAAGAAAAAGAATGTAACTATTAATAAAACTATAATGATTACGCCATTATTCTTTAGCATCTATGAGTAGAATTAATTAATCTTAAAGTAACCAATCTTCTTTTTAAGTTGTTCGTTCTTTGCAAGCAATTCCTTCAATGCGTTTTTGGTCTGTGCGGATAGAGACTTATCATCTTTGATGAGATTACCTAAACTATCTAACTGATCCCCAAAGTCACCAACACAACTCTTAATCTCTGTTAGACGCTCCCTAATGTTCCTGGTCATTTCATTTAACCTATCTGCCATTTCAGTTATTTCATCGGTTGAGCGCAGATTGATCTTAAGATTCAGATTGCCCTCGCCTATTTCCTTAACACTCTTTTCCATTTTATACAAGGGCCCGGCAATGCGATGAGAGAGAAACATAATCACAAATACAGTAGCAATGCTGACTAAGACAACGGAAATTAGGCTAGAACTTATTAATATAGGTAAGATATAATCTGAGGTCCTTATAATAGAGAGTCTGGAATCAATAAAAGCTGTGGTAACCGTGTCTGCGGAAAGCAAATAAAGAAAAGCCCCTGTGATAACCGCGCCTAAAACAACTAGCATACAAAATTTAAACATAAACTTGCCCTGAAACTTCTTCTTAATAAAATAGTCTTTTCTCTTATTTATAGCTTCTGTCATCTCACCCTCCGCTTATTAGTTTTGCTTCATTTCATCTAAGACTTTATTATAAATTTTAATATCTGCTTTCTTATAAAGCTCCTCGACCCAGGCATCCATAGCCGCCTCTTGCTTGTTTTCACTTACACCCTTATATATCTTACGGGAATGCTTATCTAACAATTCTTTAACCAAGGTCTGCATCCAATAGCGCTCGATAGTCTTCATAAATGTCTTCTCTCTATCCAAGCCCTGTTTTTGTGCTTCTTGAATTAAAACCTGCTCTCTAATGGCTATATCCAAGAATTCCCCTAAATCTTTTGCCATTTCACTTGAATAAGGAGAGTGTACCATCTTATCCTCAAGATCTTCTTGCGTCATTTTATAATTATTTATCTTGGCCACAACTTTTCCTGGCCCCGTCTTTGGCTGACAACCAAAATATAATAAGCTTATGCTGGTTATCAAAATCGAATAGACTAAGATTTTTTTCTTCATATTCTCCCCACTTTCTATTTTAAATTTTATTATTCCTAGATTATCTGGCACCAATGCCAAACAAAACGGTTGGTATTGTCTTAACTAAAATCCTAAAATCTAACCACAGAGACCAATTATCTAAATACTTAAGGTCCAATCTCATCCATTCATCGAAATCTACCATCTTATTCCTCCCGCTTATCTGCCAAAGACAGGTAAGCCCTGGACGCATACTCAAACGCCTCCTGTGCCATAACTCGTACTCATTGACCTCTACGGGAAGAGGGGGACGCGGCCCAACTAAACTCATATGTCCAATTAATATATTGTATAGCTGCGGCAACTCATCGATGCTTGTCTTGCGCAAGAATTTTCCCAAAGGAGTAACGCGCGGGTCGTCTTTAATCTTAAACACAGGACCCCCCATCTCATTTAAATGCAAAACATCAGCTACTTTATTCTGCGCATCCTTAGTCATCGAACGAAATTTAAAAAGAATAAAAAATCGGCCATTGAATCCCACTCTTCTCTGTTTAAAGAACACAGGGCCCGGAGAGGTAAGTTTAATCAATATAGCTACTATCAAAAAAAGGGGGAATAAAAAAATCAGCCCGATAAAAGACACTACTAAATCTATGGATCGTTTAATAAACAACTGCCACTCCATGGCAAATGTAGTCTCAAACGTCAATAACGGGAATCCTACTAGCTCACCATACTTTGCCCTGGCAATATTCAAATTAAATAAATCCGCTGCTACATGAGCCCTAACGCCCTGCGTCTCGCAGATTTCTATGCTTTCTTGTATGCGATCGAGCCATGAGCGCGGTACTATGAAAACAACCTCATCAATAACTTTATACTGTAATATGTGCTCTATGTTTGATAGTGTTCCAATAACCTCAACCCCACAAACCTTCTTGCCCACCCTTGAGACATCATCATCCACCAAGCCCATAACCTCTATCCCCCACTCTGGATGCTCAGCAATTATTTTGATAAACTTCTCTGCCCTTGGCCCAGTACCAGCAATCAAGAAATAACGTAGATTATGCCCTTTTACCCTAACATAGTGCCTAATTTCATATACTAGCCATTTATCTAGATTAAGCAAAAGAAAAGCCACCACAGCAAAAATTATAATAAAGATCCTGCTGACAAAATGAATCTTTAAAATAAAAGCTAAACTGCCAAAAGATAGTAGAGTCAAAAATGCTGCCTTGATATTTATCCAAATAATCTCTAATAATGTTTTTGTACGAACCGAGGCGTACATCCCGTTTAAAGAAAGCATAAACACCCAAAGTAGGACAATTAGGACCATTACAGGCAGGTATTGGACATTGCCGATGGTTGGACTTATTACCTGATGGGAAGGAAAAATATCTAATTTATAAAAGACGTGAAATTTGAAACGGATAAAATACGCAATAAAGAATGACACACCTATTATGAATGTATCCAATACGATCATGCCCCATTTAATTAAACCTTCTTTTTCTCTCAGCATATCCTATCCAGTAATATAGCTATCACTAATTTAGCGCCCTTCTCATAATCAACCCCGCAAAACAGGCAACAAGCAATATGTTGGCCGTAATATGAAAATTAAAATCGACTAGGCCATGCAGCGCTAAACTCAATATTCCTACAGCACAACCCAATACAATCCCATCTGTTAATCCAAAGGCCTCTCTCTTGCCTGTTCTCTTTCTACCCTGGTTTCTAAAGCCTGCTGCGATAACAGCAAAAATCATCCAAAGCATCAAAGGCAGCGCCAGAACACCCATCTCAGCCATCATGTGTAAATAATCGTTGTGGGCATAGTGTGCTCTTACATTTAACCCCTCTGGCCTATATGCGGGCAATCCCCAGACAAAAGTACCGATTCCGGTACCAATGAGGTTATTCTTCTTAATCATATCTAAAGAACCTGTCCATATTTTGTTACGGCCAACGAGAAAACTCTCCTGATTTATCGTCTCAATTGTCTGCAAACGAGTCGCCACAGCGTCATCTCCGCCGAAGAAATAAACCGTACCCAAACAAATAAAAAACAAAAATATGGCCAAACTTACCTTACCTAATACCTTCTTTTTAATCAAAGCGATATTCATTATTATAAGCGCGATCAAAAGACAGATCCAGGCTCCGCGAGACTGCGAAATAACAAAAGCGGTTCCCATTATGAGAAACGCAGTGATCAACATTATCCTAAGGCTTAAAAACTTGAAATCTGAAGAGACGCGGCTTCTCCTCAAGCCTAAGACCATACCGATTGCCAACGGGATAGCTAATTCCAAATAGCCTGCAAAATGATTGTGATTTACGTAAGTGGCTGACAAAAACTGTTCGTGCGCCCACCAGGAGCGATTCAATCCCAGAAAATACTGGCCTAGACCAAACAGAGACATAGCCGTTGCAATAATAATAATCAAACTTGCAAAACGCACGACTAGCCGACGGTCAAAGTTATTGACTGCCAAATAATAAATACCCACGATAGCTATCAAGCGAAACATCTCCCTAATGCTGGCATACTTATAAATACTAAATACGCTTGAGACTACCGCCAGTATCACAAAAAACCAAAGAGACAAGTCTATCTTTGTACGCCTAAAATTACTCTCTCTGCTTTCTGTATTTATTTCCTTCTTTGAATTATTTACTTTCCATAACCAAATAAATACTAATATAAAGACACTGATCTCAACCGCTGTCCGCGACCAGAGCTCAACTGAGCCTCTTGCTAATGGTGCAAATATCATTAATGCGGCAATCCCAAATTGTAAAATAGTTCTATAAACCCTGTTATTCATTACTGACTATCCTTGTATTTCCAATAAATAAATTTCTGTCTTCGCCACTTTTCTCGCTATTGCCGTCGTTTGTGAAAATCACACTTAATACTTTTGTACCGCCATCGGTATTGACTACAAACGCATACTGCCTCCAATCCTCACTATCTATGACCGTCTCTCCAATCTCCTCTCCCTCCAGCTCTACAATCATATATGGATATACACCGCCAGCAGGAGTACCCCGGACCTCAATACTTATCTCTGCTTTACCCTTGGGCATATTTATAACTGTATTTATTGTTCCTGACCAATACATATTGCCGTCCTCAAAGATTCTTCTACTATGCCCCTCTGCATTACCCTGCCAATCTTGTGGTTTAACCAAGGACTCTAATGGGACCTTTGTGCTCTTTAGCTCTTCAAATACCTTTAACCTAAAGGCCCTCTCACTCTTAACTTTATCTGGCTCTTCTTTTTGTCTATAAAAATTGACTTTCTCATGGAGCTCTTTACGATACTGCACTAACTTATTCTTTAAAGTAAAGTTATATAGGTTTTTATAGAAAATTAACTGCTGTGGAGTAACTTTCTCCAATGCATTAAATTCTCCGACATAGAACAATATGTATTGATAGATACTAGCGCTATAATCTGGCCTAACTTTGAGTGAGTATTTTAGTCTAGTCAGGGTAAAATCCTTTTCCTCTTCATTCAAAGAGCCCCAAGTCGAAAGCAGATTGACTCCAATAAAGTAATTTGTCCTAGAGTTATAAGGATCCAACGCAGCGGCAGTTTTAAAATTACCGATTGCTCCCTTTAAATTGCCCAATTCCAGCTGGATCTTGCCCAATAAAAAGCGATAGTATCCATACTTGGGATTAAGTTGAGAAGCTCGCTGGTATAAGTACTCTGATCCTTTAAAAAGTTCCTCTTCATTTTTGCTGTATACGCTTTGGCGTAATAAAAAGTCTCCGGTCTGCGTAAAAAAGTCTGCATTTAAAGGGTTCAAGCTTAACGCTTTGAAATACGTCTCTTTTGCCTTGGTCCAGCGATAGCTAATTTCTAACCTCTTTGCCCTATCAAACTGTAATTGTGTTACAAGAGGCAAAGATGCGGCTGCTATCAACAGACCAAAAAATACTAACAAAAATGTATTAACAGCTATTCGTCTTATCATTGCGATCATAACTTTTACCTATTATATACCTTCATTGTCTTACGCGCAACCCCATTCCAATTAAGTGATGTTTAACAAATCAAAGATTCCCGCTATTTTCGATGCAAAGACACAAATAGGAGAATTACCTATCGCTCTCCTCTTTAAAGAAAAAACATCATCTTTCATCGTGTTTGCCCCATTAATGGTTGTACAAGCGCTTATGTAGTTGTTATCTTTAACAAATTGTTTGATACGCTCATCAAAATCTGACTTTTCACCATTAGGATAGGCAAAGTGTAGGACTTTTTTGCCAATTTTACCTTCTAGTACCACCTTTGAATGTAAAATTTCATTACTGGCCTGACTACTCTCTATCCTTGTCAAAATAGGGTGAGTAACAGTATGTGAACCAAACTCTGTGCCCTTCTCACTCATTTGCCTTACTTCGTCCCAGGTTAATGGATAAGGCCGGCCTTGATCGTCACTTGCTAAGGATGGTATCTGTTTCTCTAAATCATCCAATATTAGGTTTTTCTTCTCTTCACTGATTTCTTTAAGCAGGGCGGAGATCACTTTACTAGAACTAGATACATCTCTTGAAGAGATTCCTGCTATCGCATCTTTTATTTTTTCTGGGTAGAAGTCCCTTGAGAAATCTATATGTTGATTCTTTCTTATAATAGACTTTACAATCCTAGTTACTCTATCCCACCAGAATAACTTATCAGTCCCGATAAATCCTGTAGTCAGAAATATGGTCACCGGCACATTATATTTATTTAAGATGGGGTAGGCATTCGTATAATTATCTCGGTATCCATCATCAAAGGTAATAGCTACATAGTCATCAACAGCTGTATTTGGAGAATGGATTCGCTGGATAAGTTCTTCTAAAGAGACTACCCGATATTTATTTGTTAAATATTGAATCTGTATTTCAAAGCCATAGGGAGTGACAGATAAGAAAGGATCGCCGTAATCGCTATGGCTTATGCGGTGATATGTCAATATAGTAAAACTGCCCTTTTTAAGGACTTTCTTTCGAAAATAATTAATTAGGCTTAAAAATCCGACATAGTAAAATACGGCCCCTATCAGGTGCTTTTTCTTAATTTTCAATTCACGTCTCCGCGCTTCTTAAATAATTTTAGATCGCTATATTTTTGCCTTAGTACTACCCAAAAAAGCCTTAGCCCATCAACTATATATCTTTTAAACATTCTTTTTGGCTCAACGCCAATTCTCCACAACCACTCTAGATGTATTGCCCGAATGAATTTGGGCGCACGCACAATGTGCCCTGATAAGTAATCAAGCAAGGCGCCAACGCCCAGGTATAATTTTGGATTTAATTTTACTCTATTTTGATAAATCCATTTTTCTTGTGCAGGAACCCCCATGGCTACAAATAGAATATCGGCTCCTGAATTATTGATTGTATTTATGAGTAGTCCATCGTCATCAAAATAACCCGAATGAGTGCCTACGATTAGAATTTCCGGGATTGTCTTTCGTGTGTTTTCGGCAGCTTTTTCTGCAACTCCTTCTTTACCGCCAAGAAAAAATATCCTATACCCTTCTTTTGCCGCTCTCTCCATAAAAAGCGGGGAAAAATCTGTACCATTGCAATTATCTTTCATTTTACCGCCGAACAACTCTGTTACTATCCTTAATCCAATTCCATCAGGTAAGAGTAGTTGCGCTGAATTCAGAATATCCCGATACCTGCTATCCTTTTGGGCTTTATATAAACAATCCGCGTTTAAAAAGAATACGTTCGACTTGCTGTTCTCCCGAAGTAGATAACAAGCCTTCTCTAAAGCCTCCGCCATTGATATATTGTCATAATTAACATTCAAGATTCTCATATCATTCTTCCCTTATGATACAACCTTTTATGAAACCAACACTCCAAAACAATAAGCCAATCAAAAAAACCGGCGATGCCATCATAAACCTATAAATATGGTGCCATCCTGATTGGAATATTCGCAACACCATTCTAAGCAACTTTATGCACAAAAATATCGGAAACAGCATCAATGGCACTATCCCCTTGTATATTAAGGTATCGTAATAGTTCTTTCGATAAATAATGACATATTTTCCTAGAAGTACCTGATTTCTAAGGAATCCTTTCCAGTTCTCTCTAAAGATATGATACACTTTCGCCTTAGGTAGAAACCACAGCTGATGGGTTTTATTTACCTTCAAACCAAAAAGGACATCTTCTGCAGCTCGCATCTCGGGGAAACCCCCTACTTTTTGAAATAATTCCCTGTCACAAAACATATTACACGAGGGGACAAAATTCTTAATCCTATCGCTTCCTGTACACATATATTCATTGAATTGGAGATAGTATTGCGCCAAAGCAATGGGTTTATTCTTTTGGAAATCCGGCAAAACAATACACCCTCCTCCTACCTGACAACCTTTTTCATAGGCTTCTGCTATATTCTTAAGCCAATCATAAGCTGGATAGGCATCTGCGTCGAGAAAAGCCAATATTTCGCCTCTCGCCTGTCTAGCCCCAATATTTCTACCGATGGCTGGCATGACCTTAACGCCCGCATCTAGGACCCTTATCTGGCTAGATTCGTATCTAGACAGCATTCTTTTTGTCTGTATATCATCAGATGAATCGACCACTATAATTTCTGATAGCAGATCTTTCCTCGTTTGTAAATCCAATGCCTTAAGAGTATGTTCTACTGTCAAGCCGGAATTAAAGGATGGAATTATTATGGATATCTTTTTTTGTATCATCGAATTGCATGCCCCTCAACACAATGCCTATAAAAAACCAAAAATACCAGTTAAATACGAGATAACGCTCCATATTATCGGCAAAACAAATAATCATATAGCTTATGACATAAGATAGAACGAGCGCGTACCCTAAGGATAAATTAGCAGTTGTTTTTTTAGCCTTAACATAAAGTAATTTGAGAACATTGATGAAAATCATAATGTAACTTATAAGCCCTAATATGCCCGCGCCAAATAAAAACTCAAGGTAGGTATTATGAGCAGCGAAGGATCTTCTGACCCACAGATTCTCAGTGGAAAAAACATAAGAATACTCTGAGAACGAATCTAGGCCATACCCAAAAACAAATTTATCTTTCATAAAAAGCAAGCAATCTCTCCATAATTTTACTCGCCAGGCAAAAGAATTTAATCTTCCCCCATATCGTTCACTTGTCCCTGTAAATAAATTAAGGATTCTACCAAAGCTATCCGGATGAACCAATAATAAAAGCGGCATAAAGATACAAAAAAAGATATATTTCTTCTCTTTTAATAAACCGTATATCAAGAACAATGCCCAACAAGACATCCAGGCATTCCTTGTTTTTGTAGCCAGAAGAAGAATGAATAAGATAATCAAATAAAGTCGCAGCATATTCCTTCTAGTTCTGGTTAATCTAAAGATGCCGCTTTTAAACACATAAAACGTCATTGCAATCACTAAAACTAGATAGAAGGCTAATATATTCGGATGCGTAAAACTTCCCTGTATGCGCATTCCTTCATATATGTCAACAGTGCCCCCCATAAATAAATCAAAAGTCGCATAAAAAACGGGCAAGAAAGATGAAAAGAAGAGCATCTTGAGCCAAAACCTTTTATCATCTTTATTATTGATAACAAAGAACGGTATCATCGCCATAGACATATAGCTTATCAAATTAAGAAACAAGCTTACGGCTTGGCCAGGAACAGGCGTATACACTATGGCAATACCACAAATAGACAGAAAGACGATCCAGCTTTTATAAAGACTGTTGCCAGAGAGACGTCTGGGCTGGCGTAAAATCAAGAAAAGTGCAAGGATCACTATTAAGAAATTTAGCACTCCTCCTGCCCCTATATCGTCTCCGGCAATGCTTATTTTTGTAATGTTAAATAAGGGATCAAGCAGCACCCTGGAAAAAAGCAAGGCCACCAACATAGACTTTACGCTAATTAGCGTAAGTAGAATAACTACTAAAATCAAAGGAATAGTAAAGACAAAGAATTCATTTGAGGACACTTCGGGCAAAAATAAAGACAGTGCCCACCCAAACAAGAGACTTATAGCGACAGTTAGAAAAATGACTGTTTTATTATTTAACGAGCCCAACATAGATTCTCTCAATTTTCTTGGCTATATTTTTAATTTCAAAACGCTGTTCACACAACTCATAACCTTTTTGACCTATTGATTGTCGCAGCTTTACATCATTAAGAAGTTTTAGGAGAGCTTCTGCCCAACCATCGTTGGTAAGAGGGTCTAAAATAACCCCATTATCCCAGTTCTGGAAAAATTCACCGTTACAGCCGACATTTGAAATCACTACTGGGATCTTCATGCTCATAGCTTCAAGGATGGCCAGCGAATGGAGTTCTAAAAAAGACGGTAATAGGAAAATATGAGATATCCGCAACAAGTTGTCTACTCGAGGATAATATCCTATCATCTTAATTGTATCATCTGGCCCCTTGCATTTTGCTTGAAACTCCTTAAATAATGGACCGTCCCCGGAAATAATGAAAACCGCATTCGGGCACTCTTTTTTTATCATGGGCGCAATACTAAAAATCAACTCCATATTCTTTTCCGGTGATATGCGCGTAGCGGTTAATATAATCAAACTATTTTCCTTGATGCCTAAATTGCGCATTAACTCCTTCCGGGCATCTGCTTTCATATTGTTTTCGTTTAGAATGGGTATGCCGTTCTGGATCTCTCTCACCTGGGCCTTATCATATAATCTATTATTGAGGATAAAATCATAATTCTGCTTAGTCAGAACAATGACCATGTCAGAGACTTTTTTTAAATATTTAACATACCTGTATTGCTTGTTAAACTCGCGGCTCTTCTGGAAGTCAGCCGGTGATAAATAGCGCGAATCGTGGACATGTTCTACTATCTTTGCCCCGGTGATCTTTGCGGCAATACTTCCCCAAATATGCGCATTAAAGATATGGGTATGAACTATATCTATTTTATTTCTCAAAATATAAATGACTATTTTCCATATAATAGAAAACGAAGCAAAGCTTTTAATTTTATGGCTGCCTTCGGCAAATTTAAATAGTTTTACCCCTATATTTTTGAACCTCTCCTCAAGCTCCCCTCCAAATGAATATCCAACATGAATCTCGCATAGCTCTCGGTCGATGCCTTGGACAAGATTAAAAAGATTCAATTCCGCTCCGCCAAGATTTAATGTCTTAATTAGATGAAGGACTTTTATCAAAGTTTCTCCTTACCATTTTGTTTTGTATACGGATCCAGCATAACGGGTAATATATAAACTGGAATCCTTAATATTAAAGGCCATGGCAGCAGCACCCTGCCCTGGAGGTAAATCTCCTGTAATTTCCAACCAACTCTGGCCTCCATCTTGGCTTTCATAAATCTTCCCATCAGCATCTCCATACCATTTTACGGCACTGACCCCTATCCTTCTAGAGTCTTGGGGATGTATTAGCAAGGCCTCAGCTGCTCCTTCCCCGGGAAATTTTTTCAGAAGAGACCAATTCTTTCCGTTGTCCTTAGAAATAAAGACTGCGGGGCCATCGAAATCTCCGGCGGCATAAATCCAGCCATCCGGATTGACTACCAAATCAAAGACTTTAGTCATTCGGTTAAATACGTATTCCCAGGATTCTCCTCTATCTTGCGAAACATAGATACCTCCCTTTTCTCCATAAGCACCCCAAATTAGCCGATCGGAATTTGTGGGGTCTACGGCCAAAGCATTATAAATTCTTCTAGACCCTGGCTGTCCTTTTGAATACTTCCAGTGCCAGCCTGCGTCATGAGAAATAAACAGGCCTCCCCCGTCATCTCCATCTATACCTAAATAAACCAACCAGGGCTTGTTGGGGTCTAGAGCTAGTGCCCGAGGATAACCTTCCTCCCACATAGTATTTTTATTAGGCCTACCATTAGGCAACCCATCCCGAGCCGCGATAAAACTCTTGCCTGCATCCTTACTGATAACCACCTGGTTGTAATCCACGTTCCAAGGTGAAGAGGTAATAATCACATTCTTAGAATCTCTAGGACTAGTAGCCACCCGCCAAACATGTCCATTGATATCTTCTTTATACCTATCCTTAGGGAAGAGCGTCTTATAGCTCCTACCTGAGTCAGTACTCTTTAACAAGCCATTGTCCATAGTAGCTACGTATATCTCTCCACGGGCAGTAATATGGATATCAGAGCCGACCGTATTAGGAGCTCCTTTAACCTTCTCTACCCAACTGCTCCCCGTATTATCACTTCTAAAAACACCCCAGGCACTTGTAATAAATAACACTGTGGAATCAAAGGGGTTGACCTTTAAAGAAACAAACATGTCTCCACCATTAGCCCAAATTCGGGTAGGATTTGAATTCTTATCAAACTTAAGATCACTACTATCCTCCCAAGATAGTCCTCCATCTTTGCTTAGATAAACTCCTCCCTGCCAACCTTCCCTCCAAACCACGGCGATAACGCGGCTCTGATTGAAGTTGAAAACAACTACACGGTAAGCGATCCCTTTAGGTATCTTAGATGAAGAGCGCCAAGACTCACCGCCATCATCCGAGATAAGTAGAAAGCTCCCTCCGGCTAAACAGATTGTAGGGACTTCGTCTTCGGTGGTAAAGAAGTCCGTTATCTGTTCAGCAGAACTCCTCAATGGTTTCCAGGCCCGACTTTCTAGTGAATAGTGATAAAATTCATTATCTAGCGCCGCATAAAGCCCTGTCTCATCGGCATCAAATTGAACAACAGGAATGGGTGCCCTTATTTTCGATAAAGTTCCGGGAAGTTTAATATTCTCCCAGCTATCTCCAAAGTCATCAGAAGAATAGATCTCCCCTTTTTCAGTACCTGCTATAAGGGTATTTGGATTTTCTCTAGAAATAGCCAGGCTTCGATAATTAAGGGGTCTCTTAAAAGATATCTTTCCGGAATGATTATCACACGATACCCAGCTCCCCCCTTGATCCTTAGAACGAAATAGCCCCATGCGAGTCCCCGCATATAAAATATCAGAATTTGAAGGTGCTACTTCAAGGAAGCTAACGTTCAAATTTCCCAGACCATTGTTAATAGGGGCCCAGTTATTACCCAGGTCATTACTCTTCCATATACCGGCAACATCCGAGACCAGATAGACCCTGTTCCTTATATTGGGGTCAAATTCAGTATTGGGATAGAAGCCTCCGCCGAACCAGCCGGCAAATTCCCAATGCTGAGATCTTTGCAGTATCTCACTCGCAAAGGCCGAATTAAAACAAAGAGTAAAGATCAAAATAAAGGCTAAAAATATATTCAGCACATATTTGATCTCTATAAGAGGCCGGCTTTTTATTGTTTTTAACTCTATCATCACTGTTGTTTTTTCTTCTTAAACTTTGAGGCTGCTTCTTTAAACTTTCTAATACATATTTCCTTTTCGTCCCTGGTCACGATAAAATTAGTACCTAAAATAACACCAAGTAATACTATAAAGAAGATAACCACAACCAGAGTGCTAAACACGAAAATAAGAGGAAAAATGCATACAAGAATCGTTTTGGACTCAATTTTTAAACCTAATTTTCTAAACCATAAATGCATCATAACTACTATAAGGGAAAATGAAAAAGTACTGGCCACAGCTGCTCCCATAATCCCATATTGCGGGATCAAAATATAGTTAAGAAATACATTGCTTATCAAACCAACACTACAACAAATAAGCGGGATATAGGTCTTCTCCATGATCTCTGCATATCCAGCCACTGTCCAGTAGATGCCGTGGTGCAGCCAAAAGATCAATAATATCCCCACGACCGGTAAACACTGGACATAATCTGTTCCATACAATATAGAGACTAACTGACTTTTAAGCAGGAATAAAATCAAAGCCCCAAACAAAAGAAATATAGTATTCATCTTCAGGGCGAAATTCAACATATGCATAACTTTTTTTCTGTCCCCCTGTTCCCAAATATTGCTCATACTTGGCAATAAGACATTGCCTGCGATCATGCCAAATAAGAATATGATCCCAGTTATATTAATGGCTATAGAGTAGATCCCTACACTAGGCAGATCAGTGAGACGCCCGAGCATCCAACGGTCGGTATAATTGAATACCGTATTAATAATCGGCGAAATTACAAAGAATATGGAAAATTTGAATATCTTTCCATAAAAATCATGCTCTCTTATTTTCAAGTTCTGTGTACTAAGACTGGAAAGATGTTTTCGAAATATAAGGCTGAAGAAAGTCACTACCAATATAAATGAAATAAGATCTGCTAAAATTGTTGATTCGGCTTTAGGATGAAATACTACGAATATAATCCCCAGTACGGTAAATATAGAGAGCTGGCCAACTCTTAGTGCGGAAGCTACCTTAAAAACACGCATCCCTGAAAAAGAATAAATCAAAGCCTCGAATATGACATAAGGAAATATGGTCAAGGCACAGATAGCTATTACTCTCTGGTATTGAGATGAGCCGTATATTATCTGCGATAGCGTTCCGGAGTTAAAAAAGCAGACAAGAGAGATAAACGCGCCACCAGATATTACAAGCAAATAGGTTTTTTTAAGGAAATTCCTTAAAGCCCCTTTTTGTTCATATTGAGGTATGTACCTGTTAAAACAAGAAGGGATCCCTAATCTGGCTATGGTAACAGCTAAAGGAATAAAAAAATAAGCTAATGTATAAGCACCATATTCACCAGGACCCAAGAGCCTGGCGAATACAATGCCGCGGCCTGTCTGGATGACTCGCTGCAGCATTGCAAAAAATAGCACAATCCCTGCTGATTGGCCTATAGTTTCTTTATTGAATAGTCTTTTGAGCAACATCTCTTTAAACCGCCTTTTTTTGTCTAGACCACTTCCAAAATAGAGATCGATACAACGTAACATCGGCCACTAATTCTGCGTTAAAATGTTTTTTGAAAAAGAATAGGGACTTTTGATTAACCTTTGTCACCACTGCATAACAGACATTTTTACGGTTCGGAATGCGATTTTTCATTAAATGAAAAACAAATTGTACTAATCCTTTCATAGTTCTATAGTGGCGCAAATCCTCAGGCTTGCCTTTTAAGGCCCTATAATCAAAAAGATAGCATTCGCCTGGGTTAAGTTTGATGTAAAAACCATCAAAAATATCACGATAAGACCCATCTGAAATAATCCAACAATATTCAACTATTTTTTCGTTCCATACTGCGCCCAATAATTGCGCTCCCTGACGCCAATGATCACCCCATATTTTTTTTGAATAGTGTTCTCTATCGGACAAAAGATTTATTTCATCTGGCGAAATGACCCTTAAATCAACTTTAAATCTTTCCAAGACACTTGTATCCATAGGTAACTCTGTAAACTTCAGAAGCTCACACTCTGTTCTTGAGAAAAAGGTCCCACCTATGACTCTAATCACCTTGCCAATAATCTGGCTAAAACTTTTCGTCTTTAATTGTTTCTTAATATAGTCGAGTTTCATTAGGTTCCTATTGATGCTGCTTTGCCCTCTTAGAAAATAAAGCTGCTAATTCTCTCAAACGAAATAATGTCCGCATTTTGAGTGTTTTATTATAGATGTTTAATTTTACTTCAGGGTCATAATTACTTGTCCACCTCTTTTTAGTATCCGTCATTATACCCAGCTCATACTTGTTTGCACCTTTCTCCTCAAATAGCTTCTCTAGTAAAATACTATTAACAACCAAACCTGGCGAGTAATTATAATAATCCTGACTGTATGCTGTCTCTAATGCGTAGAACGTATCTTTATACTTAACCCTGAACGCAAAGGCTATTGGCTTATTATTCTGTTTAAGAAGTGAGATATCCAGCTTTCTTGTTATTCCCCATTCAGATATAATTTCCCGATAAAACTGCATCCCTTGGTTTGAAACGACTATGCCCTTAGCATCCTTATATTTCCAGCTTTTTATACCTACTTCCACCAAGGAAGGTAAAATCGTATCCGCGTCTTCTATCTCAGTAATCCTCTCGTATTTTACATCCACTAATCCGAATAGTGTTCTCTTCTTATTCCTAATCTCGTACCTAAACTTCTTTGTTAACTGTTTTAAATAGTCTTCCCAGCTGCCTTGTAAGAGAATAACAGTATTCTTCAGTCCTGTTTTTTTATAGTTGAATTTTCTATTTCTAGCCACTTGTTCAATTATACCGGCATTTTCTGAAACTTCCGGTATTCTAGACAAAATTAGAACATCCGCCGTTTTTGCAGAATGAAACCAGTTAAAGAACTCCGTAACGCACTCCGCCTTATTTTCTGCTAGAATAAAATCCATCCTGCTCCAATGGTCAGAAAAAAACTTAATTACTTTTATGGGTATGCCGAGAATCGTCTCCTTTGATAAAACCAAAGGTATGGCGCCAATAATTTGGCCTTGCTGCTTAAAAACAGCGATGTTAAGTGTATTATTATCCTTATATGCCTTCCACCAACTGCTTAGCCACTCATGTGTCAAATAAGGATTGTTGATTCCACTCTTCTCAAGCAGACTATTCCAGTCATTTCGCATTGAGTAAAATTTATCTTCGTTCTGAATAATTTCTAACATAGCTATTTTAATAAAAACAAATTATTTTATCAGGTTTTAATTTTGTTAATAAGTGCTTCTTTTCCCTCGGACTGTCTGTATGATTCTCTGAAGTAGCATAACAAATAAAACAATCCCTGCTGATTGACTTATGCTTTCCTTTATGAACCACTTTGGTCTTTTCATTTCTTCTGCGACCTTCTTTAGTCTCTTATTTTTAATAAGATTTTCAGCATTTTAACCAGAAAAGGGGGTATGTCCGTCAATTCAAAAACAGCATAAGAATTAGCTCCAAAAACATTCTTAATCCAATCGATGAATATAAACTTACTATCACGGCTATAATGCTTAAAACAAGTGATAAAATCATCCAATATTGAAATCCAGATAATCCCATCTTTTTGTTTTATAACTCCTTCACAGGGAAGTCCCACGACATCACAATAAGCAATGTATGGCAGATTGATTCCTGATGATCTCGCCATTTCGTTCCAGAAACATATTCGAAAATTAGTCTCAATAAATTTGTATTCGTCTCCTCGCTGTTTAGCTTCAAAGCTAAAACAACCCTGATATCCGATATGTTTTAAAAAAGTCATAGCCATCTCCATCACGGCTGTATTTCTCTGACTTACTCCTAATGTAGTCGAACCAAATAGTTTTGGCAGCTGACGATACTTATGTCCGGTAAACAATCCCAAAAATTCAGTATTGCTATTACAATATCCTCCGCATACCCATATTTTATCTTCCTTTCCTTCAATAACTTCTTGAATTACATACCCAGTCCGATATCTATCTTTTTTAATTGACCCATTCAACTCTTCTTCATCATTTATCACATCGCACTTCGTACTTTGATTATATTGTGAATACAAAGGTTTGACTATGGAAGGATATATCATTTTATTTTTGATCTCATCCAATAAAACCTCATCAGAAAAAAAGGTTAAAGGAACACCAACTCCTGATGCTTGGGCTAATTTTACCATATCTTTTTTATTCATTAAGCCATTAAGCGACATTTTTTCAGGGAGCAAAAGATGAAAATACTTCTCAAGATGTTCCCGGTTTTTTTCTACAAATAGCAGAAAAATATCATGCTCACAAAATATAACATTTTTATATACACTTGTTTTTCCAATTTCTTCTAATAAATATAATAATTCCTCTTCTTTACTGAATATCTCTACGGATAAGCAATATTTAGAAAAAACACCTATTTCAAGTCTGGAATTAGCTATACCAATCACCGGAATTTTTTTTACACCCAAACTTCGAACTATGCTTAAACCGGCAATGTTACTTATTCCTAAAACAATGCAGCCAGGTTGTTTAAAATTTTTAATGAGATTATATGTCTTAGTTTTCATAGTTTTTTAATATCATTTTAGTTTATCTGGATTAATTTTGTTAATAAGCAGTAAGGCCTTTCTCTTCGTCTTTGTTTTCTCTATGAAGAGCTAGTTCTAATTTACCTATTGGTTCCATCAGTATCCATCCTTTGAATTAATAACGGTTGTTTTCCGGATTGAGTCATAGTAATCGAATCAACAAAACAAATCTCTACCTCCATATCATCTAAGAATTTCTCCTTTAGCTTTTTCTCTATCTTTCTTAAATCAATCTGTGAAAAGTCATTCTTTCTGACTATTTTTAACTCCAGCTGCCCTTGCTCTTTCTGAACAAATTGAAACTGTTTTACATTATCAGTAGCATTAGGAATATCTACGATAGTAATGGAAATCACGCTCCCACTCTGGGAAACTACAAAATTTCTCTTTCTGCCACCCACCAATCCTAATAAAGGCAACCCTCGGCCACAAGGGCAATTCTCTTTAACAAAATAGCCTATATCTTTTGTGTTATACCTAATAAAAGGCATGCCATAATTATTCAGGCTGGTGGCAATAATCTCACCGGGCTTCCCCTCCTCAACTGGGTAACCATTTTCAACTAATTCTACAATTCCATACTCTGAAAAAATATGATGCTTTGTATGCTTTTCGCATTCGGCTGCCACTACTACTCTTTCCTCTAAACAATAAACATCAAATAGTTCACAGTCAAAATATTCACCAATCAATTTTCTCTGCCAAGGATACAGAACCTCAGAGTTAGTAAAAATTGCCTTTGGCTGAACAGGTTTTTCGACTCCCTGTTCTTTAAAAAACCCTATCAAGGCTTCCAGAGAAGCAGGAAATGCCTCGATAATCTTAGGCTTATACTTTCTTAAGGCCTCTGCAAATAAAGAAGCATTTCTTCGATTAATATCATAACTTGATAAGATCAGCTGATTTCTGGCCGGATTATAAGAAATTATCTTTTTTGCTCCTTCTTTATTTGGCTTGAGGGTATGTGAACCCAGAAGGGCTTTCAAATCATTAAATCCTTGTCCGCCCCAAATGTATTGACGCCACATATAGGGGCCAAAGTTAAAAAACTCTAAGCGTTTCTCAGAAAAGAAAATCAGTGGCTTGCCAGTGGTCCCACTCGTAGAAAAACGCACAAGGGTCTTTCTGTCGATATTAGTAGCTATCAACTCCTGAAGATGCTCCCTTACAATATCTTTTGTCAAAATAGGTATTTTTGCTAAATCCTTTATTGTTTTTATATCACTAGGCAACAATCCATTTTCTTTAAAAAGCCTACGGTAGTAGGAAGTATTGTCATAGGCGTGTTTAATTAAATGGCGCAATTTTTCACTTTGATAATTCTCTAACTCTTGCCTTGACCACCATTGACTCTTCTCCAAAAATTCCAATTGCTTAAAGAATTCACTACCCCATCGCACCCGTAAAGGAAATAAGCCATATCCCCGCTTCGCAAGCGACCTGATAGAATCTGAGGTATGGCTTGGCAGTTTATCGTATAAATTTTTCCAAATCATCCCTTCTCCTCTTGTTATCCACTAATATCATATAAACCTTCGCAATATTTTAAATATGCTTTTTCTTTTCATGTTTTTGTACAGAAGATATCTTCTGCAGACTGAACAAAAGTATTGGGACAATCCATAGGACTAAGCCAACCAGAAATATCCTTATCTTCCCCAAAAACAAAAATACGAGTGCCTTTCAATCCCTCGCAGTTAGAAGAAACAAAGACTTTTTTGAAATCTTTCTGTTTTTCAAACTGGCCAGATTCTAGGAATAGGGCTCGAACAGGCTTACGGCCTCTGGGATAAAAAACGAAAGGATTCTGTACGAGAAACTTTTTCAAAGCAACTGAATTCTTCAAAAATACCAGCCCCATACAGGATCTTTTAGTTTTAAAATGAGGAATAATTTTCCCACCTAGAGAAATCTTATACCTGGTAAGTCCGTTCTTGAAAAAAGGCCGGGAACCACCAATAATAATCTCTTTATAGCCCTTTTTTTGCGTCTGGATAATCGGAAAATAATAATTTGCGCCCATAGCGCCTAATTCAAGATACCTAGGATCACCATCCTTTATGGCAAAATAACGGCAAAAGGCCTTTCCTCCCTTACAATATTCCAACACAGTACCACTAATAGCAACGCCCTTTTGTTTAATAAAGAATACTTCTGAATGTGAAGAGATGGATTCCAACAGGGAAAATGCGTCAACCAAGGCAGCATCCTCATATCGCTTTTTAATATGAGGGACATACATATTATAATAGAATTCCTTAAAGCTCTCGGGAGTACTAGTAACCTCAAAATTTAGCTCATTCTCCTTAATATTGCGTTCAACCTGCCTGTATTTTCTTAACTTCTGCAACTCTTCCATAGATTGAGAGATATCGATTGCCATTTCAATCCAGCAGGGAATTTTAAAGGTGCATCCTCGGTAAAGAAATTTCTCTATAAGAAAATTGCTCTCAAAAATAATCATGGAACAGTCAAAATTTCTTTTTTTGATGATTGCGGGAACCTCCCAGAAAAAGTGGCTACCTAGAGAGTGCATAAGAAATCCTGTAGAAAGTAGTGTTTGACAAAAATATACTCGTTCTGAAAGAGAATTACCCACATATACATAGGTAAAAGGAAACTCACCCGTGGGATCACTGCCTTCAAACACAAAAACCGCAAGGTATATCATTTTATAGAGTTCGCGGATTTTCTTATAGCCCCATGTAAAAGGAAAATAGAGAAAACGGACCTTAGGAGGAACTTTCATATGGGTCCGCTTGAGAAAATCTTTCAGCCTAATAAAAGATGATTTTAATGAATTAACCATAAATACCTTTAACTAATTCTTGCAATATCTTCAAAAGTCTCTCTTTGACGTAACAAGTAATGCTTGCCTTGAAAGGTGTTTATAATAGCCGGTCTAGGAAAAGAAAAGTTGTTCGAAAAAGGAATAAAGTAAGCTCCGGCATCCATAATTGCTAAAATATCCCCTTTTTGAATACGGGGCAGCAATTTGTATGAGTATATTTTATCTGCAGGAGTACAGATCGGACCTGAGATACTATAAAATTCTTCTCTGTTTTGACTCATCCTGTTTGCTAAAAATACTTCATGGTATTCCCATGTTGCCGGATAGGCAAGATTTATCCCACCATCTGCAATGATAACCTTTGTTTTCTCATTCTTGCGTTTGATTGAACTTACTTTGATAAGTAAAATTTGAGCGCTGCTGGTTATCGCTCTTCCCGGCTCAAGAAGCAAGGTCGGCTTCTTTAAATTAAACTGCTTACACTTCTCATCAATATGCCCAACAATATTTTTTGCAAAGGTTTCTATTGATGGGCAATCTTCTAGTTCAGGAGGAGGAGCGCCATACCCAGCCCATTTATAAAACCTGGACTTATATTTGCTAAAGTGTTGGACCGTAGGTACTGCAAAACCACCACCCAAATCAAGATATTCAATCTCAATGCCTAATTGATCCTTTATATCTTTAATGAATTCCAGAATAGCTGCGATTGCTTCAGTGTATACAGATGGATCATTTAAGCATGTTCCTAGATGGACATGCACTGCACAAATTTTTAAATTTTCGTCAGCTGCGCACCTTTTATATGCCTGGAATGCTTCCCCTGTCTTTATTTTAAGGCCGAGTTGATGCGACCAGCCAACACCGCTACATACTCTTATTCCAACTTGAACAACCTTACCAAACTCCTTTGCAATAAGTGAAATTCTGTCGATCTCGTCAAGAGAATCAATATTGATAAGCTTGATCTGCTTGTCAACGGCGGTTCTCAAAGATTCGCCGGATTTGCAGGGCCCGTTATAAATTATCTTATCCGGAGCAACTCCCTGCTTAAAAGCAAGCCAAAGCTCATACGGTGAAATTACTTCTGCTCCGGCCCCCTGCTGGTGCAACATCTTTAATACCCCGGGAATGGGATTAGTCTTATAGGAGTAGTAAACCTCTGCATCTTTCTGGTATGTTTTGAAACTATGACAAAAATTACTGTAATTAGCAACCAGTTTGCTCTGATCAACAATGTGGAGCGGTGTACCGTATTCCTTCGCCAGTTCATCGCAATCGCAGCCACCAATGACCAAATGATCATTTTCATTAACGCTTAAATCCCAAATCGAAGGATCTGATATGCAGTGTTTCGGGTCCATAAACTTTATAATAAAACTGGCAAACAGGAATACGAGTTTCTTTATCCAACGTTTGAGCAAGCTCATAAACTTATCTCCTTTGATAAACTTCCCTATCTATTTAAAATCTTAATATTCCTAAAAGGAAAAACAACCCGGTAATGAAACGGATAATACATATACTGTCTTCTAGTTTTAATAAATATTGTTTTATTAACGACCAATACAAAATAAAATAATCTGTGATCCATAATCTTTTTGACATCTTTAAAACCGAGAAACCTATAAAGCCACCTGGCTGAAATATTATCAGTATAGGCGATGCCGAAAAATCGCTTATAACCAAGATCTTTTAAATCAAAGAAGACTTTGCACATAAATTCAGTAGCATTGTGTTTACCCCTGAATTCGGGAGCCAAAAAGTAATGGAAACCATATGCATCATTATCCTTTAGTTCAATTCCAAACAAGGTGAGGTGAGGATAACTTTTTCTGGCTTTTGTAGAATTGTCGACCCACCACAAATAGCCGACAATTTTACCTTCAAAAAAAGCGATAAAACCTTCATAATTTTTTTCAAAATAATCGTTAATTTTTGCATTGGAGATCCTGCCTGTGCCCCAATCATATCTACTATTAAACTCTATCAAGGCGTCTAAATGAATTTTTTCAATTTTTTGTAATTTTAGCTTATAATCAATAGGGCAATTTGTTTCTTCAAGCAAATCTTTCACAAGCACTATACAAGCTATTTGTCTATGTATTTTTGAATATGCAGATCTCACCACTTTAATTAAAGACTTTTTCAAACCAAAACGATGGCAGTAGTGCTTAGTTTGTTTAAATTTATTGTTTAAGTAAGAGAAAAACATAATTTATGATCCTCCTTTCTCATCTTCTGCATCGATCGGCAATTGTCCTAACGGCACCGGCTGACGCCATATCGGTATTACAGTGGGCGTGTTAGCATCCCGGCGAATCTCGCTACCAACCTCAAAACCCAATCGGCGATAAAAATTAAGATTGCGCGGGTTAGACGACCAAGACCAAGTGAGAACGCCTTCTCTGTCAGCCTTCGCCAATATTTCTCTTAAGAGAAGGGATCCTAACCCTCGTGAACGGTACGTAGGCAGGCAACCGATGAACTCGAGGTACCAATGATCAGTCTTAGGCCTAAAGGTCTCAACCCATTGGAAGAATTCTGCTGCGGGTGAGACAGCACGTATCAACGTAGGCATGTAGCGTACACCATCACGGTACTCACGGTTAAATTGACCAACCGATGCCATAACTGCGACAGCACCGCGGTCAGCGGTCGCGAACACCTCCCAGCGATAACGTTGCATACTTCGAAGGAAAAATACAAAGAACTCTGTAGCATCAGCCAGCCGTGTGGCTGACTTTGGCATGGCCCAAATATGAACTGGATCCTCAGCGTACGCTGCGGCGAGAACTTCTGCTACAGTGACCAACTCGCTAGGCTTCACACGCTCGACCGAATGTATTAGATCAGGTCGAACGGACGAATCGCCAGAAGATTTCCTTAATTTTTCATCCCGCATAATAATCTTCCTGTTAGTATTTATACATGGATTCCATCAATTTCTTCCTATCCGCCTTACCGGAAGAAGTTGTAGGTAGAGAATCGCGTAACTCAATAATCTCAGGAATCATATACTTAGGCAAATGCTTAAAACAATACTTAGCAATATCATCTTTTGTAAGCTTGCCTGCCATAGATGGAACGACAAGAACTGAAATCCTATTTCCAATAAGCTCGTCTGGAATCGGAATGACCACAGCTGTCTTAATATCTGGATGGCTCGACAGAACTGTTTCAATCTCCCCTATCTCAATCCTATAGCCTCGGCTCTTAATCATATGGTCTTTTCTACCTAGAAATATATAATTTCCCGCTACATCCAAAGTAACGAGATCCCCAGTTTTATATACCTTGTCACTAGCCTCCGGCATCAGAGGGTCCTTAACAAAAGCTTGGACAGTCTTCTCGTCTTCTTGCCAATATCCCTGGGCCACAGACTTGCTGCGCACATACAACTCTCCCTTTTCAGAGGTGGATTGTACGACCTTGCCCTTATCATCAAGCGCAAAGACCTCGAAGCCAGAAAATGGTTTACCAATAGGTAGCACATCCGTATCCTTATCGGGCAACGCAGCAACCTTATAATATGTCGAGGAATTTGCTTCCGTCTGGCCGTAAATATTATAGAAATCAACCTTAGATAAAATATTTTTTAATCGGCGAAGATACTTAATGGGGAACACTTCGCCTGCGAATAAAACCAGACGTAAACTAGAAAGATCATATTTATCAAGCGATGTGAAGTTAGCCAATAGTATTAATAAGGACGGCACAGAATTCCATACTGTTATTTCATTTTCCTGAATATATTCAGCTAACTTTGCCGGGAACACAGTCATTATCTCTGATACAATGACCACTGAAGCACCCTTCTTAAAAGCCACAAACATATCGAATACTGAAAGATCAAAATGTAACGGCGAATTATTGGAAATACGATCACTTTCCCTAATATTGAAAAAATCAACTACTGAATCAATAAAGGTCAAAGAGTTACGATGCGATATCATTACTCCTTTAGGCGTTCCTGTTGAGCCTGAAGTAAAAAGGATGTATGCCAGATCGTCATCGCTAATATCCGAATCCACATTCTCATTCAAGCCGATATCAGAGAGTGTTGGCCAATCAATAACTTTTGCTTGTCCATATGCAGTCCGGCTACCATCACCATCCATAAGTATTATTGTTTTTAGATTTGAACCATTAATTATTTCTTCTTTTACCTCTTTTAGTTTCTGTTTAGTGGTAATTAAGGAAGTTGGCGCGCATTTTTTGACAATATATTCTAGACGGCCCATAGGGCTCATCGGGTCAATAGGCACGTAGGTCGCACCTACCTTTAAAATACCCATAATCCCGATAACAGGCAGTATTCCCCGTGTCATGCATATTGCCACCCTATCTTTAGGCTGGGCGCCCAGAGCCTGCAGATGATGTGCGAGCTTATTTGACTGTACGTCTAATTCAGCATAGCTCATCACCTGGCCCTGAAACCTCAAGGCTACATTATCAGGATATGTCGCGGCGCTTTCAGTCAATAATTGGTGCAATAAAAATGACATGCTTATGTTCCTTTTTTTGACAAAATAAGTTCTCTAATCCCCTTTTATTAATCGAGGTTGCAACCAGTGTGCAAGTACCTGCTCACGTCCTTTG
>JBHPGU010000004.1:0-81925 GCA_042570265.1 Candidatus Omnitrophota bacterium | reverse complement strand
CTTTTCATCAATATCCTCATAACCCAATCGTACGTTCTTATCTGTAACGCCTAAGACAACACATGGGCCAACAGATATGGCGGTAACAACTATAGCGTCTCCGCTATCATCGAAAATCTGAGTCATCCCAATTTTTCTTCCTAATAGTATATTCATCATTGTTTAAATTAGAGCTTAATTTACACGACCATAGGAAGCGTAATTCATATGCTCGAATTTAACCCCCCACCACTTTTAGTAATGAGGAATCTTTTTATTTATAACGTTTACCTGTTTTTCAAACCCACCAATTTTAAGTACACTCTTGTTTCTAAAAGTGGTGGGGGGCAAGTTCAGATATATAACTTAAGTCGCTATGAAAGCTCCTTAAGCCATATCCTCACTTATTTTATTTCAACATGAACCCCTGCAGGCAAATTTAACTTCCTCAAAGCATCGATCGTCTTCGCTGTTGGCGTAATCAATTCCAGAAGTCGCTTGTGAGTCGCCAACAAGAATTGCTCTCTAGACCTCTTATCGATTACCGGAGAACGATTGACCGTATAGATCTCTTTCTTTGTCGGTAAAGGGATTGGTCCGGACACCTTTGCGCCAGTGCGCTTGGCTGTCTCTACAATCTCCAAAGCCGACTGATCAATCAATCGATGATCGTATGCCTTAAGCTTAATTCTTATTCTTAGTTCCTTTGCCATTTTTTATATTTTTAAACTTACTCTAGCTGTTTTAAGCAATTACCTCTGAAATAACTCCTGCCCCTACAGTGCGTCCGCCTTCTCTGATAGCAAAGCGCAACTCTTTTTCCATAGCGATAGGTGTGATCAATTCAGCTTCAATGGAGATGTTATCGCCAGGCATGACCATTTCCACGCCTTCTGGTAAAATACAAGTTCCGGTAACGTCTGTAGTCCTGAAATAAAACTGTGGACGATAACCTTTGAAGAACGGTGTGTGTCTGCCGCCTTCTTCCTTGGTCAATACATAGACCTCGGCTTTAAACTTAGTGTGCGGAGTAATAGAACCCGGAGCAGACAATACCATGCCGCGCTCTAGGCTGTCCTTATCCACGCCCCTAAGTAGTAGACCAACGTTGTCACCAGCTTGACCGTCATCAAGCAGCTTTCTGAACATCTCTATGCCAGTTACGACCGTCTTACCAGCTTCCGGACGTAAACCTACCATGTCCACATTGTCATTTAATTTTACTTTTCCACGCTCTATTCTGCCGGTTCCGACCGTACCTCTACCTGAAATAGAGAATACGTCTTCGACCGCCATCAAGAACGGCTTATCTAAGTCTCTCTTTGGTTGTGGTACATGCTCATCTACTGCCTTCATTAGATCCATTATCGGCTGTGTCTTTGAATCATCATCAGGATTGTTCATTGCTTCCAAAGCACTACCTTGAACGATAGGAATCTTATCTCCGGGGAATTTATACTTAGTAAGTAACTCCCTTACCTCGACCTCGACCAATTCGATTAGTTCTTTATCATCTACCATATCGCACTTGTTTAAAAACACAACTATGGCCGGTACGTTAACCTGTCTGGCTAATAAGATATGCTCTCTTGTCTGAGGCATCGGACCGTCTGCTGCTGAAACTACCAATATAGCACCATCCATCTGAGCTGCGCCGGTAATCATATTTTTGATGTAGTCAGCGTGACCGGGGCAGTCTATATGAGCATAGTGTCTGCCTTCTGTCTGATACTCCACGTGTGCAATATTAATGGTTACTCCTCTTTCTTTCTCCTCTGGTGCATTATCAATGGAATCAAATGACCTAGCTTCTGATAAACCTTTTTTGCATAATGTCTGCGTAATAGCGGAAGTAAGAGTGGTTTTACCATGATCTACGTGGCCAATTGTTCCGATGTTCAAATGCGGCTTTGATCGTACAAATTTTTCCTTAGCCATTAAACACCTCCCTTAGAACCATTTAGCGCAAAATCATCAATAAGCAAAAAGGAATATTTCTCTTTTTGATTTGCGCCTAGATTTTTATTTACTTGTTTTATCATGAAATTATTCCTGCTTTCTTAGATATACCTTCTGGCACCTCTTGATAGAAAGAGGGCTCCATTGTATAGGATGCTCTGCCCTGCGTAAGTGAACGCAATGCAGTAGCGTAATCAAAGGTCTCTGCTAAAGGAATATTACCGTGAACCAACTTAATATTGCCTCGCTGACCCAAAGAAATTACCTTACCTCTCCTGCTGTTAAAATCGCCTATGACTATCCCCACATACTCCTCAGGTACGATAATTTCGATATCCATAATCGGCTCAAGTAGGATTGAATGAGCCTTCTTCAACCCCTCCGAAAAAGCAATAGAAGCAGCCATTTTGAATGCTAGCTCTGAAGAATCGACTTCATGATAAGAGCCATCCACCAAAGTAACTATTACGCCGGTAACCGGATAACTCGCTAATATACCGCTCTTGGAGGCATCCATGAAACCAGCCTTAACTGACTTCATAAAATCACGTGGAATAGCTCCGCCTCTAGTCTTATCTACAAAAGTAACTCCAGCACTGGTATCTTGCGGTTCCATATTGACCACAACGTGTCCATATTGACCACGGCCACCAGTCTGTTGAATAAATTTACCTGTAGCGCTTACCTTTTTGGTAATAGTCTCTCTGTAAGCTACCTGAGGCCTGCCTACATTTGCCACCACATTAAACTCACGCAACATTCTATCTACAAAAATCTCTAAATGTAATTGGCCCATACCACAAATGACAGTCTGGCCTGTCTCTGAATTATATCTTACTCGAAACGAAGGATCCTCTTCAGTAAATTTTTTGAGAGCAAAGCCTAAACGTTCTTGGTCTACTTTTGTCTTTGGCTCAATAGCCAAGGTTACTACAGGCTCAGGAAAATGAATCTTTTCTACTACTATAGGTGAATCCTCATCACAAAGAGTATCACCGGTTTTTGTATCTTTAAGACCGACTATTGCCGCGATCTCGCCACAAGAGACGCTTTCAATATTTTCTTGTTTGTTAGCATGCATGTGCACTATCTTGGTAACCTTCTCTTCTTCTCTCTTGGAAGCATTGTAAATACGGCTGCCTGAATCTATACTCCCAGAATATACTCGAACATAACTAAGCCTACCCACGTATGGATCTGTCACAACTTTAAAACATAGAGCACACAAAGGGGCTTCATCACTTATGGTCAACTCTTCGTACTCTCCGGTATCCGGATTAGTACCTTTAATAGGAGGCATATCCATAGGGGAAGGCAAATATTCACATGCTGCATCGAGCAATAATTGCAATCCTTTATTCTTTAGCGAAGATCCGCTTAAGACCGGAACAAATTTATTCTGGATGACTCCTTGTCTGATGGCACTTTTAAGTTGCTCATTAGTTAAGTGGTGGTCATGAACGATCTTTTCCAATATTTCGTGGTCTGCATCTGCGATATGCTCTATCATCAGCTCTCTCATCACATGAACAGTCTCAACATAGTTCTCCGGAACTTCGCTTCTCACCAAATTAACGCCATCAGAATCACTATAAGTGATAAGTTTATTTTCAACCAAATCTATAATACCAACCATCTCTTCATTATCATTAAAATAAGGCATATTGATAGCTGCAGCATGCGCCCCTAAGCGTGAATTAATCTGCTCAATACAAACATCATAGTCTGCACCCACTCTATCCATCTTATTTACATAAGCCATACGCGGGACCTTATACTTATCCGCCTGCCTCCAGACTGTCTCTGACTGAGGTTCTACTCCGCCGACACCACAAAAGACAACTACCGCCCCATCTAATACCTTAAGCGATCTCTCTACTTCCATGGTAAAATCCACATGTCCGGGAGTATCGATGATGTTTATCTGACAATCTTTCCAGAAACAGGTAGTGCTGGCTGCGGTAATGGTGATGCCCTTTTCCTGTTCTTGTACCATCCAATCCATAGTCGCAGTACCTTCATGCACCTCACCCATCTTATATATCTTGCCAGTATAATACAATAGACGCTCAGTAGTCGTAGTCTTACCGGCATCAATATGAGCGATTATGCCAATATTTCTAATTTTATCTAATGCAACTTTTCTAGCCATAGCTAACATTACCATCTTAAGTGTGCGAATGCCTTGTTGGACTCAGCCATTTTGTGGGTATCGTCTTTTTTCTTTATAGCAGGTCCTTCATTCTTGTAAGCTGCTAATAATTCATCTGCCAATTTCTCAACCATCGGCCTGCCCTTTTTGGCTCTAGCGAAATCTCTTATCCAGCGTAGCGATATAGATACTCCTCGATCTGATCTTACTTCTATAGGAACTTGGTATGTTGCTCCTCCTATACGCCTAGGCTTTACCTCTAAGCGCGGCCTAGCATTGTCTACAGCCTTTTGCAGGGCCTTCATAACATCAGATTCTCCAGACTTCTGTTGTAAAACATCACAAGCACCGTAGACGATCCTTTCAGCTTTCGAACGCTTGCCTTCAAGCATTACCACATTGATAAACTTAGTAACCAACTGGCTGTTATATTTTGGATCGGCTATAACCTTTCTCTTATCAGCTCTTCTTCTTCTCATGTTAATCTACTTCCCTCTCTTTGCACCATATTTTGAACGCGACTTCTTTCTATTGGCAACTCCAGCTGTATCTAGAGTCCCTCTAACAATATGATAACGTACTCCGGGTAAATCTTTAACCCTACCGCCTCTTATTAAGACTATAGAGTGTTCCTGCAGATTGTGTCCTTCTCCCGGAATATAAGAAGTGACCTCAAAGCCCGTGGTCAAACGTACACGAGCAATCTTACGCAAAGCTGAATTAGGTTTCTTGGGAGTCATAGTCCTAACCTGAAGACAGACGCCTCTTCTTTGTGGGCAACCTTGCAGTGCCGGAGATTTAGACTTCTTTCCCTTTGAAGATCTTTCTTTACGAATTAACTGTGCTATCGTAGGCGACATTATCACTACTCCCTTTCTCTTCTTTAGCTTCTTCTGGAGCAAACTTTTCCATTTTTGTATCTCTATAGTATTTTAAACCTGTACCGGCAGGTATTAAATGCCCTACTATTACATTCTCCTTTAAACCAAAGAGTTCATCTCTCTTGCCAGCTGTGGCCGCTTCTGTCAAAACTCTGGTGGTCTCCTGAAAGCTTGCTGCCGAGATAAAGCTTTCTGTGGTGATGGAAGACTTGGTAATACCTAAAAGTAGTGGCGTAGCTGAAGCGGGCTTGCCTCCCTTTTTAATTATCTTTTGATTTTCCCTTTGGAATTTCCACCTATCTATGTGCTGGCCGGTCAAAAATTCGCTATCACCTGAATCTTCGATACGGACCTTTCTCAACATCTGCCTGATAATTAACTCTATATGCTTATCATTGATGCGAACACCTTGTAGCCTGTACACTTCCTGAATTTCATTGACTAAGTATTCCTGAAGAACTTTATCGCCACAAACATGCAAAATATCTTGCGGTACCACAGGTCCATCGGTTAACTGTTGTCCTGCGGTAACCCTGTCTCCTTTATAAACATTGGGATGCTTTCCATGCGGAATCGTATATTCCTTCTTCATGCCTGTTTGAGAACTGACCACGATCTGTCGCTGTCCTTTTTTGGTCTCACCAAACTCTACAAAACCATCGATTTCAGAAATAACAGCTGGATCCTTTGGACGACGTGCTTCGAATAGCTCTGCGACTCTAGGCAGACCTCCGGTAATATCTCTGGTTTTGGTAACCACTCGCGGTATCTTAGCTATTAATTCTCCGCCTTGTATCTCTTGAGAGTCTTTAACTAAGATATGCGCATTCATAGGAACAGGGTATATACCTAAAACATCACCCTTCTTATCTACAATAATGATTTGAGGGTGATAATCAATTTTATGCTCAACAATAATGCGCTCTGTAATACCAGTAGCAGGATTTAACTCCTCGCGCATAGTAACGTCTTCTTTTATATCTTCGTATTTAACAATACCACTTACTTCTGTCAGAATCGGTGTAGTATAAGGATCCCATCTGACAAAAATTACTCCTTTATTGATAACATCATCCTCATGTGCACTAATAAAACTACCTTGAGGAATAGGGTGGCGCTCTAATTCTCTACCTTGCTCATCATTAAGGCTTAAGGAGCCATTTCTAATCAAGACGACTACTTCTTTGCCCTTATCTACTATCCTTAAGTTATGGAACTTTAATATACCTTTATTTTTAGAACGTATGAAAGATTGCTCAACTATTCTAGAAGCGGTACCTCCTATATGGAATGTTCTCATTGTTAGCTGAGTCCCCGGTTCTCCTATGCTTTGAGCAGCAATTACTCCAACTGCCTCGCCAATCTCAACTAAGCTACCTGTAGCCAGGTTCCTGCCATAACACTTAGTGCAGATACCCCTCTCGGATTCACAGGTAAGAACACTGCGAATGCGAATCTTTTCAATGCCCAACTTTTCAATCATTTCGGCTTTTTCTTCATTAATCTCATTACTAGCCTCAACAATTACCTCATCAGTAACTATATCTACGACGTTATCTAAAGCTACCCTACCGAATACTCTTTCTTTAAGGGGAACTACTATCTCATCACCTTCAATAATCGCAGATAAAGTTATTCCATTCAAAGTTCCACAATCTTCTTCTGTAATAATAATCTCCTGAGCAACGTCAACTAAACGACGAGTTAAATATCCTGCATCAGCGGTCTTCAAAGCTGTATCAGCTAAACCTTTTCGGGCGCCATGGGTTGAGATGAAGTATTCCAGCACCGTTAAACCTTCTCTAAAGCTCGCTGTAATCGGGCTTTCGATAATTTCTCCGGATGGCTTGGCCATCAAACCACGCATACCTGCGAGCTGCCTAATCTGAAGCCTTGAACCTCTTGCTCCAGAATCCGCCATCATAAATATAGGATTGAAACTATCCATCTCGTCAAAAACCAGATCAGAGACTTTATCTGTCGTATGAGTCCATATATCAATAATCTTATTGTATCTCTCTCCTCTGGTTATAATACCTTTCTTATATTGATCTTCTACCTTAGCGACTTCTGCCTTTGCATCATCAATAAACTTCTGCTTTTCTTTGGGTATCTTCAAATCAGAGACTGATATAGAAATTCCGCCTAATGTAGAGAACTCAAAACCTAGACTTTTTAAGTCATCTAACAATTGTATGGTTCGATCATGCCCAAAGTATTTATAACAAGCAGCCACAATCTGACCTATATTCTTTTTATTAAACTCTAAATTAACAAAACCGAAATCCTTAGGAAGCAGCTGATTGAAGATTACCCTTCCTACTGTAGTATCGATCAACTTCTTACCGTCTTCAGCTTCTTGAGTGGAATAATTGAATTCTCTTTCTACTCTTAGCTTGATCTTTGCCTGTAAATGCAACTCATTATCTTCATAGGCACATAAGGGTTCATCGCGATTACCAAATATTTTTGATTCGCCTTTTACTTTTAATTTAATTTTTGAAAGGTAATTTAATCCTAAAATTATATCTTGGGTGGGAGAAACTACTGGTCGACCGTCAGCGGGTGAGAAAATATTGTTTATGGAGAGCATAAGCAGCCGTGCTTCCATTTGCGCTTCTAATGAGAGAGGCACGTGTACTGCCATCTGATCGCCATCAAAGTCAGCATTAAAAGCAGCGCAGACCAAAGGATGTATCCTTATGGCTTTGCCTTCAATGAGCACTGGCTGGAATGCCTGGATGCTAAGGCGGTGTAGCGTAGGAGCACGATTTAATAGTATGGGGTGGTCTTTTATAACTTCATCTAAGATATCCCAGACTTCAATCTTAGCTCTTTCTACCATTCGCTTTGCGCCTTTAATGGTATGTACAAATCCTTTTTCTCTCAACTTCTTAATAATAAATGGTTCGAATAATTCCAAAGCCATCTGCTTAGGCAGGCCGCATTGATGCAGCTTTAATTCCGGGCCAACGACAATGACTGAACGTCCGGAGTAATCTACACGCTTACCTAACAGGTTTTGTCTGAATCTACCTTGTTTACCTTTAAGCATGTCCGATAGAGATTTGAGAGGACGATTATTTGAACCTAAAACCGCCCGACCATGACGACCGTTATCTAAGAGGGCATCAACTGCTTCTTGTAACATGCGTTTCTCATTACGGATTATAATCTCTGGCGCATTCAATTCTAGAAGTTTTTTTAAACGATTATTACGATTAATAACACGCCTATACAGATCATTCAAATCACTTGTAGCGAATCTACCGCCATCTAAAGGAACCAATGGCCTTAAATCCGGAGGGATCACTGGTAAAATCTCTAAAATCATCCATTCTGGCCTATTGCCGGATTTGCGAAAATCTTCAATAACCTTCAAAGACTTGGTAATTTTCCTAGTAGCAGCTCCCTCTTTGGCTGTCTCTAGTTGCTTTCTTAGTTTTTTTGAAAAAGCATCTAAATCTAATTCTTTAAGCAGGTCTGATATGGCTTCACCACCAATTCTTGCTTTAAAGGCACTGCCGTATTTATTTAAAAGTTCACGATACTTATCATCATTAATAAGCTCTTTCTTCTTTAGGTCGGTATCACCGGGATCTATAACAATGTATTCTTCATAGTAGACAACTTTTTCTAAATCTCTTAGGCCAATATCTAATAATGCTGATAATCGTGAAGGAACAGCCTTAAAAAACCATATATGCGTAACAGGTGCAGCTAGAGTAATATGACCCATTCTATCTCTGCGAACATTAGACTTTGTCACTTCCACGCCGCATCTATCACAGACTATACCGCGGAATTTGTTACCCTTATATTTTCCGCAGTTACACTCCCAGTCACGCACAGGACCAAAAATTCTCTCACAGAACAAACCGTCCTTTTCTGGCTTAAGCGTACGATAATTAATCGTCTCTGCCTTCCTGACTTCTCCTCTAGACCAAGACTTAATCGTCTGCGACGAGGCGAGCTTAATAGTAATGCTATCGAAAAGTGTTATATTATCCATAATCTACTTCCGTTTCTCAGTTTTTACATCCAAGCCCAAACCCTGTAATTCCTTTATCAATACATTGAATGACTCAGGTACACCAGGATTAAGCCTCTGCTCACCTTTTACAATCGCTTCATAAATACGAGTTCTTCCTGAAACGTCATCACTCTTTACTGTAAGCATCTCTTGTAAGCTAAATGCAGCGCCATACGCTTCTAGGGCCCAAACTTCCATCTCGCCGAATCTCTGGCCACCAAATTGAGCCTTACCTCCTAGCGGCTGCTGAGTAATCAAAGAGTATGGACCGATTGAACGCGCGTGAATCTTTTCATCGACAAGGTGGATAAGTTTCATTATATAGATATATCCCACGGTTACCTGCTGATCAAAACGAAAACCTGTATAGCCATCATACAAAGTAATTTTACCATCTTCAGGTAAACCGGCTTCTTTTAACTTCTTTCTTATTTCCATCTCAGTGGCACCATCAAAAACAGGGCTCCCTGTGTTTAAGCCCAAAATTTTGGCAGCCCAACCAAGGTGCGTCTCTAAAATCTGCCCTACATTCATTCTGGAAGGAACTCCTAGAGGATTCAAGACTATCTCTACCGGCGTACCATCCTCTAGGAACGGCATATCTTCTTCAGCTAGAATCTTGGCGATTACTCCTTTGTTTCCATGTCTTCCGGCCATTTTATCGCCAACAGACAATCTTCTTTTTGTAGCCACGTAGACGATTACCCTTTTAAGTACTCCTGGAGGTAATTCATCGCCTCTTCTTACTTTTTCTACTTCTTGTTCCTCTTCAATGGCTAGCTCTCCAATCTGGACATCAAAAAATTTCGCAATGCGGCTGGCTTCTGTATTTCCATTGAAATCCATCTTTTCGATCTTGCTCTTGGAAACGCCAAGCAACTTTGCTAATTTCGCTATCTTCTCTTTCTCAATAATCCCTATCTCACTACGATAATAATCTTTTATTTTACTAATGGCTGCTAATTCTTTCTTCTTTTCTTCTTTTGACTTTCTTCCCCGCTCTTTTCTTTGAAATGCTTCTATATTTATAACAACTCCCTCAATACCTGGCGGTACGACTAGTGAAGTATCTCTAACATCTCCGGCTTTTTCACCAAAAATTGCCCTTAACAATCTTTCTTCCGGAGAAAGTTCAGATTCAGTCTTAGGAGTTACCTTGCCTACAAGGACATCACCTGGTTCAACCTCTGCGCCTATACGAATAATACCTGTTTCCTCTAAGTTCAAAAGCGACTCTTCAGAAACATTGGGGATATCTCTAGTAACTTCTTCATTGCCCAAACGGGTTTCTCTGGCTTCTAATTCAAACTTTTCCACATGCACTGAAGTATAAGCATCCTCTTTAACTACCTTTTCGCTAATAAGTATAGCGTCTTCAAAATTAAACCCTCTCCAAGGCATAAAAGCTACCAAGAGATTTCTACCTAAAGCCAATTCTCCATTCTTTGTAGCAATACCATCTGCAATAACATCTCCGGCCTTAACCTTTTGACCCAGCTTTACAATCGGCCTCTGGTTAATGCATGTATCGGCGTTTGTCCTCTTAAACTTCTTCAATTCGTATCTGATTTTATCTATAGTTATAGATTTTGCATCTACTTCCTTTACCACTCCATCCTGTTCAGAAACGACTACTGCCCCAGAATCAATAGCAACTTTCCTCTCCATTTCTGTTCCTACCAATGGAGCTTCAGTGTTCATTAAAGGGACGGCTTGTCTCTGCATATTGGAACCCATTAGCGCTCTATTCGCATCATCATGCTCAAGAAAAGGAATTATAGAAGCAGCTACTGAAACCAACTGTTTCGGGGAGACGTCCATATAATCTATCTTCTTAGGATGCATCTTGGGAAAATCTCCTTTGTAACGACAAGAAACTTCTCTTTCCTTAAAATATCCATCGTCGCTTAAAGGGACATTTGCCTGAGCGATGACCTTCTTTTCATCTATATCTGCACTAAGATATTCGATTCTGCGAGTTACGCGACCGTCATCTACGATTCTATAAGGCGTCTCTAAATAACCTAAGTTATTTATGCGTGAATAAGTAGTAAGCGATGCGATTAAGCCAATGTTAGGACCTTCTGGTGTTTCAATAGGACAAATTCGGCCATAGTGTGACTGATGGATATCTCTGACTTCAAAACCAGCCCTCTCTCTGGATAAGCCACCAGGCCCCAAAGCACTGAGCCTCCTTTTGTGAGTAAGCTCAGCCAAAGGATTTACCTGATCCATGAATTGTGATAATTGCGAACGAGCGAAGAAGTCGCGGATCTGAGCAGAAAATAACTTTGAATTAATAAGGTGATATATCATTACTGCATCCACATCAGACAATATAGCTAATCTTTCTCTAATCGAACGCTCTAATTTTGCCAGACCAATGCGAGCTTGGTTTTGGACTAATTCTCCCACAGACTTTATTCTTCTATTTCCCAAATGATCTATATCGTCGATAGCACCTTCACCCATTCTTAATTTAATAAGATATTTGATAACTTCTATTACTGTTTGTGAATCAAGGATTCTCTGATCATGGGCAACATCTAGCCCGAGCTTTCTATTAAGGATAAATCTTCCGGCGCGACTTAAATCATATCTCTTTGGATCAAAGAATAATCTATAGAATAATGCCTCAGCTGCTTCCTCAGTTACGGGTTCAGTAGGGCGCATCTTACGATAAAAATCTATTAATGCTTCTTGTTTAGTCTTAGTGAAATCCTTCTTCAATGTATTTAAGATCTCGGGTATCTCGCCACCAAATGACTTAAATATGTCTTCATCAGAAGAAAAACCCATAATGCGTAAAATCTGAGTGGCTGGGATATTTCTCCTTCTATCTACGTAGGCTAGTATTGTCTCAGAGAGATCATATTTAAACTCAAGCCAAGCACCGCGGTAAGGAATAATGCGGCCGTAGAATATCTTCTTACCGGTTGGGTGGATCTCTTCTTCAAAGGAGACACCAGGCGATCTCTGCAATTGGCTTACGACAACTCTCTCATCGCCATTTATAATGAAGCTGGCTGTGGAGGTCATCAAAGGTATTTCTCCAAAATAAACTTCCTGCACCTTTATATCATTAGGCGTGACCAGCCTTAAATTTACTCTTAAAGGCAAGGCATAACTCATTCCCCTGCGCTTACACTCCTCTACGGAGTATTTGGGTCTGCCGAAATTATAGCTTACAAACTCTAAGCGAAACTTACGGTCAAAACTCTCTACGGGAAATACCTCTTGAAAGACTTCCTGTAATCCAGTATTCTCTCTCTCCTTAATAGGCACATCTTGCTGTAAGAATAACTTATAGGAGTCGATCTGCGTATTAAGGAAATGAGGTAAGTCAAAAACCTCTTTTAATTTAGAAAAACTCTTTCTCTTCTTTATCATTATCTATTTATCCTTTTTCTAGAATTAAAAATAATATTGAAGAAGTTACTTTAATTCTACTGTTGCCCCTGCTGCCTCTAGCTTCTTTTTCATCTCTTCTGCTTCTTCCTTAGGGACGCCTTCTTTTACAGGCTTAGGAGCAGAATCAACTAAATCTTTGGCTTCTTTTAAACCAAGGCTAGTCAAAGCACGGACTTCTTTAATAACTTGAATCTTGCTTGCTCCGATGCTAGTCAAAACTACATTGAAGACGCTCTTTTCTTCTTCAGCTGCTGCACCGCCAGCCTGAGCCATAACACCTGCTGCCATTACTGGCGCCTGCGCTGATACGCCAAACTTCTCTTCAATCGCCTTGACTAACTCGTTAAGCTCCAACACTGACATCGATTCAATTTCTTTAATAATTTCTTCTGTCTTTGCCATCTTCCTACCTCCATATTTTATAATTATCTTTTAGTCTTAATGTATTATAGATTATTTCTTTTCTTCTTGTTTTTTATCGCTGACCGCTTTAATCGCATAAACTACTTTTGCTACGATCTGATTCAAGCTAGTGGCCAACTTAGCTATCGGTCCATTAAATGCAACAGCTATTTGCTGATAAAGTACTTGTCTTGGCGGAATGCTGGCCAATATTTTGAAATCCTGTGATTGTATAATCTTATCATGAATATAGCCGCCCTTTAATTTGACAGCAGTATTACTCTTAGCAAAGCTCGTAAGGACTTTGGAGGTTTCCACTGGATTATCTTTTACAAAGACAAGTGCTGTGGGTCCATTAACAAATTCTGCCAACTCCTTACCTATATTAATAGAGCTCAGAGCTACATTAATGAAACTATTCTTGGTGACAAACATTTTAGCTCCGGCACTCTTTAAGTCTCTGCGCAGCTGAGTTAGGTTTGCAGAAGCTACTCCGGAATACTGCATCAAAAACAAACCCGCATTAAGCTCTAAGTCTTCCTTGATTTGAGCATCGGATAACTCTTTAAAAATTTCGCTTACTTTCTTCATATTGTTACCTTAAGACCTGGGCTCATAGTTAAAGCCAGAGAGATCGACTTTATAAGATTGCCTTTAACCGAAGGTGGCTTGCTTGCCAAAATGGCGTTGACTAGCGCCTTAATATTCTCTACCAGCTTATTGGTTTCAAATGATATCTTACCTACTAAAACGTGGATTCCGCTTTGTTTATCGGTCTTGAATTCCACTTTACCAGCTTTAAGCTCATTGACGGCTTTAGCGATATCGTTTGTCACTGTGCCTGTTTTTGGGCTGGGCATCAATCCCTTAGGTCCTAAAACCTTTCCTAATTTGCTTAAATCTCTCATCATCTCAGGCGTAGAAACAGCAACATCAAAATCTAACCAACCGCCAGATACTTTATCAATAAGTTCCTGACCTCCTACTATCTCTACGCCGGCATCTTTGGCTTGCTGCTCGGCTTCGCCCTTACAAAAAACTGCTATACGTTTTGTCTTACCAGTACCATGAGGCAGAACCACAGTCCCTCTAATTAACTGGTCAGATTTCTTAGAGTCAACATTTAGCCGTATTCCTACGTCTAGAGACTGATCGAATTTTAGACTAGGCATTTTCTTTAATATAGCGACTGCCTCTTCCAAGCTATAAGTCTTGCTCTTATCAAAAAGTTTTAATGATTCTTTATATTTCTTGCTTCGTTTTAGCATCTTCTATTATTTTTTGTGCGGCTTTTTCGTCTTCCACAACCTCTACGCCCATACTTCTGGCCGTGCCCATAATGACCTTTTCAGCTTGCGCTTCATCTGGAGTATTTAGATCCTGCATCTTTTGCTTAACAATCTCCCTTACTTGTTTCATTGTAATAGCGGCTATTTTTTCTTTACCCGCATTCCCTGAAGCCTTTGCTAAATTGCAAGCCCTCTTTATCAAAACAGAAGAAGGTGGACTCTTTATTATAAAATCAAACTTTTTGTCTTCGTATACACTGATGACCGCAGGCAGAATCATTCCTTCTCTTCCCTTAGTCTGCTCGTTAAAAGCCTTACAAAACTGCATTATATTGACGCCATGTTGACCTAAAGCTGGGCCAACAGGCGGAGCAGGATTCGCTTGTCCCGCAGGGACATATAATTTAATTTGTGCGACTACTTTCTTTGCCATTTTCTTGTGTTTATACCTTTTCTACTTGCCAATACTCTAATTCTACAGGGGTAGACCTGCCAAAAATAGAAACGCTTACTTTTATCTTTTGTTTATCCGGATGTACTTCTTCAATAACTCCGTTAAAATTTTCAAATGGGCCATCTGTTACTCGCACAGGCTCACCTATGTCAAAGGAAACCTTAGGACTGGGCTTTACTTTGGCCTCTTGTGTTCTATTTAAAATGTTACTTACTTCTTCAGCGGTTAATGCCGACGGCCTCTTCCCAGTTCCTATAAACCCGGTGACACCCGGAATAGTCTTTACCAACAACCAAGCGTGTTCAGTCAAATCCATCTCAATCAATAAATAACCAGGGAAAAACTTACGCTGAGAAATTTTTTTCTTCCCAGAACGGACCTCGGAAATTTGTTCGGTAGGGATGACCACTTGCGCAAAGTGCTCTTGCATTTCACTGCTGGCGATCCTGGCCTCCAAAGCTAATTTCGCTTTATCTTCAGATCCAGTTTGAGTATGAACAACATACCACTTCTTCACGATACTAAACTCCCCTTAAAACTCTTCTCAACAGGATTTAAAAAACCGTAAGAAATCATTTCAAAAAAATCGTTAAAAATTTAGAAAGACCAAAATCAAGTGTTCCAATGTAGACCGCTAAGATAAAAGTAGTTGCAATTACTACCCAAGTTGCGCCAAAAAGTTCTTCCCTTTTTGACCAGGAGACTTTTTTTAGTTCCTGTTTTACTTCGCTCAAGAATTTTGGTATTCTTTTAAACCCTTCAACTATCTTCATTATTATTTTTGACTTCTGTTTATTCTCTTAAGCAGGAGCGGCAGGAATCGAACCCGCAGTAACGGTTTTGGAGACCGTTGGTTTGCCACTAACCGACGCTCCTAAAAATTTTATTTAACCTCTTTGTGATTAATATGTTTGCGACAGAAACGACAAAACTTTTTTAGTTCTAATCTGCCTTGTTTGAGCTTCTTGTTCTTAGTAGATGTATATAATCTATTGTGACAAGTTGTACATTCAAAAATTATATTTTCTCTCATCTTTTTCTCGTCGAGGATTTAGCCCTCGATCGGAATTGAACCGATGACCCCGTCCTTACCAAGGACGTGCTCTGCCGACTGAGCTACGAGGGCAAAAGTAAACCCCAATTATAGCGGCAAATTGATTTTTGTCAAGCTTTTTTTTGAGATTATTTGTTGTAACCTTAGATATTACAATAAGTAAACTTTCAGCCAAACTTCTTCAAATGTTTTGTAAAGATAGCTCTTTAACTTAAGGCTAGCGAACGGTAGTACTATCAACAGAGGACAAATTCTTAAACCAAGAAATTGCGGTAATTAGACCCTCTCTCAGACCAACTTTTGGCTGCCATTTTAGGCATCTTTTAGCCTTAGCTATGTCTGGTTTTCTTCTTTTGGGGTCATCTTGCGGCATAGGTAGGAGCTTAATCTTCGACTTGCTACTAATTATCTCTATCACAATCTTGGCTAATTCACCTATTGTGACCTCCTTTGGGTTACCCAAATTAACCGGGCTATTTATTCTTGAGTTCATCAACTTATAAATTCCTTCTATCAGGTCGCTAACATAACAAAAAGAACGCGTCTGCTTGCCTTCGCCGAATATTGTTAAAGGCCTATTATTCATTGCCTGAAAAATAAAATTTGGGACTGCCCTGCCATCATCAATTCTCATTCTGGGCCCGTAAGTATTGAAAATACGCACAATCTTAGTATCAATTCTGTGATTCTTGTTGTATGCAACTGTGATTGCCTCAGCAAAACGCTTGGCTTCATCATAAACAGCCCTGGGGCCGATTGGATTAACGTTGCCCCAATATGTCTCTTTTTGAGGATGCTCTAGGGGATCGCCATAAATCTCAGAAGTCGAAGCAAGTAAGAACTTTGCCTTTTTCGCTTTAGCCAATCCTAAACAATTATGTGTTCCTAGCGCCCCTACCTTTAACGTGGGTATGGGATGGGCAAGGTAAACTACAGGACTTGCTGGAGAAGCAAAGTGCAATACATAATCAACTCTCCCTCTTACTTTGATAAATTTTGAAACATTAGCCTTCTTAAATGTAAAATGAGGATTTCTTAAAAGGTGTTGGATATTCTTTTTACTTCCCGTAATTAAATTGTCGATACAAATTACCTTATAATTTTTGGCTATTAGAAAATCGCAAAGATGCGAACCCAAAAAACCAGCGCCTCCTGTAATTACTACCACTTTACGGTTTTTCTTGTCTTTCTTTGAGTTTATCATTATTTAAATCCTAAATACCTTACGATTTTTTATCCTCTTATATACATTTCTGGTATCAAAAATTAATTTTGCATTATTTAAAATCAGATTGTAATCAACTTTATCGTGATCTGTTACAATTACGACGCAATCACTGCTTTTAACGATTTTTTTAGTTAACCTTGCCGAATGAAGGCTTTTTTCAATAATATTAATCTTGGGAACATGGGGATCGCAATAATGAACTATCGCTTGTTTCCTTATGAGTAAACGCATGATATCTATGGCTGGCGACTCTCTAACATCACAAACATTCTTTTTATATGAGACACCAACGACTAAGACATTCGCCTTAATTATAGAGCGTTTTAATTTGTTGTCCAGAAGACCCACAATCTTTTTTACAACATGCTTAGGCATAAATGAGTTAATCTGGCTAGCCATCTCTATAAGGCGAGGTTCAAAACCATGCAATCTTGATTTCCAAGATAAATATAGCGGATCTATAGGCAGACAATGACCCCCCAGTCCCGGACCAGGATAAAACGGCATAAAGCCAAATGGCTTTGTCTTTGCTGCCTCAATAACTTCCCAAATATTTACACCTAAATTATCGCACATCAAAGCTATCTCATTTATTAAGCCGATATTCACAGATCTAAATGTATTTTCTAATAATTTAGCCATCTCCGCTACTTTGGAGCTAGAGACTGGCACAACTTCAGAGATAATCTTGCCATAGATCTGTTTAGCTAATTGTGTACAGTCCTTTGTCACTCCTCCGATAATCTTTGTAATATTTGATGTGTTATAATTTTTGTTCGCTGGATCAACTCGTTCCGGAGAAAAAGCTAAAAAGAAGTCTTTGCCTACTTTCCATCCCTTCTCAGAAAACAAAGGCAACAAAATCTCCTCGGTAGTCCCCGGATAAGTGGTACTCTCTAAAATTATAAGCTGGCCTTTTTTAAAAAGCTTCTTTATCTCTCTGGCAGCATTTACAACATAGGAAATATCAGGTTCGCGAGATTTTCTCAATGGCGTAGGGACACTTATAATGACCACATCCGCCTTATGTATATTTTTATAGTCGCAAGAAAAAAGAGAATTTTTATCTTTTAAAATTCCCTTTATTGAGTTGTGGGATACATCTTGGATATAAGATTTTCCTTTTTTTAATTTATTTATTTTATCTTTATCAATATCTATTCCGAGAATAGCGAAACCACGCTTGGCAAATTCAGCTGCCAAAGGCAAACCGACATAACCCAAACCAATAACAGCGACTTTGGCTTTTTTATTGTTAATTTTGTTAAACAACGCTTGTTTAAAATTCGACATATCTATCTTCCTATTCCTAAATACGTAAAACCGAGCTTAATCAATTTGTCCTTATCGTATAAATTGCGCCCGTCAATAATCAGGGGATGTTTCAGGGACTTCTTAAGCCTCGCAAAATCCAACTCCTTAAACTCATTCCATTCTGTAAGAATTAAGAGACAATCGCAACCCTTAGCGGCATCATAAGGATTTTTCGCAAAATAGATATCTTTCAAAATGCTCTTTGCCTTATGCATACTTTGTGGATCAAATGCCCTAATCTTTGCGCCTTCCTCTTTCAATTTCTCAATGATCTTTAACGAAGGCGCAAATCTTAAATCATCGGTATTAGGTTTAAACGAAAGGCCTAAAATACCAACACGCTTAGATTCAATATTCCACAGGGAAGATTTTATCTTATTTATAAAATCTGATACCTGGCTATCGTTAATTTCTCGGACTTCTTTTAACAAATCAAAGCTATAACCTAATTTCTCAGAAATCTTAATAAATGCATCCAAGTCTTTTGGTAGACAAAAACCCCCAAACCCAAGGCCAGCATCTAAAAACGTCCTGTTTATCCTCTTGTCCAGACCCATTCCTTCGGCGACCTTCAACACATCAGCTCCTGAGAGTTCGCAAATCTTAGATATAGCATTTACATAGGAAATCTTCATGGCCAAAAAAGAATTGGATGCATGCTTTATTAACTCTGCTGATCTAATGTCTGTTACAATCTTTGGTGCTTTTATGGGCTTATATAATTTTAATAATAAATCTTTTGCCTTCTTAGAGCTCACTCCTATAACAATTCTATCGGGATTTAGAAAATCATGAATTGCGGTTCCTTCCCGCAAAAATTCGGGATTAGAGACCACATCAAAACCAATGCCCTTCTTTAAATTAATCTTTATGGTGTGTTCAATCCACTTGCCCGTTTCGACAGGAACAGTAGATTTTCCTACAATCAACTTATAAGAATCCATATTTAGAGCTATTGTCTTTGACACATTCTCTATGGCCGTCAAATCCGCTTCTCCATCTTCTTTGGGAGGCGTACCTACTGCAATAAAGATAATCGATGATTCTTTTATAGCTTTCTTTATGCTCTGAGAAAAAGAAAGCCTTCGCTTCCTTGAATTCCTCTTAACCATCTCCTCAAGCCCTGGTTCGTATATGGGCATAATAAGAGATTTCAATTTTTTTATCTTCTCTTTATCATTGTCCACACAAACAACCTTGTTGCCTAATTCTGCAAAGCAAACGCCTGTTACTAAACCTACATAACCTGTTCCGATTACGGCAATCTTATGCATGGTATTTTTTTGGCTATTACGTCTTAGGTTGCTGATGGCCCTTCGAAGCATCGAAGCCTAAATCAGGAAAAGCCTTACACCTAAAACCTAACCAAAAAGTCACTCCTTTCTTTTTTTTGGAATTAACTACAAATTCTATCTCCCAACAATGCAAATCTCTGGCTAAAGCATATTCCTGCTCCTCTATCATCTTGCTTTTTGTAAAATCTAGGCGATGGTGAGATTTAAATTTCCACTTAGGACCTATTTGACGCTCAAAAGTAGCAGTAAAAACCTTACCGCTATCATCGCCTAATGAATAACGATAACCAGCGGTAAACTTGTCCTTATCTCCTAAGGATAACTCTATATCAAAATTAGCTTCCCTAAATTTACGCCTGCGAAAATCAAATTTTGCATCTGACCAATACTTCAACCATGAGTTTGGAAGTATCTCCAAGTCCAGCTCTAGGTCGTCAAACCTTCCCCCATAACCTTCAAGCTTAAAAGAATAAGGACTGCTAGCTATAAAAGTCAGAAAGCTAACTGACTGACCATCCCTCTTTGTTTGTAGCTTGTTTTCCAATGACACAGTCATGGTATTTGATTGACTTATCCCATCAATTTCCTCAAAAGCAGTTAACCTGTAAGAAGGTAACGTAGGATCATTATTGTAAGCGTATGATAAAGAAGGAGTAATGATATGACGTAAGTTATCGATTTCTAATCCAAAAGAGTTAATTTTGACATCCTGAAAGGTGCGATAGAACTTAGTAAGTACGCTGTAACCTGTGTAAAATGCATAACGAAACAAATGTTCCGAGCCATTCTTGTCTTTAGAGTAATATGTGTATCTGGGTCCTACGAAAGGCTCAAAACTTATATTAAAGAAAGCTAATTTAAACGGATAGGACAACTGATTATAGGTATCCACCCGAACTGTGTCCTCATCTTGATCTGTAAGAGCTGTGCGAGAAGTTAAGGATGTAATACTGGATTCATGTTTAAAATAGAAAGGTGACTCCCCGATCTTTTGCTTAACAGCATCTAACTTTATCTCGGGGAGCTTCTCTGTCTCCGTATAGAATTGATTGAATCTCTTTTGCATTAAAAAACTAGCCGTAGCATTCGAAAAGTGATGAGTATAGAGAAAGTAACTCCTGGGCCGAGGATCTTCTTCATGCTGTTTATAATAATAGTGCTTTAGGAAGTCTGCATCAGAATAATCATTTATCTCCAAAGTAATTTGGTCAACGTTAGAAATATCCCATTTATGGCGATATTCAATTTTATAGCGCTCGGGATTCTTAAAAAACGGCTGCACTTCTCCACGCCCTCGAAGGTGTTCATGTATTCGATAGTAACGAAAGAGCCCATTGCCAAACTCTTGCGAAAGTAACTCCATTTCGATACCCCCGCCGAACCCTTTATTCCCCCTCCAATCAAAGTGCAGAATTCCTCTAAGGTCATCTTTTAAATAAAATCTATACGCGCTGAGCAAATAATTCCCCCACTCTTTCGATTGTCCTGGCGTAAAACTAAAACCGTGCCTTCTGTCTTTAATATACTGTACGTATCTTGGGAAATACATCATGGGCACGTTACCGGCTAAAAAAGTAGCGCCCTTTGCAATAATCTTTTCTTCAGGAAAAATCTCGATTTCTCGGGCATGAATACGATAGTGAGGCTCATCTAGATTACATGTAGTTATATCACCATCTATTAATATGAACTTAGTTGAAAACTTTTCCACTTCCGGGGCCGTCCCGTAGTAAGGCGCAGCCTTTATATTGGCTTCCACAATCTTGCCCAGCTTTGTGTCAAAATTGTAGAATACATTCTTTCCTTTGATCAACCCTCTCTCATCTTCTAATCTTACATTCCCTTCTGCAAAAGCGTCCTTGGTTTTGGTAAAAACAGTGATCCTGTCACAAGTTAATATAGCCGTGCCATATTCTATCGAAATATTACCTTCGGCAACTATCTTCTCCAACTCCGTAAAGTACTCTACTTTGTCGCCATTCACTACAACGGGCCTCTGTTTTTTTAAATCCTCTGCATAACAAATTCCTGAAATACTCGCAGAAATCAAAAGTGTCAAAACTATGCCGTTTATTAATCTATGCATCTTTACTGAATGTAACTTTCTTTTACAAGTAGTGCTGCTCCGATCAAGCCTGCATCTTTTCCCAGGCTAGCCTTTTTGACCTGAACAGATCTAGAATGAATAGGCATTGCCCTTTCGTTTATTGTTTCCTTAATTTTCCTGAAAATAAAACTACCGGCAAACGATAAGCCTCCGCCAATAACAATGACTTCAGGATTGAGGAGATTAACCACGCCTGTCAAGGCGACTCCAATTCTTTGTGCAAAATTACTATAAATATTCAGCGCGGCCTTATCGCCTTTTTTAGACAATCTACTTAATTCTTCCAGAGTAATATCTTTTTTTCTAAGCCTCTTCTTGGCCTGGGCTAAGATAATTCTATTACCCACATATCTTTCCAAACAACCCCTGCCTCCGCAATTACATCTGGGGCCTTTCATATCTATAGGAATATGACCAATTTCTCCGGCGCCAGAATTAGCCCCTCTGAATAATTTACCCTTTAAGATCAATCCTCCGCCAACGCCAGTTCCCAGAGTAAGGCAAACAACTTCTTTTTTATTCCTGGCTACACCTAACTTAGCCTCAGCTAAAGCCATGAGATTCACGTCATTGTCCACAAATACTTTTATGCCTAATCTCTTTCTTAAAATATCCTTAATCGGCGTATTTTGCCAATGAGGAATATTGGGCAGGTAATGAACGACTCCTTTTAGAAAATCAACGGGTCCTGGAACACCAATGCCTAGACCCATAATCTGACTTTTTTTTATACGATTTTCTCTTAATAATGTGAGTATCCTCTTTATAAGCTCAGAAATCAATCTGCTTCTTTTCGAAGAAAAGGACTTTGTAGAAAAAGATTCTCTGAATTTAATACGTAACCTCATATCTATGAGGGCTATCCTGGTATTGGTGCCGCCTAAATCTACACTCAGAAAATATCTATCCATATTAGACATAGATTCTATCTTAAATTAAAGAATTTTGCAACAAAATTAACACAAAGATTTCATTTTGCAGAAAAATGCCTGCCTTCATATGAAAGTGGGATTTTTGCTATGGAAGGGCCTAAATTCTCACACTACTGCTCATATTTGGCAAAGGCGCTGACTCTATTCTTACCTGTCCGCTTTGAGCGATAGAGGGCCCAATCTGCTTTATCTATTAGTTCTTGGCTAGTCTGGGCATCTTGGGCAAAACTAGCAACGCCAATGCTCAAAGTTACCTTGAGTGACTCATCAAATGCCTTAATCGTCTTTGACTCTAATGATTTACGGATTCTTTCAGCGGCAAATAAAGCACCGTCTTTAGAGGTCATAGGCATTATAACTATAAATTCTTCACCACCAAATCTACCAATCAAATCAATCTCACGACAATTGGATTTGATGACATCGGCAACGGTCTTTAAAATAACATCTCCCACTAAGTGACCATACTTATCGTTATAAGACTTGAAATTATCTATATCTATCATCAGGGAAGATAGAGAAAGATCGAACTCCTTTGAACGCCCTAATTCTTCCTCGAAGCGGTCTAGGAAATATCGACGAGTAAAAACTCTTGTAAGGGAATCTCTAATGGCTAGCTCCTGAACGCGCGCGTATAGTCTGGCTCGCTTAATGTTTGTCACAAATTGCGTCACGAGAATATCTAATACCTCTTTCTCTTCATTCTTTAACCCTTTAATTACTAAGTAACCATAGCTATCTGATTCTGAAGTTAAAGGGATAACTTTAGATCCCTCCAAGTTTTTCTGAGATTCTATAGTTGCTACATAGTTGCACTCTTGGAATTCTATAAATTGGCTTAGGCCCCTCTTAAATATCGAGAATATTTTCTCCTCCTCCAAAAATTCACAAACATCTTTCGTGACTCCATAGATATTCATAATTTTTAGCACATCCTCTTCTCTTCTGGCATTCTCCTCATTTAATTGTTTCTCGATTAAAGACAACTCATTAATCTTGCCTTCTACGCCAATCAAGTCATTAAAGTTCAAGCTATAGTTTTTGGAGATCTTAGATTTTAATACAAAAAGTATTGCTATAGTTGTTAGAATAAATATTGAATGTATCATACCGTGCAAACCCTATTTCTGCCTTTTTGCTTAGCTTTATACATAGCCGCATCGCTCTGCTTGATTAAATCCAGCCATGAATTCCCATCCACAGGACAAGTAGCCACGCCTATGGAAACTGTTATTTTAACAGGAGTTCGACGCAAAAAGATAACGCCATCCTGAATTGCTTTTCTAAAGTTCTCGGCTAAAACTGTAGCTTGTTTCTTGTTAGTCATTGGCAAAAGCACGGAGAACTCTTCACCCCCAAACCTAGCCACCAAATGATGGGGAGCGCTAAAAACGCCCTTAAGCAAATCGGCTAGATGCGTCAATACGATATCTCCCGAACGATGACCAAAATTATCATTATAAGACTTGAAATTATCTATATCTATCATCAATGCTGACAATTGATACTTTCGTTTTAAGGAGTAGCGTATTTCTTCCTTGCCGCGTTCATCCAAAAATCTTCTTAGATATAAGCCTGTCAAACCATCTCTAATAGCCAATTCCTCAGTGCGTTCAAATAAAATAGAGTTTTCTAAAGACACACTGACTAGATTTGATATGGTAGAGAAGAATCTTAAATCGTCTGGTGTAAACTTATCATGCTGCAAAGACTCAATTCTCAAAACACCGATAAACCTATTAGTGGTAGCTAGAGGAGCAATCATAACTGACCCGATTCCCCGAGAAATTGATTTTTTGACAAGTTCTGGATCAAATCGGAAATCATTATCAGTATCCTCTACCAACAGAGCCTGATTGTGCCTTAACACCCATTCATCAAACATGTCTCCGTGTTTTTCTTTTATTATTATTTTGGGGGTGATTTTCTTTGAGGAGAGGACTTCCAGGCGATTACTCCCATGTTTAAATAAATAAATAATAATGCTGCCGCTGCCAGCAAATAAATCAAAGGTTTCCTCGGCGACGATATTTCCCACCTGCTCCAGATCAAGACTCTGATTAAATTTGTCTAACGCCTGCTTTAATAGTAAGTACCTTGAACTCTTTTTATCCAAAGCAAAAACCAGAAATTTCTCTTTCTTAATCGACTCATCGAGCAAATTAATCCTTTCAAGCAAATCCTGCTTCTTTATCGAAAGCGTATCAACTCTCTTTTTGTATTGCATATAAAAGAAAGAAAAAAACAGCAGCGCTAAAAAATAAATAGCGATCATAAAAAGTAAAGATTCTCTTATAAGGAAAATGATAGAAATACTGTGTAGGATTAAAAAAACAGGGAAGGAGAAAAGAGTTATTTTAGATAATTGTCTTTTCTGTATCTTGATCAAAGAAATGCACCTTGCTCATGTCAAAAACTAAATCCATATCTTGATTTACTTCCGGACGGTTATGGGCTCCGACCCTAGCAATAAATGTGTGCTTTCCGGTTGTCAGATATAAGTACACTTCTGAACCCATAGGCTCAACGACTTCACAGGTAGCTGTAACAACATTTTCTGCCGGTGCCTGAGAAACAAAAAGCTTATCATAGATATCTTCTGAACGAATTCCGAAGAATATCCCCTTATCCTTATAAGAGATAAGCTTAGACTTCATCTCTTCGACAATTTTTACCTTGAATCTTCCTTCGTCAAAATAGAGATGGCCGCCAACTTTTACGATCTTGCCCTTCATAAAGTTCATGGGGGGATTACCTATAAAGCCCGCAACAAATTTATTCTCGGGCTTATCGTATATTGCAATCGGGTCCGCTACTTGTTGCACAATTCCATTGCGCATTACAACTATACGGTCGCCCATAGTCACAGCTTCTGTTTGATCATGCGTTACATAAATCATAGTAGTAAGCAACCTCTGGTGCAACTTACGAATCTCTGTCCTCATCTGCACCCTTAACTTTGCATCTAAGTTGCTCAGCGGCTCGTCAAAAAGAAATACTAAGGGTTTTCTGACAATTGACCTACCTACGGCTACACGTTGCCTCTCACCACCGGATAACTCTCTAGGGCGCCTATCTAATAAATGATTTATGCTTAATATCTCTGCGGCTTCCTTAACTCTTTTTACAATTTCGCTCTTAGGATAACGCCTTAGCTTTAAGCCAAATGCCATATTCTCAAAAGCGTTCATGTGCGGATACAAGGCGTAATTCTGAAACACCATAGCGATATTGCGGTCTTTGGCAGGAACATCATTCACGAGCCGATCACCAATATAAATCTTACCATCTGTGATCTCCTCTAATCCAGCGACCATGCGCAAGGTAGTCGACTTACCACAGCCAGATGGCCCTACTAAAACTAAAAACTCTTTATTCTCTATGTTGAGATTGACCTTATCTACCGCGAGAGCATCTCCAGTATAAGTCTTAGAAACATCTACTAAACTAACTTGTGCCATATTCTTTACTCCAAGAATTTAGAACCTTCTAAAATTCTCCTATGCTATATATAGTGAATTATTATATATAAAAATCGGTTGCTGTCAACTCAAATAATCTAATAGAGAGAAAACAGTGTCTTTAAGCTGCCGGCGATGCACAATCATATCAATTAAACCGTGCTCAAGCATAAATTCGGAACTTTGAAACCCTTCGGGTAGTTTCTGTTTTATCGTTTGTTCGATTACACGAGGCCCGGTAAAACCAATCAAAGCCTTGGGTTCAGCGATAATAATATCTCCCAGGCCAGCAAAAGAAGCCATTATTCCAGCCATGGTAGGATTTGTAAGCAGAGATATATACAACAAATTAGCCTGATGGTGCCTAGACAACGCTGCTGACGTTTTAGCCATCTGCATCAAAGAAAACATGCCTTCATACATACGTGCACCACCGCCTGAACCAGAAATAATAATCAAAGGCAATCTATTCTTTGTGGCAAATTCGGTTGTACGGGTAATTTTCTCTCCAACCACAGAACCCATAGAACCCATAATAAAAGAAGAATCGGTAACCGCAAGAGCTATCCTCTTTTTATTTAATTCTCCCTCACCGGTTATAACCGCTTCATTTAAATTTGTAGCTTTTTGGTCCTTCTGGAGTTTTTCTTTATAGCTCTTTAGGCCCTTGAAATTTAAAGGATCCACCGTAGTCATATTTTCATTTGTCTCGATAAAAGTATTCTTATCAATAAGGGAGTTTACGCGCTCCCAAGCAGATAAGGTAAAATGAAAGTTGCATTTTGGACAAACTTTGGAGTTTTCCTTTAATTCTTTATTGTAGATAGGCTGCCCACAACCTTCACACTTTGTCCAAAGCCCATGAGGAATATCTTTCTTTTTAATCTTAACTAGGGTATATTTTGACTTCCCGAATAACGGCATCTTTTTTCCTATGTTGATTTAAACAACGCTATCGAATTTGTGGACTACCAATCCGGAGAGAAGCTTAGGATAAAAATAAGTAGACTTCGGAGGCATCTTTTCCCCGCACAAAGCCACATCTCGTATTTGCTCCATGCTTGTTGGACGTAAAATAAATGCAGCTGAACCCGTATTGCTATCCACACACTCCCTAGCTTCATCTACTTCTTTCGTATATATTATAGCATCCTTTTCAATTTTTAGCAGTTCCTTTAATGCAAAGAAATCCAATATGGCCACATCTAAATTGATAAAGTATTTTTTGTTTTCAAAGAAATTACTAACTGCTTTCTTGTCTTTTAATTCCAATAACAAGACGTCATTTTGATGATAAAGTCCAAAAACACAACCCTTTCTTGAGGATGATTTCAGCTTATCCTCTAAATCTACCATAGTCTTTAATTTGCTTATTTTAAAAACTTTTTTCAAAGGTTCGATATCAATCTTAGATTTTATAATCCTATGCACAGGCAATATGCATAGGCCCTTTGACTCAAGAGGAGTAAAATATGTCATTATATAATTATAGCTCTTGTTCGGCGAATAATCCTTGTCTTGTTCTTTCATCAAGCTTTGATACATCGAGGCCACTTCGTAACGATGATGACCATCTGCAATGAAAATTTGCTTATCGGACATCTTAGCCGTAATTTCCTGGATTGCATCTTTATCTTCTAGCTTCCATACTGAATTCCTTACACCCTGGGCATCCTTGAGCAATAAATCCGGCTTTATTTTAGAAAGATGAGTATTAAATACACTCTCGATGAATCTCTCTCTGTCGGAAAAAATAGTGAATATGGGTGTTAGATTCGATTTTACGCTCTTTATTAATTCCAGCCTATCCATCTTGGGTGCAACATGGGTATTTTCATGAGGATAGACAATCCTGGACTCACTTAACTGCATAAGCCCCATAAAGCCTAGACGGGAGAATTCCTTATCTTCACAAAAATAGTCCTGCCTATAAAAATAAATGGCTTCTTGTGGGTCTTGTTTTAGGATTTGAGTCTTTAACCAATCCTTAAAAAATATACTGGCCCTTACATATCTATTGTTAGAACTATCATCGCCTGATTCTTGTTTGTTTAAAATAAGTCGGATAAAATTATAAGGATTTTGGCGGTAGTAGAAGTCTTGTTCTTCTTTATTTATTACATCATAAGGAGGACACACTACTTGCGATGGGTCTGTTATCTTGTCTAAGTTGTAGCTGGCTCCTTTAAACGCCTTGATATTCATCATAAGGCAACTTTCACTCCTATAGTTGCTCCTAGACCATCACAAAGCAAATCCGATAAAGAAGCAAATCGACCAGGAACAAACATTTGATGAAATTCATCACTAGCCGCATACAAGGCCACTAATAAAATACTGAAAAATATGATCTTTTTTGCTGAAAAGCTTTCTTTTGTGTTTTTAATGGCCCGGCATACTAAAAACCCAAAAGGTAGATACTCTAGAAAATGAAGTAAATAATCTGGTAATATCATAGTCTTGGGCAGCTCTTGACCGGGGACAGAAGAAATACCAAAGATTAAAAGTGCATACAATAAAACAGGCAGCCAGTATTTTGAGAAGGCTCTCACTAATATCCTTTTTGCTAAATTTTAGGGCGTTTATTTATTTGCTATTTGCTTGACAGCTGGAACAATCTGGCTTGTTATCTTTTGTCATCGGGCAAGTCTTAGGCTTTGATGCACCCTCGTCTGCTTTATGCTTACGATAATCCGTAGCGTAAAATCCAGAGCCTTTAAAAATTATTCCTGAGCCGGCGCTTATCAACCTCTTGGCTTTATTTTTATTGCACTTTGGACACTTCTTGATAGGCTTAGCAGTAATGTATTGAAACTTTTCGAATTTATGACCGCAATTCTGACACTCGTATTCATAAGTCGGCATAATCTTCCTCGCTTTATCTACTTAAAAACTCTCTTGATCTTATCGCTAAAAGACGAAATATTGTCAACTTCCTCGCCTCTCGACTTTGCAAAATCTTCGATGATGCGAGCTTGTTCTTTTGTCAAATTTGTGGGAGTCTGGATATTTAACCTCACCATTTGATCCCCCTTTGCGCTTGAACGCACACTGGGCAATCCTTTTCCAGCTAATCGAAATATCTTTCCGCTCTGCGCACCTTTAGGGATCTTCATCTTTACGTTGCCATTCAATGTAGGCACTTTGACTTCTCCACCTAAGGTCGCCTTAGTCATAGGCACAGTTACATCACATAGGACATCCTGGCTGTGGCGACCGAAAGTCGAATGCTTCTTTACCAACACCAATACATACAAGTCGCCTTTACCCGACTGCCCCTCTTCACCTTCTCCCCTTACTCGAAGATGAGAACCGTGTTCTATTCCTGCGGGGATCTTAATATGAATTTTGCGGGTCACTTTGTTTCTGCCTTGACCATTGCAATCCGGACAATAAGCAGTAATGATCCTGCCCGCTCCTCGACACTGTGGACAAGTCTGAGAAAGATGAAAGAAACCACCAGAGACCGTTACCTGGCCTTTACCTCTGCACTGCGAACAAGTTGTCTTCTTAGCTCCCGGCTTCTCTCCGGAGCCTTGACACTTTTTACATAGTTCATAGCGCGGGACATTTAATACTTTCTCTATCCCTGAATTCACCTCTTCTAAAGTGATCTCGGTTTCGAATTCTAGATCTCTTCCACGCCTGGCACTGCGTGAACGTCTACCGCCACCAAAACCATCAAAGCCAGAATCTCCAAAAATACTTCCGAAGATGCTTTCGCCAGAACCGAAACCGGACAAATCCTCAAATATGCTGGAAAAGTCTGCGCCGCGGAATATATCCTCCGTGCTATACCTCTGGTCTACACCGGCGTGACCGTATTGATCATAGAGAGCGCGTTTTTGAGAATCAGCTAAAACCGCATACGCCTCTGATATCTCTTTAAACTTCTCTTCCGCTTCTTTCTTTTTGTCTTCAGGAACTCTATCCGGATGATGCTGCAAAGCCAGGCTACGATAAGCCTTCTTTACCTCATCTAAAGATGCACTCTTTTTTACTCCGATTATTTCGTAATAGTCACGTTTTGTCGTCATTTTTTTACGAACACACGACTTATGGAACATAAGTCGCTGTGTGAGTTAAACCCTTGACATCTCTGATGTCAAGGGTAAATTCGGACATTTAACTTATGTCGTCCGCCACTGAATTAATGGCGGACTCCATAAGTTACGTCCTCATTTATTTCTTATCGTCTTCTGCTGTATATTCCGCATCGATTACGTCTTCTTTCTTAGATTCGTCTTTGGAGTCTTGTGTTGGTCCGGCTCCACCAGCTGAAGGACCGGCTTCTGGACCAGCTTGCGCGCCACCTTGAGCTTGTTGTTTTGCAGCTGAAGCCTTATAAATCTCCTCCGCAAGTTTATGGGAAGCCTTGGACAACTCTTCCATGCCTCTTTTAATTCTATCAATGTTCTTATCTTTAATAGCTGATTTCAAATCATTAAGTTTGGCTTCTATGTCTGCGCGCTCGCCTTGATTAACCTTATCTCCGTAGTCTTTAAGTGACTTCTCTGTTGCATACACAAGATTATCTGCCTGATTGCAGATCTCGATTTCTTCTTTCTGCTTCTTATCCTGCTCGGCAAACTTCTCTGCCTCTTTTACCATTTTTTCAATCTCTTCTTTAGACAGCTTCTTAGGGGCTGTGATCTTAATAGACTGCTCTTTCCCCGTGCCCAGGTCTTTTGCACTTACGTGCACAATGCCGTCTTTGTCGATGTTAAAAGTCACTTCTATCTGCGGCACGCCTCTGGGCGCAGGCGGTACCCCTACCAAATCAAACCTTCCTAATTCAGTATTATCATTGGCCATCTGGCGCTCACCTTGTAGAACGCGCACTGTTACAGCAGTCTGATTATCAGCGGCTGTAGAAAACACCTGGCTCTTTTTTGTAGGAATAGTTATATTTCTCTCAATCAACTTTGTACAAACTCCACCTAATGTCTCAATCCCTAAAGAAAGTGGAGTAACGTCAAGCAACAAAACCTCTTTTGCGTCGCCTTTTATAATCGCTGCCTGAATAGCTGCACCTAGGGCTACACACTCCATAGGATCTACGCCGCGTTCGATCTTTTTGCCGACGCAATCTTCCAAGAACTTCTGGACAATAGGCATTCTTGTAGGCCCACCGACCATGATGATTTTATCGATATCGGAAGCGCTTAAACCGGAATCTTTCAAGGCGTTTTCCACTGGAGCTTTGCAACGATCAACTATCGGCGTTACCAAATCTTCTAATTTCGCACGGTTCAAACTCATGGTCAAATGTTTAGGGCCAGATGAATCAGCGGTAATAAAAGGTAGATTAATATCCGTAGTAATGGTGCTGGAAAGTTCGACCTTGGCCTTTTCCGCTGCCTCTCTTAATCTCTGCATAGCCATCTTATCATTTCTTACATCAATCCCACTCTCTTTATGAAACTGAGATGCGATATAATCAATTAAAACGTTATCCATATCAGTTCCACCGAGCTGAGTATCGCCGTTGGTAGCTTTGACTTCAAAACCGCTGGCATCATGCTGTTTGTCATACCACATATCCATAACAGTTACGTCGAGTGTCCCACCACCAAAGTCAAAAACCATAATTTTTAATTCTTTACCAGTTTTATCTAAACCGTACGCCAGACACGCTGCTGTCGGCTCATTAATAATTCTTAATACGTTCAACCCTGCAATCTCGCCAGCGTCTTTTGTGGCTTGTCGTTGATTATCGTTAAAATATGCTGGGCAAGTAATAACTACTTCTTGCACTTTATCGCCAAAATAGGCCTCTGCGTCCTGTTTTATCTTTTGCAGGACAAATGCGCTAATCTGCTGCGGCGTAAAATCTTTACCAAAGACCTTGAATTTATGATCAGTGCCCATTTTTCTCTTGGCCGCCATAATTGTCCCTTCAGGATTAATAGCTGCTTGCCTTCGAGCGGGCTCACCGACTAACTTTTGGTCATCTTTGGTGAATGCCACAACAGAAGGAAACGCCTTACCAGAAGATACACCCGCACCTTCTGCTGAAGGAATTATTGCAGGCCTACCACCTTCCATTGTCGCTGCCGCTGAATTCGAAGTTCCTAGATCAATTCCTATAACTTTTGCCATTTTTAACCTCCGTTTTGATTTTCCTTTGTTCCTATATCTTCTGCATCTTTTTTATCTTCTTCTTTGTTTTTGGAAACTTTTACCTTTGCGGTCCTTATCACTCTATCTTCTAATAAATATCCCTTTTGTAGCTCTTCCAAAACCGTATTCTCAGGATAATCGTTATTTTCACTCTGCATTAATGCTTCATGTTGATTCGGATCAAAGATCTTTCCTTTTGCTTCAATTGGCTTTACGCCATGTTTTTTGAGCATTTCATAGAGGTGCGAGAGAATCATCTCTATCCCTTTTAAAAATGCCTGAGGGTCCTGGTGATTCGTCTCTCTAGCATCAACGCTACGCTCTAAATCATCAAAGATGCCCAACAATTCTAAGATTATCTCTTCATTGGCATATTTAATAAATTCCTGCTGCTGACGCTGCATACGCTTCTTAGCATTGTCAAATTCAGCCTGCAACCTCAAAAGCTTATCATAACAATCGTGATACTTATCCTCAAACTTTTCTGGCACCTTTTTGGAATCTTTATCTTCCTTTTTAAGCTTAAGGTTCTCGGGTTTTTCTTTATCTTTATCTTTACTAAACATCTTACTCAAACTCCTCTATAATCAACTCTGATAGATAATCGACCATAGGCATAACCCTGCTATAGGCCATACGCTTTGGCCCTAAAACAGCTAATTTGCCCAATTTTCTATTCTTGTTGGAACAATCGGCAATAATCAAGGCGCAATTACTCATCTCGGGACAATCGCACTCTTCTCCAATCAAAACCTCAACGGGTTCTTGCATCTGGCGATTCATCAAATCCAAAAGCCTATCTTCCTCCAGCGCCTTAAATATAGAATGGATCTTTCCTACGTCCCTAAACTCGGGTTGCTCTAAAAGGTGACTCCAGCCAGAATAATAAATTCTGTGCTGATCCTCATCATTGACTATGCCTACATAATGGGTAAAGTTTGAAATTATCCTCGTGGAATTTTCCAGAACGCTCCTCTTCATCTGAAGATAAGAATTAAAGAATTTCTTAAGAGTGGATTTTTCCTCCTTGGATAGATCCATTTTATGCATAAGATCATCGATGTAAAATCTATACCCTAAATCAGTGGGTATCCTTCCAGAAGATGTGTGTGTATGCGCTAGATAGCCCTTGCCTTCTAAATCCTTAAGCACGCTTCTTATTGTCGCAGAGCTGAAATCCAACTTATAGTTATCCAAGAGTGCATCAGAACTAACTGGCTCAGCTGTCTCAAGATAATACTCGATAGTTTTTCTGAGTATCTCTTTTCTTCTGGAATCATAGTCAACTACACGTACCATTCTTGTCTTAAACTCCTATTTGATTCTTAGTTAGAGGTCTGTTAAAACTGACATTAGCACTCAATATATAAGAGTGCTAAAGAGTTACCATATTACCACAAAAAAGGCTGCTGTCAAATAACTTTTTGAAATTATCTAATCTTCCATTTTATTGCTGGAGGCCCACTTGAAGCCTCTAGCAATAATGACATTTACCTATTAATGTCTATCTTGATCTTCCTATTCTTCGCATCTTCGGTCTTAGGAATAGTTAAATCTAATACCCCGTCCTTGAAAGAAGCTTTGGCCTTTGATGCATCAACATATTTAGGCAAGGTAATCGAACGCGAAAAACTACCGTATGCTCTTTCAAAGCGATAGCAGCTCTTATCTTTGCGCTCAACTTCCTGATTCTTTTCACCTCTTATGGTCAGGATATCGTCGACTACCTCAACGTTAACCTTTTCCTGCCTTATTCCTGGTAGATCAGCTTTGATAATGAGGTTATCCTTATCCTCATACACATCCAGGTCCGGAGAAAAAGCATTTTTGAACATCCCTACCCTTTTGTCAACGTTATCAAAGAACGAAAGGCCAAACAGGCGATCCAAATCATTCTGGACAGCGAGTAATCCAAAGAGTGGATCATTACTATTATCCTTCCTCCATTCTATTAGCGACATCTTACTGGCTCCTTTCTTTATTAGCACTCTCACTAATTGAGTGCTAATTATAGGTTAAAAAAATACTACTCCTCTATCATTTCCAAAATTACCTTAATACCACTAATATTAACATTCTTATCTTCCATTAAATAGTGGATGTATTCCAATTTCCTAACCTGCCTTTTGGAATAACACCTTGTCTTCTTACCAAGCCTCTTAGGTTTAATAATCCCCTTCTTTTCTAGTTCACGTAAAGTCCAAACCGGGATATCGCAAAGTTTACTAACGATGCTAATCACATAAACTGGATCCTCGGGATCAATGTCAACTTCAAAATCAGAAAAATCTTTAAAGTCTTCCAACGAAGCCCCCTTCTTCTTTCTCATTAAAAGCGTAACATAAACTAATTAATGTGTCAAGTTATTTTTACAAAAATTATTAGATATTCTGATAGAATAACTAAGTTATGATATAACTGCTTAGTTTACAAGCAGTTATAGATGGAAGAACAACACGGACTTTTATTGAATCTTGAGTATAGTCAATAGACTTAACTTGTCCTTCACGGTAAATTAAATCGACCAAGTCCATCCTATTAATGGGGAGTTTTAATGACGCAGAAACAAACATAGTCTCTAATTTTCGTTCTATCAATCTAAAAAGCGCTGAGAAGTTTTCTTTATTTAAGGCGGAGATTTCTACGCTATCAGGAAAATCGCTCTTATAACGATCTATCCACCCCCTGTCATCTAAGAGATCCGCCTTGTTTAAGGCAGTCACCATGGGCTTATCTTCTATGCTCAACTTTTTAAGAACATCTCTAACGACCTTATCATGTTCATGGCATCTTAAATCGCTAATATCCAAGACCTGAATTAACAAGTCGGATTCCACAACCTCTTCTAAAGTTGCCTTGAATGCCTCAATTAAATGCGCTGGGAGATCACTAATAAAACCAACTGTATCAGAGAGCACAATCTTTTGATTATTGGATAGGGCAATGCTTCGCGATAAAGGATCCAGGGTAGTAAAAAGGTACCTGCTCACTCGTTGCTTGCTTCCAGTCAATGAATTAAGCAGCGTTGACTTCCCTGCACTTGTATAGCCTACAAGAGCCACTGTGGGCAAGCTAGACTCGTTTCGCTTCTTGCGCATGGTTTTGCGGCGAGCAATGATACTATCTAAGTCCTGTTTAAGCTTGACTATGCGTCCTCTAATACGGCGGCGATCTACCTCTAACTTCTGTTCACCAGGGCCTCTCGTACCTATTCCGCCACCCAGCCTGGACAAGATGATACCTTTGCCTATAAGCCTAGGGAGAAGATACTGTAATTGTGCTAACTCTACCTGCATCTTTCCCTCAGGAGTCTTGGCGTGTCTAGCAAAGATGTCTAAGATTAATTGCGTCCTGTCAATTGTCTTTATTTTTAAGCTGTCTTCTAAATTTCTCTGCTGCGTTCCGCTTAAATTCTTATCAAAAATTACTGTACCGATCTTTTGCTCAGTACACAAATCTCCTATCTCCTCAACTTTCCCACTGCCCAGGAATAAATCCGGAGTCGGCTTATCCCGGGAACACAATACCTCATCGATAATATTAGCTCCCGTTGATAGAGCTAAATCCTTTAATTCCCTAGCTTGATCTTTAGCTCTGAAATTTTGCTTCTGAGAATTAAATCCAACTGTCACCAATAAAACATTTTCCATCATGCTATTTTACTCTAGATTTGTTTTTGGGGAGGTATTGAAATGCGTATGGCGCTCTAATGATACTAACTTTACTCTAAGATTTTGGAAAAGGACTCTTGTGCCGCATCGTATTCTCCAGCACGATAATTATAAATAGCCTCATTATAAATAGCTTTGATATTATCCCATTTATCTTGTTGTGAAGCAGATTGTATCTTACCTTCTAATATTGAATCTCCCTTTCCCCTTCTACCTCTTTGAAACAATTGCCGGGGTTCGCTTATTACTTGCGAATCATTTTCCTCTCCTTTGTCTGAAGCGGATTCTTCATATTTAAGCTTTGACTCAGCGATCTCTCCCTCTTCAAACAAGTATTTCTCTAGATCTTCTCTGCCTAATTCCTGCCCAATCCGACTCTTGATAGCCCTAGGCTTTGGTATTGTTTGCTGCTTCTTAATTTTCTTACTTAACTTAGCTAAAGGTAACGACCCTCTTCTCTTAGCTCTCTTTAATTTTCCAAGGTCGACCCTTTTTCCCTTATCTCGTTTTCTCCTTGCCGTCTCAAACAACTCCTCCTCTTTGGCTAAACGCCCCTGCTCTTCTTTAATCACGGCAACTTCCTTCTCCACTATTCTCATAAGCAATTCTTCTTGGGCCTTCTTATTCCCGTCTTGAATCTTTTCCCTTATCACTTCTTTCTTTCTAGCTATAAAAGGCTCCCTAGCTTCCTTTTCCTCAATCTTCTTCACTTCAGTCTTTGACGCAACCCTTCTATTTTTTGCCAATCCCTGCTCTTTTTCCAGGCGAGATTGTTTTTTCTTTTGCTTTCTCTCCTGCTTTCTTTTCTCAGATTCTTCCTTTTTTCTGTTGACCAACTCTTTTTTACGTTTTCTCTTTTCCTCGAGAACGATTCGCGCTAACTCTTTCTTGCGCAGCCTTTCTTCTTTTCTCTTCTGGGCTTCAATTTTCTCTGCCTCTCGCTTTTCTGCTAACTTCTTTTCTCTTTCTAGACGAACTTTTTCTTTCTTCTGTACCGCCTCTTGCCTTCTCTTCTCTGCTTCGTACCTCTTCTGCTGGATAAGCTCAAGTTTGCGCTTTCTCTTTTCTTCTTTAGGAATACTATTAATCGCCTTTTTATAATACTTCTCTTTTACTGCTTTTTTCTCCTCAGAGACTATAACTTCTTTTTCAAGAACCTGGAGTTCTTCCTTTTGCTCCTTTGTCACTTCAATTTCTTTATCATCTAGGCTAAAGTATTGACCTTGTTTTTGACGAAATTTTGTTTTATAAATTTTCTTAGGGATAATAAAATCTAAATATTTATTCGCTCCGCGGTGCTCAGGGTCAAATTCCAGTATCTTATAGAAAAAAAGCTTGGACAGCTCGAGATCATTCTCTGCATAGGCTCTTTTTGCATGCTGATAAAGGAGCTTGATTTCAATTTGTATCTCCTCGATAGAAAGAGTAGAATAATCGATGCTACCCATACCCCTGGCTTGAGCATTGTTCTCTGGAAAGAAAAAGCTAAAAACAAAAGAGATAATAATCCATATAATAAATAGGTGGTTTTTCTCATTTGTCTTTGGGCTTGAATTTACCATTTCAATCACAGCTTAATAGGACTATCCTTCGCCTGTCTTTCCTTCATTAGCCTTTTCTTCAAGCACCTCTTTAATCACCTTGACCAACTCAACTGTCTGGCAGGGCTTTGAAAGAAAACGCCTGCCGCCAATCAATCTCATCCCATCGAATTCGTTTAGATCTTTCTCTTCAGCTAAACAAGTAAGAAAAATAATGGGGATGCCTTTAGTCTTTTCGTTATTGACAAGACGAAAGGCAACTTCGCTGCCATTTAGCTCAGGCATGATAATATCTAGGAGAACTAAATCTGGGTTTTTCTCCATAGCTGTCTTGATGCCAGCTACTGCGCTATTTTCCACAATCACTTCAAATTCATCAGTATTCTCTAAGTTCTTTTTTGTGAAATAACAAAAGTCGACTTCATCGTCAATCATAAGAATCTTTTTTTTCATCTGGGCCTCCAAAATTACAAATGATTAAATATCATGATAAGGAAATATACTTTTTTCCTTCTTTTCCTGAAAGACCGGCAGCTTTATGATAACTATTGTTCCTTTGCCGCGAAGGCTCTTTATCTCCAACTCTCCCTTATGGGCGTCTATAATCCTTTGACAGATCGACAACCCTAAACCAGCATTATCTTTTTTGTGCTTAGTCGTAAAAAAGGGATCGTAGATTTTCGAGATATGTTCCGCGGCTATGCCCTTACCTTCATCGCGGACCTCTAACACAGCAGTCCTTTCACCGACAACAAATTGAGAACTTTTTCTAAATCCAGATTGGGCACCCTTTTGATTGTACTCCTGGATATATGTCTTTACAAAGATCCTTCCACCTGAAGGCATAGCATCGTGAGCGTTTACAGCTATATTAAAGAATACCTGCTCAAACTGGCTAGCGTTAACCCTAACCATAATAGGCTTTCTAGAAAAATCCTTTATTATGCGTAACTCTGAGTCAGATTTTAGTTCTTTTAATAGTTTAATATTATCGGAAAGTACATCATGTAAATCCAGAACCTCAAGCGACTGTTCAGAGGGCCTAGAAAAATTAAGAAGGTCCTTAATGATTTCACTAGCATGGAGGGCGCTTTGTTTTATCCTATTTACCGACAATATGAGATCGGCACGATCCGCCACTTCTTTTTCTAGAAATTCTATGCCACTAATAATTATCCCTAAAGGATTTTTTATCTCGTGCACAATACCTGTGGCGAATTGACCAACTACAGCTAATTTCTCTGCCTGCATCATGGCGTTCTCTGCTTTTTTGAGTTTTTCCATTGAACTTTCGGACTGCTCGCTCTTCTGAATAATTATTTTCGCCAAAAAGGAAGACACATAGGCGATCAAAAACAGAGACAAGCAGATAAAAATGGGCACAATAAAATTTAGCGGTGGGTTTAAGTGGAAATTAAAGATAGGCATCGTGGGTATTACATCGAAATATTCTAAGCTAAACATAATTAAATAACTTAGACAACAGAGGCTAGCTATTAAAAAAGAGTTTTTTATAGAGACATTTACCCCGGCAAAGATTATAATTAAAGAATAGATTATAATGGCAAAATACGCATCCACTCCTCCCATAAAAAAGATGCATAAAGTTACCAGGACCACATCAATAACTTGATGCGCTTCTAAAATCAGATCTAAGCTTTTAGCTCTTTTAATTATGAATTGATAGGGCTGATTTATGACCATGGCACAAAAGGCGAATAAGAAGAACATCTTGGGATTAAAGCCAGGAATGCCAAAAAACCAGAGAATTAGACCCCAGGAGGCAATGCACAGTGCCGCGACAAAACGCACCTTCCTCATCAAAAAGAGTTTATCCAAATAGACTTCTCTTAACTCAGCTCTATACTTTCTCACTTTTAGTTCACCTCGCAGCTAATTTATGATGTAATATTGTAACCCAATAATTTACATAAATCAATTAAAATCAAAGAATAATGAAAAATATTGCTCAACTCTTATTAATTCTGTGTAACCAATTTCATGATTTTGCTTAAGGCGCCATCATTTTTGAACCACTGAATTTTTGAATCCCTCCTAAACCAGGTCATTTGCCTCTTGGCATACCTGCGCGTGTTACGCTTAAGAAGTTGCTTTGTCTGCTCTAAGGAATTTTGCCCCTTTAGATATGAATTGATTTCTTTGACGCCCAAAGCCTGTTTAAAAGTCTTTGAACACCTCTTGCTTAATATGGCTTTGACCTCTCTGATCGCCCCTTGCTTAAACATCTTATCCACACGCGCATTAATATTCTCATAAAGTTTAGCTCTGGGCATATCTAGGCCTATAATCTGGAACTTAAAACGTTTGTCCTGTAAAATCCCTCTTCTGCGTTTTTGCAACGCAGATAGAGGCTTTTTGGTAATTTGATAGACTTCAAGCGCTCTGACTATCCTTCTTAAATCATGGACATGGATCTTTTTGGCAGCTTTAGGATCTACCTTTTTTAATCTTTTGTGAAGATACTCGTTTCCATAAGTCTTTGCTTTTCCATAAAGCTCAGCTCTAATCTTAGGATTCTTTTTCGGCCCTTCAAATATCCCATTTAACAAACAATCTAAATATAGGCCTGTCCCACCTACAAAAACAGGAATCTTTTCTCTTTTATGAATTTCTTCAATTAGCCGCCTGCTTAAGCTTATGAATCTACCCACATCGAAATCCTGACTTGAACTTACTGCATCGATTAAATGATGTTTAACCTGCTTTCTCTCTGATTTGGAAGGTTTGCAACTTAGAATATCCAGTCCCCTATAAACCTGCATGGAATCACAGGAAACAATCTCGCCTTTGATTTTCTTAGCTAAGCTTATTGCTAATTTGCTTTTACCTACGGCGGTAGGTCCGACTATAAAAATTATCTTATTTTTTTCCATCGCGCTTATCTTTTCTTAGCTTTGGATATCTTTTTCTGTAAATCCAATAAAATCTTGTGCCTCTTTTTCTTTACATCCATAGGCACATCATCGATCATGTTCGAAGCTTTCGTGTGTGGCCGGGGAGAATATTTAAAGATAAAGGCATGATTGAATTTAATCTTCTTAACTAAATTCAATGTATCTCTAAAATCCTTGTCACTCTCCATAGGAAACCCCACGATTATATCTGTAGCTAAGTTTCCATTAGGAATTTCCTTTCGATACTGCTCAATAATCTCAACATACTTTTCCCGCGTGTATTTTCTGTTCATTAACTTTAAGATTCTATTTGAGCCGGACTGGACCGGAAGATGCAGATATTTCTTTATATTTCTCTTGCTGGCCATTAAATCGAATAACTTAATATCAACATCTTTAGGATGCGAGGTCACAAAATTAAGCTCTTTTATGTCTTCGATATCACTTATAATATCCAACAAATTCACAAATTCGGTCTTTTTCTTACCTGCAACTTGTGAATAATCGTTAACATTTTGCCCTAAAAGAGTAATAGAATTAACCCCGTCTTTAATCAACTGATTTATCTCATTCAATATATCAACAACCGGCCTGCTACGGTGTTTACCGCGAACATACGGCACAACACAATATGAACAAAAATTACTGCAACCCTCGCTAATGTTTACATAGGAGTGCGTTTTATCTTGATGATAAAAATGCTTATAAAATGAGCTATCGCGGATCTGTGAGCCTATCTCTACTAAGTGCCTTTTTTGCTTCCTTGCATTTTCTACCAATCTATAGATTTTATCTAAATCATTTGGTGAACATACGATATCCACGTGCGGCATTCGCTTAATAATCCTATTTCCTAAGTTCTTGGCCATGCACCCAATAACCCCAATAGTTGTCTGCCTGGAATTTGAATTCTTAAGTTTTCTCAATCGTCCTAATTCAGAAAAAACCTTATCCTCAGCATGCTGGCGCACAGAACAAGTATTAAGCAGGATGACATCAGCCTCTAAAACATCTGTGGCAAGCTTGTAACTATTAGACAGAAACTGCCCTATGACGAACTCAGAGTCTCGATCGTTCATCTGACAACCAAAAGTACGTATGTAGAGACGTTTGCTACTCATTATCATTCAATTAGTTATAAAGCAATAAGGCGTCCCCTGGAATAAGAGAGACGTACCCCTCTTCTCATTGAAGGTATCCTAAACTTCTTAGGGTCTACTTGGCTTCTTTATCGAGATGCCTAATATGCATTTTCTGTTTTGCCTTTTAGCCATTCTTCCAATTCTGATTTTAAGATTTGGAATTCTTCTTTCGCCGTATCTGCAAGATCGTTAAGTTCCTAAGGATCTCTATCAATGTTGAACATTTTAAATTTTTTACCCCTTTTTTATCAATTGAACAAAGACCTAAAGGAGGATCTCCTGTTTGATAGCGAAACCGAGGAAAAACCAAGCATACTTTCTTCATGTCAAGATTTAGTCCGGATAGCGCGCCGGGGACAGAACATTAATTTAAACACCCCCACGATTGCTTCTGCTACCTCTCTGACCCCTAATTTCGAATAGCCTTTTTTACGTTGAGTAAATACTATAGGAACCTCGATGATATCAACGCCAGCTCGTATACAATAGTTCACAATCTCGATTTGAAATAGATAACCCGTGGACTTAATGGCGTCAAGGTCTATGGCTGCTAAAACATCTTTCCTGAAGCAGCGGAACCCACTGGTACAATCCTTTACCGGTAATCCTAACAAAAAACGGACATAGATATTACCAATATAGCTAAGAATCTTTCTACGGGCAACCCAATCAACTATCTGGCCTCGAGGTATATAACGCGAACCTATACACAAGCCCTGTTTTTCTGCTGCCTTTACTAAATCGCTAATATCTTTGGGATTATGAGAGAAATCCCCATCCATCTGAACAATATAATCAAAGTTCTTCTCTAAAGCCCATCTGAAACCCTCCTGAAATGCCAATGCTAGCCCTAGCTTCTTCTGCTGGTTAATGATATGAACATTAGTAAACTCTTGTCCTATCCCCTCCACAACTCGGCCTGTGCCATCAGGAGAGCAACTATCAACCACTAAAATATTAATATCAGAATAAAGTTTTAAAATCTGTTTTATCAAATTTTCGATATTATTGCGCTCGTTATATGTGGGAATTATTACAACTGTACTCATCGATCTTTCTCCAAACTACTTCTTTCTTCCGTCCAATAAGACTCTATTAAAAACCAACATATATATCCAAAAATAACAAATATAGAAAAACGGGATTTTTTGCACCTATACCAAATGTTGTCGACTCTCCGACACAAAAGATTCAATAATCAGATTCATCTCTTTTAAGTGGCTTATGTATAATATTATACTAAAAACCAACAACTCCTATCTTCATCTGCTCGCCTTCCCTCATCTAACAGCCAAAGGTAGCAATATATACGAGTTTATTATTCATATTGTCTTATTTGGTTTCGGATGATGAAATTACTTTTTCATATGACACTGCATAATTTAGAAATCCTTCTTGTTCATAAAATGCACTGGCTGGGGTATTCCATAAATAAACACTGACTATCATTCTAATAATCCTTCGTTTTCTCATCCATTGAGTCGCTGCTTCTAATAATTTCTTACCGATACCTTGACCACGCGCTTCTTTCCTTAAAAAGAACTCATCCAGACACCCTTGCCTGAGCTTCGGACCATAAATAAAAGCTCGAACATACCCAACTGGTTTATTATTTTGAAAAGCCATAAGGAACAACCTATTAGGGCTTTGATTAATTTTATTGCAAGCTTCTTCGGCTCGCCGCTTTCTCACTTTTAAAAATTCCTGAAAGTTTGAATAATGCTTACCATGTTGTCTCTTGTTAAATTTTGTCAAAGCTAGTGAAAGCTCTACAAAAGCCTCTTTGTCCTGCTGATTAATTTTCCGAACCTTAATGCTCATGCGTCTGCATTTACTTTCCATCATTTTCTGGCCATTTATCAATTGTTCTTTTTGTGGTCGCGTCAACTTCTTTATGCGCTTCTCTTCTAGAAAGGCATTTCTGAAATTCCTATACTCCTTAAACCACGCTAATTTCACCGGCCTCCTGTCCCTTGTGTACTTGGCGCCTTTGCCATTATTATGCAATACTATTCGCTTCTTTAAATTATTCGTATAGCCAGTATATAACGAGTCATTGTTACACCTAACAACATAAACATAAAATCTGCCCCTACGTTTAATCTTCTTTCTCAATCGCTTACCCCCTATTTACCCTTTATATGTTCTGTATGCTCTCCTTCTAAATCCAAAAATGTATTATCCTCCAAAAAAGAAAAAATAGTGCCAGCCATTAAACCATACCCTTTTTGATTAGGATGAAACCCATCAGAAGAAAATAATCCATCACTCGAATCAAAAACCTTCGCAGTATCAATAATTCGATCCCGTAGCCCCTTATTAAGCAGTGTATCCTTCAATAACGTATTATTAGCATTCGGACTAGGATACAACAAATAAAAAACTTGTACACCGTAATTTCGACCAGCATCTTCAATGCGATCTATATTCTTCCCAAGAATCTCTCCTAAAACTGTGAGACCCTCCCATTTGTTTTCAGAAGCCTCAGTATTATATATTAATTTTCGGTTAATGCTTTTTTCCAGCAAATGGTTACTAACGGAAACATAGTCAGTCTTTTTGTACGCATTATATGAAAAAAACCATCGATAATAATTACTTATGAGCCTATACAGTTTTGAATATCTGAAAAAGTATGCAATAATTAAAGGGATATCTCTATTTTTAAGAATTGCTCTAAAATTTTCAACATCTACCAAATTCCAAATATCATTAGCACCCATAAGAACAATGGCACAATCAGGCCTATACCTTACAAGCGACTCCTCGAAAATTTGCGCAACCTGAGTTGAGTTTGCACCAGGAACCCCGCGATTAAAGAGAGTACACGACTTTCCCGTATCTTTCATAAAAGAATACAACTGGCTGGGGTAACTTTTGTTTCTTGGGGCGCCAACACCAAATGTGCATGAATTGCCAACGCACAATATCGCAAACTCACTTTCATCTGTTCTTATTTCTGTATCCTTTTGAGAAACTATATAGTCTCTAATAAACGGTAAACTCAAAACTTGCAGAATTATTTCAAAACATATAAGATATAATAATATTCTTCCAACTTTTCTCATTCTCTCTAGCTATTCTACCTCAAAAACTGCTAAATTATACGCCACATTATTAATTACCCCTTCTTCCTTCTTAATCCTTCAATTGAAATGGGAATTTTTATTCTTAATTCAAGTGACTTAATTGTAGTCTCTGCTGATTTACTCGTCTCTTCTGAGGTATCTTCTGGGACAGCTTCTTCCTCAGCCTCCTCCTGCTAAGACAGTTGTAGAATCATCCCATTCACTTACAACTTCCTGAGCAAAAACAGAAGATGCGCATAGGCAAAAAACGATTAGTCCAAAAAACAATTTCATAACTTTTCACTCTTCAATATGCAGCAATTAGCTTTATTCATATATCTCTTAATCTCCCCCTTCAGAAGTAAAATCAATTAATTTATGTTTCACGACAAAGCTTTTTAAGACTAATAATGACTTCCAAATGCCTATACCTGTAAGAGCTATAATTCCCGGCATTAAAGCAACACCATAGCGCGGCTCTATAAGAAGAGGAAGAAAAATAAGATTAAGATAGACGAATAGAAAACCTACGGGAGCCATCAAGATCCGCTCTTGTCCGCTGCTAATGAAAAAGGCAAGCATAGCAAACATAAAGTAAAAGACGAAAAACCATCCCGATGCCTCAACATAAGCATACATAGAAAGATAATCCTGATACCATAATTGGGGAATTCTTGTTATCCAGATTTTAAAAATCTGCCCTGGATTATCCCTAATCTTTTTTAATGCCAATTCCATAAAGGCATCATCAAACTCCTTAACTTTAATGCTGCCCTTTGTATAATATTTATGAAAAGATTCATATAGGGAGTACACCGCCTCTTTCTCTTGATCATTAGAAAATATCTCCTCAGGATATTCGCCCCAGCTCGTCCAATTATCTTTAGTCACGAATGTGCCCTGGTGCATGTTATATCCCAATGCGCCTATAGTAATAACCGGTTCTTTAAAGACTATGTAGTTTCTTAAAACCCAAGGGGCGATAATAATACTGGCGCCAAAAATAAAAATCAGACCTTTTTTAATTGCCATGGAAAAAGATCTTCTATTAACAAAAAATATATAGAGTGCTAATAATAAAATAAACAGCACATACTCCGTCCGAGACAAGACGACTAGTCCAAATCCAACTCCAGCAAGAAATAATAAAAGCTTCTTGCCGCTTTTAATGCTTAGGGTAAAGAATAATATCGCTAAGGCGAGTAAAAAAGTAGTAACAGATTCACCAATTAGAGCTTTCGTATAAAATATATTATAAAAACTAAAAGCATACAAGACTGCTGAAATAAAGGCTGGCCACAAGCTCGCTGGATAAATAAGTCTTACAATAAAGAATACAAAGATGCAAATTGTGGCATCCAAGACACATTGGGCTAACCTAATTTTGTTCCAATTCTTATGCCAATTATCCAAAGATTTCATATCTTCTGGATTACCTAAGAATTTATACACAAGAAAGATAAAGGTTGGATAAATCGGTCCACGATTAATCGCTGGCTCATACTCCTTAGTCTTAGGCTCTTGGTTTAATCCATATGGCGTCCCGTCATCTATCCCTGAGAAACCATTGCCCCTGTAAAGATTATAGGCAATACAATGATATAAATTAGAATCTCCAAAAGGACCAAACCCTTTGTTAATCTCTTCCGGATTGTTTATGACAGGATAGAATCTGAATATCAAGGCGGCTACAAAAACTATTCCTAAGCCAATAGCTATGTATAATTTATTCTTTTCCATTTATAATTTAAAGGTCTCTGTAGCAAAGACCATAAATATTCCAAAAAGAATGCCTGATATCAAACCTATGGTAATGGCGAGATTGGTGTTAGGTTCAAGGGGGATCTCGGGGACTTTTGCAGGGCTGGCTACTTTTAAATCTCCTTCTTCTGCCTCCTCGGCAAAGCGGACATCTTCAAGTCTGCTCTGCAGGATGCGATATAACCTTTCGTTTGCTTCGTATTCGCGAATCAATCTGGTAAGTTCTATTTCATTACGCGACAAAGACTCAAGCTCTCCTTTAAGATCTTCTATTTGCTCATTTATCTTGATAACATCTGAATGGTCAATAAGTTGAATTTCTAAGATTTCAATCCTCTGTTGCTCTAAAGTAGCTATATTATTCCCGATCGCAGTAGCTATACCAGTTGTTTCTTTTTCTTGTTCTTCAAAGACCTCTAAATCTTTCTCTGCCTGAGTCAGCTTTTGCTTTGCGCTAGCTACTTGTTCCTCAATAAACAAGCGATTATTTTGCGCTCTCTCGTTCTTCTCCTCTATATCAGCCTGCATAAAAACCTTAGCAATGGAATTGGCAATTTTAGCTGCCATGCTAGCGTCTATATGCCGCACCTTAATATGGATAATGTTGGTCGAAGGTTCAATCTCTGCTTTAGTGGCATTTTGGATAGATAAGATGGCTCTCTCTAAGTCTTTTGCAGGCGTATCTTTATCCGCTAAGCCAATCCCATAAACTGCCCTTTCGATAATCGAGCTGTTAGTCAAAGAGTTCGAAATCGAACTCATCAAACTATAAGGTATATAAGGATCAGTGGAAGTAATCATATCTACCACAGACTTATCTCCTACTAGCTTAATAGAACAGACAGCCCTATAAACAGGCACCTGCAGCCTACTATATATAACTACAGACACAAAAACCGCTAAAAGAGAAAGAGCAAAAACTTTTTTTCTCTTGCATAAAATCAACCAATAATTCGTTAGTTTCAAAGCGACTCTTTCCATATTTCACCGCTTGCAACTATGTCTCATTAATTCATTCAAATACGCGAGTCAATGCTAAACCAATTGTTTTGCCTTTGAGGCTCTTTTGGCTTTAGTGGTCTTTTTTGACTTATTCTTTTCTTCGGATGAACTTGGACATTCACCGGTCCAGCAATAAAGACACAGCTTTTCTCTGGGCAGCCCTGTGGCCTCAATCATATCATCGACTATCTGATATCTAAGTGTGGTGACATCCAAATCCTTAGCAATCCAATCTACCATCTTTTGATACTTTTCAGTTGTGTGATCTATATATTCGAAAATATCTTCTATGTCGCTTCCCTCAATGCTTCTGATAGCCTTGCGGGCGGCTAATTCATGAATGGAACGCGTGGAGAGACAAAACTTACAGGGAAACATTAGGGGCGGACAAGCTGGCCTGGCGTGAACTTCCTTTGCGCCTGCTTCCCAAAGTTTCTTAACAGTGAAATTCTTAAGCTGAGTACCCCTAACAATGGAATCTTCACAAATTACAATACTATTGCCTTCAATTATATCTTTAATAGGAATTAACTTCATCTTAGCGATTAAGTCACGTGTCTGCTGCGAAGGAGGAGTATAACTTCTTCCATACCCAGGAGTATATTTAACTAAAGGCCTTCTATAGGGCTTACCTGACTCCATGGCATAACCTACAGCATGGCCTATACCTGAATCAGGAATACCAGAGGCAACATCCACTTCTATATCCTTGTCGCGTCTAGCGAGTGCTCTTCCGCAACGCTCTCTTACAACCTCTACATTAATTCCTTCATAACTGGAAGCTGGAAAACCAGTATATATCCAAAGAAATGTACAAATTTGATTTGCACTACAACCAGCTCGATTCTGCTTTAAGCCATCTTCAGTAACAAGGACTATCTCCCCTGGCTTAAGATAACTCACAATCTCAAACTCTAAATTTGTAAAGGCACAACTCTCAGAAGTCACTGCCCAAGCATCTCCCTTCTTTCCTACTGCAAGAGGCGTATAGCCGAGCCTATCACGCGCAGCATAGACTCCGTCACTATGTAATAATAATAGCGAACAAGACCCTTCTATTCTTTGAAACATCTTCTCTATGCCATCAATTAAATTATTTCCTTGATTAATTAACTTAGCGATGAGCTCAGTAGTATTTGTACCCCCTTTAGTGACTTCGCTAAAAGAAATTCCCTGTTTTAGAAGTGAATTCACTAGTTCTTCTTTATTTTCTATAAGGCCGGCTGTAACGATACAAAATGGCCCGAATTTAGAATTTACATAAATAGGCTGTTCATCACAATCACTAATTACGCCAATGCCTTTATTGCCCTTCATATGCTTATAGTCTTCAAAGAACTTAGACTTAAACTGGCTCTGGGAGATGTTGTGAATCTGACGTTGAAAATCCTTTCCCAATACAGCCATTCCGCCGTATTCAGTCCCTAAATGCGAATGATAATCAATACCATACAAAAGAATTTCTGCGCAGTCCTTCTTTGAGGCCATTCCAAAGATGCCACTCATTCTCTACCTCCATATTATTGGGTTGAAAAAAGTTTACAGGTATATTGAAATATCAACTGACCTTCTTAAAGAAACTACTGCTGCTACTTAGATGTATTAAATCCTTAATGATATGCTTAGCTAAATTAAATGTCTTTCTCTTAGGAAATCCGGAAAAAACATTAACATCTACTGCATAAACATCTTTTAGATTTTTATCCAACATAATATCAATCCCGGCCAGATTAAGGTTAAGCACTTTGGATATCTTCTCGGCTATCTTCTCTGCCTTAATCAATAAATGCTTAGGCAGCATCTTCAATATCCGAGGATCGCCGCTTCCTCCTTGAGAAATATTTGTAGTAATTCTATCCGGAGCATTCTTTCTAGGATAAACATAGACAACCTTATTAAAGAATGTATATATCCTAAGATCGACCTTCATCCCTCTGAGAATTATAGAATTAATGGTTTCCTCAATCAAGATATCCTCATCTCTCTTTAATAACTGAGCCAAGAAAGCATCATTGACTGTAATATCTCTAAATCTCCATCCGCGATCAGACCTCTTATTTATAATTTTATTGTTCTTGAACCTAAAATTTGTCTGCCAGTTAGACCAACTCAAAAAAGTTATACCCTTGCCCATAGAGCCGTATCTTGGCTTTATGAAAAAACTTTCACCCCGCACCAACCGCTCTTGCATGTCTTTTAGGTGCCCTATTTTATAGAGTTGGGGCTGAGGAACTTGGGATCGAGATAGTTCATCCATGACCTGAAGCTTATCCCTGCAAAATCCACATAATAAAGGGCTGTTAACGTATGCTATCTTTTTGTCGCAAAGCAATGTCCTTATCATATTATCAATGCGTATCCAAAAACGCATAAACTTTATGGAAAAGTTATGATTACCATACAAGCCCTTGTAATTTTTATACTCTATATGCCTATTCCAATAAACAAAAGGAAAAAATAAAAATATGATGACCTTCTTTGTCTTTATGGGAGGAATTTTACCTTTTAATAAGCGGCCATAATTAGTACTTACATAATCAAAGCCCTGGGATAGAAACGTATCTTTTTCTCTATCAAATTTTGCAAAAGAATCAAAATCTTGGCGATCACCTACAGCCAGAACAGTAATTTGATTTTCTCTTTTTTTCATTTAAGGATATCTTGGAATAACGTCTCTTAATTAGGAATGAAATGCTTTATATAGCTGAATCTTTTTGTAAATTTTCCGCCTTCTGTAATAACAGCCCTTCTTATCTCCGATGGTATGGCAACATGATGCGTAACATCTTTAATCCCATGAGCGGCTATCTGATACACATACTCCCTTATAAGCAAGCTAAATTCCACAGATGCATCCTTTGGTAATTCCGAAGGTAAATTATCCACCGCTAACACAGTAATGCCTTCTGTTTTATAGCCATCAATAAATTTTCTGCCTTTAGGATCATAAGTAAACGTAGGGTTTAATGCTGAAGTTGCCTTATGCGTCAATTCCACAGAGCCATTTATATCACAAGAGATATCCCCGATAAAATTCAGACGAAATTGCTTTTTTCTATATAATTTATGGATCATCTTTTTGGTAACCATGCGTGGATAATTACTATCCCAATAACTGGAATGGATAAGAATATTAAGATGCGGTAAATAGACATCCAGGTTTGATTCAAACTTCTCAGGGCACCTAAGATACTGTTCAAAATAAAACCCTCTGCCATCTTTGGAACGAAACTTCTCCTCACGCAGAAAAACAATCTTAAATATATTATGCCTCATCCTGCTCTGATGTCTGACAAACTGAAACATGTCCTTAGGGTGCACCTCCACAGGACTTAGGGTCTCCAGTATCTCCTGAACCCCATTAGAAACATTACCATGACCAGTAATGCCGATTATGAAAGGAGCTATTCTTTTATCAAATCCTCTACGTAAAATGCTGCGATCAAGCACTGCCATGGCCTTCTTCAATGATTCCAAAGAGCTATATTTGTAGGCCGGCTCTATCTTAGAAAAAGGATTCTTTATCCCTTGCCACTCTAGTTTCTTACCCAGATAATACAGGCTATCTACCAAGCCACATATTCCTGCAAACCTTCCGAAATAAACAAGGCGCCTGGCGTGCGCATCAACGATCTTCTCATAATCAATCAAGGTAATCTTTCTTTTAAGGCAAAATTTAAGCAGCGGCATATTATTAGTCTGCCCCTTGCTAGCATGGGAAAATACCATATATATTTTGTTGCGGTACAAATTATCAAAAGAAGGCTCTTTTATTCCTATAAACAAATCTGCCTTCCTGAGTTTATTCAGCACCTTAGCCCCATTTTTCCTGTATTCATTATCACTAAAGACACGATTGAGGCTAGATTCGACCTCCACACTTATGCCGCGTTTAACCAACCAATGCACATCGCAAGGGGTCAAGGGCGTACGCCACTCCCAATTCTTGGTTTCTCTCAATATGCCTACAACAAGACTCTTTCTCATATAGGGGGATTTGTTTCTGACTGAATAGCAATGTATCACAAATGCCGGGATAATTCCATTGAAATTTCTACTTATGACTTCGGGGGTGGATTTATGATCTGGGCCAATCTGGCTGGGGTATTTGGAAAGTGCTATCCATCTATTCTATAACTTCTAAAAACAGACCTGTAATCGCAGGATCAAATTGCGAACCAGATCCTTCTCGGATTATTTGCCTGGCTTTCTCTTTAGTAAATGCCTTACGATAAGGACGGTCGGAAATTAAGGCCTGATACACATCCGCTATAGCAACTATCCTTGCTCCTAGAGGGATCTCTTCCCTTTTTAAGCCGCGCGGATAACCCATCCCATCCCATCTCTCGTGGTGGCATAATACTAACGGGATTATCCCATGTAAGGAATGGATAGGCCTTAAGATGTCAGCACCAATCTGCGGATGCTTTTTGATGCGCTCAAACTCCTTTAAAGAAAGCTTTGATTTTTTAAGCAGGATATTCTCACTGACTCCGATCTTACCTAAGTCATGCAACATAGATGCCCTCTTTACGTGCTCTATTTCATTCTTAGATAGACCTAGCTTATTAGCAATCTCAGTAGCAAAGCATACTGTATTCTCTACATGCTCTCCTGTGTATTGATCCTTTAATTTTATTGTTCTAGCAAAGGCAAATACCGACTCAATCAAACTCTGATTAGCTTTTCGATTAAGCTTAGTAATTTTAGTCCTTAGGAATTCTACATCAGAACTTTCATCGTCAACTTCTAATAGCGGATGTGTGGATATCTTAGTATCTGAATTTGAATAAACTCTGTTTCCGCCATCCTCTTTGGCCTTATTTAATATTTTGTCAACTAGTTCAATTAGATCCACCCCTTTGGCTACAATATTTTCTGGAAATGAAGCAACCGCCAGGCTTAACTTTAACTTTACATCAAACTTCTCATTGCCAAAACTGGCTGAAGTAATACTATTTAAAATCTTCTGGGATAATTTTAAAGCTGTAGCCTTATCTATACCTGGAGATAGGATAAGAAATTCTTCTCCTCCGAATCTGATGATAGTGTCGTATTTGCGCATCATCCTTTTAAGCCGTCTAGCAAATTGCTTAAGGACCAGATCTCCAAACTGATGGCTATAGGCATCGTTTATTGACTTAAAATAATCTAAGTCTAGCATTATAACTGACAACGGAAAACCGTATCTTCTGGCACGCGAAAATTCTGATTCAATGACCTCCTGAAGGTAACGATGATTATAAACTCCTGTATGTGAATCCCTAAAGGTCAACTGCTTAAACCTCTTATTCGACCTAAACAGCTCTTTATTGGCTACTACTAATTCTTTCTCTACTCTTTTGCGTTCAGCAATATTACCTAACAAAGAACAAAATACTGATAAGGTCTCTTGTTCAACTTCATCAAATTCTGATTTACTAATGGCTGTATCGTTAACAAAGACTCCTATGGGCCTATGCGCAGATTGAATAGGCGTAAGCGCTATCCAGCCCCTATCAATCTCTAAAGTCTTCTTGCCATCCCATTCTAAACGAGGCCCTTCTACTTTAATCCATTTAGGATCACCAGGGCCTAATTTACGTAAATGCTTTGCCCAGTATTCATTCTTCTCAAAACGCAAAGCATGTTCATCTGTGGTTCGACCATATCTATCGGTACCATAAAAACCCCGTACCTGGCCATCTTCTTCTACAAAAATAGCGCAACGCTCCAAGCCTAACCTCTCCCTGCCTAATTCAACCGCTCGCAAGAATAAACTGTCTAAATCTGGACAGGCGATAAGCTTATCAGCCATCTCTACTACCGCGCGAAGTCCGGCTGTAATTGTATCTTGTCGCTCATGCGCTCTTTTGCGTACAGTAATATCTCTAGAAATTGTTTGAATAGCAAATATGTTTCCATTGTGGTCTCTAACTGGTTGATGATTAGTCCAAAACCACCTTTCTTCTCCATTGGGCAACTCTACCAAGTCCTCAAAGTCACACCCAGCACCTGTTTCCACTACTTGCTTAATTCTCTTTTTGATTGGCCCGACCATTTCAGGCAAAAGTTCAAATAATGACTTGTCAACAAAATCATCTGGCCTTCCGCCTAAATTCCTAGCTCCAGAGGAATTCACCAGTAAAATATTTCCCTCTAAATCATAAATCGTAACCGGTTCGTTATTATTATCGAACAGTAACCTATATTTCTCCTCACTCTCTCTTAAGCTCTCTTCTGTTTTCTTGCGATCGGTAATGTCACGAAAAGTCCCTTGTATACACTTCTCGTTCTTCAACATCAATTGGGTTACTGATACTTCAATATCTCTTATGCGTCCGTCACTACGTATAATCTTATATTCAAACCTGGAATCGCTGAACTCGCCCCTAGTCCACTCCCTCATTTTTACTCGGAAAATACTTCTACTCTCCAAAGCCACATGATAGATAAACGGTATTCTAATAAATTCATTTGAGTCGCTATAGCCAAATATATCCAGGAGTGTTTTATTGGCGGTGACAAAATGATCTTCCTTAAATATCCCAATGCCTTCTATGGAATCTTCAAAAAGTCTTCGATATTTTTCTTCAGAGGCTATGAGAGCTTTCTTTATTCGCTTGCGTTCTGTTATATCTCTGCCAATTCCCACAAATCCAAGCGGCTTTCCTTTTTCATCTTTAAGAAGCGTAGTGGTCATTCTAGTTGAAAAGACAGTGCCATTCTTCCTCATGTGACCTACTTCACCACTATGAGCACCATTCTTTTTTACTAGCTCATGGAAAGGCAGCACTTCTCTTTCTAGCTGCTCTCCAGTATGAAAGATGCTTAAATTTTTTCCTAAAACTTCATATATCTCATAGCCATGCATCTTAGCCCAGGAACGGTTACAAAATTTAATATTGCCTTCCATATCGGCCATAGCAATGCCATCTATAGACTGCTCTACAGCTCTCTCTAGCATGTCATAAGTCTCTTCAACATGCTTGCCTTCTTGAGCGGCGCTTAATTCAGTATTTTGGGTATTTTGTGGCTTACTCTGCGGGGTAGGGTTATTGTGTGAGAGAAATCTGAAAAAAGAATTTTTTTTGGGTTCAGACATATACTTCCTTTCGTAATGCATATGTCCGTGGCATAGAAAACATATCCCCTTGATAGTATAACATATACCTCTGGGAGTTAACAAGGGATCCAAAGTGTATTTTTTCGGCAGGATTATCTAAAGGATTTCTTTAATCTACTAAATTGGACACAATCATAACCTCTTCATCAGCAGTAAGTTACATATGTGGGTACTAATTAGGTAGGTATCGTTTGGTAGGATAAAGAATATAAACTATGTCTTTTTAATTTCGTGGGTAAGTATTATGGCTTCGGCGATATCCTTCATGGGCACGCGCTTATCCATACTCGACTTTCTTATTAGGCTATAGGCTACGTCTTCGCTAATATTCTGATCTCTCATCAAGATCCCTTTGGCCTTCTCAACCTTCTTTCTCGTCTCTAGCTCTTCTTGAATTATTTTAGTCTTAACCAATAGTTCTGTATTCTCAATAGCCACAGCAGCCTGGTTGGCTACAGTACTTAAAAGATCGATGTCTCCTTTTGTGAATTTATACGGAGTTGTAGTATAACAATTTATAACACCCACAGCCTTATTCTTGACTAACATGGGCACGCTAAGCATAGAAACTAAATTTTCCTTTTTAGCTAACTTCTTTTCCTTATATTTAATATCCTTGGAAACATCAGATATAACCATTGGTCTCTTATCCTTTACTACTAATCCCACTATGCCTTCTCCCACCCTTAGGCTTCTCTCTTTCAAATATTCTTTGCTCATGGCTTGAGTAGCTCTTATTTTTAACTCTTGTGTTTGGGGATCCAAGAGCCATAAAGAACAAATCTTAGCGTGGATTACATTAGCTGTCATCGTAACGATAAGCTTGAGAACATCCTCAAGATAAAGGTCGGATGTTATGGCTTTGCTTATCTTACTTAATGCATCGATATAGGATTTGTAAGACGCTTTAGGCATAGAAACAAATTACTCCATCACTAACCAACAAATAGCCATTTAGAAGAAAAATCAGGATCGGCCGTAACGTTAACCCCTAACCTTCTTAAGCCGGTTTCATCACCTGGCGTAGGAATATGGGTCATATGAACTTCGCAACCTTGAAGATCTTTTAGTTTTTCCATAGCTAATTGCGCAGTTGGATTGGTTGCCGCGCTTATACTCAAAGCAATCAAGGCCTCCTCCACATCCAGGCTAACTATCTTTTTGCTGGTAATATTCTCCTTTAAATTTCTTATGGATTTTATAATTATAGGTGGTAATAAATGTATCTTATCCGGAATTTCTGCAATATGTTTTATAGCATTCATCACCAGGCTCGAAGATGCGTGCATAACTGAAGAATTCTTACCAGTGATGATTTTACCATCCTTTAACTCTATAGCTGCGCCGCAAAAGATTCCTTCATTCCCCTTATCTTTCTTTTCTGCTTCTTTAGCTGCCTTGCGAGCTGGATTAACAACAACTCTATCTTCTGACTTAGCATCAATTTCTTCCATAATCAATTCTGCTCTTTGTACAGTCTCCTTATCCGTAAAGCCCATTGCATACTCGCAAGAATACTTAAAGAACCTTCTAATAATCTCTTGTTTAGCTGCATCCTTAATAGCCTCATCATCGATTATCCCGAAGCCGGCACGATTTACACCCATATCAGTAGGAGATTTATATGGTGACTCTGCGGCAGTTATCTTCTCTAAAATCCTCTTCAATACCGGGAATATCTCCACATCGCGGTTATAATTAATAGATGTCTCATTATAGGCCTCTAAGTGAAAAGGGTCTATCAGATTAAAATCTCTGATATCCGCGGTGGCTGCCTCATAGGCTATATTTACAGGATGTTTTAGAGGAATGTTCCAAATGGGAAAGGTTTCAAACTTAGCATATCCGGGCTTAGCTCCCTTTTTGTACTCGTGATAGAGTTGAGAAAGGCAAGTAGACAATTTCCCGCTTCCCGGACCAGGAGCAGTAACTACAACTAAGGGGTTTTTGGTCTCGATGTAGGCATTAGCCCCAAAGCCTTTATCACTTACAATTAGATCCAAATCCGCAGGATAGTCTTTAATGGAACCATGGGTATATACTTTTATGCGACGGCGCTCTAGCTTATTCTTGAATATCTTTGCCGCGGGTTGATTTTCAAAACGGGTTATGACTACCGCCCTAATCTGTATCCCCCACTCCTTCAAATCATCAATCAGCTTTAAAGCATCAATATCATAGGTAATCCCGAAATCGGCTCTTAGCTTTCTCCTTTCAATATCACCCGCGTAAATACAGAGGATGATATCTGCTTTGTCTTTTAGCTTCTTGAGCAACCTCATCTTCACATTGGGATCAAATCCAGGCAGGACTCTGGAGGCGTGATAATCGAAAATAATCTTTCCGCCAAACTCTAGGTAGAGCTTGTTATTGGACTGTTCTACTCTTTCTAAAATACACTTGGTCTGTTCCTTTAAATACTTCTCATTGTCAAAGCCTATTTTAACTGTCATAATTCGCCTCTCTTAAATTTTCTCGGTGGGAATAAATATGCTATATTATAATCAAACTGCTAAATAATTGCAACATTTAAAATAACTAATATCCTCTGTCTACTTCGCCCACCCATCTGTTCTGTAAACCGGCCTTAAAAAAGTTTAAAAAACTACTTGACAAACGTAAAGCAGATGGTATACTTTACAAGTGTAAAGTGAGAACACAACTTAGCGAACGATAGTATAACTAAGTTGTAGTTCGAACTTACCCTTGACATTTTTCTTAATTTTAAATATTTAGGTAGCTGTCAAGGGTTAATTCGCGTATACAACTTATGTCGCAGAAAAAATAAGAAGAAATACTCCATAAGTTGTACGCTCATTAAGGAGGAACCATGAAAAAAGAATACCTAAGCCCCACAGAAGCAGCAAAAATACTAAAAATATCCCGGCAAGCAGTAATCGACAGGATAAAACATGGAACACTTATTGCCGAGCGTGCTGGAAACCAGTATATAATCCCCAGAAACCAACTCCTCTCTAAAAAGATCTCCCAAGAGATGGAAAAGGCTACGGGGATCAAGGTTTCCAAAGCTAAAAAGTCAAAAAGAACTGCTATAAACGAAGTCCTGAAAAAGGTAGGCCACTACTCTATAAAGATAATACAGTTGTGGTTTGTGGACATTTTAGGAATTCTAAAGTGCGTCTCCATTACCAAGGGCGAGCTAAAAGAAGCTCTGGAACATGGCAAGGGATTCGATGGCTCTTCTGTTACCGGATTTGCTGAAGCAGAAGAAAGCGACATCATTGCTCAACCAGACCCCTCTACCTTTAAGATACTCCCCTGGACAATGGAAGATAACCCCACAGCCAGAATGTTCTGTGATATCCTAAACCCAGACCGCACACCCTATGCAGGTGATCCACGTCATGTACTAAAAAGAGCTATGAAACGCGCTAAAAACCTAGGTCTCTCCTTCTGTGTCGGCCCTGAAATAGAATACTTCTATTTTAAATCTGACAAAAAACCTGAAGTAATCGATGAAGGATCATACTTTGAGTTAATTCCTAACGATTTAGCTAATATGCTGCGTAACAAAACCGTACGTATCTTAGAAGAAATGGGTATTACTATGGAAGCGACACACCACGAAGTCGCACCCAGCCAGCACGAAATCGACCCTAAATACAGCAACGCCCTAACTTCCGCAGACAATCTGATCACCTGTAAATATGTCATAAAAGAGGTTGCCCAGCAAAGTGGTGTATACGCCACCTTTATGCCCAAGCCTATATTTGGTGTCAATGGTTCTGGCATGCATGTTCATCAATCTCTGTTTAAAGGTACTAAAAATGCATTTTTTGATTCAAAAGACAAGTTTAATCTTTCAAAGACTGCTAAACAATTTATAGCCGGTCAGCTAAAACATGCTCGTGAAATCTGTTCTTTAACGGCACAATGGGTAAACTCTTACAAAAGATTAGTCGCCGGATACGAAGCCCCGGTGTATGTTTCCTGGGCCCAAAGAAACCGTACTGCTTTAATCAGAGTGCCTCTATACAGGCCCGGCAACGAAAAGGCTACCAGAGCAGAGCTGCGCTGTCCAGATCCAGCTTGTAATCCATATCTTGCATTTGCAGTAATGCTAGCATCAGGACTTGAAGGTATTGAGAAAAAATACCCTATCTCCTCTCCTGTTGAGCCTAATATCTACCATATGGCTATGGAAGAGCGAGAGCGTCGTGGACTAACCGCTCTACCAGGCAACCTGTTTGAGGCTATAATAGAGACTGAACACAGCAAATTCACGAAGGACGCTCTAGGCGAACATATTTTCTCGCGTTTTCTATTCAATAAAAAGAAAGAGTGGGAAGAATATCGCGTCCAAATCACTCAGCACGAGATTAAGAAATATTTACCATTGCTATAAAGTTTTCTTACGGCCACCTTGAATCTCAGCAAAAAATATGTTATGCTTTGTTTAGAATTTAACAAGGAGGCTTAGCCAGATAGCGAAAGCTATGAGGCCTATCACCTACAAGAAGACCCCTGAAACGGGGTTTTTTTGTTATCCACCTTCGCTCTACATCGTAATAACTGCAGTGTGAGCTTCGGTGGATAACCCTGACGAGTATGCTGAAATTATCAAAGATAATTTCAGCATATATTACGAGTCAGGGTTTAACGTTCTACGAGTCTGGATAAGCACATCTTATGAGTCGGAGTACATATATCTTGCGAGTTGTGGGTAATATATCTTGCAAGTTGGGGTATAAACATACCGTACGTAATTTATCCGACCCTGCAAGATTTGCCCATTAAAAAAGAGAAGGCGCCCTCTCTACTTCTTTGTAATAGAGAGGACGCCTTTGTCCTAAAGACTAATCCACTAAGTTCTTACCTCAGGCTGCTGACTTAATTTAAACCAATCCCTGGTCTATCATGGCATCGGCTACTTTTACAAAGCCGCCGATATTTGCACCCTTGACATAGTCTATATAATCGCCTTCTTTACCATATTTTACACACTGCTCATGGATGGCGATCATAATATCATGCAGCCTCTTATCGACTTCTTCGCGGCTCCAAGATTGACGCATGCTATTTTGAGCCATCTCTAAACCAGAAACAGCTACTCCACCGGCATTAGCTGCCTTACCAGGACCATAAAGGATCTTGGCCTTTTGGAATACCTTAACTCCTTCTGGGGTAGTAGGCATATTTGCCCCCTCACCCACAGCTATGCAACCGTTCTTTACCAAGGTCTTAGCATCAGCTTCATTTATTTCATTCTGAACAGCAGAAGGAAAAGCTACGTCACATTTTATATCCCAGGGCTTCTTGTTTTCATAGTATTCACACTTAAACTCTTTTGCGCATTCTTTAATGCGTCCACGTCTTACGTTTTTAAGATCAAGTACACAGGCTAATTCTTTTCCATCTATGCCGCCTTCATCATGAATAAATCCATGAGAGTCTGACAAAGTCACAACCTTTGCACCCAACTGAATAAGCTTTTCAGTAGTGTATTGAGCAACATTACCAGAACCGGACACTGCGCAGATCTTACCCTTCAAAGATTCCCCTCTGGTCTTCAGCATCTCCTGAACGAAATACACACAACCATAGCCTGTGGCTTCAGGACGAATCAAGCTGCCACCCCAATTCAGGCCTTTACCAGTAAGGACTCCGGTAAACTCATTGCGCAGTCTCTTGTATTGGCCAAACATGTATCCGATTTCACGTCCGCCTACGCCTATATCACCTGCAGGCACATCTGTATCCGGACCAATGTGTCTTTGTAACTCTGTCATAAAACTTTGACAGAACTTCATTACTTCGTTATCAGACTTTCCCTTAGGGTCAAAATCAGATCCGCCTTTTCCACCGCCCATAGGCAAAGTGGTCAAGCTGTTCTTAAAAACTTGTTCAAAAGCTAAGAATTTCAAAATTCCTAGATACACGCTGGGATGGAATCGCAATCCGCCCTTATATGGACCGAGAGCGCTGTTCATCTCTATGCGGAATCCGCGGTTTACCTGGATTTCCCCTTTATCGTCCAACCAAGGAACGCGAAACATCATCACTCTCTCTGGCTCAACAATCCTTTCCAAAATCTTAGCTTCTTGGTATTTAGGATTCTTTTCAATAAAAGGCATTACTGATTCCACTACTTCCTGAGCTGCCTGGTGGAATTCAACTTCTCCAGGATTCTTTGCAATTACTTTTGTCATGAAGTCTTCGATTCTCTTTGACATCTTTTTCTCCTTTTTAACTAAATTAGTTGGTCTATCTGAATAAATGCTACAGCAAATAAAAAAAGGCATCCTTTCTTTTTTTGCAATCTATAGAAAGGACGCCTTTGTCCATAATCAAATATATCAATTTAAATTAAATTGTCAAGCAATTTATCTAATCTGGCTACTTATCCTTTTTTGTATATCGCGATAGGCTGTCTTTTGTGTTCTGAAGCTTGCATCAGCTCTTTTACCTTAGCAACAATATCTTGATTCGGAAATTTATCTTCCTTGCCTGACTCTATGGCTAAAATAGCCTCATCTAACTCTTCATATTTTACGCCAAGCTCACCCTCATCTGTCTGGCCTTCCCATAGCCCAGCAGTAGGCACCCGCTCAATCACCTCATTAGGCACATCCAACTCTTTAGCCAGCTCTCTTACTTCTGTTTTTAGTAATTCCGCTAAAGGTAAAATATCTACTCCACCATCGCCATACTTTGTAAAGTAACCCACCAAAGCCTCGCTCTTGTTCCCGGTTCCGGCCACAAGATAGTTTAATTTATTGGCAAAATAATATAAAGCAACCATTCGTAGCCTCGGCTTAAGGTTGGCCAAAGTCAATTTATTAGCTTCTGGCAATATAGAAGCAAACTTCTCATAGACTTCATCTAAACATATCTTTTCTAACTTAATTTTAAACTTATCTGCGACTATTCGGGCTAATTGCTCATCCAAAGAATCACTTTGACAAGATAAAATCAAACCTAATACATTATCACCTACAGCCATCTTTGATAGCGCAGCTACACAGGCTGAATCTACTCCGCCGCTCAAGCCCACAATAATACCTTCAGCTTTAGACTCCTCAACCTTTTGCTTAATCCAATCTGCGATATCTCTGGATAAACTCATAATTGTCTCTCTAGGAACTTAATTCTATTAACTTAGGTAAGATAAGAAGTATTTTAAATAGCTTTACTTATTATGTCAATAATTAATGTAGCCTGCCTCTTTTTTTAAGTTCGTCTAACAACTTCTTTACATCTGTCTCTGCTGACTTGGCCACTTGAGTGCAGATAAAAATCAAGATTGAAAACTGCCAGCAGTCTTCTAAGCCCATAATCAAACCTGTATGCACATCTTCCTGGCGCTGCAATTTATCTAAATTATGTTGGATTGCCTTTTTCAATCCGCCTTCATAAATATCCAGCGAATAAGTCTTATTGTTATAACTTAAGGAAGGAAATGTCACACCTCTGACTAGTAAAAAGTTTGTGAGCATGCCTTCGTTAATATGCAGCTCTTTATCAAAGTCAAAGCCTTCAAATTGCGGCGAAGCAGAAGGAAGAACTAAAGCAGGCTTATCCACGACAATCTCTCCCTTCCTTACCACTGTATCGCCCGTATTTATAGAAGATTCCGACAAAAATATATACGGCAAATTTGTAGCGGTATGGGCACATAGCCCCTGAACGCGGGTTCTTATGATTTCTGTTTTTTTAAGTGCTTTTTCCCAACCATCTTGTATATCCATTATCGCTTTAATCCTCCAACTAGACTCAGATACATCTCTCCTTCATCTCTTCTGCCGTGCTTAATGCAGCCTAGCCCATAGATTCTACATTTATTTTCTAATTCCTGCAAGGCTAAACTTCGCTGTTGTTCGTTTAAACAATCTTTGTCTAGTAATCTCTTTATACTCTGGATTCTGAATCTATCCATGCCTCTGGCATAAATAGAGGAGACTTGATCCGGCCTGCCCCCGTCTTTCAACGTGAGTGGCTTATCTACCAATAGAAACGGGAACTTTCCACTCACCCTTAACCAAAGATCGTAATCCTCACAACAAGGCAGGCTTTCATCAAATATACCAACCTCATCAAATAGCTCTCTTTTTACCATTGCCGTAGACATACCCACAGCACAAATTGGCAGGCACTTATCAAATATAAATCCATTATACTTCCTGTGTTTTTTCTTCTGATTAAGCAACTTACCATTCTTATACCAGATCTCTTGAGTATGAGAAATTAGATACTCTGGATTGGCCTGCATAGCTTTTGACTGAATCTCCAGTTTTTCTTTCGCCCACCGATCATCAGAATCTAGGAAGGCAATCAAATCAGCCTTAGATTCCTTAACCCCTGCATTCTTAGCACAAGCAGGGCCTTTGTTTTGTTGATAAATATATTTTAATCTATTTGAGTAACCCTCGATCATTTGACCAGTATCGTCAGTGGAGCCATCGTCCACGACTATAAGCTCAAAATTTACATAAGTCTGGCTCAAAACTGAATCAATGGCTTTTTTAAGGAACTTACACCTGTTAAAAGTGGGGATTACTACACTGATATCCTGCATAAAAGGCTTGGAATAATATTTGGGAAGATTACGACGGCTACTTCTTAATTAATTCTTCTATTTTTTCCATTAGCGCCTCTGGCTCAAAAGGCTTGGCAATATAGGCATCCGCACCAACCTGTATGCCCAACTGCTTATCTTCTTCTTGGGCGCGAGCGCTAAATAGCACTATGGGAATGCTTTTATACTTCTCGTCAAATTTAAGCATCCTGCAAACTTTGTAGCCATCCATCTTAGGAAGCATAAGGTCAAGAATTATTAAATCTGGATTTTCCTGACGCGCCTTATCTAATCCCTCTTGGCCATCTCCAGCAGTAACAACCCTATAGCCATTTGCCTCCAATCTCATCTTTACCATCTCTACTAATTGGCCTTCATCATCAACTAATAAGATTTTCTTGCCGGACATATTTATCTCCTTTTAAATTCTTCATTTACTGTTTATCAAATAATGTTATTCTCTAGCTTTTTGAATCAGTTCTTCTTCAGTCACAGCTTCTTCAGGATAAGTAGCACAGCCGAATTTCAGCTTGATCATATGAGAAAGATTATGTTGGTTTAAGAATTCCTCCATAGTGTGCATTAATCTGCCCTCTATTATCAGGGCATTGTCTCTCTTACAGGATACAAGTAAAACAACAACCTCACCCGCTCCGGCAAAAGCCATATCATCGGAACCGCGTAAGGCTGCTTTAGCCACACCCGTCATCTTTTCAACAATATTCTTTAATTTTGCCTCCGATAAAACCTCTTTTACTTTCTGCATATTAACAATAGATATGATGATCAAAGAGGTATCAATATCCTTATCTGTAGCCTGATCAAGTATAGTCAAAAGATTCTCCTTTATAATATTCTCTGTAGTATAACAAGGCAGGGTAAATATAAACTTCGTGCCTTTACCAAGCTCACTCTCAATCCAGATCTCGCCATGATGCATATCCACAAGTCCCTTAGCTATAGAGAGGCCTAAACCTGTTCCCCCCTCCCCGCCGCCCTCAATGCGACCAAACTGCTGGAATTTACTGAATACTTTTTCTACATCGTCTTTGGCAATACCTATACCTGTATCGATAACAGAACACTGGAGATTATTGCCTTTCTCTTCAACACGGACTTCTATACTGCCCTTTTCTGTAAATTTCAGGGCGTTATTTATCAAGTTGGTCAAGACCTGAATAATCTTATCCGCATCCGCGTATATCTCTGACTTTGTCCTAGGCAGCAAGGTCATAACCAGCTCTAAATTCTTATTCCTTGCCTTTTGCTCAAAGGAAGACATAGCTAACTTTATCAAATCCGACAGGTTGACTAATGCTCTCTTCAATTCCAACTTACCAGCCTCAATCTTGGATATATCCAGCAAGCTATTTATAATCCTAGCCAGCCTATCAATATTATCCCTGGCCATAGTAAGCAACTTATCCTGTTTTTCATTTATATCACCCGGTATCTTGTCTAAAACTAAACTTATACCCTCTTTGGTAATAGCCAGCGGCGTACGCAGCTCATGGGAAACAGTAGAAATAAATTCTGACTTTAACTTATCCAGCTCCTGGATTCTCCTGGTCTTCTCTTTTAATTCTTTATAAAGGACCTTTATGGCTTCATTAGTCTTTCTTAGGCCCCAAGTTTGAATCTCCAACTCTTCTCTGGCTGCTTTCATTTCTTTTTCTGATTCTTTCGCATACGATATATCCTTAGCCACATGTATAGAACCTAAAAAATCACCATTGTGGTCGAACAGAGGCGAAGTAGTAACTAAGAGAGGTACGCCTATATTAGGATCCTCCACCTCTTCAGTGTGCGGTTGCTGATCGCCTCTCGTCTGTTCAAAAGGACAATTTGGCCAGGGTTCACCTTTATGATGAAGAAGATCATGGCACTTTCTACCAATAATATCTTCAGGCTTCATCTTAAGGGCCTGTGCGAAAGCCTTATTTACTTTAAGAATAGTAAAGTCTTTATCCTGAATAAAAACAAGATCTGACATGGCGTTAAATGTATCCAACCACTCATTCGCTGCTTTCGTTAGCTTATTCGAAGCCATCTTCTTTTCAGTGACATCATCAAAACTTTCAATTCCGCCTATTACATCACCTTTATCATCTCTTAATTCACTCACATTCTTAGAAATAATAATCATTCGGCCATCTTTAGTCTTCACGGTACACTCTTTACCTACTACAGGTTTGACTACATCGTCTGCGTAAAGACCACACTTATCTTTACAGGGACTCTCTGCAAACAAAGTACACTCTTTACCTACTATCTCTTGAGCCCTATAACCCGTAATTCGTGCAGCTTGATCATTCCAAGCAGTTATGCGGCGTTGACTATCAACTGTAAAAATAGCGCTGGGCACTACCTTATATATAAGTTCATACTGTTCTTTTGTATTCTTTAGTTCGATCTCTGACTTCTTACGCTCGACCACCCTCCCCAATCGCTCAGCAACCGCCTTTAATAAATCCTTTTCTTCTCTAAGAAACAGTTCTTCCTCAAATGACGAACCTCTCTCTAAATAGCAGATTTCTATGAAACCAGCCTTGCTACCAAACACATAGATATCCCATACCAAGGACCATTCAGAGGTTTTGAAGTTCTTTGTCTTATATTCTTTACTTTCAAAAGTTATTCTGCAACAAGCAAATTCGGGAAATTTAAACGCCGATGGGATTATTTTGACAGTCTCTTCTAGTATTGTCTCAAAGATAGCACCTTTTTTTTCTATGATCTCTGACAAGGCATAAAGGCAGTTAAGTTCTTTTATACGTTCACCAAGATTATCCAGGACTTTTTCTTTTTCTTCATCTGACCTGCGGCGCACCTCTAGAAGCAGCCATATCATCTTCGCCGTAGGCCCACCAATCAAACATACACCCTTAGGTATATCTTTAAGCAGAGACTGAAACACTCCCTCATTGCCGCTGACGTCAATTATTTCGTCTATTGCTTCTTGTTTTAAGAATGGCTTCCAGTCGCTAGCGGTAGGTATATTAAATTTTTGTGCCAGCTTAATTCCCGGGGCTTCAGGATTAACATCTACGATACCGACGATATTGACCGTCTTCTCCTCTCTAAGCATATGCAGAAAAGAGACACCTCCCTTGCCTGCGCCGACTATCAATACATTAGTTATATTCGTCTGCATCATCCTTGGGACAACCTCTTTATAGACTCAATAAGAATAGAAGCATCTGTGGTCTTTACGCAATAATCATCTGCGCCTAATCTCCTGGCCTTAACCGCATCCACCGCATCAACAGAACCGGTCATGACCACAATCTTCGGACCTGTTGCGCCAAGTTTTTCGCTTATCTGACGACAAACCTCAAAACCATCTATCCCGGGAAGCAGGGTATCCGTAATTACCAAATCGGGTTTCTCTGTGACAGCTTTTTCAACACCTTGCTCACCTGTTTCCGCCAAGATGATCTCGCTATAGCCAGCTTTCTTCAAGAATCTCTCGATTATTCTTCTGTCCTGGTCATTATCGTCAATGACTAAAATTTTCATAATTCACCTCTATTTATCAACACTACTTCCACAAATTGGTATTAGGCAGCTTACTTATGGTGTTCCAATATGTATTGATGATTTCCACTACTTTGACAAAATCCTCATACTTGACCGGTTTAGGGATAAAGCTAGAAGCGCCACTCTTATAGCTCTTTAAAATATCCTCTTCATCTCTAGATGAAGTAAGCATTACGATAGGAATATGACAATATTGTAAATCAGCCTTAAGCTCTTTTAACACTCCAAATCCATCCACCTTAGGTAGTTTGATATCCAAAAGAATTAAATCCGGTACGGGCATTTTCTTCTTATCTTTATACTTACCCTCGTGGCGGATAAAGTCTAAAGCTTCTTGACCATCACTAGCCACATGCATGCGATGCTTCAACTTTGCCCTCTCGAAAGCCCTCAAGGCTATCTTCACATCTGCATCACTATCTTCAACTATAAGGATATCTAGTAGCTTGTCGCCTTTTTCTTTTTTGTTTTCTACCTCTGTCATGGCCTTACTCCCTGGTTTAAGTACTAACGGATCCTTTGTATTCAGGCGGCCCATCAAGCAAGCCCTGCGCCTTAAGCTTTTCTTTTAATTTCTCCTCACTGACAAGACCTTCTTCAATAAGGATCTCTCCAATCTTTTTTTTCTTCTTCAAATCTTTAGGTATGCTAAAACAAAAAGTAGCACCTTTACCAACTTCGGATTCAATCCAAATATTTCCCCCGTGGTCATCTATGACTCTTTTAACTATGCTCAAACCCGCTCCAGTTCCTTCGTACTCCTTAGCTGTGTGCAGGCGTTTAAAAATACCGAATACCTGGCTGTGGTATTTGTGATCGATACCGATACCATTGTCTTTTACATAAAATTTATGAAATCCATCTTCCGAGGCATACCCGACCTCTACCCTGGGATTCTCCTTATTATTTTTTGAGGAAAATTTTATGGCGTTACTAATCAAATTCAAAAAGACCTCGCTTAGCTTGATTCTATCACATCTTATAGTGGGCATATCCGGCTGAATTCTTAAATCTACATTATTCTCCTTTATGTCAAATTCGATCCTCTTGATTACAGAACTAAGCATATCTTCTACATTTATGTTCTCGTAAGGATTTTTGATTCTGGATATACGAGAGAGCGCTAACAAGTCTTCAATTAGCTGATTCATCCTATCAGTCCCCTCGCGAATCTCTTTTAAGTAATCCCTACCTTCATCATCGAGCTTATCTTTATAGTCCTCTTCTAAGAAACTGGCAAATGAAGAAATTCCCCGTAAAGGTGCCCTGAGGTCATGGCTCGCCGTATAGACAAAACTATCCAGCTCCTTATTGACTTGCTCAAGCATCTTCTTTTGCTCTTCTACCTCAACATTCTTTTGCTCCACATCTTCTTTGGCCCTGACGAGTTTATCTGTCATTTGATTAAAAGATTGAGCCAACTCGCCAATCTCATCTTTGGTATCTATTTCTACGCGTGCAGATAGATTCCCATCAGCAATTTCACCGGAGATTGTAGTCAACTCCCTTATGGGGCTAGAGACGGTCTTAGCAATAATAATTGCGATAACAGCGACTATGATTAAAAGGACTATACTTATTCTTAATAGGTTATTCCTCAACTGCTTGGCCATAACAAACACTTCGGTTGTATCCATCTTTACAACCATACCCCACCTAAAAGTAGGCAAGTGCCTCCAAACAGACATTACCTCTTTTCCTCTATAGTCCATGCTTACACCCGAGCCTCTCTCCCCCATTACAGCCTTTTGAATATTCGGGTATTCTTTTGAACCGATTGGTACTCTTTTTTTAAATGCTGCCTCTCGATCAAACCTAAGAGGTGCGATAAAAACAACCTCATCTTTAATCTTTGCGGCTATGCCAAATTCACCTGTGCTACCTAGGTCTGAGTAGTCCTGCACAAGCCTAGATATCTCTTCTGTGCCTAGTTGAGCTACTACCACTCCGATGACTTCACCGCCTCTAAATACCGGCGAAGCAATAAACACATAACCTTTTTTTACCTGAGGAAAGTATTCAAAATCAGAGACCTCAGTCTGCTTAGATTTGTTTGCCTCAACGAACACTTCGGCCAACTGAGTATCTTTATAAGGCCCTTTTGCATAAATTGACTTTAACATCTTTTTACGCTTTACCGAGAAAATTACATCTCCGTATGCGCGGACCAAAAAGAGGTCCTCAAACCCCAGAGCTTTTTGATAGTAAGATAAAAACGGCCTGAATTCTTGATCCACCGCTGCATATTCAGGAGAATCTGTCTTTTTGCTTACGTCATAAGCCTCATCAAACCTCTCCACAGCCACAATCACGTCTGACATGTGAGACAGCTGGACGACATCTTCTTCCTTCTTATCCAGATAGACCCTGACCTGATTGGCTTTGTTTTCAGCAATAGCCAGCAAAATCTTCGATACCTCTTCTTTCAATACATTCCTAGAACTCCGATAGCTTATAAAAGTAGAGACGATGAGTGGGGCAAGAGCGACGATTAGAAACCAGAGGATGAATTTTGAAGTTATAGAGAAATTTCTAAATTGGATCTTGGACATTTTAAGGATTCTTATAGCTTATGGTTTCCAACCCTTTACTTTAAACTGACGTTTCTCAGAATCGATCTCCAGGCGCAACTTCTGTTTTTCCCTCCAGCCGAATCTACGGATAATCTCGATAGGCAGAGTCACACAATAGCTGTCCTTGCCTATTTTAGTAAGTTTTCTAACAGTCTTATCTTTATTTCTTCCCATAAATAAATATTTTAATCGAAAATTCAGCCTTTGTCAAAAGAATTACGTAATTAATTACGTAATTCTTCGATTGTCCCTATCTATCTTGCAAGGCCTTTTCGATTTTATAGATAAGTTCTTCTTTTTCTGCGGATTTAGCTATATAGTCCACTGCTCCTGCTTTATAGGCGTCGAGCTTGTCCCTATCTGCTTCCAGAATAGAGACAAAAATAACTGGTGTATTTTTGCCAACCGAGTCCTTATTTAACATCTCACAGGCTTCTATCCCTCCTATGTGGGGCATACGAATATCCAATAGTATGATATCTGGTTTAAATTTATGTAGATTTCCTATTATATCTTTTGCGTCTGTCAAAGTTAAGACTTCATATTCACCCGTCCCCTCCAAGGCTAATTTTGTCAATTGGAGAACATCCTGCTCATCATCTATAACCATTACTTTTCTCTTATCCATATCTCCCCCTTCCTAATATTTTAATATTACTATTCTCAAATTTGCAACTCTATTGTCTTAGCACCGTCAGAGAGAATAACTTTTTGCTTTTCTATTGTTTGGATTAGAAAATCGCCTATTCTTTCACCTTCGCTAAATATCTGGCCGTTGATGATGGTTTGAGGATTTACTTCATCCCAGATTATGCCGGAAATCTCTAAATCCTCTGCGGAGGCTTCGTGAGAATAACTTACTCCACAGAAAGGGCATCTCTTCCATTCTAAATTCTTATCCTCACTCCATTCTCTCTTGCTAATAGAAGTGACTGTGGAAATAGCGGATGTAGTAGAAATTAACACGGATGGAGCCTGTTTAGGCTTTTTGGACTTAGACCTCTTTGCCAAGACTTTAAAAGCATTGGCCCAAGCAAAAACAAGAACTGCGATTAATACGGCTGTTATAATTACCTTTGTGCGGTCTTTATCCATCGTTACAGTGCCTTAGACAAATAAGCTAAAATCTCCAAATTGATATCTAGAATCGGCTTGCCTTCTCCCTGGCCTTTGATATTAAGACTCTTAACTCTTACCAGAACTGGGAAATTTATTCTTAAGGCATTCAAGAACTCGCCTAAATTTTTGAATCCACACTGCAGATTAACCAAAATCGGCAGCTCTTGAATGTCGTAACCTGAAACTTCTTCCTCTAATAAAACTTTCACTTGAGGATTAATACTCTTTATCTCTATATCAAATTTCCTGGCCCTATTAGATAAATTAGATATAATCTCTTCCTGGTTCGCCGGAAGAAAACTAACTAAGGAAATTAGCTGGCTATTTAAATCTATTACCACACCAGACAACTCCCTTCCTTGTATAATACTATCTATCTGTGTAATCTGGGATTCGATAAAAGCTAAATCCTTTTTTACAGATCTCAACTTTTCGCTTTGCGGCCCATAAACAAAAATCCAGAAACAAATCAAGGCGGCTACCACTATAAAACACGCCACGATTAATTTTGTTTGTCTCCTGGTTATCTTTTTCCTGTCCATTTAAAATCCTAAAACAAAGTAAAGTTTATTTTGAATTCGGTAGTTCCATTTTCACTCTTGGCCACAGAGACAATGCCCGAGTCAGAAAAATAAGCGGTCTTCTTCATGCCTGTAATAAACTTAGTAAGTATAGCATTGGGATTTTTACCAAAATCTTTAATAAAGCCGCTTAAAGTGCCCCCTTTGGAATCACAATCTAGTGAGAAATCCACAATAAATAATTCACGAGGAGCAATATTGCTTAGGCTCTTGAGCATGCTGCCTATAGGAATCTCTGAGTTTCTGACTTCTACTACAAAATTGTTCATTTGATCGATCTTTGTCTTAAGCTGTACGACTTCGGATAAGAAGTTTAAATGCAAATTAGCATTATCCAATCGCTGCTGATAAAAACCTACCCCTGCCTTAGCGAACACAAAAGAAACAACAAGTAGTAAGAAGACGATGAAGGTCGTCCAACGCAGGGAGATTGTCTGGAGTTTCTCAATTTTCTCGGCGCGGAATTCATGTGGTAAGAGATTGATGCCGCCTTTATAATTTAGGGCTAATCCTAAGCTGGCGTAGTTTCGGGAGAAAACCACAGGATCAACTTCAGAAGAGATCTGGATCTTATCATTCAAGGAGGCTTTCTTGATATTCAAAGATGTCTCTTTACGTAAAAAGTCATCCAAATTATTTATGCCGACTCCTCTTCCAAAGATGACTATACTTTTTACCTCTCCTCCCTGAAAGTGTGTCTCATAATAAGTTAGAGAACGTTTAATCTCAGCTGCCAAGCGTTCTAACATAGGGCGCAGCATAGATAAAATCTGAGTGGAATTCATCTTGTCTTTATAATTAGCGTCTGGCTCGGGTACTCCGATAGTAAATAAAACCTCCTCTGCTTCGTCTTGATTTAATTCAATCTTACCCTTATCAGAGACTAATGCGCCCCTTAACGAAGACTTAAACTGATCAACCGTTATGGGTAGCTCCCTATAAAATGCCAGCTTATTATCTACATAAATATTAAAACAGCAGATATTATCACTAAGGTGAATTACAGCAATAGAGTCGTTTTTCTCCGGCTCAAGATACCTAGCCACTAACTCTTCGTAGCCAAACGGCAGGAGTCCAACCGCCAAACAAGTCAACCCAGATTGTTTCAAAGGCATAACCTGAAGCTTTATTTCTTGCTCTTGAGCTACGGCACAGATGATATCCAGGACTTTTGAGCCATCGTCCTTGGTCGTCTTTTTGATAGTGGAAAAATCCAGCACTGCTTCTGATAAATCAAAAGAGATATCCTCTCTGAGCTGCCACTTAATCGCCTCTTTTAGCTCATTATCAGGTACTGCTGGCAATCGGATGCGCTTAATCAGGAGTGAATCTAGGGAAGGGCTTAAGACTGCGAATTTACTAAGAATTCCATTTTCTTGAATGAAATCACGGAGTGAATTTAAAACAATCTCATTTCTCTTCTTTACTTCTAGCTCAACTATCTTTAAAGCAGTTACTTCTAACCTACCTTTAAGCTCCACATTAACAAGTGTTAACTTTGAGCCAATATCTACGACTACAATCGAATCTACCTTGTCTTTAACTAAGGCATCCAGTTTAACTCTAAAGGTATTGAAGATACTGTCTATTTTCATTTTTTTCTATTATACCATACATATATAAAACACAAATAATATATTAAAACCCCTTTACCTCAACGCTAGAGGTAGTGTCGGTTGACCCGTGAAAATCTTGAAAGTTTCCAGTTTCGGTCTTCACATTCAGGCTGATAACTACTCGTTCTATGTCTGTGAGGGCATCCACGCCAGAAACCCAAGCTGCATCAGCGGCCTTTTTATAAGTAAAAATCTCTGAAGGGGCATCTTTACCATCCACAACGACTCCACTCTGTATATAATATGGGATCACTTCCTCTGATGACCAACTCGAGCCTCCATCGGTGCTTGTACTTTTGTAAATATAGTCATCCCCAGCATCATAGCGAAATCTTACTGAAAGCTGATCATCCTCAGTAGGATACCCGTAGGTATATGAAAATTGAGCAGCTGAGGCATCAATTACTTCGGTCGCATATCTGATACCACGCGCATCCTGACCTCCCTCAATCATTATCTGCGTTAATTCACTGGCTATGCTTTGAGTATTGAGCTGACGGGGGCTGAACATAAACATCTGCACAAAAAATATTACCGTGCCTCCTATGGTTGCGCCGATAATGGCCACAACTAAGATTGTTATGGTCAACTCAATTAATGTCACACCTTTTTTGTTTCTAATATGCCTTACCATGAATAACTCGAGGATTGTGAGCTGTCGCTCATGATAAACACTAAACTCGTTACTGAGGTCAAATCTTTGCTAAATCCAAAAAGGCCAGTATTGGCATAAGCGGTATTAGCTGTAAGTGTAAAATTAGTATCAAAAGTTACTGTGCTGCCCGAACCTTTGGTTCCACTCCACCTCTCTGCTGAATCCATAGTAACTGTCTTAAGCTTTATGCCGGATGCGCCGGTAAAACTAATAATGACTCCAGTTACGGTTATATCTGCGTCACCAGTATTTTGCAGAGTCACATCTTGTAAGTCGGTTCCGGAAATAGTCCCATCTGACACCACCAAATAATCAATTTCGTCTCCTATGGCTACGTCTCCACCCTTACTGCCCGTGCCAAAAGAAGCGTCGGCCAAATAGGTAATTGTATGAGTCAAGTGATCAGTCGTTTCGCCTGCTGGATATACCCATATCTCGACTTCTTTTAAATCCGTACCAAAACCAGAAACACTATTAACTTTACGGCGTAAATCATAGGGATAACCTTCATAACTACTAGTAGTAGTATCATAACTACTAGATAGTGCAGCATCGTCATATGCTAAGTTATTTACTTTAGCCATCTCTACCTTGGCTAAGTTTTCAGCCACCCCTGAATCCCGCGAATAGACTATGGCGTTCATATATTCGCCACACATGAGTCCTAGAGGTATTAAAACTAAGCCTAAGACGACAATAGTTACGATTAATTCAATAAGCGTGAATCCCGACAAGGAGGCTTTATTTTTTTTCTTATTACTTACGACTAACGACTTACGACTTATTCTCATGGTATTATGTGGCTTTGTGACTCCTGCCAGGATGTAATCTCACTAGTCCCGATATCATAACTGGCAGTTAGCGTCCTTCTGGCCTCGACTGTCGTACCACTTCTTATTTCGCCCGTTGCTGTAATGGAAAATTCACTATTCCCGCTCAAGTCGTCCTTCAATAAATACGCTTTAACCTGAGAGCCATCACTAAAAATAAAAGTACAGATTATGTCTCCACTAATGTCAGCAGAGAATTCCCATATTTGATCATCATCACCTAAATACTCATCCTCTGTGGCCAGGGCTGTATCGGCAATATCAATACTAGCCGGTGAAGTCTCTGTTCCAGTCCAGACAGAAGCACCCGCTAGGGTGACTTCAGTGAGATTCCCTACGAATGTCCAACTGACCACCATATCTGTTATAGTAATAGTGTCTGTATCATTTATATTTTTTATATGTATCCTTTTATACTCCTGCCCGTCGATTTGGGGAGCAGAAGCATCCACTAATAGAAAATTGGCATCTTCTCCTAAATGAAAATAAAACTCTTCACCCACATTCTCGTTCTGTGCAGAATCCCAGAATCCAGCACCACCACCAGACTCATTATAATCTGCTATTGCCTGCATAATGCCGGCCTGAGCCATATATAATGCTTTCTTCTGATTGACATTTATAACATTGGATCTTAATGCCTCAGTTAAAAAAGTAGCAATACCTAAAGCCGCTATAGATAGAGCGACGATTATAACAATCACCCCTATCAACATTATGCCTTTGTTATTCATTCTAGCTCAATCCCTTCTAAAGATTTGATTGCCGGAAAATAATTTTCATCTATTTCCAAGGCCTGCTTATAACAGTACGCGGCCTGGTCAAAGTCTTTTAAGTCAGTGTAAATTTTTCCCAAATTGCACCATACATGCGGCTGGAACCTATTGGACATCAAATTTGTATAACTATATGCCAGGGCATTATCCAAATCGCCCATGGCATAGAATGTCCCAGCTAAGTTATTATACACGATATATCCATCCTGAAAATTATTAATATTACTCCACCAATAAGTGATGATATTGTGGTATTCGTAATTACGGCTTAAGGTCAATGTGGCATAAGAGGACAAAAATAAAACCATTACTATAATAGCTACGTATCTAAATGCTTTTTTGTATTTGGTATTTGAATTTATCACATCCCAGGCTTTTAAAAACAAGGCCGCCAGAACTATACAGATGCCTACGGAAGATAGATACATATAGCGCTCTGAGATAATATTGCAGATAGGAACCAAATTAGAGTAAGGTAGATAGGCAATAAAAAACCACATTATGCCGAATGAAACAGGCATTAGCTTATTTTTAGTCTTAAAACACAAAATTATTAAAGACAGAGCGATAAAAATAGACACAAAAAATAAAGGACTCACTTTATCGATACTAACCGTGGTGAAAGCGAATGGGTGGTACAACCCCCGAGCTAAAGGCAGATATAAAATTTTTAAGTAATAAGAGAAAGCTTTTATGGCCACAATCAGATATCTCCAGCCTCTATAAGTAAATATCATATGCGAATATTTAGCTCTAGAGATATACAGTGAAATTAAAGCGACGACAGATATGGATATTACGGCGGCAGATAGTATTAAAAGCGGCCACTTCTCTTTCTTAAAGAAATCTTTACCGGAGTTAAAAAACAATTCGTATGCGATAATCATAAAGGGAACCAAAATGACTTCTTGGGCAAATAGAAATCCTACAAATAATAAAGAAGCACATAACAAATAATATCTCCTCTCTTGTTTTGCCTTAAGATAAGAGACAAAAACGCCTAAATAAAATAAACTGCTAAGCAAATAGGGGTTGCCCGATATCCAGCTCACCGCTTCTGTATGGATAGGATGCACGGCAAATATCAAACTCGCTAAAAAAGATAACAACCTATTTTTAAAAAGCGCCATGCAAAGCGCAAAGACCAAAATAACGCAAAACACATGCAATATGACATTATATAGATGAAAACCGAACGGCCTACCGCCTGACATATGCCAGATAACAGCCAACATGGCTTCGTGGAAAGAACCAGCATCCCAGCGGAAGTGATTGGAAAAATACGCACCCAAGTCGTGGATGTGCTTATTATTTTGAATTCTGGCGATATCATCAATAATGTAATCTCCACCGAGACTATTAGAATATATGAGAAAGCTGACAGCCATAAGCAAGATTATATAAATGGCATTCCCAGAGAAAACCTTATTCCAATTAATTTGAGATGTGTTTCTCATGGAGCATCTTATATTTACCTCGACTCCTAAGACATGTCAAAATTATCTCTGATAATTTTGACATAGTCGTCGAGGTTATTTGCCGAAGCCCGCCATTGTTACAGTGGCGGGCGAAGGCAAATAAAAATGGCCTTAGATATATTGCTAATAATCTAAGGCCAAAAAAAATCTTATTTAATAAAATCACATTATATATAAACTACTAGTTGAAACTTAAAATTAGAACCCTGTTGACTCGATCGTTGAGCCCCAAATCCGGCCCGCACTCTCATCATAGATCCAACCATAATCAGTATCGATTTCGCCTGAAGTACCTGCTTTTACATCATTGCTCTCACTATAGGGATTCTCAGGAACCATTCCGCCTACCATAACTCCGTTTGTGACAGCTGTTAATTCTCCTATAAGCGGCCAAGAAGCACCACCAGAGGCAGCTGTCTTTGCATACCAGATACCTATTCCACTTCTCAAGCCTCCTAATGCGCCTTTACAGGCTGCTTCCTGCGCATCCGCCTGAAGATCAACGTAAACTGGTATAGCTACTGCGGCTAAAATTCCTAAAATTACAATAACCATAACCAGCTCGATTAACGTGAAACCACTTCTTTTCATCTTCTCCGCACTTTCTCTCAAAAAAACTAACTTTTTATCGCTAACTGAATTTATGACTGATTATATCATTTTAATTTTTAAAAGTAAAGTATCTATTCTCGAAATCTTAGCCGCCTTTAAATACACGAATTAGATTCCACATGGGCAGAAAAATACCCAAGGCCATGCCTAAGACCATGACCCCTAAAACTAATATTAGTATGGGTTCAATATAGGTGGTTAAATTCTTGATCATATATCCTGATTCACGGTCATAGTAATCAGCGACACTCAAAAGCAGACTATCCACCTTTCCGGTATGTTCTCCCATAGAGACCATCTGAATAACAACAGGCGGGAATAAACCAGACAGCTTCATAGGTTCAGACATGCCCTTGCCTTGGCTGACACTATCTTTAATTTGCTGAATAGCCCTGGCGATAATTATATTTCCCGATGTACTTGCGGCTAAACCTAAAATCTCCAGAATGGGTACACCACTCTTCATTAATATGGCTGTGACTCTGGCAAAGCGCGACATTATTAACATCGATAAAAGCGGGCCGATTATATAAATCTTTAGCTTAAAATTATCCCAAATGGGACGACCTTTTGCAGAATTAATAAACCGTATAAATCCATAGATTAACGCGGCCACAACCACAATGAATATCAACCAATACTTTGTGATAGTTAAATTTATACCGATAAGAATCTTAGTCGGCAGAGGTAAGTCTGCATTAAACTTGCTATAAATAGCAGCAAAGCGAGGAATTACAAAAGTAACCACAATGAGAAACCCTAAGCACAAGACAAAAAATGCGATCATAGGATATCTTACAGCGGCCTTTATGCGCGAGTTTGTATCTATCTCTTGTTCTATCAACTCTGTAAGACGCTCAAGGACCTCTGTCATCATACCACCAGTCTCAGCTGCTTTAATCATATTCACATAAACTTCATTGAAAACCTGCTTATGTTTTCCTAAAGCAGTGGATAAGCTCAAACCAGCTCTAATATCGCGGGCGACCTCCTGGATAACAAACTTAAAATATTGATTTTTTACTTGAAGGGCTATTGCCTCAAGTCCGACTAAAACAGGCAGTCCCGCTTTCTGCAGAGAGTAAAGCTGGCGAGTAAATACGTTTAACTCATCAAGTTTAACTTTCTTAAATTTCTTAAATACTTTATCCGCACTTGATTCGCGAGCCTCAGTTATAGTTATAGGGATATAGCCCATATCTTTTAACTTCTTCGCCGCAAGATCTTTACTATCGGCAACAGTTACGCCTGTAACTAATTTGGAGAACTTATCTCTAGCTTTGTATTTAAAATTAGGCATTAGGCTTCCTCTGTTACTCTAAGAATTTCTTCTACTGTTGTAACGCCATTCTTGACCTTTTCAATACCATCATCATATAAAATTCGCATTCCTGTTTCAATGGCCTTCTTTTTTATCTCATTAGCCGGCATCTTGGAAATAATCATACCTTTGATGTCGCTGTTAATTAATAATAATTCGAAGATACCGATTCTACCGCCAAACCCACTACTCTTACAATTCTTACAACCTTTGCCTCGATACAGCTCAGTATTTTCACTCAAATTTAATTGCTTAAGCACTTCTTTATCTGGCGTATATTTTTCCTTACACTTAGGACAGATTACCCTGACCAGACGCTGGGCCAATATGGCGATCACTGAACTGGAAATCAAGAATGGCTCCACACCCATATCTATAAGCCTGGTCAATGCACTGGCCGCGTCATTGGTATGCAGAGTAGACAAAACTAGATGGCCTGTTAAAGAAGCCTGTATAGCGATTTCAGCTGTCTCTCTATCTCTGATTTCACCGACCATCACGATATCAGGGTCCTGTCTTAAAATACTGCGTAAACCCGTGGCAAAGGTAAGGCCAGCTTTAGGATTAATCTGGGTCTGGCGTATTAAAGGAATCTCGTATTCTACAGGATCCTCGATTGTAATAATGTTCTTTTCTATGGAGTTAATCATCGATAGTGCCGCATAGAGTGTACTTGTTTTACCTGAACCAGTCGGACCGGTAACCAAGATCATGCCATTGCTGTGCCTGACTACTTTATCAAAATCCTTTAAATCTTTATTGGAGAAACCCAATTCAGCCAAGCCTAAAAGCACGGAAGATTTATCTAAAATCCTCATCACGATATTCTCACCATACACTGTAGGAAAAGTGGATACCCTCAAGTCCAAATCTTTATTCTCCATCTTCATTTGAATCCTGCCGTCTTGAGGCTTGCGTGTTTCGGAGATATCCAACTTAGCCATTATTTTTACGCGCGAGGCTATGGCGCTTTGAAGATATTTGGGCATATTTTTTACTTCGTGTAAAATCCCATCTATGCGATAACGAATACGCACCTTATCTTCCTCGGGTTCAATATGAATATCACTAGCCTTATCTTTTACGGCTTGAATTATAATTATGTTTGTTAATTTAATTACTGGAGCATCTTCAGCGATTTCAGATAATGCTTCGACGCTTGCAACGCCTCCTTGGGCCTTATCCATAGCTGCTTCTTTTATTAGTTCTTCAGCGTTGCCGATAGTGCCATAATACTGGTCGATCACCCTGTTAATCATCTCTTCTGTAGATAGAACCGTCTCTATGGCACCGGCCTTGCTCTTCTTTCTGATTTCATCTATCACGGATACGTCTAAAGGATCAACCATCGCAACTGTAAGGGTATCTCCTATTTTAAATAAAGGCACGGCCTTGCACTTCTTCGCCGTCTGTTCCGGGACAAGGTTTATGACTTCGGAATCAATCAAATAATCTGAAAGGTCTATAAAGGGCACGCCTAAGGAATCGGCTTTCAACTGAACAATCTCCTTCTCTGAGATAAATCCTAACTTCTCCAAGGCCTTTTCTAAAGGCATTCCTGTCCTTTTGGCCTCATTCATGGCCTTATCAGCCTGGCCTTGATTCAAAATGCCTTTTTTGACCAAAATATCAATTACTGTTTTTTGTGTAGCCATAATTTTAATGTCTAATTAAACTGATTTTAGACCACAGACCAAAGACTAAAGACTAAAGACTAATACTTTTCGGTCTTTTGTCTTCGGTCTTTTGTCTATAGTCTAACCGTTGATTAAGTCTATCTTAAAATCAAAAAGGTGTCAACAAAAATACATATAAAATATAGATAAAATTGTCGTAACATCTTTATTGGCTCTTAGTTCAACCAATTAATTTCCTTTCAGGGACTTTTTGTAGTATTAAAAAGCCAGCCGCTATCATTACTGCTAAAGACAAAATAGCCATTCTGTATTTTACAAGGCCTAAAGGCTCAAACACAGTTATCACTAACAGCCATATAGGTGGCGAGAGGAGCGCTCCTGATATGCTGGCCAGACCAGTAAAGCCAAAAAACTCTCCTGTCCTATTCTCTGGAGCAAGGCTAATTATAAGGGGCCTTGAGGAGACCCAGGTACCAGCCAACAAAAACCCAAGAATTGGACCAAGTATCCAATACATATATTTTTTGCTTACCAAAGCAACTGCGATTAAAGCCAATACCCAACCGATCAAAACCAGGCTCAATGTACGTTTAGGCCCTATTCGTTCAGTGACATATCCAAAGATAAAAGAACTAGCAAGTGCAAATATTGTGGATATGACTATGAAGACAAGCAGTTCGGAATCAAGAAAACCCATTACCTTCTTCCCATAAACCCCCATATTTAACAAAACGCCGTTTATGCCATTTATGGCTAACATAATTGAACAAAAAAATCGCAAGGCAATTTTGTTGCCCTTAATCTCGTTTATGCTCCTAGATAGCTTCTTCATCTCTCTTCTGGCCACCACCTTAAAACTTGAATTATCTGTTCTAGATGGCTCGTCCCTGATAAATAAAAAACAAGGGAGTGAGAATAAAAAGAACATAATCGCCGTAGGCAAGAATATGGCGCTATAGTTAGACTCTTTCAAAAATACCTGCACAACAAATAAACCTATGATTGTGCCGATATAGCCCAAACCAACTCCTAGAGCCGACACTCGAGTAATTTTATTTTGAGGACAAATCTTTGGCAGAAGCGCCGGGTAAAATACATTGGCTGCTGTCTGATTAAATAGATTGGCGAAACAAAAAAGAATAATCCCCACAAACAGACTATTGAATACTCCTATCAATGCTGTGAACATAACACAGACGCAAGTAAAGATTACTAAGAATAAAGAGTGCTTTTTTAGGCTATCGGACAATATTCCAAAAAACGGCAAGATGAATGCTGCCATGATCATAGATACATAATAAGGGAGTATATAGAACTTATCCGGAGCGCCCTTTTGGACGGTTACCCAGATAGGAAAATAAAGGGAGATGATATTGGTGGCAAATATCGTATTGGCTAGATCATATAAAGCCCAGGAAAATACTTTTCTCTTAGACATCTAAATATGAATAAACCCCTCACCACTTTGCCTTTTATCAGCTCCAAAAACAAAGTGGTGAGGGGTCTTTGCTATTTTATTATTTACCAATTAAACTCTCTATTGCTGCTAACAGCTCATTTGCATCATAGGGTTTAGCAAATATTATATTCTGTCCAGCTGCGGGATCATGCGTCTCCGTATCTTTATCTACTAGTCCTGTAAGAAAAATAAGGGGGATATCCTTTGTTGCTATGCCCTCTTTAAAGCGCTGGCTCAGGGACATACCATCCATTTGCGGCATCATAATATCTAAAATAACTAAGTCTGGTTTTTTTTCTTTTGCCAAATTCATTGCACCTTTACCATTGGCTGCCTCTATCACTTCGTAGCCAGCAGAAACCAGCCTCATCGAAAGAACCTGACGAAGCTCTGCATCATCATCGGCAATTAGTATTACTTTCTTATCCCCCATAACTACCTCTCTTATTGTTTGTATTGTTGGTTTTAAATTACTCGCCGCTTGCCAACATCACATCAACAACTTCATCCCCTACGCCATTTTCCTTCAGGTAAGTTATTGTCTCAGAAGTCAAATTATAAGTGGAATTGGTTCTACGGATTTCTTCAATAATCACATCATCGGGAACGTCTTGCGAAGCCATCTCTACAATCTGCAGCATTCCTAAATGACTTGAGTTGACTGCTTGTGCTTCTTGATCAGACTTATCCATCTGATTACCAATCAAACCACCGCTAATTGCGCCTACCGCTGCTCCGATAGCTGCGCCTTCTCCGCCATGCCCACTCTGATGTCCGATTATTCCTCCAGCGCCAGCACCCACTATTCCACCGATTAACGCTCCACTCTTTGTCTTCTCGCCCATAGATTCACAACCCGTTATAACTAAAACAAAAGATATAAATACAAAGAATATTATTTTTTTCTGCACCA
>JBHPGU010000003.1:0-89643 GCA_042570265.1 Candidatus Omnitrophota bacterium | reverse complement strand
CCTTTTGTGGTTATGTTTTCCGCAAAATCACCAGCTCCTACATTCAACCCCTTCTGCTTCATCTTTTCTATAGATTCCTCTGCTAAAAGGCTTACTTGCCGCTCGCTGCCAGCATGAGCATCCCCTACAATGCCAAAATCTACTTTTAGCTCGGCGCTCTCAACATTTGTCTTCTTTACGCCTTTTTTTTCAGAGACAGACACTACAGCAACACTACCTTTTAGATTTATTTCTTTAGAGATCATTGTTTGAATTCAATTATTTGTTTTCCTTATATATGTCCCGCTCTTGCCGCCACTTTTCTTTAAAAGCTGTATCGGACCAATAACAATACTTCTATCCAGAGATTTGCACATATCGTAAATAGTAACCGCTGCGACTGCAACTGCAGTAAACGCTTCCATTTCCACGCCGGTTCTGGCTCGCCCCCGTATAGTAACCACAATATCTATTTGTGATTTCTTAATTGAAAACTTTATATCCGCATATTCTATAGGTATGGGGTGGCATAAGGGAATAAGCTCTGGTGTCTTCTTTGCCGCGAGAATACCGGCAATCTTTGCTGCTTCCAAAACATCGCCTTTAGGCAATTTCTTCTGTCTTATAGTACGGATTACTGAAGGCTTGAGACGAACCCTTCCTTCTACTATCGCTTCTCTTTGCGTGATATTCTTGTTACCAACATCTATCATTTTCATTCTCTCTACTCCTTTACTTCTATTCTCGACAACAGACTAAACAATAAATGCCCCCTATCCTCCCACGCTGCAAATATAAGAACGGGGAGTCTCCCACTGCCTATAATCGATTGTGTATTTTGAGGCGATCGATCCTTTTATTATTTCTTTGAGTCGCATATCATTCAAGCCCCCTCTGAGAGGTTTTTTAAGAGATAAACCGTTTGGATGATAGAGGCATAATTTCAACTCCCCTGTGGAAGTTAATCTAAGGCGTGAACACATCCTGCAATTTTGTTCCAAAGTAGCTATAAATCCGATAAACATACCATCTAATTGATAATAGTCTGCCGGTCCTGAGCTTTTATACTCAGTTCTCTGCAAACCAAATTCCTTATGGCAGATATCTTTAATCTCCTCTATAGGAACAAACAAGCGCTCTTTCCATAGTGGAGTAACTTTCATAAATTCAATAAACTTTAAAATCAAGCCCTTTTCTTTAGCAAAGTTCACAAAATCAACTATCTCATCATCGTTTACACCCTTCATTATTACAACATTTAGTTTTAAGGGATAAAAGCCTAGTTCTTTTGATTTTTCGATCCCCTCTAAAACGCTATAAAGAGAATCATTGCCTGTGATCTTCTTAAATTTCTCCCTGTTTAGCGTATCGATGCTTATATTTATGCTTTTGACCCCTGCAGTCTTTAACTCCTTCGCGTAGGAAGATAACAAAGTGGCATTTGTGGTCATGCAAAGATCTTCTAATCCCTCTGTTTGAGATAACGATTTAACTAAATCGATGATGCCTTTCCTCGTTAGGGGCTCGCCGCCAGTAAGACGAATTTTTCTTATTCCTAAAGATACGAATATTTTAGTTATTCTTATGATCTCCTCGAATGTAAGAATTTCCCCGTGGGGTTTATGAACAAACCCATCTTCTGGAATACAATATATGCAACGTAAATTGCATCTATCAGTAACCGATAACCGCAAGTAGTCTAGTTTTGTGCTACAATTCATCTGCGCCTTCCTGATATAGCTGTTCCCTTACGCCTAGTCGATCTGTTTGTTAAATTGCTTCCATCTCGCTTAAAAACTATTTGAAACGAGTGAATTTTATGTGTGACCGTGCCTTGACAACTCGCACGTCAGCATCAACGACCATAAATGCGTCTGCTTTAGAAAGTGCCAGGATATCTGCCGAGCCATGACTTCCAACAGGAGCAACATAGTATTGGTTCGCTTTGTCTGTGAGTCTAACCGGAACAAAATGCTTTCGACCAGGCTTATGACGAAATTCTTTGTCAACTATCCCCTCTTCAAACTGAGGCGCATGAGGCTTTCTCCCCATCAACTTATAAATAGCTGGTCGTATGTATATATGATAAACGAGAAAATTTGCTACTGGGTTACCGGGGATGCCAAAGACGATCGCCTTATTTCTCCTGCCAAAGAAAAGTGGCCTTCCTGGCTTGGTTTCAACATTGTGAAATATTTCTTTTACACCTAGGCTTTTTAAAACTCCGGGCACCAAATCATAATCCCCCATAGATACTCCTCCGGAAATCAAAAAAACCTCATTCTGGAGCCCCTTTTCCATTGCTCTTGTTAATTCTCTTCTCCTATCTCTTGCAATTCCCAAATAGCAGGGACGAATGCTGTCAGATTTAAGCAGTGACAAAAGCTGAGGGCCGTTACTATTATAAATTTGCCCCTTTCTCAACTTGTTGCCTAAAGGAGTAATCTCGCCACCGGTATTTAAAACAGCGACTGTCGGTCTTTTGCTAACCTTAACAAAACTTTTACCTACTGTTGCCATAAGCGCTATATCCGAGATGCTAATGACGCGCCCCTTTTGGAGCACCTTTTGGCCCTTTTTAATATCTTCACCCTGAAAACATACATTTCTCCATTTTTCTAATGATTTTTTGATTTCCACACGGTCTGCGCTTTGATGTGTATCCTCAACCATAACCACGCTATCTGCGGTCTTTGGGAGAGCAGCGCCGGTCATTATTTTAACGCACTCACCTTTTTCTATTCTACCCGCAAAAATTTGTCCTGCCTGAATAAGGCCGACATTTTTCAATTGCGCAGGGATATCTTTAATGTCCTCAGACCTCACTGCATATCCATCCATTGCTGACTTATTAAATGGAGGCATTTCTATCTTGGAGTAAATATCTTCCATCAATACTCTTCCCACAGAATCATCAACATTGGCCTCTTCTGCGCCTAATCCTTTTGCGGCACCTAAAACTAACTTCAGCGCCTGCTCAAATTCAATCATTGCTTCACCTCTTTTTTAATAATGACTATTTTCAACGCTTCAGAGACGCTCATTCACGATAATGTCAGTTGCATCTTTCATCTGTTCAAAAAATACATTCTCATGAATAAAGCCAACGATCCTTCCATCCTGTATAGAAATTATATCGGGGGACATACGATATGCCTGAGCTGAAGAATGCGTAGTCATAATGATGATCGCGTTAACATTCTTCTGAATGTTTTTTACTGTCTCTTCAATGGATAGAGTGCTTTGCGTATCAATATTAGCTGCTGGTTCATCCATGAGGATAATTTCCGGATCTAAAACTAAAATCTGAGCAATAGCAACTTTCTGATACTCCCCTCGGGATAAACAATTAACTCTTCGTTTGGCTAAGTGCTGAATGTTCAAAGTCTCTAGCATGGCGCAAACCTTAGATATCACTTCACTTCTCGGGATCCTTCTTATGCGTAAGCCTAAAGCGACATTCTCAAATACATTCGTATTAAACAAATAGGGCGTTTGCCTCACAAATCCAATCCGCTTATGAAGCTGAACACCGCTTTTATTGTTCCAAGGCATAGGTTTATTATCGATTAGAATAGTACCCTGGTCAGGAATATCTATAAAAGCAAGGAGATTAAGGAGTGCGCTCTTGCCTGAGCCATTCGGCCCCACAATAACTTGAATATGTTTATTATGAAATTCGAGGCTCTTAATACTCAGCGAGAATTGAGCACCGCCGTACTGTTTATATACCTGTTGTAATTTCAAAGTGGAAATCATGCTGTTTCTCCTCGGAAATAATACATCGCCATATTGATCAAAAACGCTACTGCAAGAAGCACCAAGCCCAACGCAATTCCCAAACCAAATGCCCCCCGTGACGTCTCAAGCGCTATGGCGGTGGTGATATTGCGTGTGTAAAACCGGATATTGCCACCTACCATCATCGATATGCCTACCTCGGAAAACACCCTGCCAAATCCCGCCAAAATACAGGTGATAACGATTAATTTTGCTTCTCGCAAAAAAAGTACTCCACTCTCAAATCGTCCCGCACCGAGTAAACGGGCGGCAACTAACGGCTCGTTACCGATATTACGAACTCCACCAGCTACCAATGCCGCGATAATAGGAAACGCTAAGACACACTGCCCCATAATCATTGCGGCAGGCGTATAGAGCATACCAAAGCTACCTAAGGGTCCATTTCTAGAGAGAAAAGAATAAAGCAACAGGCCGATGACAACAGTTGGAAGAGACATTAGCGTGTTGAGAATTGTAGTAGTCAGTTTTCTGCCTTTGAATTTTGCTGTCCCTAACCATATCCCAAAAGGAACCGCCAAAACAGCTGCCAAGAAAGTAGAAGCAAAAGAAATCTTAATCGAGGTAAACACAATGCTCAAAAACTCTTTGTCTAGAGTAAGAATAATGACAAAAGCTTCTTTTATCCCTTCTGTTATATGGCCCATTTAATTCTTACTATTGACATAAAAAAGTTGATTGCCGCCTATTTTGTATTCACATATCATTCTCTGGCACTCTGCTGAAGTCAACCACTCAATTAAGGCTAAAGAGAACTTATAATTCGTATGGGGGTGCCTGTGAGGATTGATAGCGATTACCCCGTATGGGTTTAATAAATCCCCGTCTGCCTCCACAAGTTTTTTAAGTCTTATTTTATCTCTATTGAATATATATGTAGCACGATCCAGAAGCACATAGGCATTCTTTTCATCGGCAACTCTAAGAGTAGCGCTCATACCCTGGCCAGTCTCCAAATACCAGGGGCCTCTAGGATTTAGCCCGGCTGTTGCCCATAAGTATCTTTCTTTTTTGTTTGTTCCGGAATCGTCCCCACGAGAGACAAACGTATATTTGGCATGGTAAATCCTTCGAAGGGCCTCTTTTACGTCTTGTAATCCATCTAATCCTTGCGGATCATCCTGAGGACCTAGGATTACAAAATCATTATACATAACACTTTGCCTATTGACCCCGTGGCCTTCAGCAACAAACCTATTCTCTGCTCCACGTGCATGCACCAAAATAACATCTACATCCCCATTTTCGCCAAGCTTAATCGCTTTGCCTGTCCCCACCGAAATAATATGCACAGTAACATTATTTCTCTCTTCAAAAGGAGCAAGAATATAATCTAAAACCCCCGTTTCATACGTACTTGTGGTAGTCGCAAGCTTCAAGATCTCTTTTGCAAAGACATGCGAGACAAAAAACATAATGAGACATAACGCTATAATGAATGCCCTTTTCATCGCTCTATATGATCCTCTGCTCTTGGCTATAAATATTCATTTTGTCTCCTCGTACAAAACCAACCAGCGTTATTCCCATTGATCTTGCAAGCCTGACAGCCTGATTAGTAGGAGCGCTTCTCGATATAACAATAGGAATCCTACATTTCTGCATCTTAAAAAGAACCTCCGAAGAAACTCTCCCGCTGCTTATAATAACCTTGTCTTTAAATGACCTGTTTTTTGATATCATATAGCCGACTACTTTATCGATAGCATTATGCCTGCCAATATCTTCTCGAAATGCAATAATGCCTTTCTTATCAGCAATCGCAGCGCTATGCATACCACCTGTCTTCAAATAGGCGTGGGAACTCTTTTGAAAATCAACCATCAAAGCGCTGATATAATTCTTTTCAAACGTATAGTGCGAGATAATTTTTGATCTATGTGCAATGTCTAATGCATTATAAAAAAGAGTTCCTCTCCCACAACCAGAGGTATACAGCCTCTTGAAAACCAAATCGCCTAGATGATTGTTATTGACCAAATCAACATAGGCCACCCATTGCTCCTGATTCAAAACAATTTTCGCAATATCGGCTGCTTTTTTTATCAAGCCTGATGTAAAAAGAAACCCCCTCACAAGGTCTTCACAATCCCCAGGTGTGCACAAAAGAGTTACCAGCTCTTTTTCCGCCACCGTGATAGTAAGCGGAACCTCGCTGGCCAGAAAATCCTCTACGGTTTCCTTGCTACCAGCCTTTATCTTTGTGATTATGAATTTTTCCATCTTGTAAAAATATCTCTTTAAAGCGCTTATCGGAGAATGACTTGATTTCCTGTTCAAGCCTTTCAAATTTTCTCACTAAGTCTTTCCCATCTTCTGTCAACGTTGCCCCGCCACCACCTCTTCCGCCTTTGGTCTTCTTAACCACGGGCCTACCAATTCTTCCCTCAATTGCACGAATACAACTCCAGGCATGGCGATATGACATCTTTATTTTTTCTGCCGCTTTATTAATTGATCCAGTTGAAGCTATGGACTTTAGAATTAGAACCTTACCACTACCCAAAATAAGCTTTCCTTCTTTTTCAAGCCAAACTTTTGTTTTTATTCTCACTCCATCTCCTTGCTAAGACTACACAAGTCATTAGGCGTATTGAGATTTCTAAAAACATGGCTATTAAATGGGGTGTCATCCATTATCCAATAACAAGTGTTGATTGTATCTAAAAAACTTTTCGCTGAATTATTGCAGCTCTTCTTTATAAACGCATAGAGGTCATCTTTAAGTTCTTTTCGATATACTGCACAAAGCGGCTCGATGGCCCCTCCTATTTGTGGGACGAGCGCATCACACTGCGTTTTTTGAAACTGCATAAGCAATTGACGGATTACATCGATATGCAAATAAGGCATATCGCAAGCCATAAAAAAAGCATTTTTATGAGAAATTGCCTCCAGGCCTGCATGAATTCCACCCAATGGTCCGCAATCTTTAACTAAATCATCGACAATATTTACGTCTTGAAATCCAACAAAGCGATTCCTATCATCTACTGCAATTATGATTTCATCAAAAACCCCTCTAAACGAATCGAGCGCAATATCGATCATCCTTTTGCCATGGAGCTTTAAAAATGGCTTTGGTGATCCCATGCGGCTACTTTTGCCACCGGCTAAAATTACTCCTGCAAAATCTCCGTGTTTTATTTCCATGTTACTTTTTTAGCTTCTCTATTTGAACGGCACAGACTTTAGTCTCTGGAATTTTAGCGACCGGATCAAATGCTGCATTTGTCATAACGTTCGTAGGGCTTTCTGCGAAATGAAAAGTCAAAGATAGAACTCCCTGCGGACATGCGTCAGTCGTCTTTATCCTCACCTTAATTTTTCCCCTGCGTGAGAAAACCTGCACAACTTCGTTATCGCTGAGACCAAGCTTTGCAGCATCTTCTGAATTAATATTCAATAACTCACGGCTATTCAAAGCGTCGAGTCCTTTTACCCTTCGCGTCAATGTATTGGTATGAAAAAGATACAAACTGCGGTCAGTAGTCAGAATAAATGGATATTTTCTGTCGGGGAGCTCAGCAGGTGCTTTGTATTCCAATGGGATAAATTTCCCTTTTCCACTCTTGGTGGCGAATTTCTGAGCATGAAGAAATTGCGTGCCAGGATGTTTGAGTGACGCACACGGCCACTGCAAACCAACATCTTCTATACGATCATACGATACGCCTTTGTAAATTGGTGCAAGCGAAGCAATTTCTTCCATAATTTCGCTTGGGTGTGTGAAATTGAATCCTTTTGCCTTAAGCCGCTTGGCGATTTCACAAATAATCCACCAATCGGGTTTGGAATTCCCAACCGGCTTAATTGCTTTGCGTATACGCTGAATACGTCGCTCAGTATTCGTATAGGTTCCATCTTTTTCTGCAAAACTTGCGACAGGCAAAACAACATCAGCATGACGAGCTGTTTCCGATAAAAATAAGTCCTGCACTACAAGAAAATCGAGTCTCTTAAGTGCCTCAATTACATGATTAGCATTTGCCTCACTCAAAACCGGATTCTCCCCCATCAGATAAAGCATTCTAATTTTATTATTGTGGATCGCATCCGTAATCTCAAGATGTGTTAAACCAACCGAACCTGATAAACTCACCCCCCAGGCGGTTTCAAATTTCTTTTTTATATCTAGGTCAATTACTTTCTGATACCCGGGATACACATTTGGTAGTGCGCCGAGATCACAGGCCCCTTGCACATTATTCTGGCCCCGCAAGGGATTAACTCCCGTAGAAGGTTTACCGACATTCCCGGTGAGTAAAGCAAGGTTGCTCGTTGCAAGCACATTATCAGTGCCGTGCGTATGTTGCGTAATGCCCATCGCATAAAATATTGCTGCGGGTTTATTCATGGCATAACAACGCGCGGATTCAATAATCTTTTTCTTTGGCACATCGCTAACTTTTTCAACAAAATCAAGATCAAATTTCGCAAGCGAATCTTTAAATGCCTGGAAATTTTCTGTCTTTTTATCGATAAATTCCTGATCATGTAAACCTTCATCGACAATTACGCGCATGATTCCCATCATGAGTGCAACATCACTGCCAGGCCGATGTTGTAAAAATATATCTGCATGGCGACATAAATCAATCTCTTTTGGATTTGCCACAATAAGTTTAGCGCCGTTTCGCACTGCCTCCTTCATCTTCAATGCAATGACAGGATGAGCAGCTGTCGTATTGGTACCGATAGCAAACATGCACGCAGCGTGACGTATCTCATCAATAGAATTCGTCATAGCGCCGCTACCAAAACTCTGCACCAGGCCAGCAACCGTAGGCGCATGACAGAGACGTGCGCAGTGATCAATAGTATTCGTGCCCATCACCGCCCTGGTGAATTTTTGAATAAGGTAGTTTTCTTCGTTTGTGCATTTTGCGGAAGAAAGCGTTGCAAATGCTTCCGACTTGCATTGAGAAAACTTTTTTGCAATCAAATCGAGTGCTTCTTTCCATGTCGCTTTGACAAATTTTCCTTTTTTCTTAATGAGTGGGGTGATCAATCGGTCTGGATGGTGAATAAAATCAAAACCAAACCGTCCCTTCACACAAAGCACGCCTTTATTAACAGGATTATCGCGATCACCACTAGCCAAAACAATCTTTTGACCACGAACTCCTAGCGTAATTCCACAACCAACACCACAATACACACACGTTGTTTTGACTTCACGCTCAGGACATTGGTATTTTTTTAGCCTCAATGCATCTGTAGGACATCTGACTAAACACTCTCCACACGCTTCACACGTTGACTCTACCAACGGCCTATTTCCAAAGGTTCCTACTATCGTCTCATTGCCTCTGTTTATAAAATCAATAGCGCCGAGCCCTTCGACTTCATCACAGCTACGAACGCAAATCCCGCAGAGAACGCACTTATTAAGATCTCTATCGAAGAAAGGATTTGATTTGTCTATCTCGAGCGTTCGTTTGGGCGGCCGCAAACAATCAATATGCTCCTTCGTGATACCTAAATACTCAGCGATTTTGTTCAACTCATTATGTCCTTCCTGTTTGCTACGGTAAAATTTGGGAAGGTAATTCACAATCAATAATTCCGCTGCAGTTCTAACCACTCTATCTATCTCTGGGCTACGCGTTTTGACAACCAGACCATCGGTAGCAGGAGTTTGACAAGAAGTAACTACTCCACGCCCCTCAATTTCAACCATGCACAACCGGCACACACTTACTGGCCTTAAGTCAGGATGGTGGCAAAGATGAGGGATATAAATATCGTTTTTCAGCGCTACCTCTAATACTGTAGTGCCACGTGGCGCTCTTACCTTTGCTCCATTAATTGTTAACGTTACGTATTCTGGCACTGAGCTTCTCCTCATTCAATTGAAATCGCCTTAAATTTACATGTCTCTTTACATATTCCGCACTTATTACACTTAGCATCAATAATTTTGTGAAGCTTCTTCTGTTTACCTGAAATTGCACCATGAGGACACACTTTGCGGCATGCGCCGCAGCCCACGCATTCTTCTTTTTTTATACTATAGCGTATCAATTCTCTACATACTCCGGAGGGGCAGCGCTTTTCTTTAATATGGGCCTCGTATTCTGATTTAAAATATTTGATTGTTGATAATACTGGATTAGGAGCGGTCTGGCCAAGGGCGCAAAGCGATCCTAATTTAACCGATTCAGCCAATTTAATTAGTAAATCAAGATCCTTTTGTTTTCCTTTGCCTATGGTTATATCTTCTAAAATATCTAAAATTTGTTTTGTCCCTAGCCTACACGGTACGCACTCACCACAAGATTCCTTCTGGGCGAAATCAAGAAAATAACGAGCAAAATCTACCATGCAGGTATTTTCATCCATCACCACCATTCCACCAGAACCCATGATCGATCCTGCCGACGCGAGCGAATCATAATCGATGGGAACATCTAATAAATCCCGTGGTATACATCCTCCTGACGGGCCACCGGTCTGGACGGCTTTGAATGGCTTATCATTTAATACCCCGCCACCAATATCATAAATTATTTCCCGTAACGTAATGCCCAAAGGTACTTCTATGAGCCCCGTGCGCTTTACTTGTCCCACTAGTGCGAATGTTTTTGTTCCCTTGCTCTGCTCAGTACCATACTTAGCAAATACATCTGCTTCCTTTTGTAAGATAAACGCAACAGAGGCGAGTGTCTCTACGTTATTAATAATGGTGGGCTTTTGCCATAACCCGCACACCGCAGGAAATGGCGGACGCGGTCGAGGCATCCCCCGCCTGCCTTCTATAGAAGCAATCAGCGCTGTTTCTTCCCCGCAAACAAAGGCCCCAGCGCCCTCTTTTATTATTATGTCAAAACTAAACCCTGAATTTAATATATTATCCCCTAATAATCCACAATCTTGTGCTTGCTGAATAGCTACGCGCAATCTCTCTAAAGCTAACGGATATTCCGCACGGCAATAGATATAACTTTCATGAGCACCAATTGCAAAGCCTGCAATAATCATTCCCTCGATAAGCGAATGAGGATCTCCTTCAATGAGAGACCTATTCATAAAAGCGCCGGGGTCGCCTTCGTCCGCATTACATATTAAGTACCTTTTTTTCTCTTTCGCCTCACTACAGAACTGCCACTTTTTCCACGTAGGAAACCCTGCGCCACCTCTACCCCTCAAACCTGACCTCTTAACTTCTTCAATAATTTGTTCTGGTTGAATAGTGAGAGCTTTTGCGAGGCCACTGTAACCACCATTAGCAATACTGTGTTTTATTTTCGCTGGGTCTATAAAGCCGCAGTTTCGCAAAATTACTCTAACCTGTTGTTTCAAAACGGGTGTTTGGAACAAATCAGATATGCCTTCAACAACACCATCTCCTATGCTACCTAATGCATAGTGAGCGAGGGGATCATCTTTGAGAAGATAGCTATCGACTAGCTCTTCAGCCCTTCTGGGAGTAACCTCTCCATAACAGATAGCTGGTTGAGAAGGCTTTTTAATACATACTACCGGCTCAGCATAACACAACCCAATACAGCCTACTTCAATAATGCGACAATCGAGATGTAAACTTTCAATCTTTCCCCTGAAAACTTCCATGGCACTTGTGGACCCAGCAGCACGACCGCACGTCGCATCACCCACAAAAACCAATGGCACTTGACTAGATTCTAATTGAGCCCATTCATCATACGCTAAACGTTTTAATTCTTCAAAATTCATAGAATGGAGTAACTACCTTTTTGCAAATAGCTCTGCTATTTTTGCAGGGGTTAACTTGGCTTTAACTTCTTTGTTTATCATAAGACAAGGGGACAATCCACACGCTCCAATACACGCAACAGTATCAAGAGAATACTCTAAATCGCGCGTTGTCTCCCCCTCATTAATACCTAACTGCTTCTTAACTTCTTCTAATATTCGTGGCGCCCCTCTTACATGGCATGCGGTTCCACGACAGATTGTTATGTGCTTTTTGCCTATTGGGGTAAACCGAAATTGAGCGTAGAAAGTCGCTACTGCATATACCCGACTTTCAGGCACATGGACAAATTTGGCTATTCCAAACATTATATCTTTAGGAATATAACCAAACTCTTCCTGCACATGCTGCAAAATCGGAATAAGCTCATCCTTCTTACCTTCAAATTTTGATAAAATGGCTTTTATGCGGATATGCATATTCCCAGAAGATTTATCGATGTTTTTACGGGTACGTTTTTTCATGCTGCCTTAGTAGTGTATTTTTCTCTAAATATTATTCTATAATTTCATTATTTATATTGGTTTATAAGGTGGCTTATAAGCAAATTTCGAGAATATTATGCCGACCTCATAAAGAAGTATCAGGGGTACTGCCATTAAGCATTGCGTAACTACGTCCGGAGGGGTCAAGGCTGAGGCTAGAATAAATATAATAACTATGGCATGTTTTCTTTTGTCTGATAAAAATCTTGGAGTAACTACCCCTATTTTCGTAAGAAATAGGCTTATCAAAGGTAACTGAAAGATTAAGCCGAAAGAAAAAATCAACATCCCAATAAATGAAATATATCTATCAATGGTTATCATCGGAGTAATAAAATCTGTGGCAAATCCAAGTAAAAACTTTATGCCAATAGGTATAATAACCAAATAACAAAAGATGCTGCCAGTCACAAAGAAGACAAAAGATAGAGGCCAAAAAATAACAACATATTTTTTCTCATTTAGCTCTAAACCAGAAGCGACAAACTGCCAAATCTGACAAAGCACAAATGGAGACGATAAAAAAAGGCCTCCTAAAATTGATATTTTTATATGGGTAATGAATGCTTCCGCAGGCGCTATGAATACAAGTTTACCTACGGGTTGAACTAAGATAAAAAGTATTTTGTTAGCGAAATTATAAACAAGGCAGGTTATGACAGCTATAAAGATAAGTGATTTTATAACCCTGGTTCTGAGTTCTTCTAAATGGTCAACTAAAGAAAGTTTTTTATCTGGCATAAACTATATACACTTAATTCTTTTAACCCTTCTTCTCTTCTTCGTCCTTATTTACCTCTTGGATATCATCCCTTATCTCTTTTGCGCCTTTTTTGAGTTCCTTAATAGATCTGCCTAATGCCCGGGAAATCTCAGGCAACCTCTTGGCACCAAACAAAAGCAATACGATTAATAGAATTACAACAAGTTCTCCCATGCCGAATCTAAACATTTTCAGCCTCCCTTTGAAAAATTATTACCTGGCAATTATTAATCTTCAGTAATTAAGTATCGCAGTATTATAAAATACTCATATTTATAAATAACAAAGGCTATCTATTCATTATAGATAGCCTTCTGCCATATTTCAATCATAAACTAATTTGGTCTTTTAAAACTTAATATTACATCAGCCTGAAGAATTTGCTCATTTGATTCAACACTATCTTGTGTAACATAGAGTTTCTACTAATTCTATTAAATCATCTCTATTCTCTGATAATCTCTTTTCAAAAACTTCCCCAATACTTAAATCCTACGAATGCTCACATCGCCCCAAACGCCCATCTTGTCATCTTTGATGATTACTACTCCTTTAATACCTTCCACCTTCTTGGCAAATTTTATACCTTGAGGGATATCCTCTTTAGTCTTAATAAGATTACCTATCTTTGTGGCTGCGGCATCAGCCAGAAGCGTAGATTTAGAGAGCACGGCTACTGCATCGGCCTTACCAAAACTCAAAGAATGCCCTATTGTCCCGGAAGAAGTACAAATCCCTATGGGTGTATCTTTAGCTTTTATCTCTAAGCCTATTTTTTTACTAAAAGTGGACGAACCTGCGAATATGCCAATAAGCCTGTTCTTTGAACTTTTGACAAAAACATCCCCTCCGTTCTCTATGATAATATCTTTGGAATGTTTAAGCAAATCCCTACCTACGTATTCCGAGATAGCTCCGGCAACGGATGCAAAAGGACCTACTCCAACTAAGCTAGAGGCCCTAGACATATCCTTAATTATAGATGGGGAATTGCCGTTAACATGATAGGGTTCGAGCGTAGTCTGAAATTTAGGATCTTTAGCCACATACTCTTCTATTTGATCCCTAATCTCATTGATCGAATCGATTGCTTTCAGAGATAGATCGCGTTCGGCTTTTATAAACAAGTCTGTCTCTTTTACCAAGGCTTGGAATCCGACCAGATCGTCATCCTTTACCCAATCTCTATAGGTTCTTTCTTCGTACATAATAAGCTCAATAATATTTTTTAACGCAAATTATCGCAAATCTAACGCAGATACACGCAGATTTCTTATCTGCGTCCATTTGCGTGTAATATGCGGCTATCTGCGTTTAAATACAGTTTTATTCTCTTCTAAAAATGGACCTCCATAGCCCGTACCGGACAAACTTTTATACAAAGCTCACAAGCAATACACTTCTCATTGTGGAACTCGACTTTTCTAGTTTCTTGGTCCACAATCAAAGCATCCGTGGGACATATAGGTACACAGACGCTACAATCTGTACACCTTGTTTCATTGCGCTTAACATCACGAGACAGGGGCTCCACCTTCACTCCTACCTCTTTTAAATAACCAACTCCGCCATTGTAGTCCTTGTCCTGGCCCTTCAACTCCAAAACAAGTAGACCCTCTTCCTCCGGTGTAATAGAAGCTTTCAAGATATTAAATTCAAGGCTGTAGTCCTTAATCAGCTTATACACTATAGGTTGGTCTACAAGTTTTTGCGGAAAATGCAAAACTATCCTCTTTGAAACCATGTCTAATCCCCCTTTTAATTTATTCTTTAATTGGCCTTTCTTTTAGCGGTTTAAAAGCGTATCCTGATTCAGCGCTAGGTATATTAGCCACCGGCTCGGTCAAAAGAAAATCACCTTTCTTGATCCAGTCTTTTAGCGTATCAGCTATTTCTACCGCCTTGGGATAACTGGAAATATTGCCGGTAGCAACCTCCTTACCCTGCACTTTGATCTTGCCGGTTTTAAGTTGAGCGTAATTCACTTCTCCCAGGCTCGGACCTGGTTTAGCATATGGATAAGCCTCGCTATAGTCTACAATTTGGGCGTAAAGATCTTCATCTTTGACAGTCGTATATTTACAGATCTCCTCATTTAATATTGGAATGGGTATACCGATACCGACTGTGAGCGTTACTCCATAGCCTTGGAAACTTGTACCCAGGAGCCACTCAGGCTTCATCTGCTTAAGATCACCTATAACCGCCAATGTTCCGGCCGGAGCTTGAGGCACTCCATTAGCTTTACGTTTGACTCCGGGATTGTGCTGAGTCCCCTGCCAGGCAACATAACCTACACCTCCACCCAAAAATATCTTGGTCCCGATGCCTATAGTCTTATAGTAGGGATCGTTTAAAAGAGGTGAAAGCTGTCCGGCGCTACAATAGTTAGCGTTACCTGCACCTGGCCTAAGCGTACCCATATAGGTATAGATAATCTTATCAGATAGATTCACAGCCACGTTATAGTTCTGATAAGCATTTCTGGGATTAAACAACACAGCTTCATTTAAGTCTTTAATGTTTATCAGCGTCTCTAGTTTCTTACGCGGATAACAGTCTGTACCATAAGCACTAGCTACCAGTTTTATATCTTTACCCGCCACTAGATCCTCAATAACATGCCCTCCGCCATATTCAAACTCACCGGGATAGACCTTATTTAAAGCATCATCTTCAGCAGCTACGGTCGCACCGATATATAGATCCACAGCGGCAAAACCAGCATAAGCAGGAACGCCGTTTAAATGGGCGCTGCCTCCGCCAATCTTTATCTTGGGCTTGGAGTGTCCAGTATTAAAATATGCACCAGATGAACACATTGGGCCAAAGGTAGCTGTGGTAACTACATCAACTTCCTGAGCTGCTTCCTTAACGCCCTTCTTTTCAACAATATCAATGATCTCCTCAGCGGTAACAATTACCGCTTTACCTTTTTTGATCTTCTCATTAATTTCTTTAATTGTCTTTGCCATCATAATCCTCCGATTTTAAAATTCAATTTAAGTAAAAACTAACCTAGGAAATGCCCTTTGATAAGGGCTTGCGCATGATACATACTATAGTTGCCGCCTTTCTATAATAATTAATAGTTTTATTATGCCTCATCAAAATACTCCTGAAATAAAACCGAAGAAAGATAACGCTCACCGGAATCTGGCAAGATTACCACTATTGTCTTTCCTTTGAATTCAGAGAGACTGCTTAACCTATCAGCTACTGCTACAGCAGCGCCGCTAGAAATTCCGGAAATAATCCCTTCTTCATTAGCTAACCGCCTGGCATACTCGATTGATTCTTCATCCGATACTTGCTCAACTCTATCCACGAGCGATAAATCAAGTACCTCAGGGATAAAGCCAGCGCCTATGCCTTGTATTTTATGCGGGCCTGGTTTTAATTCTTGACCGTTTAACTTCTGAGTAATCACAGGGCTGCCCTTTGGATCTATGGCCACAGAAATAATAGGCCTTTTCATCTTATTCTTTATGAAACGAGATATCCCTGTAATAGTGCCTCCAGTGCCTACTCCAGAAATAAGAACGTCAATTTCTCCTTGCGTATCTTCCCAAATCTCAGGACCAGTGGTCTCCTCATGAATCCTGGGATTTGCCGGATTATTGAATTGCTGCAACAAAACATATTTATCAGGTTCTTTCCTGGCCAATTCTTCTGCCTTATCCACAGCGCCTTTCATGCCTTTTGCGCCCTCAGTTAATATCAGATTCGCTCCGAATATCTTTAGAATCTTTCTTCGCTCTAAGCTCATAGTATCAGGCATGGTCAGATTAACTTTATAGCCTCTGGCCGCACCTACGAATGCTAAAGCAATGCCTGTATTACCGCTAGTCGGCTCGATTATCTCTTTCCCGGCTTTTAGAACCCCTCTCTTCTCGGCATCCCATATCATGCTCGCGCCGATACGGCACTTAACCGAATAAGAAGGATTTCTCCCCTCTATCTTCCCTAACACCTTAGCGTCCTTGTTCTTTATTACCTTCTTTAAACGGACCAAAGGAGTATTACCAATAGAAAAAGAGTTATCTTCGTAAATATGACTCATGGCTACCGCCTTTCTTAAATACAATAATTATTCTTTTCTCTCGAATCGAATCTAAGCCGCAGATCATCAAAACTAATATTATCCACTACTTTAGATGTAGCTTTCCCAACTTCCGTCCAAATACTTCTAAATACGCAATGATCAATTTCTTTACAACCTTTGTAAGACCTATCTTGATTGGCGCAAGCAATCGGCTCAATCGGCCCATCGATGAATCTAACCACATCGCCAATCTTTATATCTTTAGGATGTTTAACCAAGAAGTATCCACCCCTAACGCCTCGCTTGCTATCTACAAATCCACCTCTTTTTAACTCCAACAATACTTGTTCTAAGAACTTGACGGGTATATCTAGCTTTTGAGCTAGTTCATTAATAGTAACAACATCTCTGTTGTAGTGGGAAGATAAAAATAAAATTGCCTTTAGCGAATAATCGCCTTTGTAAGTTATCTGCATTTTTAATCCCCTATAATCTCTATATGGTTAGTAGGCTTTATAGAGTTTAACTTGTGGGTCTTAATTTGTCAAGTATTCTTTCTCATTAGCTAGGTTGCGGTAATCCGAGCTCTTTGATAATTTTATCCCGTCCTATCTCCTCTATTAAAAGGGCTAAGCGTTGTCGTGGTTTAGCATTATTCTTGTAGAAAATAACAACTTTTTCAATCAATGACAAAACCTCTTCTTCTGTAAAAGTCTTACCTAGCTTAAAACCCAAACGCGGAGTCTTGCCGCCACATCCCCCTAAATAAACCACGTAGCCGATTAGCTTTTCTTGATTTGAGATATCTACAAAACCATGTATGCCTATTTCAGAGGCTTGTGGTCTTGTGCATTTATTGGGACATCCAGAAATTGCTATCTTAAACTTATGAGGTAGATCCATCCCGCAACGAACATCCAGCTCCTTTTCTATCCTGTCAAAAAGCGCAAAAGTATTAACTAGGCCGCTCTTACACCAGTTATTACCTGGACAAGCCGTAGTTGTCCTTACACGTGGCCCCGAAGTCCCAGGGTTTATACCTGCGCCCTTGACTTCTTTCTCTACGGTATCAATATCCTCAAATCGTATAAACGGGATCTCAAGCCCTTGGCGAGTAGTAGCATGCATAATGCCTGTGGCAAACTTTTTGGATATTTTTACTAAAGCGCTAAGCTGATTAGCGTCATATTTACCCGAATTCATCCTAGTCCTCAATAAAAAGAAACCATCCTGCTTCTGCCGTAAGAAACCACGTTTCTTTAGCGCATCATAATCAATATTGTTTATGCTCATTTTTATCTCCTTAGCCTACTTACTGTTCTTAATGCCCTTATTACTAGTCGTTTTGTTTCTTCGATGTCTTTTGTGGAGTGCGCAAAAGAAACGAAATTTGTCTCATATTGAGAAGGGGCAAAATAAATACCATAATTTAATATTATCTTATAAAATCGCTGGAATTGACTCTTTGTGCGAAACCTAAAACTAAACATAGGCCCATAATGAGAAATATCTAAATTTATATTGTGTTGCTTGGCGAAATCTTCAATCGTTCGACATAGATCTTCTGTGTTTAATGTTAACTCATCGTATCTCTTTTGCAATGAAGATAGTACTTTTAGCGTTGCGATACCCGTAGACATCACAATCGGATTACCTGCAAACGTAGACGCCTGATAGACTCTGCCCAAAGGAGCAAGGTTATTCATAATTCTATCTGCGCCTCCGAAAGCCCCTATAGGTAATCCGCCTCCAATAATCTTCCCCAAACAAATCAAATCAGGTCTAATGCTAAAAATATCAACAACAGAGCCATAGTGAAACCTGAAACCGGTAATGACCTCATCGAATATCAAAAGAGTTCCAAATTTCTTGGTTATGCGGCGAAGGTTCTTAAGAAAACTTATATCCGGAGTAATCACTCCATAATTTCCACCTACCGGCTCGACAACCACAGCTGCTATCTGTGAACCATATTTCTTGAATATGCGCTCAACTAAATTTTGATCTCCATAATCAGCGATGATCGTATGTTTTATAAAATCCTTAGGTACCCCCCTGCTTAAAGGTATTCCCAGAGAGGCTAGGCCGGATCCTCCTTTAGTCAAAAAGTAATCAGCGTGTCCGTGATAGGCATTCCTAAATTTAACTACCTTGTCTCTTCCAGTATACCCTCTGGCCAATCGAACAGCGCCCATAACCGCCTCAGTCCCGGAATTTACAAAGCGTATTTTTTCTATGGAAGGTATCGCTTCTCGGATCAACTCTGCGAGTTTAATCTCTCCTAAATTAGTCGCTCCAAAACTAAAGCCATTTTCAGCGGCCTTCTTCAGGCTCTCAACTACCTTAGGATAAGCATGTCCTAAAATCAAAGCACCATAAGAAAGAACATAGTCTATATAGGTATTGCCATCATAATCAGATATCTTCGATCCTTTGCCTTTTTTAATTAGCAAGGGATTCCCGCCAACATAGCTAAAGGAACGCACAGGGCTGTTTACCCCGCCAACCAGATATTTCTCGGCTTGCTTAAATAATAACTTATTTGCAGTATAAGCCATCTCTATCGTCTCTCTTTCTTTAACCAACCAGCAATATCTTTGGCATGGTAAGTAATAATAAAATCTGCGCCTGCCCTCTTTATAGAACTAATAATCTCAAAAACTATCTCTCTTTCATCCCAAAAACCATTTTTTGCGCCATTTTTTACCGAAGCATACTCGCCGCTCACATTATAAACAGCCAAAGGATGATTAAATCTATTCTTTACATCTCTTACTATATCTAGGTAAGCAAGGGAAGGTTTAACCATAACAATATCTGCTCCTTCTTTGATATCCTGTTTAACCCTATCCAGCGCGGATTCTCTTTTCGTGTAGTCCAATTGATACCCTCTGCGGTCTCCGGACTTCGGGGCTGAATTTGCCACGGCCCTAAAAGGACCGTAAAAATTTGAAGCGAATTTTGCCGAATACCCTAAAATCTTTGTCTGTGCGTAACCATTCTTATCAAGGGTGCTCCTTATGGCTTTTACTTGATTCTTGGCCATAGCAGAAGGAGCAACAAAATCTGCTCCGGCCCGAGCATGAGATAAGGCCATATTAGAGAGTGATTTTAATGTAGCGATCCTATCTATTGTATTTTGCTGTTTCACAATCACACCACAATGACCATGAGAAGTGTAGGCGCATAAACAAACATCCGTAATAATTGAGATGTTAGAAAAATGTATTTTAAGTGAATACACAGACTCTGCTACGATATTGTCTTCTCTGCAAGCCCCAGAACCTTGCCAGTCTTTTTCGTCCGGCACACCGAAAACAAGAAAACGCCTTAGTCCTGCCCTCTCCAACTTAGAGACTTCTTTGACTAAAGTATCCGGAGAAAATCTAAACACACCGGGCATGGATGGAATTTCTTCCTGTAAACCTCGCCCTGGCTTGACGAATAAAGGATAGATCAATTCATCGACACTTATATTATATCTTTTAGGCTTTTCTTTCTTAGCTCGTAACATCTCTAATAATCCTCTTTGATTTTCCTGCTACTTCTCCCACAACTAAAACTGCCGGAGGCCTTACATTAAACTTCTTAGCTCTGCTTTCTATCGTCTTTATAGTCGCATATACTACCCGGGAATCACTACGGGTAGCTCTCTCTATAAAAGCACAAGGCGTATTTGGATCTCTGCCGCTTTTGCGCAGTGCCTTTATAATATTAGCAATATTAGCCACGCCCATAAGATAAACCAGAGTCTGACAAGAAGGGGCTTCAATATCAGCATCAATGTCCTTCTTTCTACCTGTAATTATAGCTACCGATGATATTTTATTCTTTATGGTTAGAGGAATGCCTGCGCTCTCCGGAGCAGCAATAGCTGAAGTTATGCCTGGAACGACTTCAATATCCACTCCCTTACGCACAAGATATCTTGCTTCTTCAGAGCCTCTACTAAAAATAAAAGGATCTCCCCCCTTAAGGCGTACGACGTTTTTGTGGATGATCGACTTTTTATAGAGCAACTGGTTTATTTGTTTCTGCTCCAAAAGATGCAGCCCGTCTGCTTTACCTACACATACTTTTTCACAGTTACGTTTGGTATGTTTTAATAATTCAGGAGCGGACAGAAAATCATAAAGCACACAATCCGCTCTCCTAAGCGCTTTCAAACCTTTTACGCTGATTAACTCCGGATCGCCTGGGCCGGCACCAACTATATAGACTTTCCCTGTCTTACGTTTCATCTATACCTCTGAAGACTTCGATTAAATCGTCTCTATCTTTACGGATCTGTATAGCCAGTCTCCCTTGTAAAGGATGTGGCTCGATTATGTTGGAAGGGATAGTTTGTGCGATTCGCTTCTCTTGCCCCAGCCGGATTAAAGCCGCCTGAGCAACAATAATCGCATCAAAATTACCTCTATCCAACTGCCTTAATCTTTCATCAACATTGCCTCGTATATCTTTAGCAATTAAGTCCTTTCTATACCTTACGATACTATCTCTGCGGTTTCTGCTGCTGGTACCGATAATCGAATTCAATGGCAGACTATCTAAAGTATAATTACCTTTTGACACTAGGCAGTCAAAGGGACTAATTGATTTTGTCATAGCCACAATAAACAAATCCAAAGCGATATTCGACTCGAGATCTTTTGCGCTATGCACAGCAACATCGATTCTTTTATTTAACAATGCCGATTCAATTTCATCGGTAAAAAAATCGCTACCCTCTATTTTAACAAGAGGCGTCACTTTATCTTTGTCGCCTTTAGTTTCGATAGTCACAACATCAAGAATTGTGTTTGGTAGGCGCCTTTGTATCTCTTCAGACTGCTTCAACGCTAACAAGCTCGGCCGCGTCCCTACCTTGATACGCGTATGCATCAATTTTCTCCTCAATCGCTCTTACCGTTTCTTCTATCAAGAATCCTGCACTAAGCGCATATGGCTCAAAGCTTTGATTGTGCTGTTTAAAAACATTCTCTAAGCTATCCAGATCTTGTAAGAATACGTTTTTAATATTCGCTACACCCGGATCAATATCTCGAGGTACAGCCAAATCATATAGATAAAGAATCCTTTTTCTCTGGCTAGCAGCCTTAACCAAATGACTTCTTTTAAGTACAAGGTGCGGACTAGATGTAGCGCTTATTAGTGCATCCGCAGTTAAAAGTTTTTCTCCTAAGTCATCAAGTAATATTGCCTGCCCATCAGAATTCCTGGCCAGTCGTCTTGAACGGGAATGCCTCTTTCGGGAGGCAAAATATAATTTCGTTTTACCTATCTGTTTTTCTGATACTAATTGTGCGATCTTGCCCGTACCAATAACTACAACCTCTCTCTGCTTTTGAAGATTGATGCGCTTTTTTAAATCGCTTAACACAAACTCAACAACATCAGATTTTCCTATATTTATACCTGACTTAAATCTGATATCCTCTGCTACTGCTAAAACCTGAACCCATAATGCCCTAAGCAGCAAAGGCAAGAGGCCACTTCCTACCCATAATCTTAACTGATCAACGATCTGCTGCTCACCCAAAATCGGAGATTCTAAGCCGCAAGCCAATCGTAGCGCATGTCGAATCGTCTTATGGCTGCTGTTCTTTACATATATCTTTGAGAATAATTCAGGAAATCTCTTTCGAAGAGAATACACGATCTTCCATACTGAGGAATCATCACTAGCTGTGCCGTATATCTCAATTCTGTTGCAAGTAAAAAGAACGGCTATCTGGCCTAAATTGATATTTTGGCAGTGTTCCTCAATCTCATTACGCCGACGGCATATCACCTGCCGAATTTCAGGCTGGATGGCTCTATAGTCTATTCCTATAACGTAAAAATTCATCCCAGTGCTCCTTTAAAAAGTTCTTTAAGTCACGAGAAAGAACCGGATTGCGGCCATCTGTATACACAGCTAAGAGAGCCTCTTTAGTGCGTAATACTGCAGGTGAAATAAACCCACTTAACAAAGGTTTGTCTACTACATTAACCCAACTCTTGTGCTCTTTTGCCCAACGGCTAACTTCTTTATTAGTCTCAGCGCTATTTGTGGCTGCAATTACAATAAAAGCATCTCTAACATCGCTCTTTTCCACAAATCTCCTAGCCCAAATAATCTTTTTATCTTTTGCTAACCGCTTCAATGCAGGAGTTGCTGTCAAAGATATAACCCTTACCGAAGCCCGCGCTTCTAGCAACGATTTCACCTTACGCTCTGCGACCACTCCGCCACCCACAACAACAACGTTTTTATCGCTTAGATTAATGGCCAGCGGATAATATTTTATCTTTTTCTGTTTTTTATACATGAGCTTTGGCAAAACTTGTAAGCGGTCTTGTATGGATACCACACTCCCCGCCGCATTTACTCGTTCCTATCCATCGTCCGGCACGTTCATTATCATCATTTGTAATTCTTGTGCAAGGTGAGCAACCCAATGAACGATATCCTTCTGCATATAAAGAATTGACCCTAACTCCATACAGTGCCAAGTACTGCCATACTTCTCGTTCTTTCCAAATCAATATAGGATTAAGTTTGATCAAACCTTCATCTCTCTCCTCGATCTCTCTGTAGTCCGTGCGCGTGCGGCCCTCTGTACAACGTAGGCCCGTCACCCAGCATTTAACTTCCATTTCTTTAACAGCCCTCTTTACAGGTTCGACCTTTAAAATATCACAGCATCTATCAGGATTTGTCTCATAGAGTTTCTCTGGTATCTCTATATCGCTTTTGTAAATCTTCAATTCAGGATACCTTTTAACTTCCTCATTCATGAAATCAACTGTCTCTTTCGGCTTATACCTTGTAGTAACAATAAAGCCTCTTATCTTAGGATTAACGCGTTTTGCTAAATCCCAAACAGCCACAGAATCTTTACCCAGGCTATTGGCAACAACCAAAGAATCACCATAGTGCTCATACGCCTCCTGGATAAGCGCCTTAGAGCGCTCGACCTTCTGTTTGAAAGTTAGCAATTCCACCAACACCTTTAGATCTTCTCTAGTTTCCAATAAACTCATCTCATCCTCCTTATTTACCTGTTAGTTTATATTTCGTAATCTGGTGACTTAACCCTGCCAAAATCCACCCTATTCCATACCCTTTCATGGATATAATAGAAGAACATCTTAAGAAAGTTAGCGCCTATGCCAACGACCAATGACTCATGAACATCGCCACTATAAATATATACTACAGCAATTGTTGTTACTAACGCAATTATCCTCCAAGTTATTGTTTTTACTAATGTGCGCTTTGGATGCTCCACTCTTACCTTCCTTCCTTATAATAAGCTATATATTATTATCTCTATCATCTTAGTAGAGTATTACTCAAAAAATAATATCTGCCAATTGCAGACAATTCAATATTGCTTTTAACTTAAAGTCTACTTACTTTATCGAGTTAGTAAAGTATAACCGAAGTACCTTACTTTGTCAAGTATTTATTTGATATTTCTTTAAGGAGGTTTTAAGGGTTAAATTCTGAAGGGGGGTAACTCGTTGTCTTTAAACGGCGAGAATGAAACTATCTTCTCGCAATCTGCGGGAACTTTTCTTATTCTAATTTGAAGACCAACGTCGCCTTCATCGCAATATCTACCAATAATCCTACCGGAAATACCTATTTGCTCTTCATTAAGCTCTCCCTTGCCCAGGGCGACCGGTCCTCTTATTTCTTCAATCGGCTCAAAGACAGTGTCGCCTTCCTGAGCAATATCTAATAATCTTTGGTTCTCTTTCCCATCCCTTCCTACGATTAATTTTGATTGAGAGCCAATTCTAAAGTGCCTGCCCATTTTAAGAATAGCGATATTCTCTAACTTAAGCTCATCATGCTTTATTAAATCCCTTACCTTATTAGCATATCCCTCATTGGTCAACAAGCAACCCCCCGCAGGACATGGATAATCATTAACGTTAAATTCCTTTGCTAGGGCTATTTGATCTTTCCTTCCTCTGCCAGAGATAGAAAGCAACTTGCTTCTATCTACCCACCCTAACTTCTCGGGCTCAGTAGGTTCTAAGACCTTTGCAGATAAAGGTCTAACTATAAAACCTACAAGCCCTGCTTCTTTTTCAATCAAACGCAAAGTGGGCCTTTTTTGTGACATGGGCCTCTGTCCCATGACCTCGCCAGTAATAATAAACGATGCACCTATCTGCCGCATTAGTTCCTTTGCTTTATTTAGCATAAGGATTCTACAATCAATACAGGGATTGATGTTGCTTCCATAACCATGTGGCGGATTTTTTATTATCTCTAAGAATTCCAAAGAGGTGTTTATGTACTTTAATTCTATGCCAAACTTTGCAGTAATTTCCTTGGCTGAGTTTTTACAACCTTTACCATGATCGCACTGACAAAAAGGACTTCTGCAATTTAAACCAACTACCTCTATGCCTTGATCTAATATTAGCTTCGTGGCCAGGGTGCTATCTAGGCCGCCAGAAATTAATGATATCGCTTTCATGCTACAAAATTCTCCTCGACTTAAAAGGATATACCTTTACTGCTCTGACTGGCCTCACAGGACATTTATTCTGACATATTCCGCAACCAACGCATAACGACCTATCTACATATGGCATAAAGATTACCCTATCGCCCAGATCTTCTCTTATGAGCTTGATTGCCTTATCAGCAACTGGGCAGTGCTCTTGACAGACAATACACTCTGTTTTATCCGCCCACGGTAAACACATAGAACGATCTATCTGAGCAAATCCTAAACGAACTCTCTTTTTTTCTTGGACCGAAACTTTTCTTATTGCCCCTGTGGGACAGACACTACCGCAGAGTGTACACTGGTATTCACAGTATCCAATCTCAGGAACGAGATGAGGAGTCCAGATGCCTGTAAAGCCAGTCTGCAGAAACGCAGGCTGCAATCCATTGGTAATACACACCTTCATACAATTACCACAACGAATACAACGATCCAGAAAATCATCTTCCTTAAGGGCCGCGGGAGGCCTTATTATAGATAACTTAGAGATAAACCACTTTGCCCTAGGCTTGTATCTAAAACCCAATGATGAGAACGAAGAAACTGCTAGTAATAAAAGAAAGTTCCTTCGAGACATCCCTTTCTCATCTAAATGTATACTATTCTTCCTCTTATTACTGAAAGCCCTAAACTTAAATTGGGTTATATTTTCAGGACAATCATATATGCAATCCATACAGAGAATACACTCTCCACTAGCATAACTTAAATCATCTTTGATCGCCCCCATGCGGCAATTGCTTCTGCATTTCTTACAGCCATTACAACTCTTGATCGAACGCTTTAAAAAAGAGAAATTAGCTAAAAATGAGTACATCGCTCCCAAAGGACAAATAGCCCTGCACCAAAATCTGCTCAACGCTAAAGACGCTCCCACAATAGTTAGGAAGAATAAGAAAATCACCCCAGAGTGGGCAAAGTAATAAACATGAACTCCCAAAACGGATGATTTTAAAGTGCGGTAAAAATCGTATATCCCTGTATTAAACCCAAATACCTTTATGGCTACTATAGATATTTTATCCAGCACCAGAGTAATGGTAGGTATTAAGTTAAGCGATATAAATCTGGCCATAATGACCATAGGATCAAAAAACCAGGCCATCTGAACACCTAATACACAAAAGAATAATATCGCCCCTAAGAAGATAAATTTAGGTAAGCGCAATTTACTATTTGTTGATTCCCTTAAAGGGGATTTCTTTCTCAAATTGCCTACCATATCTATTGTTGTACCCAAAGGGCAAATCCAACCACAAAAGAACCTGCCTAATATTAAGGTAAGAACGACCATCAAGACAGAAGAAACTATCCCACTAAGCAATACCCTTTCGCTTATAGAAATAGTAAACATTATTAGGGGATTTATCTTAAAAAAGGTATCTGGGGCCAAGACCCCTTGAAGAGGATAAGTTGTGGACCAGAGGATATAAACAAATAGTATAAAGAAAACGCACTGTGAAATGCGTCTTAAAATAATCAATCTTCTCATAAGGATACTTTAGGCTAGAATCAAGTGTTTAATTTAAGGATATCAGCACTGTCAATATCAAGACTACCAAAACCTCTATGGGCCGCTTCAGCAATATTAGGGACATCAAGGGGTTCTCTGCCAGCGAGCTTACAAGCATAAACATCAGCTAGTGTAGGATCTGTACCTGCGATTATGGTCTTAAGAAGTCTTACGTCTTTGATATCTCCGCCGCTGGGGCCGTTGGCATCAAGTATCCTATAGGCATCTATGACTGTCAAGTCAGGACTGATAAAATCCGTTAAATCTAGGAGTCTTCTACCGATATCTGTATGCATACGACCGCGATCGCCACCACATACGCCCATAAGGTTCTTCATAGAAATAGTTAACTCTGCAAGTGCGTGGTGTTTAAGTATAGGTACATTAATAAATGTATCGCACTCTATGGCATCTCTGTATATTGGCCAGCCCTGCATTGGGCTATCATATCCAAATTTTGCGTCAACGAAGTTCCAATCATCCACAAAATAGACCTTTGCCCCTTTTTCTAAAGCAGCCTTCTTTATGCCGCTACTATCATAACAACGCTGAGCGCTGTTGCAGCTTCTATCAAAGACATTTATCCTTTTTGCTCCCGCTTCAAAGCAAAGTTCAACTAGGGCAGCTACTACTAGCGGATTTGTATTAGCTGCGTATTCAGGAGCACGATCCCAAGCCATATTAGGTTTGATGACTACTATATCGCCTTTTTTGACAAACTTATCCATTCCGCCCAAGGCCTCTATGGCTTGACGCGTTATTGCACCCGGATCCTCCCCCTTAGCTACCACAAGGTCGTGCTGGCCTTTTATGTTCTTCTTCTTTCTAGCGTTGGTCTCTCCTTTAGCGGATTGAGAAAAAGCTAATCGCGATAACCAATTATTGGAAATTAAGGCAAAAAAAGTAACCAGGGAAAACTTAACGAATTCCCTACGAGACAGCTTCTTTTCTAATAACTTCTTCACAGCTTTCTCCTCATTTTCATTCATTATAACATATATTTTAGTCAATTAAATAGATTTGATAATACTTAATATATATCTTCTTTTAGCATAGGCTATATATTCTATTATATTTTGTTGTTGATTTCTTTAGGTCGAAGTGATAAGATTTTCCTATGGCAGAAAATCGCAGAAAGTTACCAAAGGGGCTCCTTATAATGAGATATGTCTACGCACTCATTGCTTTAATCTCTGCTTTCTCTGCAGTTTTTTTGAGTCCTTTTACAAAAGTAATTTACTGGGGCACTGTTTTAGGAAACCTACCTTCGGTAATAATTAATAGTATTCTGGTATTGCTGCCCTTAATATTGTATTTTGGCTTCTCCCGGCCTACGGTTACTATCTGGTATATTTCATTCTTATACCACTTATTTTTTATCGGCAACAGCTTGCTTGCCGTGCTCTCTTTGGTACTTCCAAATTCTACATTCGTCCCCCTGATAGAGATATCAGGAAAATCCTCCTTTGCCTCTTTTTCTTTTCATGACCCTCTACCAATATTGGCAATACACTTGTTCTCAATCTTTAACATCACCATGCTCGCAGGTATAGTTGTCATCTGGTACCTTTGGCAAGTTAGGGAATACTTTATGCCAAAGTCGGTCTTAAGCAATATCTAGGAATCTATTTTCAAAAATAAAAAACCCCGCACCTAAAAGATACGGGGCATTGCTTATAAACTATTTGTATGTTTATTTAAACAAAGTGTTCTTAATAATAAAAGAAGCAAAGACAATAGAGACCATAGACATTAGTTTAATCAGAATATTAATAGAAGGTCCAGACGTGTCTTTAAAAGGATCTCCCACGGTATCTCCCACCACACCGGCTTTATGCGCAGCTGAACCTTTACCACCGTAATTACCTTCTTCAATGTATTTTTTGGCGTTATCCCAAGCGCCGCCAGCATTAGCCATCATGATCGCCAAAACAAAACCGCACACAAGAGCCCCTATAAGTAGCCCGACAACAGAATCGACACCTACAACTATACCCATTATTATGGGAACAGTTATTGCTATAAGCGATGGCGCGATCATTTCTTTCTGAGCAGCCTTTGTGGCAATAGTTATACACTGAACATTATCTGGTTTTGCCTTACCTTCCATAAGACCAACTATCTCTTTAAACTGCCTTCTGACTTCCACAACAATCTTACTTGCTGCCCGGCCTACTGCACTCATCGTCATCGAGCAAAATAGGAACGGCAACATGCCACCGACTAATAAACCCACCAATACCCTGGGATTCATTAAAGATAAATCTAGTTGATAGCCATAGATGGTTACTTCACTCTTAAAAGCAGCGATTAACGCCAATGCTGTTAGGGCCGCGGAACCGATAGCAAATCCTTTTCCGGTGGCGGCTGTTGTATTTCCTAAAGAATCTAGGGCATCTGTCCGCTTTCTGATCTCCGGACCCAGACCAGCCATCTGTGCATTGCCGCCGGCATTATCTGCTACAGGACCATATGCATCTGTAGCCAAGGTTATACCTAAAGTAGAAAGCATCCCCACCGCAGAGATTCCCACACCATATAAACCAGCATTAAAATTAGTCGCACCACCAGAAAAGAAATAGCTGGCCATTATGGCAATAGCTACTACTACAACTGGAATAGCTGTAGACATCATGCCTACTGAAAGACCGCTGATGATTACCGTAGCTGGGCCTGTCAAAGCTGACTCAGCAACTGTACGCATAGGTTTATATCTGGACGAAGTATAATATTCGGTAGACAAGCCTAATATTATTCCTGCCAGTAAACCGGATAATACCGACCAATACACCCCAATATGTTCTATCCCTAATATATTCTTAATTAAAAAGTATGAGCTTATAGCAATAATTAGCGCACTAGAAAAAACACCTTTTCTCAATGCGGCTAATAAAACAGCCTGCGAAGCATCTTCTCTGCTCTTTACAAAGAATGTTCCAATGATTGAAGCTACTACACCAACTGCAGCCATAACCATAGGAACAGTAACGCCACGCACACCTAATCCCGCTGCCACGCCTAAAGCTGCTGTAGCTACAATTGAACCTACATATGATTCATAGAGATCCGCTCCCATGCCGGCAACATCGCCTACATTATCACCTACGTTGTCAGCGATAACCGCAGGATTGCGCGGATCATCCTCGGGAATTCCTGCTTCTACTTTTCCTACTAAGTCTGCTCCCACATCTGCAGCTTTCGTAAAAATGCCTCCGCCGACTCTAGCAAATAAAGCTTGGGCACTTGCCCCCATGCCAAAACAGAGCATAGTGGAAGTAATGGCTGCTATTTTATCTAAACCCATAGGAGTAGAATGTGACTCATAGTACCAATTTAAGAAATAATACCATACACTTAAATCGAGTAACCCTAGGCCTACAACTGTAAGCCCCATTACTGCGCCCGAAGAAAAAGCCACTCTTAGCCCACTATTTAAACTTGTACGTGCAGCATTGGCGGTCCTAGCGCTTGATTTTGTAGCAATGGTCATACCTATAAATCCCGAAAGTCCTGAAAAGAAACCGCCAGTGAGAAAGGCAAAAGGGACAAAAATGACTAGATAGTTATTCAGCGCCAGCCATAAGAGCACAACAAATACAACAGCAAAAAATATCCCTACTACCATGTACTGCCTCTTAAGATAAGCCATCGAACCAACACGCACAGCCTCGGCAATCTCCTTCATTCTATCAGTGCCTTCATCTTTTCTTAAGATAGACAAGGCTAAATAAAAAGCAAAACCTAAGGCCAATATCGAACCAACGGGTGCAAACAGTACCGGATCAAACATTATTTCCTCCCATAAAGTGATTTACTATGAATTGATAATAATTGAAGATAACCAAAGTATGTATGATAAATTATTTATTTGAAAAAGTAAAGCATTTATTTAGTATCAACTATTGTGGCTAAGATAAGCAAGCGAATAATCTCATAATCCATATTCTCAGTCAAAATATAAATCACTTCTTCGGCATCGCCTTGGCTTATACCCTGGGTATCAAAAGTTATCTCAACTTCAAAAACTTCACCCCGGTCAACTACCTGGGAATCAGTAGAGCTGTCTATACATTCGCAAGTTGACCTAGCTTCTTTTATCGCCAGTGGCTGCTCCAAATTATTTCTGAGCCAGACAATCTCATGTATAACCTCGCCTCTCTCAATACTTCCTAAATTGTATTCTACATTAGTAGACTCTAAACTTACTGCCAACTTGCCATCTTCATTTTGCAAAGATTCAGCACTAATGCTAACAGTAAAGATAAAAAAACAAACTAAAACCAAGCCTAATTTTTTCATAATTATACCCCTGCTAACAAAAATGCCCCTAGGCCTAAGAATAAAAGAAACATTAATATCTTGACCAGCGCCACTCTCTTTCTGAAGAACTCCTCCATCTTCTTTGAACTAGTACCTAAAACAACTAGCAGGAGGATTACAAGCAAAGGTATCACAAACATGGCATTGTACAAAAGGAGAAAGAATATAGCCTTAACGCGTAGAGCCGGTTCTTTCAAGATAAATACTATTGTAGGTAGATACACCTGGCCAGTACATACAGCCTCCAATAATGAAACCAGAATCCCCACTATAAATGTACTCACAATCAGACTAACCTTGCCTTTTGATTGTGAATTCGGGTCACGACGATAATACTTAGAAATTATAGCATTTATACGAGACCTAATCGGTTTGGGCAATTTGACCTTTAGAGAATCTGTATTTCGTGTTCTTCTATACACAAAGAAGTCTCTTAAATTAAAATAAGCCATAAGAAAACATAAAATCGCTAAACCAAAATATGTGCTTTTAAGCAATAGGTGAAAATGTTTTAATTCATAAAGGCCTCTGAATATACCCAAGCCTATAGCTAAATATGTCAAGAATACGGCCAAGATAAACGTCGAGCCAATAATTATCAAATCTACTTTCTTATATCCCATGAGTGTAAGAAAAGAAATAAAAAATATGAGCACTGTAAAAGCGCAAGGATTAATGCCATCTATTAGGCCAGCAGCTATTATAGCCAAAGGAGAAAACGAATGGAATTTTTCCAATAGGTCAACCCTACCTATTCTGATTGTGGGCTCAAAAGGCTGCACCATATATGCTTTCAATATTGGCTCAAGTCCGGACCGAATCTGAGCAGAGCCTACTAGAAAATTCTTGCCGATTAAAATAGATGGTATCCTAGCTTTGACACCGAATCTCTTCTCAAGGGCAACAAACATCTGCAGGTTTTCAGGCTTGGCGATATCGAGATATTCTACCTCTATCTTGTCTTCATATTTGGGTAAAACCTTAGGCAGGAAGTCTTTTTTGAGATCAATGCAGTATTTGCAGTTTATAGAATGGAATATCTTTACTTCTAACTTTTCGTCCGCCAGGGCATTACTGTTGCCAAATACAATAAGAAGGCTAAATAGAAATATCCATAAAAAGAAAATAGATCTCTTCATAGTCGATCAAAAAGTGTATTATCCCTTGTTGGGCTTTCTACCATGATTTGCTTTTTTGGAGCGCCAGCGTAATTTTCCTCTTCTTTTTCTTCTTCCCATTTTAAACTCCTGGTATAATGTTCAGGTATAACTAATATATTATACCTGATTACATTGATTAATATTAGATTACACAGATTAAAACATAAACCGCTTTATCTGACAACTCTTATTGCCAAAATTAACTAATAGGCCAACATGTAAGTTAGATACTTTTAGATACGAAAGTAGCTGGTGTTTAAAGACGTCTGGAATATTGCCTGTTAATGCTTTAATTTCAATAATAACTTCTTCTTCCACAATTAAATCTAATCTAAGAGAACCAACTCTTTTATCTTGAAAGAAGACAGTAAATTCTTTCTCTGTCTGGTATTTTAAACCCGCCTCTTCTAAGGCTAGTTTAAGCGCTTTATGGTATATCCTCTCATTAAAGCCTGGCCCTAGTTCTGAATGAACTTTAAAACAACAGGCGATTATCTTTTCAGTGAGAGGATCTCTATCTTTCACAATCTGTGTAATCTGCTTTTATAATCTGTGTAATCATGTTTGATTTTTGTAGAATGTTTTTAGATTAATTCTTGTTTTGTGTGGAGCCGGTCTCAGGTTTTGCCCTATAGACTATCTCCTCGATTAAATCTTCCATAGTAAGTATACCTATGGGTACGTTATTTCTTAAAACTGCGACCATTGTTTCTTTGTTGGGCTGCATTATTGAGAATACAACATCCAACCGCTCATCAAAAGAGACGGTCATCAGAGGACGTATAAACTCCCCCCAATCTTTATCTTCGACATTATAGAAAATTTCGAATATATTTACAACTCCTTTTATTCCTTTTCCCTCAAAGACTGGCAAGCGAGTAAAACCAAACTTTCTGGATTTCTCTAAAACCGATTCTCTGGAATCCGAGGATTGGACAACAGTAGCCTCCTTTATAGGCACCATAATATCCGCGGCCTTTGTAAGGGTAAAATCGAATATCCTGTCTATTACCCCTCTCTCATAATCTTCTATTATGCCCTCTTGAGAGACGTCTCGGATAATCAATTTAATCTCGTCCTTTGTAAGAAAAGGATTCTTCTTTATGGCTCGGGGTGCGATCAAGTGTAATAAAGATGTCGTTATGGCACTAATAACTATGACAATGGGAGAAAATACCTTCTCGACAAACAATACAAGTGGGGCGATTTTCAGGCAAAGTTGATGCGACTTATTCTGGCTTATGGTCTTAGGGATTATCTCACCAAAAATTAAAAGCAGAGGAACCATAAAGCACGTGGCTATGGCGGGAGCAGCAAGTTCATTAAACTGAAAAGCTAAATTAGTTGCAAGCGCCGAAGCCACAACAACTGAAACATTTGTTCCCACCAGGGTTGTGGTCAATAATTTATCGGGACGCTTTATGATACTATGCACTAAAAGCGCAGCCTTATCTTTTTTCTCAATCAAGTGGATCAGCTTTATAAACTTGATAGACGTGAATGCCGTCTCGCTCCCGGAGAAAAAAGCTGCCAGCCCAATAGATAAAATTATATAGATAATATATGCTGCTATCATAGCCTCTTTAAAATAATAGATTTTATCCTTCTAGCTACTAATTTCTCGATACAAAAAGAGAGATTGCCTTTTTTGAATATCTCTCCCTCCTGGGGGATCTTCTCAAATAAATACAACATGTAGCCAGCGATAGTATCGTAATCGCCTTTAGGAATATTCAAGTTCAACTCTTCATTTACAAGATCTATAGGGCTCTTACCGCTTATCCTAAAGGTCTTTTTATCTAACGCTGCTATAAATTGCTCTTTTGTCTCAAATTCGTCATATATCTCACCGACTATCTCTTCCAAAATATCCTCAAAAGTGACCAGGCCGTAAGTATTTCCATATTCGTCTACAACAATGGCGACCTTGGACTTCTGAGATTGGAAGTCTTTTAATAGGTCGTCGATCTTCATTGTCTCTGGGACAAAAATAGCCGGCCTGCTCAAAGTCCTGAAATCCCTATTGGGCGAAAAGAAAAGATCCTTTGCATATAGGATCCCCGTTATATTATCAATCGTGCCTTTGTAAATAGGGACTTTAGAGTGCTTTACCTTCTTTAAAAAGTCTAATGCCTCTTTTTGACTTTTATCTACAGAGAGGGCCTTTATGTCTGGGCGAGGTGTCATGATTGACTGAACATCAGCTTTAGTCAATTCCAGAACAGAACGAATCATCTCCTTCTCATTCTCTTTTACTATGCCGTGCTTGTGGCTTAGTTCGATCACAGATTGTAACTCATCAGAAGTCAAAGGAAGCTCTTTATCGAGGCGTATGCCAAAAGCTCTTATTATAGCTTTGGCAATAAAATTAAAAACGTAGCGAATAGGAAAAATTATCCTAGCGAATATCTCTAACGGCCTAGCCACATTATAAGAAAAGGCTTCCGCCCTCTTTATGGCAAATGTCTTAGGGGTGACTTCTCCGAATATCAATAATAAGAAAGTAGCCGCTCCTATTGAAACAGCCAGCCCCCTATTGCCTAAAGTCTTGATTAAAACTGAAGTCAATACTGTAGATAGCGTAATATTAACCAACATGTTACCTATTAATATGGTAGTCAGAAATCTGGTAGGATTAGACAAAAGCCCCTGAAGGCACCTTGTGTCTTTGTTTTGTTTTTGCATCCTCTTGATTTTGATTGAATCCAAAGACACCAACGCAGTCTCACTGCCAGAAAATAGTGCCGAGAAAAACAAGAGCACACCTATCACTATTAGTTCTTGAATCATCTTATAAAATCTTAAACAACCTGGATAAATCCCTGCCCATAAAACTAGGTTTCTCCTTTTTTAATTCTGCAACAGTACTTGAACCTGTGCTTACTGCAAATGTCTTGACCCTAGCTCTTCTACCTGTACGCACATCTATAGCCATATCACCGACATAAAGTACTTCTTTTCTATCAACATTTAATTTATGCATAACTTTGTTTAATATGCTCGGATGTGGCTTGCCATATCTTATCTGGTCTTTACACAACACATAGTCAAAAAACTTCTTGATCTTTAAATGTCTTAATAAAATATCAGAGAATTTCGAGGGTCGATTACTAGCTACAGCCAGTTTGTACCCTTTTTTATCTAAGTAGCTTAACAACCTATAGGCATAGGACATAAACCGTGTCTTTGCTTTAAGCGAAATCTTATGGTGCCTCCTATAAATTGATAGCGCTGCCTCTAAATTTCTCTTTCCGAAAAAAGGAATAAGCAACGCTCTATCACCCCAGCCCACAGCCCTCTTTATTGCATCCGAGCTGCGTCTATTTAAGCCTAATTTTTGTAGAGTATAATTAGTACTACTGATTATGGCCGGATAGCTATTAACTAACGTTCCATCAAGGTCAAAAATTATAAGTTTAAATTTGGGCACTTTCTACTTCCCAGAACAAGCCTCGGCGATATCCCGGGACAACAAATGGACCTTTTTAGCAAAGTCCTCCGGCACCGTTCCGCATCCACAGCTAGGTGTAATCACAACTCCATTTTGTAGAAACAGCTTATCTTTTTTCAAAACTTCCAGAGCACGCTCCAGATAGCCCTCTAAATTATAATCCTGTTTATTGGGCACTATTCCACAAGCAAGCACTCCACCCCTATTAATAAATTTACTCAAGCTGTCTTTGTATATGAAGAGGCTGTCCAGAAATTCGAATGCATCAAAACTTAGAATATCAACATTTGTATCCAAAATAATAGACCAGTCTGTATTCCCACAACAATGCACCCCTGCAATAGCCCCTTGCGCATGAATCGCATCAATTAAACAATTGAGCTTCGCAGAGATTCCAGTCTTATCAAAAGAAGCAAACTGATTCGTTCCCACTGCAACCAAATACGGCTCATCGATAAACATAATAATATCAGCCTCAGGGTTTGCTTTCTTAAATTCGTTTATCTGCCACTTGGCTTTAAAGCTTAAAAACTGCGGGATGATCTCATTGAGCTCTGCATCAAACAACAAGGGCTTCTTTTTTTCATCCAGTAGAGTCATACCGTAACTGATAGGGCCTATTACCTGGCCCTTAACGAATTTTAATTCTTCGCCAGAGATTCTTTTTATAAATTCATGAAAACCCGCGGAATAATCCGGACTAATGGAAAAATAATCTAACTGATTAGTGTTTATGGCATTAAAACACTTCTCGAACTCTTCAATAAAATTCGGACTCTGCAAATTTATATAAAGGTTCTTCTTCTCTAAGTCAATGACTCTTGCGGGAAAGCCTTCTGAGTATTGCACATGCATACTTTCTAAGAATGAAATCTTAGGCAGCTGGGGCCAGAAAGGAATGTGATTCGAAAGATTCTGCATTACAAAATCGACAGCCTTGACCTTATCTTGAAAAGGCAAACTCCCAATTCCAGTAGCCAGAAATTGATCTTTAATATTCATGAAAGTGGATAGTTTGTTACGGGCAAGCCCGTAATACCTCAACATACAGGTGCGAAGATGGATTAAATCTTACGACAAGAATCCCGGATAATTAATTCAGTGGGCAAAATTATCTTTGTGGAAGACTTTGCGGCTTTAGATAACATTTTTTTATGTAGCAAACCCGTTGCCTTGGCAGCCATATCAATCAAGGGTTGCCTCACAGTGGTCAATCCAACAGAACCATATAGGCAAATCGGATTATCATCAAAACCAATCACAGATATATCTTCGGCAACTTTTAAGCCCTTCTCCAAAATAACAGAAATGGCTTCTTGTGCCATATCATCACTGGAGGTAAAGATGGCTGTGGGCATTGGTTTTAATTTTAGCAGCGCTGACATTTCTTTTCTTGCGGAAGGACGGGAATAATCCCCTCTTCGGATATATTCATCTTTTATCTTGATGTTTTTATTCTTTAAAGCCATCTTATAGCCTTCCAATCTATCATCTGCCGCCTGACTCATCAGGTCGCCGGTGATATGGGCGATACTTCTATGCCCCAGGCTGATCAAATACTCAATGGCCTGCACAGCTCCATTCTTATTATCTATGGCAACGTAGTCTACATCTAAATCATTAACTCTATTATTCACCACAACGCAAGGCGTCCCTGATTCTATGACATTCTTCAATTCTTCCCTGTTGGCAATAACGTCAGCAAATATAATGCCCCCCACTGAGGCAGTGTCGATTGAATCTTTCTCTTTAGTCAAATGCAACAGCATATCCAATTTTCTGTTCTCCGTAGCTACACCTACACCTCGAATAATTTGATTAGCGTAGAAAGAAAAGAAGATACCTTCATATCGAGGAATTACCAAAGCTATTATATCTGACCTGCCCTTGGCTAATCTCTGGGCGATAACATTAGGCTTGAATTTTAACTTTCGGATTGCTTCTTCTACTTTGAGGCGATTCGATTGTTTTACCGTGAGGATTTTGTTGATTACCCTAGAGACAGTAGTCGGGGAGACTCCTGCTAACTTTGCGACCTCTTCTATTCTGTTCTTTTCAACCACTCAATTAGTTTTCAATAGAATATCTTTTAACGCAGATTTTCGCTAATCTAACGCAGATACACGCAGGTTTGTATCTGCGACCATTTGCGTGCAATATGCGATTATCTGCGTTCAAAAATATTTTAAACTTTAATTGTACTTGAAATATCCTGAATTTTGGATCAACGAACTGACCTTGCGATATCTCCTACCTTGATTTCCTGACCAACAGCGCTCTCTAATATATCCGCCGCTGAGATATCTTTACGCATCTGTATTACTACTATACTAGCTATGTACTTATTGTTTCTATATACATTAAATTTATCATTGACGCTTACTCCGGAACCCTGGCTTAAATCAATAATTACAAACTTATTTTCTTTATTTACCGATAGCACCCTACCAGTCAAGACCGACTTATCCACATCCTGCTTACCTACTACAACAATGGGCGAGAGCTCAACAGTGCGGGAACCAGAGACTACACGAGATGTATCTTTAGCCTGGAATTTATCCAGGTCTCTCTTGATTTTAACGATCTCGTCCACGCGTTTTATAACAACGCTCTCTGTTTGAACAAGTCTGCCCTTTAAGGCATTGCGCTCTTGCTCTAAGTTATCTATCTTTTTATAAAGTGTCGTCTTGGTATTCTCTAGGTCTTTAATTCTAGAGCGCATCCCCATATTATCTCCTCGCAATGAATCTAATTGACTCATTAGCGCTTCCTTATCGTTCTTCTCTCTTACTAAATCTTCAGATAAGGCCTTAGCCAATTTCTCATTATAAGAAGTCTGCCTCTCTAAATCTTCCTTTACATCATTGGTACTCTTTAGCTCCATTTCGATTGTGCTTTTCTGTCTTGACAATTCATCAGCCCTATAGGTGATCTCTCTTAATTGCGCTCTCACACCCTCCAATTCAAGTTCTGCATCTGCTTTCTGTCTCAAAACATCAGCCCAAAACGCCTCCTGAGAAGACGTAGGCGAATAGATAGTAGCTAAAGTAGCTTCTTCTTCCTTCTTCTCCTTCTCTTGCTCTCTTGACTCCACCCTGGCTCTTTCCTTATCCAGCTCTTCTTGAACTTTACGCTTATCGTTTATGAGGCTCTGTATTTTATCGATAAAACTATCTCTTTCGCTAGCAGTTAAATCCAATCTTTCTTTTAATCTATCAATCTTTACCTGGAGTTCCTTACCTTTAGCCTCGGTCTCTCTTACACCTTTGGCAACGGCCTTATTTTTCGCAAAGGCGGCGGCAAGGTCTTTGGTGAGCTTTTCGTTTTCTTGGCTTACTTTAGCAAAATCTTTCTCAATTTCGGCATTACGGATCTGAATCTTCTTATTGGTAAGATTTAATTGGAAGGCAATAAGCAGGCTTATGGCAGCTAAAACCCCTAGTCCAATAACTAAGAGTTTAATTTTTTTGTCCATCCACCCCCCTTATTGATTAAGTTACGTATACTATATTATAATATAATTATGAGTTCAAGGAAAAAACAAAAAATATTTATATGTTATATAAATGAGATTACTCTTTTACGCCAGCAAAAACTTCGCGCACGATAAAATTAGCTGCGCCTAATGCTACTGCATCTTCGCCTAAGCGAGATGAAACAACCTTCACTGCGCTGCTCGCCTCTTCAAAAGCCCACTCCGAAACCGTACGCCTTACCTCATCGATAAAGGGCGCTCCTGCTTCTTCTAGGCCACCACCGATAATAACTGCCTGGGGATTAAGGAGGTTGACTAAAAAAGCAGCCTTCATCCCTAAACGCTTAGCAGCTCTCTTTATTATATTTAAAGCTAATGGGTCTTCTTGGCGCGCAGCCTCAAAGATATCTTTTAGAGTTAAACTCTTTATAGAGCCGCCGCAAAGCTGCCAAATCTTAGAGTCTTTATTAGAAACAACTTCTTTCTTAGCTAATTCTAATATCCCGATATCAACTTCCCAGCGCTTTAGAAGACATGGCTGGCCTGCTGCGCAATTAAACTCTTTTTGTTCACTCTCTTGTTCTTTAGTATTATATATAGACATTTCTCCAGCACAACCACTGCTGCCTTTGTAGATTTCACCATTGATCATAATCCCACAACCCACGCCAGAAAACATATACACAAGGTCTTTCATATCTACTTCGCGGCTCAGCCACTGTTCACCAAAACAGGCCATGGTCGCATCGTTATCAACACAAACGGGATAATCAAACTCTTTCTCAATTATATCTTTTAAGGGCAGAGTGATTAGAGAATAAGAATTACTATCTTTATCTATTTTTTCCGGCCAACGCACAGTCTCTCTACTATTATCCACTATCCCAGCCATAGCTACACCTATTCCTTTAATCCTATCTTTATAGTCTGTAGCCTGTGCCAATAAATCTTTTATGAGTTTTAATATAGACTCTACGATCTCAGAAGCGTTGTCTTGCGTCCTATCGCGCTTGATCTTTAAAATCAATTTGCCCTTCATGTCCACCAAGACCGCAATGGTGCTTAAAAGATTTATGCCTACGCCGATAGCATACCCTGAGTGGTTATTTAAATCTAGCAGGACGGGCCTTCTTCCCCCCTTAGAGACATCCAATTCTTTTTCAAATATTATCTTCTGTCGCAGGAACTCCTCGACATAATTAGAGACAGTGACAACGTTGACTCCGATAAAACCAGAAATTTCTGTTTTGGAGATAGGTCCAGAGCGTCTAATAGTATCAAGAATTGAAAGATTCTTTCTTGCTCGATCAGAAAGGTTTTCGCCTTTAAATACTAAATCTCGCATCTTTAACCCGCTTTCTCCATAGTATTAATAATGGATATCGATGTTTATAAATTGGATAATTCTACTTTGCTTTTTACTTTAAAAAACTATCTAGGAATGTTTTTATCTTTTTATCTTTCTTTGAAAGCGCAAACAATACTGCCCAGATAGCTAAATTACGCATATAGTGATCGCCAAATATATATTCTCCTTGAACACTGGAATAAATATCTGGCTGATTCCAAACATTCTTTTCTTTTTCGCAAATATTCGACCATACGCGTTCGCCTATCTCCTCTGCCTCTTTCTGGAAACCTTCGTAAATCAACAGGCTCAAAAAGCTGTAATTTAATCCTATCCATATGTTTGCAGAATGCAAACTATTGGTATCTCTTTCTCCATTGGCATAAACAGAAGTCGTTACGCCATAAGGAGAATCTTTAACATTTGATTGTAACATAGTTCTAAGGGCTTTCGCTACCTTTTCTTTAGAAACGATGTATCCTAAGCCCAGAAGATGAGCATACCATTGGCCTGTCAACTGTGCAATGGTACAAGATAAGCTTATCTTGGGCAGCCCCTTAGAATTTCTACTATTTCTGTTATTATACTCTATAAAATACGATTTATGCCACAACTTTTTTTCAAAACTTTTTTTTCCTTTCTTAAAATACTCCTCTGCAGATTTCTGGGTATCCTTGTCTTTAGTGATCTGGCTTATTTTTATCAAAGCCAACATAGCTGCCAGGAATACACTTGATGTGTAGGCACTCACTCCATAGCAATTCCAGAGATCGAAAGTATGATCTGCCCCTTCGTTATCCGGTAAATAATCCTTATTCTTATCTGTCTCGATCAACCAATAGAAAGCTTTCTTTATAAAAGGATAAAGTTTCTTTAAGAAATTCGGGTCTTTGGTCCAGAGATAATCTCTGTAAGCCATTAAGATAAATTTAGAATTTAAATCCTTCCAATATAGGCGATTCGTGCTTACACTAGGCAAGTCAAAACGCATTCTTCCTAAGTCGTGCATTATGTATCCGTCTGCACGCTGCACTTCTGCAAACTCTAATAGTTCTTTTAATTCTAATTGAGGAAAGAGTAAAGCCAGGGCTAAAGAAGAATAAAAACGCACATCCAAAGTCCCCACCAGGGGGACAACTTCAGCGGTTTCCAGAAAAGCAAACCGCATTCTTCTCGTCCAGAGCGTGGAAGAAAAAAATGTATATAAATTATTCAACAGTCCGTCTTTTAACCACTCTGGTATATTTAATTTCTTAACTTCATCTGGGAGGCTACTTGTCTTATCGCCAAATTCTTTTAAATTAGTAAAGACATGGTGTACTGTTTCGCGAGAGTTTTTGAAGTGATTGCTATAAATATGTCCGTCCAAACAAAGAGGGAAATTCCAAGCTAAAATAACTGGGATCTTTATCCTGGATTTCGGCTTTAACTTAAACTTTACAGCAAGCGCGCCTCCTAACTCCACGCTCTCGGAATTGACAGGTATCTCGGAATTGATATTAGGAAGTTCTCCATCTTTGGAAAATAATTCAAAAGCCTCCAGACCAATATCATCCCTATTGAAGACAAACGGCTTAGGCGCTAAATTATATTCTCCCAAATAACTTACCGTATATTTATTGGATTTGACGACCGCCATGCTCATATTGCCTTGAGCCTTGTCTAATGGAGAGTGCCTCTTTAGGAGTGTATTTAAAGATATCAATTCAGACTCATCAATAATTTGATTGAATCTGCCAACACACCAATCTCCAATTATATTCCTGATATTTATAAACAAAGCTGAATCAATATAGCGGCTGCTGGGATTGCTAATCTTAAATTCAAATATCGCTGTCGGCAAACAAGAATTCTTTTCCTCCTTGGGGATGAATGGAGAATATGCATACAGGGAAATCTTTAAAGGTATTTCACTATCTTCATAATCAAGGTGCGCGAAGGGAAACTCGCCCTTGTACTTGATATTTTCTATTGTAGGGAAATTGGCAATCCTGACAGTTTGAAGAAGCTTGGATGTTTTTCTTTTATTATCTTTGTAGTAAATTCCAAAGTGATAACCCAAGACTCCAATGGTCTCATTCTTAGTAGAATTAGTAAGCGGCTTATCGAGATTATTTAAAATGGTAAAATTATCTAGAACGCCCGAAGGCATTATCTCTAACTTACCTGCTCCAATGCCTCCCAGAGGCACACCGGATTTTACAAATTGCGAAGAATCGAATTTTGGCATTTTTTACTCTTTATTTTCTGCTTCCAATGGATGTATGTCAGCCATCTCTACCGTACCCACTAACGCACCAGATTGACCGACTAAAACCACATTGACAACCTTAGTGCCCAATTCAAAGTAGCTAGTGTGAAATTCACTTTTATTAAATGGGGCCTGATTATCGCCCAACTGACCCGACCACAAATAAGTCAGATCTTGTTGCAGACACCCGGTATTTATAGAATAAGAGTTCGTCTGGAATTCAATCGGTTCTTCCAGATACTCTTTGGCAAATTTTGCATATAGTTCCAATTGAACATACTTCTCTTCTTCTCCTTCAATTAGCACTGCATCTAAAAACGTCCTTAGGTTATACTCTATATCTCTAACCTCTTCTATCTCTTCGGCTCTACTTTTAGCTAAAGTCGCTATTTCAGGCCCTGGTTCGACACCTTTTGTCTTCTCTATAATCTTATTGTAGTATTCTTTTGCCTTCTCGGAATCCTCCTGCCAATGGCTCAACAGCCCTAAATGATATAAACTATTGAGATAATCCTGGCTCTCGGGGTAGTCATTTATTATTTTCAAGAAATACCCTCTGGCCTTGTCTATTTTGCTAGAAAGGTATGCAGAAATAATACCCAGCCTGAAATAAACATTATCTCTCTTAAGATATTCAGGGAAACTATCTGCTAATTCTAGGTATTCGCCAAGACAGGGGTCATGCTCTTTTATGCGCTCTAAATTATAAGACCTCTTGTTTCGCGATAAATCGGTAAAGGCTTCCTCTCCGAGTAAAAACTCAATTCTCTTATAGACCTCTTCAGCATAAAAAGGATCCAGGCCGTCCTGCCAGCCAGGATGGACAAATTTCTCCGCAATCTCAAACATCTCTTCTAAAACTACCGCTCTGTCCAATTGGGAATCTGCCAGTTTATCTAGATAAATATCATATAGGGCAATGGCTACATTCACCCTATCAGCAATTATAAAAGCTTCTGCCAACTCCTTTAACTCTTTCTGGCCAATGTCAGTCTCGGCGATTTTAGAGACGTAGACATTGTATAATTTCTTGGCATAGTTGTCTTCTTTTTTCTGAGACAGCTCATCGGCGATGTCTTTTATAACTATTGCAGCGCCTTGAGTCTGAGCATACTCCTGAGCTAAATTGAACAACTCCTCTAAAGTGGTTATAGAAGCCCCTTCATCATCTTTAATTAACTGCCACTCTATAAATTTTAGTTTTAATGATAAGGCGTCTATGGATACGCTTGACTTCCTGGCTTTTTCTAAATCCTCTTTTATCTGCGGCTCATACAAATTCTTGTTATCAAAAAGCTCCTCCCACATCTTATTCTCTTCTAAAAATTGCATCTGATTAATACGAGTCAGCGTCTTATAGTAATAAATTAGCGGACTGGAGGCTAAGTTTCTATTCTTTTCTAAAGATGTAAGAAAAGTATAAAATTCATCAAATTCTTTCTCTGCGCTATACACATCCAATAACTCTTTAAGTTGCGGCTCAGCCTCTTCTATAGAATTAGCGCTTTTTATGCTTTGCTTTAACGAATCGTTTTCTTCTGCTGCGCATATTTGCACCAATAAAAGAGTAGCTAATAGAAATATGATGCTAATCTTCTTCAACGTACACCTCAGAATGACCTTTGAATTTCTAACATTTTAGACCAAAGACAGAAGACTAAAGACGAAAGACTTCACCTACGCTAAGACAACAAAAAAACATCTCATCCGCCGGAGGCGGATGGTCTTTGGTCTTTGGTCTATTGTCTATAGTCATTTATCTATTTCTTCTTCTTTTTCTTTAACTTTGCTTTGGGGTTCTTCCAAAATTCCCGAATGACATAAAAACTTTTACGAGGTACCCTTTTATTCAGCCCACCCTCTAATTCGTTAGATAGAGCAACTATCCCAAACCACTCTTCATTCATATTTTTGTTACCCTCTACCTTTATATCAAAGTAATAAGCGCCATTGGACCAGTTCGAACCTGTGTCGTGCACCGACCAACTCTGCATATCATACTCTTTATTCTTCCACCATTCATCATTCCATTCAAATATAGCTCCTCCTAAACAATTACCCACGCCATCTTTGTTATTAGCCAGGTTCTGATATATCTGTATCCACTGCGACTCCAAAAACTTTGCCTGTACATCTTGGTCTTCACTATTTGAGTAAGCATTGTAGGCATCGCAACCAGATTCGATAAACACCAGAGGCTTATCAAAGGTATTCTTCAAATTCTTGAATATGTTACCGAATGACTTACCGCGATAGATAATAGTGGCCACGATATCCACGTCTGGACACATTTGACTTGCGATATCCAAAGTCATGAGTTCGCCGTTACCCATAGCCACAGGGTGGTTGGTATCGATATTGTGGATCTCTCGAGCTAGTTCATTTACAAAAGAGTAGTATATACGTGCGCGTTCATTGACTTGGGCGCTGGGATCATCAAGCGCATCTATTTCTTCAGACGACCAACCATTGACCCTGCCTGCAAATGAATAATTATTTTCATTGCCCAAGACCCAAAATAATACTCCGGGCTCATCTTTATATTCACTCACCATCTTTAAAACGCTATCCTTAACACCCTCCCTAAAGCCTTCATCAGCATAGAAAGGTGCGGGATAATTCCAGAATCCTAACCAGTGCCCCATAACAGTACGTATGCCATATTGTTCATACATATCGTGGATGACTTTTCTTACCGCGTCTGGATCTTGGCCCGCTTCATAAAATCTCACAGTATTGACACCCATCTTCTTCATGAGCTCGCCGTCGACCTTCCAGGGCTGTTTGATATCACTCCAAAAATCATAACTATGGCTCTCACCTATAGGTATGGGGCTGTAACAGACACCTTTAATAATGTAAGGCTTATTATTTACCAAAAGCTGATAGTGGCCGTTTTTTAAGACCTTGACTACTACCCTTGAGGCAATAGGTGGCCTTGTTGCAGAAGCCATGCCAAACAAAAAGACCATGGCTACTCCAAGAAATAGGACTAACTTACTTTTCATAATTGTTTATATATATCGAGACAGGTAATGTAGGGGCCGACCTATGTGTCGGCCCGCTATCATCATTCGGGCGAACACGCAGGTTCGCCCCTACGATGTTTTACTCGTATCTTATCTCATCCAGATAGAAAGTAACGCCTTCTGGATTGACATCGATATTTGTCGACCAGCAGAAACCTCCGATAATATAAGAAAGGTCTTTTCCTGTCAGGTCAATTGTATACTGTTTCCAATCTTTAGTTAATACTACAGGGCCAATGCCTGCGGAATCGCTATCAGAATATTCACCCATGATGCCGCCGATTTTAAACTCTTCAACTCGTTCGCCGCCCTTCTGACCTCTAGCCCAGAAAGTAAGCTTCGCAGCCCTGGATAAATCAAAACCCGCATCAATAGAACCCCAGTTATTCGAGGGGTTCTGCCAATACATACCTGCCCAACGTGCGCCTTGAGATACCTGGTTAAGATAGTCTATCTTGACACAATCCAAACCAAAATAAGGATCATCAGTCGAACCGACATCTAACTTTATGTCAGAGTAATCTCCCATCCAACCTGAAGCAACAAAGTGGTTAGAGATGGTCTCTTTGTCTGCATAAATATAAAAAGGCATATCTTCTGGATTTTTGACCTCTGGTTTCATCTCTGGATCTGCTACAAACTGTATATCATCAATGAAAAAGGTAATACCTTTGGGATTTGAATCAGCGTTGGCCACCCAAGCAAAACCGCCAGAAATATAAGATAGGTCTTTTCCGGCCAGATTTACGGTATACTCTTTCCAGGTATCAGTAAGCTCAATAGGCCCAAAGGTTACCTCAGAAGAATCAGGGTATAGGCCCTTTACTCCTCCAACTACCATTTTATTTATAACCTCTCCGCCTTTTTCGCCTTTCAACCATAAACTCAATTTTGTCATTCCTGTCAAATCAAAGCCACCTTTTTTGGAACCCCAGTTATTAGGTGGATTTTGCCAATATACACCTACCCAACCTTGGCCTTGTGTCTTTCTGGCATTATACACTACCTTTATACAGGTCGAGCCGGTATGTGGAGAATACATATGCTTATCATCCATAGAGACGTCTGCATAATCTCCCATCCATCCAGACGGAATGTAGTGGTTATCTGGAGAATTGGCATCGGTATACACCTTAAACATAGTTGGTGCCTTTGCTGCGAATACGCTGGTACCCAACATTACAAGAAACACGATCAAAAACATGCTTGCAACTCTCTTCATATCAAAGCCTCCTTTTTTTTAATGAGCGCGTAATTTACAGAGTTGAAACGCCCTGCTAAATTTATAAAATTTAGCAGGATTAGTCCCCGAAATCTTTCACAGATTTCAGGGGAACGTAAATTATATGCGCGAATTAATCCTCATTTATTTATTCCAAATTGCCTTATAGGCATAGTAACTCTTTCTTAAGGTCCTCAAGAACGGACTCTGACTTCCATCTCCTTGGCCACAAACACCCAGCCACTCCTCATGCATAAAGCCATCAGGAAACGGCCCGGTGAATAATCCTTTTGTATCATGGAACGCAGGCTCATATGCCTTCCACCACTCATCTAAATATTGAAAAACAACTCCGCCGATTGAATTACCTGCTCCTTTGCCACCAGCCAAATTATCTTGGATATCTTCCCAACAGCCTAAGAGATACTCTGCTTGTGCTTGTTCTGCCTGCTCTCTATCCATGCCTCGAGAGAAAGCCGGACAACCGTACTCTGTAATAAAAGCCGGCTTATCTGACAAAGTCTTCACTTGTTGCCAATACGAACCAAAACCATAATCACCCCTATAGGCATTAGTTCCAAAAGCATCTACTTCGTCTGCATACTTAGCAAATTCATCCAAAAATAACACATCGCCGCTAGCAATACCCACAGGGTGTTGCTCGTCTAATGTCTTTATCAACAGCGCTGCCTCATTGCAAAATTTAAAAAAGGCCTCTGGTTTTTTATCTGCATTACAAGCCAGGCCATAGACATTCTCATTGCCCAAGAGCCACATCAAAACATAAGGCTCATCTTTAAACTCCAAAACCATCTTCTTTACAGACTCAAGCATATTCTTCTGATGCAAAGGATTTGTATAATCTGTCCCTTCATGCCACTCAGCACCCGAACCCAGTGCATACTTACCTAAAAAATCTCCCATGATGACCATTATGCCGTACTCATCGTAAAGTTTTCTTAGAAGTTCTTTATTGATTTTAAAAGGCTGATGATAGAGCCTGATAGTGTTTACACCCATATCCTTCATTATCTTAAAATCACCTACAGATGGCTCATCTTGATCCTGTTTGTTGTTGCCGTTCTTATCCACAAACGTATCGTAAGGCCCATCGCACTTTCCGTTCTCATTATAATCATAATCCATCCAATTGGTTAAAGAGCCGTCATCCGGACCTTGTCCAACTTTTGTAGGTGCGTAAGTGATACCTTTAATCACAAACGGTTCATCGTCTACAAACATCTGCCAATCTGCGTTATCGTATTGCACCAGCTGCACTTTGCCCCAGCTCTTTACCTTCTTTATCTTTTGTTTGCGGCTGCGAATTTTCTTCTTAAAGAAACTTTTTAGCCCATCCCACCAGCTCTTGCGTATCCCATTACTGATGAGTTGACCCGGATTAACTATAAACTTATCATTGGCAATATTGTGGTCATAGCCGTTCACTACATCGATTTGAGTATCTACTAATTTCATCTTCAGCTCCGGATGCTTTTTACACAAATATTTTATCTTGGCGATTGCCGCCTGCCCTATATACCAAGGCGTACCCCAATACGTCCATCCTATGGCATCAGGGAAATGTACCACAATTGCGTAATAGGCCTTGATCGCCTCCTTGTATAGGCCCGCCCTCTCCAAAATATATCCCAAATAAAATAAACTTACTCCTTTTGGCTCTGGAAAAAGTGCCCATCTAAAGAATGCCGCCTCCAAATCCTTTGAATGTATAAGATCCCAATGGCTACCCTTAAACCTACCTTCTTTCTTTACCTTCTCAAAATTCGGATGCCAACGCACACTCGTAGTATTAGGATAGATCCCCTCTCCTACGGCCGCAGCCAAAGCAGATTGATCTTTTACTACGTACCTATAATCACTGGTACCAATACCCTCGAATGTCCCATATTTCTTGTAATCAACTATGACCTCTGTGCCAGGTTCGTGCAGCGTTAGGTTACTAAATACCTCTTCCTTCTCGGGCTCTTTCTGAGATTCTTCAATAGCCTCAACACCCTTTTCCAGTTTGTCTAAAGTCGATTGAGCTGCTACAGCTATCTTCCAATACCAGCCTCGAGGATCCCAAGCCTGCGCAAAAGGATACTTATTAATCAAATCTCTACAGGCCCGCTTAACCTCTTCATTCTTCTCTTGCCTTACCAGGGCTTCAATCTTTACAAACAAACATGTAGCTACGTCATTTAAGCTCTTATATAAACCCATTTTATCTTGAGGAGGAAAATCACCTAACGATGCTTGCTGGCTATCAGCTTCCTGGCCATACTTCTGCACACACTCATCTACCAAGGCATCCAACGCTTTGTAATCTTTCTGGCTTAATATCTTCCAAGCTTCGGCTACGTAGTTGATTTCTTCTTCACAAAAAGCATCCGGCAAATTACAATTAACAATAAACAAATTACCAGCAATATACAAAATACAAAAAATCAATTTGGAATTTCTAAAGATCATCCCACCACCGCTCCGGCGGTCATGCCTTTGATAATATTCTTTTGCAAAACTAAATATACTACTAATATAGGTATAACCGTCATCGTCAATCCCGCCATAAGCAGAGGATATTGAGTAACGTATACACCTTGAAAAACCATCAGGCCTCTTTGCAAAGGCATAGTACTCTTTTCAGAGAGGATCAATTGCGCCAATATATATTCGTTCCAGACATTGAGCGTATTAAAGATAACGATTACAGCTATGGCCGGCCTGGCCAAAGGCAGGGCTACATGCCTCCAGATACCCAACTTTGTACACCCGTCGATGCGCGCTGCATCTTCCAGCTCTTTGGGCATCTTATCAAAGAACGTCTTTAAGATAAAAATGCTCAAAGACAATCCTACATTGATCATACAAAAAACATAGGCTGCCCGAGGATAAAATTGTTGCTCTGTGAATACGATCAATTGATCTACAAATTCAGGAGTAAAGAACTTTAAAAGGAAAGGGGTAGAATCAGTTAAAAATACAATTACTACTTTCCTGATATTATTCACTAATACATATAAAGGTACGAAGCTACCGGGGAGAGGGATCATCATCGCCGCCAAAAACATATTAAAGACCAAGACGCTACCAGGAAATTTCAGACGCGAAAAAGAATACGCTGCCCAGGAAGAAACAATAACAATTCCGGAAACGACCAGTACAGTATAAAGCAAGCTGTTGCCAAGATATACTCCAAATCCACCCTTAGCCCAGGCAGTAAGGTAGTTGCTCCACTGCGGACTACTCGGAAACAGGCTCATATCAGAAAAAACCGTAGACTGTGTCTTAAGACTTGAACCAAACATCCACAGAAGCGGGAATATGCAAGTCACAGCCACAATACTCAAGAAGAAATATATTGTAAAACCTTTTGCCCTGCGAATAATTCTGTAAAATTTCCCGTGTCTCATATTCTTATGTTTGTTTTACGCGTTCTGAAATTTTCTTCTGCGTGAAAGATAAAACCAAAAGTACCAAACCAAACAATATGCCCTGCGCACAAGCGTAACCGAAACGTGAAGAGGAAATCATGGAAGCGAGGATTCTGGTTACAGGAACTTCTGTATGGTAACCCGGACCTCCTCCGGTCATCGTATATATTAAGATAAACACCTGCATTGAACCCAGTATGGTCAGAATAGAGACTAAGACAAATACCGGCATCATCAAAGGTACAGTTACTTTCTTAAACATCTGCCAGGAACTTGCGCCATCAACTCGGGCAGCTTCATATAGCTGCCGCGGTATAGTCTGCAACCCAGCCAATAAAATAATAAACCCCCAACCAAATCCCTTCCAGGCGTGTACTATGGCTACGCATGTAAGAGCGGTCTTTGGATCTGAGAGCCAACTCTTTACCATGTGGGTCCAACCTAAGTTAGTAAGGAGGTGATTTAATAACCCATAATTACCATCATAGATCCACTGCCAAATTAGGCCCACGACTACTTCAGATAAAACCGGCGGGATGAAAAAGATAACTCGGAAGAAATTACGTGCTTTAAGGTCTCTGTCGCAAGCCATAGCCAAAGACAATGCCAGCGCATTCTGAAATATAAGCGCAATCAAAGTAATGTAGGCAGCGTGCCACATCGCCCTCCACCAGATCACATCTTTAAGCACCTCTTTAAAATTAGTAGCCCCTGAGTAGAACTGGGGAAAGGAAAATGCGTCAATTCCGTTCCAGTCACATACGGACAACTGAAAGACTTTAATAAAAGGATATATATAGAAAATTGAAAATATCAATACCGCCGGTAGGGCAAAAGAAAAGTTCTCTAAATACGCCTTTGTCCTTGCGATGCGCATCTTTGCTTTTAGCGAAAGTATCTGTTTGGGGTTTTTTATCATTCTTACTTTTTTGCTTTCTCCAACTCTCTCTCTTTTATGGCCTGTATTTCCCGACTTACCTCCCAGTGAGTCTTTTCATCAATAAGTATCGACTGAATACCTTTATCGAACCTCTCTATAACCACAGGGAATTCATGCACAGGCCAGATATTCGGATGCGTAGTTTGATCCATCTGCTTTACAAAATCAGATAGAATCCGCGGAATCCCGGAAAGACAATGCTTATTGGAAGGAAGATTGTTTGTTTCTTTGGCCAAGCGCGTCTGTTGCTCTCTTGCTGTAAGCCACTTTAAGAACTGGATAGCTTCTTCTTTGTATAGCGAGCGGTCATTTACCATAAACGAAGAACCTGCTCCACCCCAAATCACCATAGGGTCGCTTGGACTTACTTTTGGCGGCAACATTACGCCGTATTCTAAATCGGGATTCATGCCTTCATATACATTAACGCACCACGAACCGTTAAAAGCAAAAGCAGCGCGCTCATTGGCAAAGGCCTGCTCTGCGGTCTTATTAATCATGGTTACAACGCCGATACCCAGAATCTTTGCGTCCTTTAACTCCTGAAATAAATTAAAAACTCTCACCCAATCTGGATCAGTATAAGGCACATCTCCTTTAATAGTAGCGAATACCTTCTCCTCACCCATGAGGTGAAAGGCATAATTTGAAGCAAAGCAATCTATCATCCAGACTTCGCCCCAACCGCTGACAAATGCCTGTATCCCGGCCTCTTTTAACTTCTTTCCGGCTTCAAGGAACTGTTCCCACGTCCTCGGCGGATTCTCAGGATCCAACCCGGCTTTAGCCAAAAGCTTCTTATTATAGACCATCTGTATATTCATGACATCTATGGGCACGCCATAGACGCCCGGTACTATTGAAAATTCGTTACCTTCGAAAAATTCACTCACCGCTAATGCTTTGCTGAACAACTCCTTTCGCCAGGCTCTACCATCTTTCTCCATCTCTTCTGATAAGTTAGCTACGTGACCGGCTTTGACAAAAGCAGCAAAGTCTCTTTTGTCCGCTAAAATGCCGTAGATATCAGGTAGAGTCTGTGCCTGTGCTGCAGCACGGACTTTCTGTGAATAGGCATCAGAAGGAGCATAGAGTTCAAAAGACACCTTTATTCCAGTAAGTGCTTCATATTCCATGGCCAAATTCTGGAAGAAGTCTTCTCTATCTGTCATCCAGTGCCAGACTTTTATTCTTTTAGACGATTTTTTGGGGGATACTTGACTACCTGTGGAGGGCTGCTGTTGTGCACAGCTAAAGAAACTTAATGAAAATATACCAATTACACATAATTTTAGGAAAGACTTAAGGGATAAATGACGTAACATATCAACTAATATATTCATTTTCCTCCTTTTGATTCGCTATCTCTGTTATGTATTAAATGGAGCTACCGAAAGGTACCCCACTTTATCATGATAAACGAAAATAATCAAGAAAATTATTTTTCGCTTTATTCCACTGCCCTTTTGCGAGGATTTTGACTTTTGACTGCAGGGGGCCAGGTTTGAGGTCTATCCCGCACTGCTTTTGGATTCTTTAGGTGGGCCCTTTGGCAGAATCAGGGATACTTCAGTCTCTCTGCCAAAGCTCGCGTTTACCCTATATATCATTGAAATTTATTCTATGTCCACTGGAGCTAAACTCCGGCTCCGCTGGGCATATTTTAGATAATTCTACGAATATCTATTTAGAGCGCTTAACACGCCCTCATATAAACTTCTCGAATCTACCTCTAAAATTTTCTCTTGGCTTTGAAACGACTTGAAACTTAGAGGTTAGAACAGGACAAAGTCGAACTATTTTCTAAGAGTCTTCAAAACTCTTGAAAATGCTATCAACCGTGGGCAATCAAAAACAACACCTGTCCTACAATTTTCCGTGCCGGTCTTTTGCGACCAAACCACTCTACCCTTTAGATTTATAGGGTCGTACCCGTCGGCGATATCGATCCATACCTCCAAAGGAGTCTTGAGATCAATTACCTGATTACTCTCGATGTTGACTCCTCCAGCGCCAATATCAGCGCAAAGGCCTTCGCCCCTGCGACCCATGTTCAGGTTGCGAAAACGAGTTGGAAAATTTACCCTAAATCTAGAGAACATGCGATGCTCTTTAGAGTCATTAGTAGATTTTGAATTATCCTCGCCTGGTGTCTCTTTAGATTTAAAGCGGGGGTATGTCATTTTTTTCTCCTTGTTTTAATAAGTATACTACAGGAAAGCGCTTTCTGCAAGAATTATTTTTTAGTGTAACTTATTGTATTGCAATACCTTCCTTATGGTTGCTAAATTAATTGGTTTATAGTATACTTTTTAACATAAAGTGCTGCTTCGTCACTACGCACTTTGTAGAGAGCCAAATACGGTAATACTTCATACCTCCTATCTCCCCCCAACTACCATCTGCCACCATGGAAACAAAGAGACCCCATCATTGCCTTTGAGAACTAGGTTAAATCTAATCCATGGTCTCATGTCCCGTGTCTCAGGCTTACGATTTGTGACTTGTTTGTACCTGTAAGGGTGTGACTTGCGATCTAATATTTCCGCCGGTGAGTACGAAAGAAGTAGCTCAGGCCGATAGGCCAAACTACTTATGAAAGTAATTCCCTTGCGTGCAACTAAATCTCTAAGAAACTCAAATGTGCTGATCGTATCCCTTGCCCGAGATACTTCAAACTCATCATCAGTTAATTCCATTCTTGTAGCCTTCATTAAAGCATTTGTCAAATATCTATCTAAGTCTATTGGGTCAACTAGTGATATATAGTCTCTATTATCATTAAAAAGAGGCCATCGCAAAACCTCTCCATTTGGAATCCCATCAGCTGTATATTCAGGTATGCGTTCATTTGCCATATTGCTTCCTTCCACTGGCGAGGAGGAGCTATTAGTCAAAAGTTTTAGGTTTAAAGGTTTAAAAGTTTCGGGCACTTTTAAACTTTCGACTTCTAACTTTGAACTAAATCCCACCAGCGAAGAAGACGAACTGCCACTGCTAGAACTACTTGAAGACGAACTATAAGAGGATGACGAGGAACTATTACTCGATGAACTACTGCTCGATGAGATTGATGATGATGAACCACCTGATGAACCCGAACCAGATGGTGATGACGAACCACCGGAACCACCGGAACCGCCTGATGAACCTGAACCAGACGGTGATGACGAACCACCACCAGAACCGCCTGATGAACCTGAACCAGATGGTGACGAAGAAGAACCGCCAGAACCACCTGATGAACCCGAACCAGATGGTGATGAAGAGCCGCCGGAACCACCTGACGAACCTGAACCACATGGTGACGACGACGAACCCCCGGAACCACCTGATGAACCCGAACCAGATGGTGACGACGACGAACCACTACCGGAACCACCTGATGAACCTGAACCAGCTGGCGAACTACTCGAAAATGAGCTAGATGAGGATGACGAGGAATTACTACTAGATAGACTACTAATCGATGTGCTGGAAGATGGGGTAAAATCTCCACCCCCCGCCATCGCCTCACCGCAAGAAACTAAAAGAGCGCTAGATCCGGTACGAATTCTTTCAGCGATATCAGCAAAGAAATCGCTAACCTTAGTTATAATCCTCCAAATATCTGTAGCTAGTAATTGTGCTGCCTTTTCTTTTACATCTGGCGAAATACTTTTACCTTCAAACATTTTGCGTGTTTCATCAGCTGAGCCTTTAAATTGTTTTGGCCAAATAGCGGAGTCAGATTCTCCAGCCACCGGCGACGAAGATGGGTTATTCACAGACCCAGAAAGTGGCATTTGACTCTCTTTTTTTCTCTGTTTTTCTATTTCTGCTTTTAATCGCCTAATCGCAGGACCGTCTGTATACTTATCACTTATAATTCCTTCTCTTATATGAATAACAGCATTTATTAATAAAAACATTCCAATTTTATATTCCAATACGAAGAATAAGCCTATCGCAATAATTAGGGAAGCGTAAGACACAACAGCGTGAACTGTCAAGGCTGCCTCTAACGCCTTTAACCTTTGAATCTTGTGGTAAAGCTTTTTAGACGGCATAGGAAGCTTATGCATTTTGTTATATAAATAAGAGGCCAACGCTCTTAAGTGATGTGCTGCTACATGAATTACAGCGCAGATAAATCCAGAAAGGATGCCAAAAAAGATAAAATGAGTCAACTGCCAAATCGTTCTGTTTAAGAAGAATTCTCCGGTCCCAAATAATTTTATATCTATATATAAATATAATGGAAAGAAGGCAGCTCCTACGATTACCCCGGTTATCACTTGTGCTATAGATATTTCATCCTCTATCTCCATTTTTTCGGACCAATAATCACGTATATATCCTGCCTCTTTTAACCTTTTCGAAGTTTCTAGTAATATATTAACGATCCTATAGTTCTTAATTCTTTCCTTCAGAGTGCTGGCGCTATAAAGGAATTTAACTGTATAATAGAATATACTGGTAAGTGTGACTAAGCTAAGAATGCCACTCCATGCAAGTACCTCATATTCGTTTCCTTCTGTAAAAATATGTAGGGAAATTAGCAGTATCGCCACAATTGAGATCGAAGGAAGTGAGAACAGCTTATACATTAACCTTTTCCAAGGACTTCTATTATTTGCACTTAAGTTATTGATACTATCAATTGACCTTACGTCGTTCTTTCCGCTCTCTTTTTTGCCTCTAATCTTAAATAATAACTTTTGAAATTCTTCCTTAATAATTATAAACGGCAGCTTGCGTAGCCTTCTTAAATAATACCTTTCTTCTCGTAAGTTTGAGGTGTAATCCTCTTGATTTAGTTCGTGGACAAGGGCGAAAGCTTTGCTGCTTGTAGGCAATGACTCATCGATAAGAATAACGAGCCTGTCTCCATCTACAAAGTTTGCTCCCTCAAATGTCTTTGCAGGGCCTTGGCGTATTTCAATATATTTATGATTAAGTAATTTCTCGGGTTTGTACCTCATATAGTAGTCAAACACTGCTATCACACCCCAGCTTTTATTCGATATTCTTGCTCCCCAGTTTTCTCTTCCTTGTTCCCTTATTTGTGATACTTCCTCATCAGCATCTGCCTGCGTAAACTCAACTTTCGGTCTTGCCGTGCCACGACCCTTGGTATTTCCTTTTGAACCAAGCTGTGGTTCTTCTGATACCGGCGAGGAGGAGCTGTCGTTACTTAAACTGCTTCTTGTCTCATGTCCCATGTCCCATGTTTCAGACATGCGACCTGTGACTTGTGACATGCGACCTGTTATTCCCACCGGCGAGGAGGAAGATTCTTTATATGCTCCACCACCACTTCTTTGCCCTTTAGTGAACCAATACCGTCCTGCTATCTTGCATCCCTGATATGATCGATACTGATCGTCCTCAACCAAGACTCCTTCTGGCATTCTAGATCCGCTAATAAATTTAACTTTCACTCCTTCATTGGACCAATTACCCCAGCTAAAATCTAACTTGACTTCGTGCATTGTCTCTATAAAACGAGTAAGCCCCTCCCCCATATTACCACCACGAGAATCAATCCCTCCTTTGAATGATAAACATGTCTCTATGTCTTTCTTTAAAATGCCTTGCCCTCCATCGATATAGATATGTTCAATGCCTTGACTGGGGCCATCAACGATAGCGCGGGAAAAAACAAAACCGTAATTCCCGCGGACGTGATCCCGGGTATTATCAAGCAGATGTAACCGAGCATAAGCTAAGTTTGCATAATCATAAATACTCTTTCCTAATAGATGAAAAATTCCAATAATTTCTAGGGATCCGCCAGAAAAGAATTCATATGATTTAGTAAACCACTTTTGTTCGCTGGAATCGAAGCGCCCTTCTCGGCATTCAATCACAAATCCATAATCTTTTTCTAGGATCCTTAGTGATTTCAATAATTCAATTTCATCTCTTGCCCCTAAAGCATTCCAAGCTCTATCAATTAATGCTCCAGCTTCATCCACCGGCGAGGAGGAGTTTGTTTCGTCATGCGTACTGAGTATTGCGTCGTGCGTAATATTCTCACCATCTGACGCGGTACGCTGTACGCCATACGCATTACGAAAATATCCCACCGGCGAGGAGGTATTATCGTTACTTAAACCGCTTCTTGTCTCATGCCCCATGCCCCATGTCCCAAGCCTGTGACTTGTGACTTGTGACTTGTAACCTAATATCTCCACCGGCGAGGAGGACGATGCGCCCGTATCCTGAGCCCTCATCACCTCATCCATTCTTTCAAAGAGAAAAACTTCCCTGCCGTAATTATCTGCCTCCTCTACGGCTAGAGGATCCACAGTATAATCGCTCCAAAATTCAATCAGGCTAGACCCGATAGCCCTGCCTTGGCTAAATCTCATTAAATATGACAAGGGGTCAACTTTAATAAATATATCCCCATGTTTGTCCATGGCGTATTTATCTAGCATCAAAAACGCATGTGCTTTTAGTTTTTTCTCAATCCAGCCTAAAACTCTTTCATACACCAACCCTAAACTATAGCCGGCCCTCTGATAATAAAAGTCTAAATCGTCTGGAATGATTCTATCTAACGACGCAGGATGAGCCATATTAGCGTTTATGAAATGGATGGTTCGTTTTCTCGGATCCTGCCCGTGATAAGCCCAATGAAATGTAACTGTAGTTATCTTATCTTTGCCAAATGTATCTTTTCCTTCCTTGATCATATCTATCTCTTCTTGTGAAACTCCTAAATCTTGCAATTCTAAGATCAAAGCATCAAAATAAGACAAGTAGCGCAATCCCATTTTGGCGGATACAGCAAATCCTCTTTCGTATTTATTACGCCTGTAACTGGTGACGCAGTCTGCTACAGAATTCAACCGGACATGGCTAGCTCTTGCGTAATCAAGATCAACGAAATACCCTTCTGAAGCGTTTGTAGACAAGAGGAATCTGCTAACATCAGCTCCGGCAGCCCCGTGAAAACCTCTTAGTAGCCGATCGTCCGGATTAATCCTTTGTTTCACCGCCATATCATAACCCACAAATGGGACCGATAGGAGTCCGGCATTCACTACTCTCATGTCGATTAGCCCTTTAAACCGTTCATCATGATTAAAAAGATAGCGCATAAAAGCAAGCAATATAAAGACGTAATGGAACTCATGAACCTCAAGGACTTCATTAATATCCCAGCCTCTTTCAGAGCTTATCATGGAGACATAGTCTTCAATAATTTCCAGGGGGTTATTTGATTCATCAAAACCGCTCTCGCCTTCTAATACTCTGATAACTCTTTTCGGACTGATAGGCTCTATGAGATCTTTGAATGTTTGTAATGCGCTAAGAAGCTCTTCGTCCTCTAACTTGTTTGATTTCACCGGCGAGGAGAAACCGCTTTCTTCTAGAGTAAAAAATTTATCCTGACTATTTACCGGCGAGGAAGCGGACCAGTTCCTACCGAACCTCTGCATCAGAGTTTCGATTCTCGATTTGGTTTCTGCGTCTAACTGTCCAAGCTCCTTAAATATAATGAAAGAGCCGGCTAGTAACAGCAATTCATCGCTCTCAATCATATAGTCAAAATCAAACCTCTTTCTCCACTCCTCTGTCAACGCATACATGCCGCCAATAGCTTTCAGCGCCACGCCCGCCAGCTTCTCATCGCGCGGCAGGACCGCAACCGGATGCCTCAATACCTCTCCTGTACCCGGAACGACTATTTCCTTTTCTAAAAATCTATACTTGTCATCACCGTGATACTTGGTTCCCGGATACGGTATAACAAAAGGAAACGGAGCCACTCGCACGCCCTTCTGGACCAAATCAATTGCCTTATTCAGCGTCAACATCAAGCCATCAAGAGTGATTTCCGGGGCAAAAACGATAATGGTTACAGAGCAATCACCGATGGTGCTCATTATAATATCTATAGACGTATCGACTTCCTGTAGATCCAGATTCTTGTGGAAATCTTTCTGTACCAGTACATCATAACTCTCCACGCCCAAAGATATATTGATAAAACCGGCCTCGCGCATATAGTCGACTACTTCCTGGTTTATCTGGTCCGACCTGGCCTTGCATAGAATATTAGTCTTTATGCCTTCCCCAATAATCAACTGACAAAGCTCGATCATCCGGTTTTCGCTCAATAAGACATCTTCCTCCTCAAGATATATCGAGACACTCGGATCTTCATCTAGTATTTCTTTTATCCTCTCGACTATCATGCTGGGTGTGATCCTCACCAAGGGGACCTTCCTTGTGGCTGCAGCGAATCTCAGGAATCTCGTGCCTACACAAAAAGCGCAATTCATAGGACAGTAGTTAGCTGACACTATACGTACCGCCCGCCTCTCCAGCATGCCGTAATCACTATCCTTACCGTCGGCAAGATCACCTTGCTGCCAGTAGGCCCGATACTGGTCTAACGGCGGCCTGTCGATTAAAAAGATCTCTCTGTATTGCTCGGCTGTGAGAAGATTTGCCGGACCGGTCTCTATTATTTCGCCGCTAGAAAGCTTAATCTTTAATCCAGGAATGTCGCTGCACAATCTTAACGTCTCATCTTTAGCCAACCTACTTTCTGCGACCGTCTCGACTATTCTACGGGCGGGCATCTCTCCTTCGCCCAAGACAATAATATCAACGGGTAGCTTCTTTATGTATTCTTCGCTGTTATTCGTGGCCTCTATACCGCCGATGACTATTATGGAATCCGGAGAGAGCGTCCTAGCCTGCCAGATATTCTCCAAGTCATTTTCAATAGTGTCATAAAGAATAGCAAGCGCGATTACCGACGGCTGGTTATGCCTGATAAAATCAACATACTCCTGTCTTCTATGTATCTGGAAGTCTACGAACGCCGCGTCTATGCCATTGTGCCTTAAGTAAGAGACAATGCGTTGCGGACCCAGGGCAAAAGTATGAGGATTACCCGCAGGTACGTTTTCACCGCCGTCCGCAGATACCAGTAATATGGATGTATTTGGCGTAGCTTTAATGGCCATGAATTGCGCTTTATCCCTATCGATCCTCTCTCTTCTTATTAATTTTAACGGATCAGACTGTTCTGAATCCACCGGCGAGGAGGAAGTCGGACCGTTCACGGTAGACGAAGAAGAGATTCCGTCTTGCGTATGGTGTCGTGTGTATTGCGAAATCGAGATACTATTAAGAGAGATATTGCCATATGAAAGTTCTCGTTCGTTAGCAATTATCCCATCGCCGTTATTTCCCAACACGATAAGCTTTGCTTCGTCTTTCATGCCGCGCTTTCTTAGCATCTTTGCTCTCATGGCTTTATCAAACTCTCTACCTTCTCCATACATAGCAGGAAATGTATAATAGAAGTATAGAATATCGTAAATACTTAGGTCTTCTTCGAGAAAATCTCCATGCACAAATCTAATATTCTCTATCCTTGGGATGTGTTTTAATCGATCCTGGTTACCTAATGCAACTTCATGAAGCATTAAGTTCCACTCAATCAGCGTTACGTTTTGAAAATATAAAGAAGCTAAAAAGCCAAACAAGCCATTTCCGCCCCCGAGATCAACAAGTTTTGCATTTGGATTAAGTTTTTTCATATAACCCAGAATTTCAATTGCCCAACTAGCCCAACTCATATGAAATATGCCATACTCTACAGGAATCATAGGCGCTAAATAAATCTGGGCATCACATATTCTTTGTATCTCATTAACCTCTTTCGAAAAATTTCCATCTGGTAGAACAACCGGCGACGAGGAATTTATTACGTTATGCGTATTACGTATTGCGTATTGCGTGTCTAACGCTGTACGCTGTACGCGATACTCATTACGAGAATCTTCCACCGGCGAGGAGGTGTTGTCGTTACTTAAACCGCCTCTTGTCTCACGTCTCATGTCCCATGTTCCAGGCTTGTGACTTGAAACATGCTTGTGCCCGTAAGGGTATGACTTGTGACCTGTTATTCCCACCGGCGAGGAGGAGCATTTTGTCAAAAGATCATCCGGATAGACCTGACCAATAATTTCATCTGCTCTTGCTTCAATATCATAAGCGATACCCCGAGATTTTATTCGCTCGATTAATATGACTCTAAACTTGGATTTTATCTCCTGGCGGGAACGAGTCCTATATTCCTTAAACATTCTCATTAGGCCTGGACTTCCCGCAAGCTTCTCTTCGCTAATATCAGACCAAGGAATGCTTATTTCCTGTTTTATTTCGACTATTTGGATGCTAGAAGCATTAAGGGCCTGCAGGTGTATATCTGCCAGATCTATTCCGTATGGTCGATCCGAATTGACATACTCCCAATCAACAAAACCTTTCAATTCCATCAGCTTCCTGTATTCTTCAACAGCGCTCTGAGCAGTAAAGACCAATGTATCCTTATCAGTAAGTTTTGATAAATCGCCTGCTATTTCCCATCCTTGCTTTTCTAACTCTTTTGCGGCTTCGTCTGTAAAACTGATAATCACGTATTTGCCTATATCGGTTATTACGTCGACCAACGGGTCTTCATCTATATATGCATCTATATGATGTACATTGAGCTTTAAAACTTTTATGTTGATTCCCTCCTCTTTGCTTGGTATTGCAAATGAGGTTATCTTCCCGGGCTTCCAAGACACGCCTCTATGAAAGTGCTCATCTTCCAAGTTGACTCCCCATTTAAAGACGCCATTGATCTCTTCAACATCGAAATGGAACTGTACCTGACGACCTTCATATAGTTCTACCGGCCCTTGTACAAAGAAAAAACTATTTTTACTACCTATGACTACTCTATAGGACTTGCTTAATTTCAGCAAAATATCGGCCAAGCTGCGTGGTATCAGCTTATCCTCGGATCCTCCGGAGACCGGCGAGGAGGTGGATGTTTCGTCTTGCGTATTGCGTTGTACGTATTGCGTAACATCTTTATCTCTTAACGCGGTACGCGCTACGCGGTACGCATAACGAAAATTCACCACCGGCGAGGAGGCGCCGCGCGTACCTGCTTGTCCATCTCCATCTTCATCCGAATCTGGCCTTTCCAAAAGATGCTGATCTTCGCGACCTATTTCATCGGAATCAGCGCGTCTAAGTTTATCCATTTTTTCCTGTAATTCTTCGATTAAACCAGCAATTAATTCATGGTTGACTACAATAAAAATTACACTTAACAAGACAATTATTGGTATTGATCGTTCTGCCTGAGATATTTCGACTAACAACGAAAGCATAACTACAAAAGTATATAGAAAATATCTGATTAATCCCCAGGCGCGGTCAATTTTTGAGTCACTTTCAGATAGTGAAGAACTCCATGCAAGGAATTCCTCAATCAAGTCAAAAATAGATCCTTCCTCGAGTGGGACAACACTGTTTGGCCTTCTTGGGTTATTTTCTTCAACACCTACACCGACATGCTCATCTGCTGTTGGTTGAATCTGCTTCTCTGGTTCATCGTCTTCTATATCTGTCACCGGCGAGGAGATGGAGGCAGTCGCCTCTTGGCTCTTTTTCACTATTACTTTATCCATATTATTATCCAAACTGATTGCTTCAAAACGGGAATCAAAGAAAGCCTGCCAATCTCCGTCATCCAAGACACCCAAGGAGACTGCGGAGTTGCCTGGCTCCAGATAATCTAATAATTCTCTCCATACATCCGGATCCATATCAAATAATAGATAATAAGAATAGCCTGTCATAAATAAGACCTGGAAACCATCTCTTAACCCGGGAGGAACAGACTTTGTGGAATCCATATTTCCATAAACTTTAACTACACGATGCCTGCCTCCTAAATCAAATTCTGCCTGATAGGCAAATTCCGCACCTTCTATTTTGCTGACTTTTACAGTCTCCTCGACTAACTTGCCGGTATGCCAATCGCTGGTCCAACCGATATCAGCGATGATATCGAATTTAAAGTCATCTATATTCTCATAAACCCTCAGATCTGTACCGACTAAGATATCAAAATCAGATTGTATGATATACGAGAGCACGGACAATCGGGAGTGTGAGTTTCCGATCCCCGGATGATATGCAATCACTGGAGGAGATTCATCACTAAGAATTGCTTTTCTTACCTCGATAAAGCGCCCTAAGTAGAAATCCTCCCAATATTGCCCCTTATCCATCTTGAGCTGCATCATCGCCTCTCTCAATGTTGTTTCTGAGTAGCCGGTTTCTTGGGCGATCCAGACAAAGTCTGTCTCCTGCCTGGTTATTATCTCTTTCGTTAAGACAGGGTCTAATAATTCCACCATGCACATACTCTCTGAAATAGAAGCGATGCCGACAGGCTCAAAATCTTCGATAGGAGAGTCATTCCTGATATAAAAGTAATTGGCGAATGATTCATTTTCTAAGTAGAAAATAACAGGATCTTCTTCTAAATAATAAACATACAAGTCCCTGCTAATTCTTCCTTCTTCAAGACGTTCCAATAAACGGCGTTTTCTATTATCATCATTACTAGAGATATCTATCAGTAATAAATTATCTTTTCCTCGGAACTGCTCAGGGACATGAGTACATACTGTCTCTAGAATAAAGATGCCCTTCTCGTTTCGATAGCGATTTCTCCAAAAATCCTCAATAGCAGCTTCGCCATCATTTTCAGGCGCTTCATCTAATTTGCTAACCGGGACATCTGGGAACCCTTCTAAAGCGTTCCTGATTATTTTCTTTAAAGACGACTTGCCAGAAGCCGGGCTGCCATGAATCACTACAGCAAATGGCCTTTCTCTCTTACGATACTGTTGGACTGCATAACCCAGCCACCTGCCGATAACAGAGAATGCATCTGAAAGATTATCGAAATCCTGGCGTCCTCCCGCCTTCGCCGCAACCGGCGAGGAGGAGTTTGTTTCGTTATGCGTATTGCGTATTGCGTATTGCGAAAATTTCTTACCATCTAACGCAGTACACTGTACGCCATACGCAATACGAGAATCTTCCACCGGCGAGGAGGCGCGAAGCGGCTCCGAAGCTCCGAGGCTCACGCTATTCTGGTTTGAGCCGACGGGTGAAGAGACCGCTCTTGAATAATCCAAAGGCACCTTATAGATATACAGATAGCCTGATTGTAGGCTATCATGAAATTCAAGATCAATCTTGGAGATTCTTCGGGTTAAGGTAAGAGCTTTTAAAAATCTTTCCGGATCCGGAGGAAATACTGGATCATAAAATCTTAGCAGGCCAATATCATCAGTTCCTCTTAGATATGGATCTATTACAGCACCCAAAATAACTTTTTCGGTCAGCTTCAAAAGCGGAATGAGAACTTCGATTCTCGCAGCGGGGTATGAGATAAATGGGATGCCGACTTTGCTTTGGATATAGAAGTATGCGCTGGCATCTTGTGTATAAAGAGCTGAATCTGGAATTTCGAACATCAAGCGGGCATCTTCAGGAACCTCTACCGATGTCTTTCCTCCACTCGGCACTGACTTAAGCTTCACAACACTACGGTCTACCTCATCTTCTCCGGAAACCGGTGAGGAGGAGCGTATTACGTTATGCGTATTACGTATTGCGTTTTGCGAAAAATTCTTATCGCCTAACGCGATACGCTGTACGCCATACGCATTACGAGAATTTGCCACCGGCGAGGAGCTGCGAAGCAGCTCCGAAGCCTCGAGGATTTCGCTAATTGAGTTCTTTAATCCGAGGGGCGAGGAAGTGGGAGGGCCTTTATCGTCTGAACTTCCAAAGTCAAAACTTGTCAAAAGGTCATCTGGAAAGGCATGCTCGACAATCTTATCTGCTTCTAAGTCTGCGCGAGGCACGTCCTTCGACTCTAAACTATTAATTAAAATAGCTGTAAATTCGGCTTTTATCACTTTAAGGGATCGAGTTCTATATTCTAAGAACAACCTTCTCAAGCCTTCATTTGCCTCCCTTTGTTCTTCAGTAATATAGGGCAAAAGATGAACACCTGTTTCCTGTTCAATTGCGCGGATTTGAGTAATATAAGCATCCAGGGCTTGAAGGTGTATGGCCGCCAGATCTATTCCGTATGGTCTATTCAAATTGACATACTCTCGATTGATAAGTTCTTTTAATTCCATCAGCCTCCTGTATTCTTCTACAGCGCTCTGAGTAGTCAAAACCAACGTATCCTTATCAGTAAGTTTTGATAAATCGCCTGCTATTTCCCATTTCCATCCTTGATTTTCCAGCTCTTTCGCGGCTTCGTCTGTAAAACTGATAATCACGTATTTGCCTATATCGGTTATTATGTCAACCAACGGGTCTTCATCTATATATGCATCTATATGATGTACATTGAGCTTTAAAACTTTTATGTTGATTCCCTCCTCTTTGCTTGGTATTGCAAATGAAATTATCATCCCGGGCTCCCAAGACACGCCTCTATGAAAATGCTCATCTTCCAAGTTGACTCCCCATTTAAAGACGCCATTGATCTCTTCAACATCGAAATGGAACTGTACCTGACGACCTTCATATAGTTCTACCGGCCCTTGTACAAAGAAAAAACTATTTTTACTACCTATGACTACTCTATAGGACTTGCTTAATTTCAGCAAAATATCGGCCAAGCTGCGTGGTATCAGCTTATCCTCGGATCCTCCGGAGACTGGCGAGGAGGTGGATGTTTCGTCTTGCGTATTGCGTTGTACGTATTGCGTAACATCTTTATCTCTTAACGCGGTACGCGCTACGCGGTACGCATAACGAAAATTCACCACCGGCGAGGAGGAGTTTGTTTCGTCATGCGTACTGAGTATTGCGTCGTGCGTAATATTCTCACCATCTAACGCGATACGCTGTACGCCATCCGCAATACGAAAATCTCCCACCGGCGAGAAAGTGGGTTCTCTTTGCTGAGCATCCGGAATCATATCAATACCTCTAATATCTTCCTTGTCAACCGGCAAAGAAGTGTCTGAAAAATAATCAGTCATTTCATCCAACGAAGGTAAATTCAAATCTAACGGCTCTACTTCGTTCAATCTTCTTACATGCTTATTGTTGACATACGATCGCCATTTCTTTCTTATTAAGTTCCACAATCTTTCAGAATCCTCTAAAGACAAAATGATATTTAATATTGTTATGCGTATTTTTTCAATCTCTCCAATATTCACCAAAAAGGCATCAGTCATTCCGATATGATTCTTGCGTTGTATTGGGTTCTTCAACATTCTGCTAACAAGATAAACTTTTTCTCCCTTAGTTCTTGTTGGATGATGCTTAGGTATTTTGTATCCCAAATCATCAATTGTATGGCTAATCACTTTTCTTGCTGCCGCAATAACAGCTGTTTTATCTCGATGCTCCCATTCCAGCTCGAAATCTAGATCAGTATCATCTATCAATATATAAATATCTAAATCACTTTTCTCTGTTGCCAATCCCACTAAAGAACTACCTGCGATTGTGATTGATATACCTAATTGTTCAAAATTAACATGTGAATATTTTGCTTGAAAATATCGTTTGATTTCCGCAATAATTTCGTTATGGGCTCTCAAAATTACTTCCCTGCGTTTGATCGATGCTGGGCTTGGGGATCCATCTGACCCATAATTCCAAACTCTTCTAAGAATTTCTCCAAATTGATTTTCTGCTGCTAAATGAGGATCAAAGCTGCCCTCTTTATACCCTACCATCGTCTCGCCTTCCACCGGCGAGGAGGAGTTTGGTTCGTTTTGCGTATTACGTATTGCGTATTGCGAAAAATTCTTACCTCCTGACGCAGTACGCGGTACGCCATACGCATTACGAGAATATCCCACCGGCGAGGAGGAGCAGGCCTCCGAATCAAAATCGATAGACCATTTCTCCATTAAATAAGCCTTTAGCTTGTCACAAAACTCGACGAATGTATCCACAAAATATCCTTCAGAAGAATATCCTTTAGAAAGGTCCATTAAAACTTGGTCAAACCTACGCAACGGCACGTCCCAATAATTCATTACTCCATAATTATCCGCTCCATATGGGACAGGCCTATAAAGAGGGTGATAACCTCTTCCTTCTCGGTTGGCTTCGGTTGTGGATGCTCTATAGCCAAGCGCGACATAAAGCATAAGTGCGAGCCCATCAAAATCTAATCTATTAAACCCAGGCTCGCCCCAATCAATTATGACAGGATGTTTTGCTTCGCCCTCAAGGACCACATTGTCTACATGGATGTCTTTATGCTCAAATCCTTCCTGCCGAACTAATGCCAACGCCTCACCGAGACTAATCATCCATACCACTATCTGCTTTAAATACTCATCTTCAGAAAGTTCGTCTGATTCTCTTTCGATCCAATCAGACATCCGCATGCCTTTCACATATCTCATTTCATACGCCTGTTTTTCTGCATTATATCGAACTTTAGGCAGTGACGGATGAGAGACCCTCTCAAACATTCTCATAATTCCTTCATTTCGCATAATTCCTTCATAGTCTAGTCGCCTACTATATTGCATTCTAGGAATAAACCAACGCTCACCATCGGACGCCCCAGTGGCGGGTGAGGAGGCGGGGCCGTTTGATTCTGCCTCCATTCTCTTTTTAATTTGGGCGCGGGCCTGGGCAACTTCTGCAACTACCTTGTCTCCAGCATTCTTTTGGCTTCCGATTTCTGTGTCTGTTGTTTCCGCCAATTCAGAGCCTGTCCGGATACCCATCTTCCAGATCACTCTGCGCGACCTCATCGAAAGACCATCCAGAGACTCTATAGAATCTTCTAACGGCTCTACGGCTAATTTCAATTCTTTGACCTTCTTGACTTGATTTAATGTATGAATTGTGGCCTTGGCTTGTATTCCAATCTCGTACTCGGTCACTTTTATCAAATCATCCAGCGTCTCAATCCCCATATCAATAATTAACATACGTTTAGTTCTACGGCTTAAGCCTTTAACGGAATCAATCCTTGCTGGTATCAAATCTACCCCTAAGCCTACATCCATGGACACAACTGGATAGTGGTCTACAGCTAGTATTTGATTAAATTGGTCCCTCTTTTCGTGTGTGAACCAAGGGTTAACTGCATGAACCAGCATTATGTCTTGAGCTAATAATATCATCCTCTCATAAGGATAAAACCACTTTCTCGCGAGAATCCGATCTATCCCCCAATCATCTATGTCCCAAAATGCGGCTTCGACAATAATCCCCCATTGTGCACTATCCACTTGGATGATGCCGCTGGCTAATTCCAGCATCTTCTGTTCTGCCGGACCATAAGGCGCTTTATCAATTCCTTTCAATATCCCGAAGGCTTCTATTTGCTCTTGGATTTCTAAACTGACTTCACGGCGAAAGGCAGCTACAGCCTCATTTATATTGGAAATATGCGGCCCGTCGTTTTCGTTCTTGTAGTTTGCCAGAATCAACTGGTCGGGTTTTCCAGCAAGCGGCGAGGAAGTCGGGCCGTTGTTTGTTACCGGCGAGGAGGTGCCACCTTTAACACCCCTAAGAAGCGATTCTGCCTGACTGCGCCACGCTCCGGTCAGTAATTCATTTAAAAGGAAGCTGCTTGTGAGATCAAATCCGGAAGTGCGGACTGTCACCGTAAGCATACCTTTTTCTCTGGCAATTTGGGTAAATTCGCTTACGTCGTCAATAAATAAGACCTCTTCAGCGCTCAAGCCTATTTGAGCCAGTGCTATATCAAAAGCTTCGGGATCGTGTTTTGTATGCCCGATGACCCAGGAACGGATATGATCCTCTTCAGCAAAGATTCCCGGATAAAACTCATTTACTTTACCTGTCACTTCATCTGTATCGCTCCAATCACTACCCGGAGAGAACTGATCTGAATGGATTTTTAACGCAAACCTCTCTTTCAATCGCCCTGCTATTGAAACTATCTCAGGCTTGACACTGGGGTCAAACGGGGCTTTAAATGGGACCCTAAAAAGTAACGCATGCTGGCTAGGGGTAAGCTGGACCGGTATACCGTTCGCCTTTAAGTAATCATTATTAAATACATCCACATATGCATCGAAACTTATTTTTCCTTCTCTGCTCATTTGATACTCTATATCACGTTCAGTCCTAAATTTTCCGTGTAGCTCTATTAACTTCTCTTCTGTGGTATATCTGCTTAACCCTAATTCTTCAAAAGTCCTATCAAAGTTAGACTTTCTTGTCTCATAGTCCCCTCTAAGCAATACACCGCCTATATCAAATATAATACCTTTGACTCTATCTAACCTCAGGATAGACTCTGATGCCAGGCTGAGAGCCTTTTCGCGTTTCTGGGCGTCTGGTGACGCTAGATCGCGGAGAATCTGCTGTAATAGTCTGGCAGTAAACTTTTCTCCCACCGGCGAAGAGGTAGAGTCTGACCGCTGAAATCGTAGATGTCTCAGGAAAGCGATGGTGCCTTCAGGACCAGCAAGACCAAATAACTCCAGGCTGCCTAATGGATATTCTGAAGTGCTGTCAACATAGCCAACACTCAACCCTCCCAAAGAATCCAGCATAGGGTAATCAATGCCGTAGAGCTGTCCCTGGTCTCCAATGCGTACTATTTCAAAAATAGGAGTGCCGATGCGTTCGGAAAAGTCAATTAAACCGTGTTGCTTACTGCTTTCTTCAGGGAAGACCTGAAATGAATCATCCAAAGAAAGAGCAATTAGACGCTGGCCTATGGTGAGTTGAGAAAGCCTTCCGTTAAGTTTGCGGGCAAAGAGATCTGCAGTAATACTACCTCGGAACCAAAAGTAAACAGCATCTTTTTTTTCTTCAACAAATGAAATAAACCTGGCGAACTCTTTTTCTTGCAATAATATAGACAGAATAGCTGCTCGTGATTCTTCTAACAATTCGATATGGTAGTATTCTTTCTCCTTTTCAGCTAAATTAAATCCTCCTGAGCTATAGTAGATGTAGCAGAGCGATGGGTCAAAGTCATCACCCATGCGCCTGCCCACTTCCTTAAAGAACTCTTCAATTTCTTCAGAGGTGTTTTGTCTAGTGTTTATGGCTATAGGGATACCTTTTTGTAGTAGATCAATAATTAAATTATAGAGTTCTTCGGGAACGCCATCGATGCGATGCTTCGAGGTGTCATCCCAATCGAGCATAAGGCCTCTAAAGGTTTTACTGCGTAATTCCTCCCAGAGTTCAAGTATCTGCCCGCGCGGCGCTCTAGTTGGCTCGACTTCGATCTTTGCGTGCTCCCAAGGAATCCCGCTATAAACAATCTGGTCATTAAGCATGACCTTAACGGTCAGTCCGTAGAACCGGCCTTTGCCGGAAGGCACGACCGGGTGGATCTTGCCTAAGAACACAGCGACATTTTCATTACCTTCTTCCCAACCAACGAATTCCATGGGCCCGTACTCACGCCATAAGCCGATATGATCTATATCAGTCCATAACTGCACTCCTACTCCTGATAGTGAGATCACCCTATGCAGCTCAGGGCTGAATTCTACCTTGACCGCGACTTCAACCTCTTCCCCGGCTTGAACCTGCATCTCTTTGCCTGAGCCGTAACCGCTGTAGTCTCCGGTTTTAATACGGAAGCCGTCCACCCAGCTTAAACGAGCATAATCGATCTCTTCTCCTAAGAATTTTTCAAGCTCTGCCACGCTAAACTCAGACTGCGCTAACGACCAATTACATAACTCCAGTCTCCAATTAACCCAAGAGCGGTTAAAATACATCCTATCGGTTTTTTCAGCAAACCATAAGCACTCAGTGGCAAGATAATAAGGAAGGGATTTCATAATCACGTAAGGCTCAATACCGCTCTCATTAAAGTATTCCTCAAAGAAAACCGACAACATGAATCCGAGATTATCAATCAAATTGGGATTATTTTTCCTGGCATCAATCAGTGTGATAATAACTTTGGCTAAGTCTTTGCTGCGCGCTCCCGGAGAACTAAACTCTGTATCGATCAAGGCCTCTATTTCCCGCGTCCAAGGATAGACAAAGAAATTCTCGGGGCTCGGGTCTCCATGGTTCATTATCAATTGCTTATCAGGAATACGCCCTTCAAATTCTGCAAAGTCAAATTCATCCGGTAATCCGGCATAATCCTTTTGGCGGAAATACTCAAGCCGCTCTATTACTCTTTGCTGGCGCGCTTCGAAGCTCTGGTCAAGATAAATATCCCCTCTGATATCTGTAAGCGGCTTTGCGTGCAGCTCTGCTAATACACGCGCCAAGGAACGCATGGTATCTTCGAACATGTCTGGCGTCATCGCCGATACATAAGCGTGGTCTAGGGGCGAAACCAACTCTGTGCCATAGGTTACATTATCAAACACAAGCATCTTGGCCATGTCGTTAAAATACATAAGTTCTGTCCGTTCGCAGGGATTGTATTGCTTAACAAAGAACTCCCTGTCTTTTTCATATGAAAAGTCAGGCTCCCAGTTGATCTTGATTATGTATTTTCCGCTTGAAGAGACAAGCACAATCTTTCTGCCTACGTGACGCAATCTCTGCATTCCGTATTCGTCTTCAATATGCAATGCCAGCTTATTAAAATCAGCCCAAAGCTCCTGCTTTTCTCTCCAAAGCATCTCTATGGATGCGCGTATCCGGCTCAGCTCTTCATCCTGCGACCCGTTGCTGCCAGGGTATCCCTCCACCGGCGAGGAGACAGAGCTACCAAATAGTTTTTCGACTGAAATAATCCAACCAACCAGCGTGTTAGGATCGTCTGAGTACATTGAGACTGAACGTTGTGCTTCTGGAAATTTAAACAGGGGTGCTTTTCTATGAGCCGGTCTTGAATAGAAGTGAACGGACAGGTCTTGCGAATGTGCTCTCATCATATCTATATCGGACCAGAAGTACATACGCACATGCGGCCTATCGACATCAGCGCTATTGTCAAACGATTCGCCGTCAAAGTAGGTGATATATCGTAGATTGCTTGAAGGCAACTGTTGAGATAGATTATCGGATTCACCGTGGTACATTCTCCTGGCTATGTTGTTTGTCGGCCCTTTGAGCCTCTTACGCCACCCCCACATCAGCGCATCCTGATGTTCACTATCCGCATAGAAGATAAAATGTATCTCCAAATACTTATCCTCTCTTTCTAAAGCCTTAAAGGTCTGAAATATATTAAGGAATTCGGATATTACGCAATTCGCTGCATCTCCGCCGGTAAAGACAAACGCAGTCCGGGCGGATCTATTAAATATCCTGCTTGCCCAATTATCTGCCGATAATTTCCTGCTCTCATAACTCAACACTTTTGCCCTGTTAAATCTAATGACCCGCTCTAAGATCTCCTTGGTATATCCAGGATCGCCAGAATCCAACATATCCCCTCTCCCAAAATGCGTTTCTATTAAATAGGTTGGTATTTTTACCTTATCAACGGGCTTAGGTCTTGCCGGCGAAGAGGAATTGTCGTTACTTAAACCACCTCTTGTCTCACGTCTCATGTCCCATGTCTCAGACATGCGACCTGTGACTTGCTTGTGCCCGTAAGGGTATGATATGAGACCTGTTATTTCCACCGGCGAGGAGGAGCGTCCCCTTACTAGTCGATCCCCTATCTCACTGTCCACTTCGTCTGCCACGACACGATCAACTTTTCGCACTTGTTCCCATGTTAAATGAATTGGATCGGTTTCAGAACTCGGCGTAACAGTAATTCCGTCTTCGGAAACACTTAAAGCATCTACTTCGCTATACCAGTCCGCCCAATCAGCATCATTTCGATATTCCGCTATTCTCTTTCTAAATTTGATTCTAGAATTTCTAAATAATTTTGACTGCCTGACTTCTTCCTCTTGATCACCCTGTGCTTTTATGTATGAGAAATCCAAATAATCAACAAAATATAAAATATCTGAATCTACAAAGCCTAAATCAATTAACCTCCTCCTGATTTGTTTTAATCGGTCAAGCAGCTTTGTTTTAAACTTATCGAATTGTGGATTTATCATTATATGCGCTAATCCATAGTAATCTTCACCATCCTTTTTGGCATTAACGGCAACAGCCGTGCATGTATTAACGCCTTCAGCCTCGGAGGTTTGTACGTTAGCATCATTATGCTTTCTAAAAAGCACAAACGTTCCCCCTAATACTTTTAAAACACTATTTTCCAAAATTGAAGGCAAGTTTATTAAAGATCCTGTTTCTTGGTCTCTATCCGGCCACACATTAATACCTTTAATTTCATTATCATAAATATCAACTTCTCCGGCTGCTCCCACCTCAATCAGTGACGAAGCCCCTGATTTAGTCGATGGCGAGCTGGATTTTATAACTGAATTTTCTCTATCTACTTTATATGGGTTAGATCTGATAAGTTCTGCCAACTCCTCTGGAGGAGACTGCAAAAGTATTCTTTTAACTGCATCTATTTTGGATTGGTGGGTTTCACGACGCATCATAAAATATTCCGACTTATCTGAAAGGTCGCGAAAAGACCAAGCATAGTGCTGACCACGCTCTGACTCTAAGCTGCAAACGTAAATATCTCCTCGAAGGAGAGTTAGCCCATCTCCATATGGATAAGCATCAACTACAATTCCATCGCCTGTTACAACAATGAAATGTTCTACAAGCCCAAGTACTTTAATGCTAGATTCAACTCCTATTTGATCAAGCCCAAGCATGGTCTCTATGAAAAGACTAAACATAAGACAAGGCATCCCTGCGATATCAAAAGATCTTAAACCGTAATCGCCGCCATGTTCTCTGAGGTGCCTTCGAGCAATCTTTGCAACATTAACCAGCCATTCATGTTTTTTACGTTGAACACCATGAATCGTATCCCCACTTTCTTCTCTATTTTCTTCCACCGGAGAGGAGGAATTGTGGGTCGATAGTCGATAGTCGATAGTCGATAGTCCAGCAACCATTGACCATTGACCATTGACTAGATTCACCGGCGAACTGGACTGGGCGAATGATGAGCTTCTAATATAACTACCTTTGTTAGACCATTGAGACCTAATTTCGCTAACCACAAAACCAACATACGTTTCTGTCTTATCTTTCAACGGTACAAAACTATCCCCATATTTTGCTACATCCAAACCAATCTTAATCAGTGTGATCCTAAAAGATTCTTTTTGTTTCATATGAATCAACTCATAGGCCTGTTCCGATAAATCTAAGATAAAATCATGGACCTTTTCTCGCTGGATGTAACTATCATATATTGCAAAAAGGCGCCCTGGTGGATATCCCTTAAATGACTTCTGATAGACCCGTTCGAGAAATTCGAGCACTTCGCTTGTTGTTTTGGGTCTATACTCGACTCCCATCTTTCTTCCGGCTATTTCACTAATCGGCCTTAACAGAATCACCTCAACCCGGGTTATCCTATTGCCTAAAGCTGCTAACTGACTGGAGATTAAACCGCTATCAATAATCTGACTTATATAACTTCTCGCTTGCGGAGGAATATATGTATTAAAGACCCTTCCTAAAGTTACTTCGGCTGATTTTCTGTGAGTCAAACTATCTTTTATTTTTTTGACAATGAGTTCTACTCCGAGCTGAAAATATGCCTTTTGGCGATCCAAATCTTTTTTTCTATCTTCCAATAGAGATTTTATCTTTTCTAATCTTGCGCTCAAATCCTGTTGTTCTACCTCCGTATTTAAATACCCAAAAATTGAATCGATCTCCTTGCTTGCCTGGCACACCTGCTCTTTAGAGGTGGTACCTTTTAGGCCTCCTAAAATTTCTCTGATTTTTGTTAGGGGTTCAGTAATATTTCTTTTTTGCTTTTTTGTTAAGTTGGGAAAACCCGGGAAAGACATACTTGTTTCTGGCTCTAATATTGTTGGGATATTACCTATTAATAATCCTATCTGCTCCAAGGCTTGGTTTATTCTTTCTAAAGATGCAGTTATGCTGTCATAAATATGTAATTTTCTTCTCTCTTCGCTAGAAAGACTTTCGAGTGCTTTTTGGCTAAGACGATCTTGAGTCGTTACCGGCGAACTGAAGCGGGAACTAACTGGTAACTGTTTTATCGGGCTGGAGGCGACTATAGAGAAACTACTCCAAGTTTCAAACGTAGTAACTCCTATATCTGTATCACTTAAAGTGCTTTGCGCGGCGAGGGGTGTGGGGATAAGAAGCAGTAATGAGGAGATGAAATTTGATGGGCGGAACTTGCGGATTGCTGCTTTAATTCCAGGCTTAGGCGGCCCTGTGGGGCGGTTGGCTTTTGTTGGTGTTTGGAGGGGCGAAGAATTGTTAGTCGATGGTCGATAGTCGATAGTCGATGGTGCGTCAACTATAGACGATTGACTATTGACCATTGACGCATCGGATTTTTCATCACGAGCAAGCGGCGACGAAGCGCCATGCTGAGATTGCCCTGCTAATTCACCTAAAGTCTTAAGAGAAGCATCTTTGAAGAGAGCTTCTTTTGAGCTTGAATACTCTATAAAGGCCATTTTTGGATCCAGCCCACCACTTATGAGCCTCTTAGCCAATTCTACTAGATAGTCATGAATTACTATCTGTAAATTAGAATATGCGCTGGACAAAGCATGGTGTTCCTTTATATAGCTCAATATATTCCTGGGTAAATCAACTCTTATGGCACCATGAGGAAACTCATTATTCGGATTGCCTATAATCACATCAAAGTGCGTCCGTTTCCGCATAATGTCCGTACGGTCTCTCGTAGCAGAAAAGTCCTCTGAGTGTGTGACAACTAGGTTAAGCCTTCCATCTTCTAAAAGCGTTATACTGGCAATAGCAACTTTCTTGCCTGAGGTTCTTAAAATATCTTTCAATCTTTTCACTGCTTCAGCAGGTTCCACAAATTCATCGTCATCTGGCTGAAAACCCAAGGAATCTTCGTCTCTATTTACTTCAGGGGATCTTAAAAACCATGTCTCTAATTGAAAGAGGTTGAGAAATAGTTGGGCTATTTCTTCTGTGATTCTATCCTCACCTTTGCCTAGATACTGCTTTTTCCTTTCATACCATTCATACATAGTCTCTACCTCTAATTTCGCTAAGTTTTCCCATGTCTCTTTTATGGACGTGGATCGGTTAACCGCATCTAAAAGCTCATCTCTTAAATTATCTGACAACCAGATCAAAGACTTGATTTTGGATATAATTTTTTCCTTATCAGGCGCCTTTCCTTCCACCGGCGAGGAGGCTTCGTCGCTTAATTCTGTTTTCAGTTGCTTTCCAATCTTAGCGAGGGCTTGTTTGATATCTTCAATCACTTCAGCTCCAGCATCCCTTTGACTCCTGATCTCTGCTTCTGTTTTCTCAGCCAATTCGGAAACTGTTCTAATGCCCATTCGCCAAATTACTCTACGTGTCCTTGTTGAGAGGCCTTCCAGAAACTCGATTGAATCTTCCAACGGCTCCGCTAAACTCAAGCCTCTCTGCAAAAGCACCTCTTTGATTTGGTTTAATACCAGGATTATTTCTTTGGGGTGGCGTTGGCGTTGTATCTTAATCTCATGCTCGGTCACTCTTATCAAATCACCCATCGTCTCAATGCCCATACCATGTATTAATAAACTCCTGGTTTTGTCAGTTAAGCCTTTAACGAATTCAATCTTCTCTTCTAATAGCTCTTGCCTCTGCACCTTTTCATCAACAAGCCGTATTAAGGCCTCGACCGGTACAGCAAACCTCCTTGTTTCAATCAAACCAAGAAGAGGATTGACCGCGAGCACCATAATCGCGTCAAAATCAATCCATTCATTTATTTTCTCCACGGAAACCAATGGGCCCCCGTCTTTTGCTTCTAAAGCATCGACTGCCTCCCTTTTCGCCTTGACATAGGCATACCTGGCACAAGCTTTAACCATTCTAACAATGATCCCATGCTCAGCTTGGGGTACTATTGACATGTAATAATTGGCAGACTCACGTAGAGAACTATTGAGGACTTTTAACAACCCCCTTGAAGAAACTGCCTTTAATAAACTGCTCAAAACCTCTTCGACCGTTTCTCCTTTGATATCTCTTATTACCGTATCGCTGGCAATCTTCTCTTTAATCGCCTCAACCGCGACATCGTTAATCCTCTGTGCTTCTTCAGATATTCCCACGGCTTGCGGTTTACTCCCGGACTCCACCGGCGAAGAGGCGAAAGTACCTTTCCCTAAAACAACTCGCATAAATTCTCCATAAATATCACTCCCTATTTCATTATCAATTCGATAGTCATGAGATACTGCTTCCTGCATCTTTTTCAATCCTTCTTCGACTCTATATTGCCAATCAGCCGGGATATTTCCTGAACGGATAAATAATCTCATCAGAATTTCTAATCCTACAATTTCTTCTTTTTCCTTCTTAGTCAAACGGGCCCTATCCGCAACTGTCTTAGCGCTAAGCGGAGAAACGAAGACTGAGGTGACATGAGGATAAACCGCCTTTATCCTCATGATGCCTTGTAAATCTGTATTTATGATACCTACCTTGCCAGAAGCCTCTGCGCTCTCGACATCACTTCTTCTTGTCCCATAACCTATGCCACCATACCTAAACCTGTCTTTTAACATCTCCTCGAAGCTAATCATTTCCCTAAATCGCCTTTCAGAAACATATATATTTTCCTCTCTCATCGGGTTACCCAGAACCCTGAGCGCGGGTTTCGTGTTAACCGCTGGAACAATAAATACATTGTCTGGGTGTCTTCTTATCAAAAGATCAGACAATCTTGATTTCCCTGAAGTAGATGGGCCGTTAATCAATAACAATTCACCTAAGTTATCACTATTGAGCTCTGAAGTACGGTAAAGATATTCATCAAAAGCAGTGGTTTCAGAAGATTGTCCGTTAATCTCCCGGAATATTTTAAGAAGCTCTCTTAGGAAAACATCTTTTTGGTCTCTTATGTTTCCCAACGCAATGTCTCTAAGCATATCTTGCAAAAGGACTAATCGCCTTATTAAGTATCTGTCTCTTACCTTGTTGGCTACAGCTTCTGTTTCCTCCTCGTTAGCTTTTTCTAAAGCCCTGGTTACTGCCTTAAGCATTCTAAATTCTAGCGACCTGTATCTGCGCAGATAATCTAGTGATAAACCTTTCTGTGGATCGCTGAAGCCTCCTAAAGTCCCCTCAGCAACGATTCCTTTCAAGGAATATTCTACCCCCAGACAGCTATTAACCCAATCTTCGGCGATTTGAGCGATAATCTCGATTCTTCTATCCTCAAATCGCGCTTCGAAAGATATAAGATTCGGCCTCTTTTCACCAAGCAAACCACGCCTCTTAAGCATTTCTACATATTTACTACCGGCCTGAACTCTCATCACGCTAAGAGGATTACTGACCTTCTCAGATAACTTGGTCATACTCAAAAATGTTAAATTTTCTCTTAATTCAGCAAGAGTAGCCCTCTGGTCTATTGGTATAAATCCAGCAACTAAGTCTATGCCCAGACGCTCCATAAGCCCAACAACCAGCCTATTCTCAATTACTTTAACTCTCTTGGCGTAGCGAATAAGTTGTGTCTGAGATCCGCTTTCTATGCCTAAGAAAGCTCTACAAAGTCCGCATTCACCCATTCTTCTCCATATATCTAGTCTTCTTGTTCCGGACGCTCTTTCTTCTTCATTTCTATATACTGCGCGGACTCTGCTTGAAACAGACCACCTTAAATCAACGCCGTATCTTTCAGAGATCTGCTTAATCCCCTCAGCAATGGCTAAAGCCCTTTTCAATCCGTTTTCACTGTCTATCTCGCCATCTCCCATAAAATCATCATCAGTAAAGGAAATTTCCTCTATGCCTAATTCAACCAAATTCTCTATTTCCTCTAGCAGCAAATCTACGGGCTTAGGTTCCCACTCCTTATAATCCCTAATAATTCCTCTGCTGCAGAAAGTACAATTTTGACCACATCCACGGCTTGCTTCGATCCAAATAACCCCGTTATGTTGCCTATTCCAGATAACTGTGTCTGTAGAAGGAAGGGCCACTTCTTTGACTGGCATTATTTTTCTGGGCGTTTCGATTGGTTTCTCACCACTTCTATTCGTATAAGCAATATTATGTACCTGGCTTAAATCTCTCGTACCTTCCACATATTCTTTTAATTCTGTTATGGCTACCTCGCCCTCTCCTATAACAATCACTGCCTCGGGATAGATTTTTAGTAAATCCTCAAAAGCAAAAGTAGCTACGGTGCCTCCGAGGACAACTAAAGGTCTATCCTCCCTATCAAACTCGTCTGAGAAGAGCCTATTTAATACTCTACCTCCAGGGGTAGCCTCTAAATCATCTATTCTTATGGAATCAATCTTTAGCGATAGGCCAACCATAGCCGGTTTCTCTCTCTTTATGAAAGCGATAACCTCATCGCTGGTTTCTGTTTCCTGCATATCTACGATCTTAACATCTACTTGGTCTGCGAATTGGCTGGTCAACTGTCCTTTTAGAACTTCAACTCCGATGCTTCTTCCTAAGGCGGGATGAAAAGGAGAAGTAAAACTAACGAGGTTAATCTTTAAGGGAGAACTAGCATTTTCAGAGCTCCGCCCAGGTGGTGCCCGGCCAAACAATTGCCTTAATTGCCCCAATCTCTGTCTTAAAACTTCGTGGTGTATATCATTGAATGCTTCGACATGCTGTGAATCAAAACTTCCTTCTTTCACCGGCGAGGAGGAATTGTCGGTCGATAGCCGATAGCCGATAGCCGATAGTCCGGCAACCATAGACCATTGACCATAGACCATTGACCTGCTGTGTTTTTCATCACTAGTTAAGGGCGAAGAGCCGATGTCGTTTTCTGGTTCAACCGCTGACAGGCTGGGCTTATTTTTAAGCCTTGGGCCTAAACCTGGTTGATTCCTTTGTCTTTCACTCTTAGCGGTCTTTTTAGCCTCAAAATAAAATACCGGATACACTTTGTGCTTTACATCTTCTAAAATGCGCTTTAGTGATTCAACGCCGTACACTCTTCCTTCCGGCATTGGATAGAATATAGTTGACCCGGCCGAATACGTATAATTAAATAATCCCTGCAGTACCGAGGTCAATGCGATCTCATTTTCCGATACATCATCAAAATCTCTGTCTACGACAATGCGTCCGGTCAACTCTTCTGTAACAATATACTCACCATCTTCATATTTAATTGCATAATTTTCAACCAATGCCTCCAGTATGTAGCTATTTGTAACCCGCGTCTGCATCTCTGTTCCCATCGGCATCGCTTCAGAGAAAATATGCCCGATCTGCGTTCCCAGGCCTTTCCTACGCAAATTCACTTTCTCTCCGGAGAAATTTACGCTACTTAGATCCATCTGAGCATCCAAGATACGATTTCCTGAAATATGAAAACTCTCGATACTTTCTTTTGACATATCTCCATTATTCATCCTGCGCAGAAACATAAATGATTGAAGGCCAAATCGTTTGACGATCAATCTATACCTTTCGCCAGTTGAAGAGGTGACCACAGCTCTGTGCATTTTTGTTTTTATGTGCTTAGTGAATTTAGCTCCCACCATCGCCCGTGCGCCAGATTTTCCAAAAACCGGCGAGGAGGAGTGGGCGGCAAGAACCTCTTGTTCAGCTTTGATGACATCTGGAGATTTCTCTTGAGATTCCTCTTCAGCCGAAGCCTCCATCTGTGCAATAGCTTCTTGCAAAATCCCTCCAACTTCCTCAACAGATTTTTTCGCCTCTTGAGCAATAACTTCCATCGAAATGCCATGAACAATGTGTGCCATTAAAATCTCACGTGCCTCTGATGAGATTCGTTGCATACCTTCTCTTAGCCGTGAATCAGAAAATCCAATTCTCTTTGTATCCATAAGACCAGCTAAATCTTCTTCTACCAGGTTATCTTCATTAACCACAAAACTACCAAAAGTTGCCCCTTCTTCTCCTGTTCTCGCGGATAACGGCTGGTCAAGTGAGAAATCGGCATATCTTAAACCCACAACATACTCTTGTTTTTGAACAACCTTTAATGTCTGAGGCAATTCTGATTTGATATAGCTTTCAAGATTACCTTCAATTTCGCTTTGATTTTGTGCATATCCTTGGACAAGGCCATTCAAGATCAAAACGCCTTCATGGACAAACTCATCATATCGATCGCTAAATTCGTAAACCATATGTCCCGCAACTTCCTTAACAATCCAAATATATGTCACAATAACTTGGTCTAGGGCATCCTGATCTCCCTGGCGAATAGCCGCTATCAACTCACCTTCAACCAGCGGTTCTAGAATCTCCCGCTCATTGAAATATTGCCTAATAGACATCTCAGGTATGGCTTTTGGTCCATACTTCGGTATATATTTAATTCTATATAGCTTGATAGCCCTCCTCACAGTCGCTATACTAACACCAAAATGCTTCGCAATCTCTCTTAGTGTGGCATCCGGATTTCGATTCACGTATTCTTTAAGTTGATTACGATCTAAGATAGATGTCCCTTCCGCCTTTTTAGGTATATATATAATTCTATATAGCTTGATAGCCCTCCTCACAGTCGCTATGCTAACACCAAAATGCTTCGCAATCTCTTTTAGTGTGGCTTCCGGATTTCGATTCACGTATTCTTTAAGTTGATTACGATCTAAGATAGATGTCCCTTCCGCCTTTTTAGAAGTATATGGAATCTCATACATAATTATGGCTCGAGTTAATGTTTGGACATGAACATCAAAATGTTCAGCAATTTGAGCCAATATATCATCCGGATGACCATCAATATATTCCAGCAATGGTTGATAATCTAACTTTGATATCCCGGCACGAGTTTTACGTTCATAGGGGCTGTCATATAATTTAATCGCGCGGCCAATTGTAATAGGATGAACGCCGAAGGCTTGCGCAATTTGTTCATGGTTATCATCCGGATGCCGTTGAATATAATTTTCGAGCTCTTCCTTTCCAACAATAGAAGTACCTGTTGTTGGTTGGTTTTCTGAAAGGACCTTGGAAATATAAGCTCTTCTTTTTCCCTCGGCCTCTGGATACCTATAATTGTAAACGTATTGATGAAGCGCCTTTACATCTTCAAGGCCCAAGAAGGAGGCCACCATCCTCATGGACTCATCCCTTGGCATCGGCCCTTCAACTTCTCTTAACTGTTGACTGACGGCTTTCATGGATCCAATAATTTCGTCGCTTCTATCTTCTTTCCTCTTTTCATTTTCAGAATCAAGAATTTGTGCCAAAGCTACTTTCCAGTCGACCACTTCTTGGCCAATGGCTTGTTTTAATTCAACACGATTCATATCCATAATTCTTAAGATACGGCGAATATACCATCTTGAGATTGGCGCCCCTTCAAGTTCATCCTCAATATTCCTGATAGAATCAGCTGATATTTTAAATTGGAAGGCCTCTAAAGCTTGCAGATATTGTACCAACGCAACAGGTGTCCAAAGGTTAAGTTCTTCCCGGCGTCTTCTGAAAATTCTTGCCACCGCAGCCGCCCGCTTGGCTCCATCCTGGTTAATATAATCTTCGATATCTCCTGTAAGATGATCCATTTCAATGGCCATACGCACAAAACGGAATAAATTCTCAAGAGAACCAAACTCGAGAAGTTCGGCCGTCCTTAGCAAGGTTCGCCGCTTTGGCATGCTTCCATTTGAATTTTCGAGATTGGCAATGGTATTTTCAGGAAGCGGCACCCCGTCATTTTCTCTGGATAAAGCATCAAGTCCTGAAACTGTCAATCCAAGTCCTTCACGTCTTGTCCGGATAACTTCAGCCAACGCAGTTTTTTGCTCTAAATTTAATGGAACAATAGCATCAATCATTAATTTTTCTCTTACGCGTTGTTCAACCATATATTCTATAAATGTTAATAATCCTTCCTCACTCACATCCCCTTCTCGGGTTTCTATCAATCGGGCAGCTTTTAACTTTAACTGATCATCAATCGGCGGCCCTTGTGGATCTTCTATCTGTTCTATTTCCTCTTCGCTCACAGTACCATTTGCTAATTCTCTTCTTGTTAAACCTAATTGTTCCCGATAGTTCGTGATCATCTCAGCAAATACTTCTCTACGAAAAGCAATTGCTTCGTCAATTAAAACTTCTAGATCGCGCATATTCTCTAACCCTAAAAGATGAACAATGCGATGGTGTTTCTCTATATTTGGAATAGGTCCCTTTGACCGCTCTAATTCAGAAATCGCGCCCGCCGTTAAATGGGCACCTTCAATGCCTTTTGAGTGCTCCGAAAGCTCTGCATGCGTCATTCGTTTTTGACCTCTAAAGGCACGCATGACATCTGCTAAACCGGCTCTTCTATCTTTTTGATCAAGGCCGCGTAAAACCGGAGCATTCGCTTCAGCTTCATCTAGAAGAGCGTCCCAGCGTCTACGTAGTTTTTCACTGCCCTCCTTTTGACCTCTCTCTATTTTTCCAGCCCAATCTTTCTTAATACCTAAACGTTGAATCACCCAAGCCTGAGTTAGTCCTAAGGCCAAACGTCTATCTAATAATTCAGGCCCTGCCACTCGCTTCTCTGGTTGAGGTTGTTCTACTTTATCAGCCACTCTTAACCATTTATAAATAGCTATGGCTAATTTAATACTAGGTTCTTTAACTCCGCTTTCAATAGAAACTAGGTATTCACGAGATAGCTGATAACCACTTTTTCGAACACCTGCGGCAACTTGCTCTTCGGTATAGCCCTTCTCCAGACGTAATTCCTGTATATCTTCCCTAGATGGAACTTTGAAATCTGGAACAAATTTCTCTAAACGATCCAATAATTTCCATATTTTTCTTCTAAGCTCAGCATATCTAGATTTTCCTGAGCTAAGAACTTCTCCCACTTTTGATTCTTGTTCACCTAATTTTTCAGCTATATATCTGACGGTAAGAAATGGCCATTTCGTTTTCATCACTTCAAAACGCTCTTTTATTTCTTGGCCAGATCGCAGGGGCTCAATAGTGCTTTTCACTTTTCTTAAAATCTTATCAATCTTTCTGTGTAATTGCGGATTACCTTCTATGCCATGTTTAATTATCTTCTGGACAAGATATAACGTTGATCCTGTCTCCTGAACCATATATTTATATTCTAAAATCGGCCATTGTGGTTTCATCTCTTCAAAGCGCCTCTTCAATTCTTGCGCAGATGGTAGATGATTTTCCTTCGCCCTCGCCGCAAGCGGGGAACCCTCTTCAACCTCGGAGGTTACTTGTCCTGGTAACTGCGACTGGCCGTCCAGGACGGAGTCGGTCTGGCCAATAGGGCTGGAGACCTTACCAATCTGTTCCATCTCCTCACACCATGATTCAAAGTCCGAAACTTTTCTTTGTACACTATTTTCACTCAAGTATTCTATATCTGAAAAATCTTCCAATCCCTTGACGTGACGTAGCACTGACCGAATCTTTTGCCTATGTTCAGGGGGCACAGCATCCCATTTCTCAAGCCCTGCATATACTTCAATACGTTCCTCAGTCCACCGCATCTCTTCAGTTATCTCTTGAGGGATTACCTCTTTCTTTTTGGGTTCTTCCCTCGTAGCAGTCATTCTAATCCCTGCTCTGCCTATAGTTCTTTTTATTGGAGTCCTTTCTTTACCAAGCGCCTCTATCATTTCTACTTCTTCAACTTCCTCTTCCTGTTGCCACTGTGGCTGTTGTTGTGTAGCTGCTTTTCGAATATTCTCCATCATTTTAGATAATTGGAGATTTGTGCTTATGGCACGATGAACCTGTTTTTCCGAAACCACTATATTAAAAGCTGTTTTAAGTTCCCTTATTAATTGATCAATAGTTAACGCCTCCCCCTCTTTGTGGTTCTTAAGTATCTGTCTTATCATTCCTTGTCTTTCAATAACTTCAGGAGACTGAACACCGTTATTTTTCAGCTTAAGCAAACCAATTATATCCCAGATCTCTTGGAGCGTTCCTCCAAATTCGTCCCTTAGCTCAGCCTCAGTCATATTCAACCCAATTTCTTTGTTTATTGCACTGATTCCTAAATGCCCCATTAATATTATTCTAATGTAGTCTGATTGCACTCCTATTTCTCCCCGTTCTCTCTCTGCCTCAACCAGCTCTTGAACTCTTCTCATCATTGCATCATATAGTTCTTCTCTTTCTTCATCATTTCCCCTATCAAGTTGAAGGCCGATCTCTAAATCTGCATACTCTCGCCATAAATCTTCATCTACCAAGCCAAGGGAAAACACAAGAACATTTACTATTGACATCCTTCCAGGCAGACGGATTCTCAAATTATGATCCTGGCGTTGAGTAAATATAGTCATCAAGCCTCTTATGTGACCACATAATAGCTTTAAATGTATACTTTCGATATTCAGAAGTGATGACATATCATCAATTTGGCCTTTTTTATTAAACTGAATATTCTTGCATCCCGCCAAAACCCCTCTTGCGATATCCGCATAGGCTTCCAAATCGCCTTCCTTAAGCAAACGAGAATGAATTATTTGTAAAATATAGTTTAAATATTCCTCGAGTCGATCTGAGTACTGTAATCGAGCTAAAATACTTAATATGACATCACAAGGATCGAATATCGTCATTGATTTATTAAATATGCCCTCTGGTACTTCGGTGCTACTTCTTTCTATGCGAGAGAAGTACGTGCCCTTGGTTCTTTCATTAAAAACACGAAATGCTAATTCATCTTGGCTCAAACCAGAGGTAGTTCTTAATATCGTGAATGCCTCACCTATGGTTTCCGCGGCAGTTATTTTCTCTAGTAATGTAACGCCGTAATGTATAATTGATGTATCCTCAATATCAAAACCATCTGCCAGGATTTTTACCATCCTTAATCCAGGAACTAATCTTTCACTAAAAAATCTACTTAAATATCTATTTTTAACTCCGATCTTCCTCTCAAATTGATCCTGTGACAACATACTGGCCTCAAATAGCAATTTAACCCTCTGGTTTTTCGTGCTTGCTTGCTTAACATCATCAACAAGAGTAGACAACCTTCCCCAAATTTCCGGCTCAAAAAATGACACATAAGCCAACAATAATAAGTCAACTAGGCCTCTGGAACGCTTCTGGCCTTTAGCGAGCCTTTTACTTTCACTATTGAACAAAGCTACTATCTGCGTTCGTTTTTGCAAGCGATCAATCAGATTATCATTAATAATCGCTGCTAGGCGCTCGACATAATCGACATGCCTATAAACCATACCTGGATAAGGCGGCAATTCAAGTTCGTCAAAATGAGCGATACCTTCTTGAGGAAAGTTCAAAAACGCGCTTGTAAATTCTCTTAGAATCTCTTTAAATCCCACATTTCCAGAATTTGCATTGCTAACCACCCTAACAAATGTTTCTCTCTGTATTTGCTGTCTCTTATGCACTATATTTAAGGCCTCAAGATCATTTTGCATTAATGTGCTCTTTGACTCGTCTCCCTTAAGTCTTCTGATGCGCGATACAATTCTCGTTATTTCTTTTTCTCTCTTTCTCTTAATACCTCTTACAACTTTAACCAAATAGGTAGCTGAATAACCCAGTTCTTTTGAGACAGCTCTCAGGCTATATCCTTTTTCTAGTGCTGCGATCTCTATCGGGCTAATTCTCCCTGCCTCTCTCTGGGATAGTCTGAGGGTTTCCGCTATCTTTTTACGTGTTTCTTTTAGCGGGACAACTCTACCGCTTTCGATTTTTCTTACAGTCCTTATGTCTAATCCAGACAACCTTGCCAATTCAGGACGCGTTAATCCAGCCTCTAAGCGCTGCACAATAAAATCGACAGCTTTCCAATTGCGAGGGTCTTTATTTCTTCTGTTGCCGTTTCCTCCCCAATTTCTTGAGGCCGCCTCCATAGCCTCTGCGCTGACGGGACTGGAGGCTCGTTCCTCTAACGCTTCTTCTATCGCTTCAATATCCAGCTCTCTGAAAATATTCACAAGTCGTTTCGGGCCCATATAGAAATACTCATCCCTAGTGATTTCAAACGTTGCTAACAGATCAACTATCTCTTCGTTAAAAAGAAGGTGTGATTCCGGTAAGAAACTAAAGATAAGCCTGATTTTCCCTTTATCTACAGAAAGATTATTCCTCAACCCATCGCTGATGTTTTCCGTAGGAACGAGGATCATATCAGCGTTATCCACATCTGACTGTGTTACCAGCCTCGGAGGATTCTCTATGCCCCACCGAGTGACAAAGTGTCGTGCAAAAGAATCACCCCTTAAACCTTCTTTTATTATTCCATAAACTTTCTTAACGGAAGCGTCTGAAGGATCCAATTCGTTTCCACCTGATATGACCTCAATATCGCCTCTATCGAACTTTCCCTTTAAATAGATAAACAACAACCTACCTATAAACATGTTGAAGCGGTCGACTATAAGTATTGTCTTGGGCTCCTGGTTTGTTTTGGAGGCCGGACTGCTGGAGACCTCTTCAACCGCGTAGGTTGAACCGCGTAGGTTAACAGCCACCATTGATGGGATAGGAAAACGCCTGGTCGATCCCGATACCGGCGATGAGGCGCCTTTCTTAGGTTGAGATTTATCTCCGATCAATTCTCCCTGCTTGCGGTAAGAATCCAAGCTTATGTCGTGTCTTTCCACATTGTTGTGCAATGTACTCACATCAATTCCTATTTCACGAGCTATATCCTTATCAGAAAAATCTTCTGCTCCTTCATTGCGTAACGAAGCAGTAGCCTGCGATAGTCTACGCATCAACCATTCTCTAGTTATTCTATTGGAAATATACAAAGCTTCTAAGCTAATCCCATATTCTTTAGCCCATATCGCCAGACTACCTGGCGTTGTTCCTCTTTCTTCTGCTACCTTTTTGAGAGTTGAGCGCTTATTATTTCTCTCCAATCCCGTAACTATATCCCAAAGCCTTGCGACTTCTTCATAGATATCATCAAAATTCTCAATCACATGATCTAATCTTGCCACCCAGGCTAATAGATGCTTCTTCTTTGCCTTATCAATCGATTTATCTTCGCTTAGAAACTTAACCAATTCCACAGAGTCTCCGCCTAAATAATCAACCACTCTAGAAAAAATAAACCTTTCATCTGTATCTAGCCATTCTGCTAATGTAAAGAATTCATAAAGAAAATAATCTAGATCATCTGATTCTTCGCCGGTTTCTTTTTCTATATACATATTTATAAATCCTAATAATATAGTGATTGAGCTAAGCTTGTCTTTTAAGGCCGCCCGAATCGCCTTAAGCGCCCTTCTATTCCTTTCATCGCTTTCCTCGGTGTCTTGGGTTAAGCTTACCGGACTAGAAGAAGCCCCGTCGGTTGCCTGCCCTGGTTCTTGCGACTGGCAGGCCAGGGAAGAATCACGCTTTTGTTGCATTCTCTCAACTTCTTTAGCTTTTCTAAAATTTTGTACAAACTCTTCCCCTAATTTTGTTATCCCGAAATAGTAAACGCCGAACTTACGACCTTTTCTTCTTTTTAGATAGCCATTCTCGACTAAATCATTTAGTCTTTTCATTACTGAACTTTCACCCAAAGAATCGTCCTCGATTGGATGTCTTGTCAACCGTCTTTTTCTTACTGCCTCAAGTAAATCTTCGTTCTCAACTATTATTATAAATGTCTCCATATAGCTTTTCTTCCTAAGAGTATCAAAAGGAATATCGAATGCCCGCGCAAGTCTTCTTCGATTGAGGTCTATAGGTGGCACACCATTAAACCATGAATTAACTTGTGTCTGCCAAACACCTTCTGTACGCTCAAGAACATCTCTTTGTATCCACCGATTAGCCCGAGCCAGCCTATTTAGCTTTTTACTAAAATCAAACTCTCTGGCTAGATCCGGTACTAAGTGATGCATATCAAAAAGGACATCCGGTTCATATAGCGCGAGGTATGTTATCCTAAAAAGGTCTTTTATATCATTCAGGGCAGTTGCGCCTCCATCAAGGAAAATAGGCTGCGCTTCTTGAATAAATGCTCTCAAGATAGTCTCTTTTCTCGATTCCTCCTCAAATTCAGAATGCACAGAGGTCAATCCGATAAAGCGCCCTATAGCATCCCTCTGTCTGAAAGCTACTCCTGTATTAACAGGCAAACCGCTCTCATCCACATCCTTAAAGCCGCCTCTGGGCCATAGCCTTAAGACATCGATCAACTCATGAAGATCGGAGCCTGCCCTTCTTGACTCTTGAATCAAAGAGATATATTTAGCGCGGACTTCTTGTTGTTGATCGTAAATCCTCTCTAATGCCGCGGCCGCTTGTATCCGATACTCGCTCATCTTTTTCTTCTCAAGTACTACAATAGCCTTAAGAATCGCTTTCCTTTGTTTATCAGTCGGGATTCTTTCACCGCTCTCAAACTGAATCACTAAATTTC
>JBHPGU010000002.1:0-91904 GCA_042570265.1 Candidatus Omnitrophota bacterium | reverse complement strand
AATTTCTTGATGTAAGAGAAAAAATGTGGATTTGCTAATCTCTTCTCCTCTCAGCCAAAAGTATGACATTCTTTAGTTCTTCTTTATTAGCTGCAGAGAGCCATTTATTATCAAAATCAAGATTTTGGGTAATCTGGGCTATAGCAGCTAGAACTTTTAGGTGTAGATTACGCAAATCAGAAGAGCCCACTAAGACAAATACGATATGAGCAACCTTATTATCAGGAAATATGATCCCAGCTTTTGCCCTGACCAAAAGAATCCTAAAAATATCCTTACCCTCAATGATAATATGCGGAATTGCCAATCCTGGCCTTATCAAAGTGCTTGAGTCTTTTTCTCTTTGAATTAGCTTCTCAAATAACTGATAAGAACTAACATCCAAATCCCTAGACAAGACATTGGAGACCTCTTTAAATAAATCATCCATCTCCAAAGGCATTTCTATATCTAAGACTTTACTCTCTTCTATTAACTTATGAAACTTATCTTCTACGAGTTCATCTCTCTTTACTACAATTTCCTTTAATTCAGCAAAGATATTATCTGAGGCCAATTCTTTATCTTTGGCCACCAGTCTTTCTAGGGCATATAAAAGCGCAGAGTCCTTTGTCGTTCTTTCCTGGACATAGGCTTTATACCATCCTATTCCTAGTAAAAGAAAAACCATGGTCAAAAAGATTATAAATGTTCCCATCTCAATCAAAAGAAATAAACCGCCCAAAATTCCTACAATTTGAACATAAGGATACATAGGTGAGCGGAATTTAGGCCTGTAGCTCAAGATCCTACTTTCTCTAAAAAGGATTAAAGTCAAATTCGCAAATATATAAAGGATAATCAAAATGCTAGAGGCAATCTTTACCAATAACTCCAGCTTTAAAAATGTAATAGCCGCAATCATAAAAAAGCCAGTAAATAAAATAGATACATAAGGAGTCTTAAATCTAGAGCCAACTCTCTGAAAAGGCTCAGGTAATAGTTTATCGCGACTCATTCCTAGAGGATATCGTGATGCGGTCATGATTCCTGCATTTGCAGTAGAGACAAATGCCAAAAATGCGCCAATGCTAATTACTATCTTTAGCAAATCTCCTCCGAATACACCCGCTGCATCTGAAATCGGAGTTAAGGATGTTCTTAAAGCTTGAGCATTTGAGACGCCAATAGTAACAAATATAACAAAACCATATAGAATCGCTGTTATCGCCAGAGAAAGAAACATGCCTAAAGGTAAGTTTCTTCCAGGATTCTTTACCTCTTCCGCCAAAGAAGCCACTTTAGTAAGGCCGCCATAAGAAATAAAGACAAAACTTGCTGTAGCAAACAACGGGCCAAGCCCTTTTTCAAGAAGCGGTGAGAAATTTGAAGTATTGACATTCTTCATACCTAAGGCTACAAAAACCACAAGTATACCTAAAAGCCCTAAAACCAAAAGCACCTGAAATTTACCTGCAAACTTTACTCCTACCAAATTCAATATCATAAAGAATATGCATAACCAAAGAGCGATTATATTCAATGGCATATTAGTAATCATTCTCAGATATGCGCCCATACCTAAAAGTGCGAACGCGCCTTTAAAACTTAAAGAAAACCAAGAGCTAAAACCAGCTATTGTGCCCACAAGCGGACCAAAACCCCTCATTATATAAAAATAATCCCCTCCTGCCTTTGGCATAGCAGTGGTTAACTCTGCCTTACTTAAAAGCGTAGGAATACAAAGAATAGCTGCAAAGGCATAAGATAAGATCACTGCCGGACCTGCCATAGAAAATGCCAGTCCCGGTAAAATAAACAGACCTGAACTAACCATCGCTCCAGTAGCTACACAAAAAACATCAAGCAAACTTAATTCTCTATTTAGGTCTTTCATCTTTTACCTAGTTATTCTTTTTATTATCTTTAAAAAATCAGGAAATGACTTATTAATACATTTTATATCGTCTATCCTGCTTTGAGAATCAGCTAATAGTCCTGCTACTATCATACTCATAGCTGTACGATGATCGCCAAAACTTCTTAACTTCACCCCACGAAGAGAGTCTCTGCCATGAATAATAATAATTTCCCTTTTATTCTTAAGTTTGCTCTCTATCTTCACTCCCATTCTAGATAAATTCAATTTCATCGACTTTATCCTATCTGTCTCTTTCACCCTCAACTCTCTTACGCCTTCAAAAACACTTTTGCCCTTAGCTAGTGCAGCTGCGACCATTAATATCGGCAACTCATCTATTAAGGTAGGGATCTTATCCTTTGTAATTCTCACGGCCTTTAATTTTGAAGACTTAATAACTACATCAGCCATAGGCTCAAAATATTGTCTGCGACTTCGAATGATCTTTATATTAGCGCCCATCTTCTTCAATACTTCAATTACTCCTGCTCGAGAAGGATTCAAACCTAAATTTCTAATTTTGACACTTGAGTTCTTAAGCAAGCAAGTCAACACCATAAAAAAAGCAGCACTGGAAATATCAACAGGTATATTAATTTCTTTAGGAGAAACCAGATTGGAAGCTTTGATAGATATTGTTTTACCTTTGACTCTAATTCTTGCTTTAAACTTCTTAAGCATGCGTTCTGTATGATCGCGAGACTTTACGGGCTCGTTTATCGTAGTTTCACCTTTTGCATATAGCCCCGTTAAAAGAATCGCAGATTTTACCTGAGCACTAGCAACAGTCATCTTCCAATTTAATGGCCTAAGCTTTGCTGGAGAAATCATAATAGGGGGATATTCATCTCTATCTTTGGTTTTAGCTTTTATGTTTGCGCCCATCAATCTCAATGGCTTGATAACTCTAAGCATAGGTCTTTTGCGAAGTGAACTATGCGCATCGAGTTTTGTAGTAAAATTTTGAGCACTCAGAAGCCCCATAAGAATACGCATGCTAGTACCTGATTCAGCCAGATTAATTTTATGCTTTGGCTTTCTTAATCCCCTAACTCCTACTCCACAAACACTAATTTTGTCCTTTGTAGCTTTTTTTATCTTAACCCCTAATAATTTAAAGGCATTCAATGTAGTTCTACAATCATCAGAAAAACTGAAATTTTTTATTTTGGTCCTTCCTTTAGCTATAGAACTAAAAATAACTGCACGATGAGATATAGATTTATCACCAGGTAGGTTTAATGTAGCTTGAATTTTCCGGCAGGGTTTTATAAAGTATGACATCAATCCAATCGTTCTGCTTTATCGCCCTCACTAACTTGAGCAATAAAAAGATCGGGTAGAAAATTAGCTGCGCTCATCCTCTCATGAACTTTTTCAATACGCACTTGCCCTAATGACGTATCTGCTCGATAAATCTCAAACACATCCCCCTCTTTAACGCCATCAACCTCTCCCACGCTTAAGACTAAAAAGTTGTATTCCCTATTTATTAACATAACCTCACATGAAATCGCTGGCCTTTTAGCCTCTTTCTCAAGTTCTATCCGGGGCGTCTCTTCAGGCATTTCTCCGGGCTCTTCGTCAACTTCCACAACCTCATTTTCGACTTCCTGTCCAATCCCTTGTCGGGGGGCTTCTGAGATTGTAGGAGCTACGACTATTCTTTCTAAATCGACCGCGTCCTCTTTCAGAAAAGATAAGTCTTCAGATTCCTGACTTAACCCAGTCTTCTCTGAAATAGCCGCATCCAATTTGTTCTGCAAGGCCGTTATTTCTTGAAGCTTCTCATCTAAGACTTCCTGCATGCTCCTTTTACCTTCTGTGATCTCGGTAATTTTTTTGAGCAGTCCTCCTTGTTCGTGTTTTAGGAGTTCCTTTGTTTTAATCTCTGCAGCTAGTTTATCATTTAGCTTAGAAATAAATCCTTTATTTTCTTCAATCTTAGTTTCTAAAGACGCTTTTTCCTCGCTTATTTCATTTAATTCTATTTCTATTGCCTTTTTGTCATCTTGCGCAGAGCTAAGCTGCCCCTCTAACTCTACCCTCATCCTTCTTTCCTTCTCAAAAGAAATATAGTAAAAACCAGTCGCGCCTAAAGACAATATCAATAATAAAATAACAAAGAATACTGCCACTTTACCTTTATTGTTCATTATTTTTCCCCCCAATGAGTGCACAACTTACGCGATTGCAAAAAGCGTAAACTATATCTTCATTTGATTATATCATAAGATTCGCAAAATTCAACTCAGACTGCAATATCTCCAATTACTTTTTTAATTTCCTCCGGTAAGGGAGAACTAAATTCCATGAATTTTTCTTTACGCGGATGGTGAAACCCTAAGTCTTTGGCATGGAGGGCTAATCGAGGGAAGTCCGTTTTTTGGCCATACTTACTATCTCCAAGAATAGGATGTTTAAGATAGGCTAAATGGACTCTTAATTGATGCGTGCGGCCTGTTTTAGGCGTCAGTTCTAAAAGGGTAAAATTATCAAATTTCTTAATCGTTCTATAAAAAGTCTGGGCTTTTTTTGCGTCAGGGCTAAATGATACGGCCATTTTCTTCCTTTTCAAAGGATGCCTATGTATAGGGACATCTATTAATCCCTCTCTAAATTCTACTTTGCCTCTCACCAGTGCAATATAACGGCGCTTGATCGAATGTGACTTAAATTGCTTAGATAGTTCTAAGTGTGTAAAATTTGTCTTGGCAACCACCATAACGCCTGATGTCTCCTTATCTAACCTATGCACAATACCTGGACGTTCAGGATTGATATCTGATAACTCCTTTGTATGGTGCAAAAGTGCATTGACCAAAGTAGATTCCGGATTCCCTGCGCCAGGATGCACAACCATACCTTCAGGCTTATCTACTACAAGCAAATCCTCATCTTCATATACTATCTCTAAAGGGATGTTTTGTGACGACAGCGAAGTTTCTTGTTTGGGCGGGAATTCTATTTCTATCTCATCATCTACTTTAAGGCAGTAGTGAGGTTTTACCTTTTTTTTATTTATAAGGGCGTGGCCATCGACAATCAGGCTTTTTAGTGAAGTACGCGAGTGATCCTTTAGATGCCTTGCTAAAAACACATCAATTCTTAGGCCAATCGTCTCTTCTTCTACTTTGAAATTCTGCTTTTCCATTTAATCCTATAACTCAATATCAGGCCAAAGAAAAATAGCACTATACAAAAATATTGAAAGACGGTCAAGTCAAACATGAGTCTTACAGAATCTGCGCGAATAAACTCGATAAGAAATCTTAAAAAAGAATAATACAATATGTAGCTTACAAAAACCATTCCCTTTGAGTGTGGTCTGTACTGTTTTATTCTTAATAATATAAACAAAATTAACAGTAAAAATGAAGAGAGTAGTTGGACTGGAAACAGAATCGCTTCATGAACTGGAAAGTAAGAACCAATCTCACAAGGAAAACCATAGCAGCAGCCATTTAAAAAACACCCTATTCTGCCTATAGATTGGCCCAGGGCAACATAGGGAGCGATTAAATCCAAGGTAACAAAAAATGGCATCTTCTTTAATTTCGTAAATATGAATGCGGCTATTAAAGCTATTACTATCCCCCCCAATATGGCCAGACCCCCATGTGTAAGCATAAATATCTCTTTGGGACTCCTTAAATAAAAATCCAAATTAAGAAGTACGTATAAAAGCCTGGCTCCGATAATGCCAGAGAAGATAATAGTGATGCCCAAGTCAAAGATCAAATCTTTATCATAACCTAAACTCCGGGCTTCTTTTACCAAAAGATGCAAGCATGTTATGATTGCGATAAAGATCATAAGGCCATAAGAATAAATAGTAACCGGGCCTAATTTAAAGATTATCGGATGCATAAGATTATTTCTTTGCTAATTTGTCGGAAATTAATAAATTCCAGAAAAGGATAACTGCACCAATGGTAATAAAAGAGTCAGCCAAATTAAATACAGGCCAAATACGAAAATCTAAGAAATCGATAACGCATCCTAATCGTAGGCGATCTATCATATTGCCCAATGCTCCGCCTACAATAAAACCCACGGCCATTTTTCTTACAAGCAATGTTTTTAAGTTTGATGGATGCTTAGTAGCAAGTATATCTTTTTTCAGGGAATATATTATCAATCCCAAGCCTATTATAGTAACTACTAAGATTATTCTTGAATTTCCTTTTAATGCGCCAAAGGCGATGCCTGTATTATGGATTAGGGTCAGATGGAAAAAATTTCTTATTACAGGAATGGATTCGTTTAAGGTGAGTACGCGAGAAAGAAGTATTTTTGAAAGTTGGTCAAAAATTGCAACCAGTATGCTTATTAGAACAATCACACTTGTTTTTCTTTTGCCTCTTGGCACTTAATACACATTTTGGCATAAGGGACAGCCTTGAGTCGAGTCTTAGAGATAGACTTTTCACATTCTTCACAGATACCAAAAGAGCCATCTTCAACCTTTTGCAATGCCGCATCTATTTCATATAAAATATCTCTTTCATTGCTGGCTAAGCCTAAGCTGAATTCGCGATCATAATTATCAGTAGCCACATCGGCCATATGATAAGAATAGCCGGAGATATCCCCAGAGGCGTCTTTTTGTGACTTCATCAGTGTATCTGAAGAGATATGATTAATCTCATCGTTTATCTCTTTCTTCCTCTTAATAAGGATCTTCTTAAATTGATCTAACGATTTCTTGTTGAACTTTTTCTTCTTCACTGAAATTTCCTCCTATGCACAAAATTCAAATTTCCAAAAAATGACCATTTCAAAAGACAGTGAATTATATAACTAAACAAAAAAATAATCAACAGTTTTTTTCGATTGCTTCAACACAACGTAAACAAATGCTCGGATGCTCTTTATTTCTTCCAACATCACTCCTAAAATTCCAACAACGTGCGCACTTCTGTCCCTCAGCAGAAACAACTTCTATTTTACTCTCGCCTTTTTCTATTTTCTTCAATTCAACCTGCGAAACTATAAATAAAAAGCATAAATCATCTTTGTATTTATCAAAAGTGGCAAACAAGCCCTTATCTAAAGTTAAAATTAACTTTGCTTCAAGGCTACTTCCAATCTTGCCCTGAGACCTTTCCTCTTCTAAGCATTTGAGGATAGGTGCCCTCAAATCGAAAATCTTCTTAAAATCATCTATGGTTTCTTTTTTGTGATGCGCCGGCTCTTCTTTTGGCCAATCTAATAAGTGTGCGCTCTCAATGTCCCGCTCTACTTTTCTTTTGGGCATATTCTGCCATATCTCTTCAGTAGTAAAAGATAAGATTGGTGCCATCAATTTGACCAGACTATTTAAAATCTCATAAATTACCGTCTGAGCTCCTCTTCTAGATTTAGAATCTTTGCCATGAGTATACAGGCGGTCTTTTAAAATATCTAAATAAAATGAAGAGAGATCATTGTTACAAAATTCGTATATTCTTTTGTAGGCTTTATAAAAAACATATCTTTCTTCTTTGCAATCATAGCCGTTAGTTATGGATTTTTTATACTCCTCTAATAAATAAAGCATATATTTATCAACAAAATTTAAATCTTTGTATTCAACACTGTGTTCGTCTGGAGAGTAATCATATAGATTGCCTAAAATAAAACGTACGGTATTCCTGATCTTCCTATATGCCTCGACTAATCTGGCAATAATTTCTTTTGAAATCCTTATATCATCGTTGTAGTTACTAGAGGCAACCCATAGCCTTATAATCTCAGCACCGTATTGATTATAAATCTCCTGCGGCGAAATAACGTTGCCTAGAGACTTTGACATCTTCTTGCCTTCGCCATCAACCACGAAACCATGAGTCAATACTTCCCTATAAGGAGCCCTACCATCAATTACATAAGAAGGAATCAATGATGTCTGAAACCATCCTCTATGTTGGTCTGAACCCTCCAAATACATATCTGTAGGCAGGCCTAAATTAGGATTATCCCTCAAAACCGCCTGATGGCTGACGCCAGAATCAAACCAGACATCCAAAATATCTTCTGATTTCTCAAATTCTGAATCACCGCATTTTTTGTGCTTGAAACCTTCTGGTAAGAGTTCCTTTAAGTCTTTAGTGAACCAAATATCCGTGCCTTCTTTTTCTACTAGGTTAGCCAAGTGCTCCACAAAACCATAATCCAAAAAGTATTCATTGCACTTCTTACAAATCAAAGCAGGAATAGGCACGCCCCAATACCTCTGTCGTGAAAGACACCAATCAGGACGCAATTTCACCATTCCAGAAATCCTCTCCTGGCCCGACGCAGGGATCCACTCCACATTCTTTTCAATCTCAGCAATTAATCTCTCTCTTAAATTATCCTTGTCTACCGATAAAAACCACTGCTTGGTTGCTCTAAATATAATCGGATTCTTACAGCGCCAACAATGCGGATAAGAGTGTGTTATTTTCGTATTATATAAAAGGGAACCTGATTCTTTTAACTTTGCAATTATGACTGCATTGGCCTTAAAAACATGTTGTCCTTCAAATTCTTTTATCTCATCGTCAAAACAGCCTTTTTGATTTACCGGCATGATCGTAGGTAACTTATATTCGATTCCCACGCGATAATCTTCTTGTCCATGCCCCGGAGCAATATGCACACAACCCACGCCTTCTTCCAAAGAAACGAAATCAGCTAAAACGACTTTGCCTTTTCTATATCCAAAAGGATGCTCATAAACTAAGCCTGCTAAGTCCTTACCTTTATACTCTTTTATTATCTTTGCATCTTTCAAGGACAATAACTCAAACAAAGCATTAGCTAGTTGTTTTGCCAAAATCAACTTACCGAATTTAGTCTCCACAAATAAATAATCGAAATCTGGATGTAGAGCTACCGCCACATTAGAAATCAATGTCCAAGGAGTTGTAGTCCAAATTAAAACGTACGTATCCTCATTTGATTTTATGTCTTTAACCTTTGACTCGGTAATCTTAAATTTTACAAATATTGATTCCGACTGATGGTTATCATACTCCACCTCTGCTTCAGCCAAAGCTGTCTCACACTTAAAACACCAATTTACCGGCTTTAGCCCATGATAGATATAGCCTTTCTTGATTAACTGCGCGAAAGACCAGATAATTTTCGCCTCGTATTTTGGATCCAAGGTTAAATAAGGATTCTGCCAATCTCCAAACACGCCCAACCTCAAAAATTCCTCTTTTTGGATCTCCACGTAACTCATGGCATATTGGAATGCCTTTTTTCTGAAACTTACGCGGTCGATCTGTTCTTTGGCAATATTAAGCTCTTTAAACAATTGGTGCTCAACGGGCAGACCGTGACAGTCCCAACCAGGGATATAGGGAGAATCAAATCCCTGCATCGTCTTTAACCTTACTATGATATCTTTTAAAATTTTGTTTAAGGCATGACCGATGTGTATATTACCATTTGCATAGGGTGGGCCGTCATGCAGAATAAACTTCTGCTTACCCTTCATCTTTCCCCTTATCTTTTGATAAACCTTAGTCTGCTGCCAGTTTTTGATAACCTCAGGTTCCCTTTGGGGAAGAGAAGCCTTCATAGGGAAATTAGTCTTGGGTAAATTTAAAGTCTGTTTATAATCCATATTATTTTACGTATTTACCGATGATAACATTTAAATCTTTCTTGGTTTTTTCAGGAATAGCATCTCTAGAAGTAATCAATGCAAATCTCAAAGCATCTTTACAAGCACAGGTCCTCTGTTTAGGAATTTTGGCTATAGTTTCTTTTATAATCTTTTTTGCGTTGTCTACGTTTTTATTCAGGTATTCAATAATCATATCTACGGTTACACTCTCATGATTCTCGTGCCAACAGTCATAATCTGTAACCGCGGCCAGAGTAGAATAGCAGATCTCTGCTTCTCTGGCCAGTCTGGCCTCTGTCATATTAGTCATACCTATAATATCCATATCCCACATTCTATAAAGATTCGATTCGGCCCTGGTAGAAAACGCAGGCCCCTCCATATTGAGGTAAATCCCACCCTTGTGTATACTCATATTCAAGTCTTTTGCACAATTATAAAGCTCTTCGGATAATTCCAGACAAATCGGATGCGCAAAACTAATGTGGCCTACAATGCCATCACTCAAAAACGTAGTACTTCTGGCCTGATTTGTCCTATCTACAAATTGATCAGGCAAAACAAAATCCATTGGTTTCAGTTCTTCCTTAAGGCTTCCACAAGCAGAAAGAGAAATAATTCTCTCTACGCCCAGTTTTTTCATAGCAAAAATATTCGCCCTGTAATTTATTTGGGAAGGGCTAATCCTATGTCCTTTGCCGTGACGTGGCAAGAACGCAACCGCTACCCCAGATAGCTCTCCAGTTACAATCTTATCTGATGGACTGCCAAAAGGAGTAGAAACATCTTGTTCCTTTATATTCTTTATTCCTTCAATGTTATATAGTCCGCTACCACCGATTATGCCGATTTGTGCCATATATTCCCCCCTTCAAATATTAGCTCTTATATAATTCCGCTGCCCGCACTGCTGCTGCCCTAACTGCATCGTCTAAATCGCCACCTATGCGTAAAACTTCTAATGCCGCCTCAGTAGTACCACCTTTTGATGCGATCTGTTTCTTGAGCTCCTGCACAGATAAATTTGACTGCTTAAACAGGGCAATACTACCATCGGTCGTAGCCTGCGCCAATTTAGTTGCTTCCTTAGGCATAAAGCCAATACCGACAGCTGCACCTGTAAGAAGCACTGTAAACTCTTCCCTAAATCTCTCAATCGAAGCCTCATTATCTTTATCTATTTTCTTTCTATCTATCCAATCAAAAGCATAACCTGGACCGCTTCCGGAAACTGCCGTAGCTTCATTCATCATGTCTTCTTCTAAGGTCAACGTTACTCCTAGGCTTTCAAATAACTCTCTACTAAAAAACAAGTCTTCTTCAGAGGCAAACTTGCCTTTACATAAACAGATCATCCCCTTACCGATTCTTGCCGGCATGTTAGGCATCGTACGCACGACTCGCACTTCTCCTAAGGCTTTCTCGATATGCCCAGTAGTAATGCCAGCGGCAATAGACACAATTAATTTTCCTTCTGTATCGCCTTTGATTTCCTCTAGAGTCACAGCAAAATCTTGTGGTTTTATGGCAAGCACTACCGTGCCAACCTTCTTAACTAAATCTACATTGCTATCGGCTATTTTTGCTTGGGAGAGTTTTTGTGTCTTTGTCTTATCTTTATCAAAGACCCAAATCTGATTTTTTTTTGATTTTAACCTCTGGGCCAAACATGAGCCCATGTTGCCAAAACCAATTATGCCTATTTTATTCACGACACGCCCTCAAATATTGCAGTACCTATGCGCAACATATTAGCGCCCTCTTCAACCGCTACTTCATAATCCTGCGACATACCCATTGAAAGAAAATCCATGTTGACTTTTTCTTTAAATAACGGGTCTTTGATCTCATTTATTTCATCACGTAATTCACGCAACTTGCGAAAATACACTCGTGCATTCTCCTGATCATATAACAATGGAGCCATAGTCATCAAGCCGCGCACACGTATATTATCAAAAACACTAATCTCTCTAAGAAAGTTAGTTGTCAATTCGCTGCTTACGCCAAATTTCGGCTCTTCCTCAGAAGTATTTACCTCAACTAGTATGTCTGCGGCAATGTCACGCTCTCTGGCTAACTCATCAATCTTCTTGGCTAACCTTAAACTATCTACTGACTGGATAATATCAAATATATCCAACGCCTTACTAGCTTTATTTGTCTGCAGATGGCCAATCATATGCAGACTTAAAGGAATATCCGTATCTCGAGCATAATCCTTTAAAGCTGCGTATTTTGTCTGAGCTTCTTGAATCTTACTCTCGCCGATATGCTCTATGCCTGAATCTAAAACCTGGTAGATTTCATCAATAATTCTAATTTTAGTAACGCAAACAACTATTATCTCGGCAGGGTCTCTTTTAGCTCTATCTGCCGATGCAGAAATCTTATCCCGAATAACTTCTATATTGTTGGCAATAGACATGCTCTTCTCTAAAAAAGGATATCTCTAAGGGATTAAATTAACACAAATAAATTGGGGTGTCAATGGAAAGCTAAATAGAGGTATTTAATAATATAAAGAAGTGTTGCCTAACTACTCAATAACAGATAAAAACCACCTTAAATCTCACTCTTTGTATGTTTTCGCGCGCGTTGGACCTTTTCTATCTCATCTTTCAATATCGCCAACTCTTTTTTAACAATATCAGCTATGGTCATTGAGGATATTGAGTCTTCAAAGACTGTTTCAACCGTACGCTCGCTGTTTCGAAAAGTCTCCAACATCCTAATGCCTTGAATAGAATCTATCTCGCTAACTAATCTAGCAGCGAATAACTGTGCGATATGGTTATCGCTATTTTGATAAATATCTAATAAATACGGCGTTGCCTCTTCCTCATATTTGATTATTTTTTTGCCGATCTCCCAAGAAAGAGACTGCGTCTCCTCATAGCCTATTTTCTTTCCTTCATAACGCTTAAATTCATTTAACTGATTACAAAGTACCTGTAATTCATCTTCGAGGACTTCTTCGGCCCAAAGTTGCAATCGCTCAATCGCAACAAGGCTTATTGCAATCCCAATAATAATTCCTACAACTAAAAGTTTTCTTTTGAACATCAACAAACCTCCCCTAAATGATCATTGCTGAGAAATTACATATTAATGTCTTAAAATTTACTCTCAAATAAATATCGCTACTTTTCAAAAATCCTATAAGCCTTCGTCCCATCCGGGGCCTCAAGGTATTCTAAGTCATACTTAGGCTGAGAGTAAACTCTTGCCTTATACCACTCTTTTACCTTATCTCCTTTAAATAATACTTCATAGTACAAATACCCAAGTGGATTATATTTTTTGGCAAATTTTTCTTCTATAGGATAACTCCATTCCTCATATTCTTTACCTTCAATTAATTTCGTCTTTTTATCCACAGGTTCTCCGACTATTACAACGACTTCTTCCTTGCTCATGCCCATGGAGATGTCGGCAAAATTCTCTTCATTAATATTCTTGAATGCTACCACACAACCACAAAATCCTATTAATAAACTAAGAATAAGTAAAAATTTGATGCTTCTCATATCTGCCTCCTCTTTGAAATCTTGATTTTACTTCTTTTTATCTTAATCACCACCTGTTAATTCATATAAACCATATGCTACTCCAGCGGAAAGCAGGGTCGCCAAACACCCTTGCATAAAAGGAATGGTTATCAAGAATATAATGACTATGAACTTTTTCATCGCCTCTCCTTCCTAGTGTTTTCACAGAATGTAATAATATTTTGGATCGAAGTGCCCTACCTTGTCCTCTTCGTTTTTCGTTTGAGGGCTTTTACCATCCTATCTGCAGCTTGCTGCGAATTACTCCCTTCGGTCAAGTGGTTATCACATAAAGCTGCATAACCTCTGCGATTTTTTATTTTGAAAATTTTTACCTGGCTACCCAGAATCTTCATTTCTTTTCCTTCTCCAGTTTTTTCTTAATCTGTTCGCCTTTTTTTACAAGAGCTTTTACTTTTGAAACTAGCTCTTCCGGATTGACCGGTTTCAAAATATAGTCGTTCGCTCCAAATTCCTTATGGGCGCTCTGTACCAAATCCTGTTCATAAGACTGCGCTGTGCTTAAAAGAACAGGTATTTTATCTCCGTATAACTTTCTTATCTCCTGGCACACTGTATAGCCATCTAGAGGAGGCATAATAATATCCAAAATTACCACATCCGGCTTCTCCTGTTTAAGTAGCTTAAAGATAAATTTGGGATTATTTAAAGTAATTACTTCATACTTAGCCTTCTTTAATATCTCCTCCGCCACTTTAAGGGCTTCAGGAGTATCATCTACAATCAAAATTTTCTTGGCTGGCTTTTTTTGAGTTACGGCGGTTGATTCTTGAATCTTATCAGATTCGGGACTAGTATTATTAGTAGGCTCTATCACTATTATGCCCTCCTTTAAGGAATTAAGGTATGCGTTCTCCCTTTAAAATTTTTGGCAGCGGTTGAGCATCAATTCTCATGCCACCATCGTGCTCTATTTTAATTGTATACAAAGTTCCCGGAATAAATACCGAACCCGGAGCTTCTATCTGGGCATTTCGTACTCCCATCTTTTTTGCGCTCTCAGGATCTAGGGCATATGACCAAAATTTTTCCCAAAGCTTCTTTTCAAAAGAATTATCAGAACTATCAGAAACCCTATATCCTAGAGGCACCTCATTTATCTTTGATATTTCGTATTCTAATGTATTGGGACCATCTAACATAAAAACCTTCCAAAAAAGATAAGCACTTCTGCCTCGCAGCATATCTTTGTTTCTGATATAGATATCGTCAAATCGTATTACCAGAGACTGAAATTGTATAATGTTGCCCCAGAAAGTAAAATATTTTGACTGGAGCGGATTACTTTTTGAATTATACTCTAAGAATTTTATCGTAGTTTTAGTCTTATTTAGCCTCTCATCATAATTGACATCGGTAACAAGTACCTCGGCTACTCTGGAATCAGCTTCTAAATTTAAGATGACATCTTTTAAGATCCTGCTTTCGTTAATGTATTTTACCGTGTTCTGATATATAAAAATAACTCCAAAAATACATAACAAAAGTAAGGCTATATTAACTAGTCTTCTCATACGCAGCAGATTAGATAAATCTATAAATTAGGCACAAAAAAATATCCCAATAGACAATCAAGCTAAACAGCATAAATAAGTATAACGCCTACGGTAATTTTCACAAGGGCATATATTCGTAAAGTCTTGAGGGTCTTCTTGTTTAACTTATCCAACAGGGATTTAATTTTTTGCTGCCCTAACACAAACACTAGCACCCCTTTAAGTATAGCCAGGAGTCCCAATAAAATTACGAGCCATGATATGGCACATTGAGAAGCCGCACGCAAAAAAACAATACCAATAATAAAGCTCAATATCCCGCCTACATATATCCATTTATCTTTCGCAAAGAAACTAGCCATCTTCTTCATCAAGTTTGGCTTTACAAAGTAAACCACCCCAAACACCATTACGATTATCCCCATCAACTTAACTAATCCTTCCATATATCCACCTCCTTGTTAAAATTGGTTTACGGTTAAATATTGAGCACTCCCAAGTAAAAGCTGCAGAGCTAATCTCCTTCAGGTTCTATACGATGAGGCATTAAGGAAATCATTGTCTTGATACCTTGCAGGATGTCCTCTAGATTACAAGGTTTTGTAATATAGTGGTCCGCCTCCATATTATAACCCTTTTTCAAAGAAACTAATTCATCGCGGGCGCTAACAATAATAACCGGCCTCCATCTCTCATTATGTTTCTGTCTTATCTCTTGTAATACATCAAACCCATTAAGCTCCGGAAGCATGAGATCTAAAATAATTATATCAGGATTATCTTTAGCAACTTTATTTAACGCTTGCTTACCGTCATAAGCAACTACCGATTCATAACCTTCCCGCTTAAGTTTAGACTCAAGCCTTTCCACGATATCCTTATCATCGTCAACCACTAATATTTTAAATACCTTGTCTTCCATTTTGCCTCCGTGGCTCAACACTTCCAATGCCTTCTATTTATCTAAAAGCATCCTTATCTAGGAAAAATCCGGATTGTTCTTCGTGTTCTATAATCTGAGCGGTTGACTGTTCAATCTTTATCCTGATAGATTCAACTTCCAGTGAACTCCTTTTTCCCATTTTTTTGAGAAAGACTACATGCCAGACATCGCCTTCTAATTTAGCTAAATACCTAGTCAAGCGGTAATCCCCTTGCATATCTTCTTCTTCCAGGTAGTCTTTGGCAATTTGAATAGCATCTTTTTTGTCTTGGACTTGCCGATCAGGCTTCTTTACTTTAGTCTCTTCTTGAGTTGTGCCTCCAACAGCATCCCTGGCAGCATCTTTGGTATAAGAATACAAACCACAAACAAAAATTAAAACAAACAAAACCCCTTTTAACTTGCTCGCCTTCATCTGCATTCTCCTAGAACATTACCATCTAATACTTACTTAGCAAAAATTATTTTACCACTAAAACTTATAATTAGTGATTGTTATTATTTTATAGTTTCTTTTAAGATATCCTTAGCGCGCTCTTGTTCAGACTCGGGCACCATAACTGACATAAAACCTGTAGTCTGACCAACAGCTATGCCTGCGGCATTCTCATTATCTATAAAAAATGGTATGTCAGCTTCCATCAACACAGACTTAATAAATGCGATCTCTGATTTCATAAAAGTCTGATAGATTGACACCATTATTGAAAAGAGTACTTATTGTCAGGCGCTATCCGATTCTTTTCTAATTACTATCGTCTGCGACAACTTGGTATAATCTGATTTTCTCATAGAACTTTTGCGAAGTCTATCTTTATTCTTTATAATCGTCTCTCTGGAAAAACTCTGCCCGCTTACACAAAAATCCCTGATTCCCAAATTAACTAAAATATCCCTCAATTCTTCAGGTATATATGAAGCTTCAATCGAGTTCATAAAACCTTTTGCCTGGTTTTCAGATAAGCTCGCTGCTACTTCTTTTACTATATCCTGCGGTGCGTCTCTTCTCAAATCGGTAAGATAGGCAAGGGCATCTGGTTTGAGCACGCGATATATCTCTGAGAGCACCTTGGAAACATCTTTTAGGTGGTGGATTGAACCATGGCTCACTATTAAATCTACAGAGCTATCTTCAAAAATCAAGTTATGCATGTTTGCTAATTGAAAATCCACATTGGCTAGATTTTCATTCCTTGCCCTATTAGTCGCCTCATTAATGGCCTTTTGAGAAATATCTATACCTTTAACCTCTAATTGCGGATAACGTTTGGCTACAGCGATTGCCAAATCACCCAAACCACTTCCCAAATCAACAGCTAAGCCGCTTTGAAAATTGCCAAGCTTGGATAACTCATCAACTATAAGAAAGTAATTTACGGAAATTACAGAAGTTATATAGACATATTCCTGAAAAGCCTGATCCTCATGCTCTACTTCGAACTCCTCATCCATCCGCTCTCTTTTTCTTATCTGTGTCATATCAATAGAAAAGGCAGGTATTAACGATCACTACATTAAATAAACCTAGAATATCTTAACTCCTAAGACTTATTTTGGCAAGTTTAAAAATCGGCAGGTGATGTTTGCGAAGATAATAATGGAAGTTACTGCCTTGCTTTCAACTGTCTTTCTTTAATCCAACAATATAAAACAGGAACCAAGATTAAATTAGATAAAGTAGCGGTGATTAAACCTCCAACTGTAGGAGAAGCCATAGGCTTCATTATTTCAGATCCGGTTCCAGAAGATAACATAACCGGCATAAGCGCAATAACGGTCGTCATTGTCGTCATCATGATTGGCCGCACCCTTAATAATCCGCCCTCAATGACTGTATGGCGAATCTGATCAATCGTTTTTGGAACTTTCTTTTTGAATAAATCATCCAATGTAGAAAGAAGTACCACCGCGTTGTCTGTTGCAACACCAAAGAGAGCAATGAATCCAACCCACACCGCCGTAGAAAACTTAAAGCCCAATATAAACAAAAGAATTATCCCGCCCATCAAAGAAACCGGCAATCCGGTAGACAAAATAAGCAAGGCACTAAAATTCTTAAACGCCATGTAAAGCAAAACCAAAATGACGCTTAGGGCAATAATCAAAGAAGGTATCAGTTTTTTACGCGATTCCATCTCCGACTCAAACTGTCCTGACCAGCTAATAAAATAACCTGAAGGGAGTTTTAATGTACCTGCTTTTATCGCTTTATCGACTGCTTTCTGGGCATTGGCTACAAAATCAATTAAACCTACCTTCTCCTGATTAACATTAACAAATACCCTCGCATAGGTAAGTGTGTTTTCAGAATTAATTACTGCGGGACCTTGGGTCTTTTTTAATTTCGCCAGCTGTGCTAAAGGAATATGTGCGCCGCTTACTGTAGGAACAAAAATTCTATCTAAGGCCTTTGGGCTATCGCGAAGTTCTCTTAAATATCTAATCCTTACCGGATAACGCTCTCTACCCTCAATAGTTGTAGTCAAGTTCATTCCACCGATTGCTGTCATGATAATATGTTGAATATCACCAACTTTTACCCCATATCTCGCAGCTTGTTCTCTGTCGATCTCTATCTCAAAATATGGCCTATCTGATGAGCGTTCTGCGTAGGGGCTCACTGCACCTTCAACCTTACTTACGATACGTTCAATCTCTATGCCAATATCAACTATTTTGTTTAAATCTGGCCCAAAGACTTTTATGCCCACAGGAGTTTGAATGCCTGTGGCTAACATATCAATCCTATTACGTATGGGTTGAGTCATTATGGGGCTCACGCCGGGCATACGAGTCTTCTCCTGAATCTCTTGTATAAGTTTTTCCCGCGTCATGCCCCTACGCCAGAACTTCTTATCTTTAAGGTGAATGATAGACTCAATCATGCCCACAGGCGCTGGATCCGTCGCTGTCTCTGCCCGACCCAATTTTCCTACAACCCACTCCACTTCAGGCAGTTTCTTAATAATGATATCTTGTTTCTTCATTACATCCATAACTTGAGTTAACGATACACCGGGAAGAAGTACAGGCATAAACAAAAGATCGCCTTCATTTAAAGGAGGCATGAATTCCTGTTTCATCATTGAACCCAACAATACCCCTACAACAATCAAACCAATAGAAATTAATATAACTATCTTTTTGCGTTTTAGCGACCACTCAATCATGGGCTTATATTTATTTCGCAAAAGATGAGCAGTTTTATTTTTATCGGCAAGGATTAATTTACCTCTCAAAAGATAATAAGAAAGCGTAGGCAAAAGTGTCAATGCAATGATTGCCGCACCTACCATCGTAAATGTCTTGGTAAATGCCAAAGGTCTAAACATTTTTCCTGCCTGACCTGTTAATACAAAAACCGGAATAAAACTTACTATGGTAGTTAATAGCGCAAACAAAACCGGCCTGCCCATTTCACTAGATGCCTGTGAGCAAATTTCCAGACGCTCCTGAGCAGATATTTTTATAGATTTTGTCTTTGTTTGGTGTTCAGCAAGTTTACGATAAACGTTCTCCACTAAGACACACCCAGAATCAACCATAACTCCAATCGCGATTGCAATACCACCCAATGACATGATATTCGCATCCACACCAATATGCGACATGAGTATAAACGCAATCAAAATTCCTAAGGGTAAAACCACGGCTATAATCGCACTTGCCCAAAAATGCAGCAAAAATACGATAATTACAAATATAGTAATTACTATCTCCTGCCAGAGTGCGGTGCGAAGTGTATCGACTGCCCTTAAAATAAGACCAGTCCTATCATAAAAGGGTACAATCGTAACACCTCCCGGCAAACCAACGCTTAATTCTTCAATTTTTTCCTTAATTGCTTTTATAACCTTTAGCGGGTTTTCTCCGAAACGCATAATCACAACACCACCCACTACCTCTTTTCCTGCTTTGTCTAAGGCCCCTCTGCGAAATTCTGGACCTATGGTAACCGTGGCAAGATTTTTTACATAAATAGGTATGCCTTCTTTTGCGCTCACGACGATATTGGCGATATCAGAAATATTCTTTATAAAACCCAAGCCGCGTACGATAAATTCCACTCCGCCTTCTTCAAAAACTTTTGCACCAACATCAACGTTTGATTTTTGAACAGCGCTAATTACCTCATGAATTTTAATATCAAAAGCGAGGAGTTTATTGGGGTCTATGTCAATCTGATATTGTTTTACGTATCCGCCAACTGTAGCTACTTCTGAAACTCCCTTAACTGCATTCAGTTGATAACGCACATACCAATCCTGAAGCGAGCGTAGTTCGGCTAAATCGTGTCCTTCACCTTCAACGGTATACCAAAAAATCTGGCCCAAAGCCGTTGCGTCTGGCCCTATCGTAACCACGACATCTTTGGGTACATCTCTTTTGGCAAAGTCCAACCGCTCAAGCACTCGTGTACGCGCCCAATAGAAATCCGCCCTATCTTCAAAAATCATGTTAACTAAACCAAAACCAAATGCTGAAGTGGAACGCACCACCTTTACTCTCGGCGTGCCCATAAGCCCTGTCGTCAAAGGATAGATAACTTGATCCTCAACATCTTGTGGACTTCTTCCCGGCCAGTCAGCGTAAACAAGAACCTGTAGCTCTCCAATATCAGGTATAGCATCGACAGGCGTATTGATCATTGAAGAATATCCCCAAACAATAATTAAAACAAACGTTGCGATAACTAAGAATCTATTTTTAAGACAAATTTCAATAATCTTGCCTATCATGCTTTCATTCCTTTTTCTTAATGTTGATGCCCAGGCGACATGGCCTTAGGATCTTCTTCATCTACCCCTAACGCTCCTCCGTACGCAGAAGATGCTACCCCTGAAATCTGACTCTGTGAATCAATAAGGAAATTTGCTTTCGTCACTACTAATTCACCTTCGCTCACGCCACGTAATACAGGATAAAATTTAATTTCCTGTCCATTAACCGTAGAAATGGCTTCGGGTCCGACCTCAACAATTCTTCCTTCATATTCGTCATTGCCTTTTTCAATCCAGACAATCTTACGAACACCAGTATCTAATACAGCGTCTTTGGGTATGGCTAAAACCAAAGATTCACCCTCAGGACTCATATACACACTTTGGATAACAACATCTACATACATTTCAGGCTTTAGCCTTAATTCAGGATTACTAACCTCGGTTCTGAATCTTACAGAACGTGTTTTAGGATCAAGCACAGGATTTACAGATGAAATAACACCGCTGAATTCCTCTCCGGGAAGGCTCGAAGTATTTACCTTCACTTGTGCGCCTTCTTTTAACCAAGCGAGCTCATATTCATAGACATCGCTGTAAATCCACATCTTTTCTTCAGGAAGAATAAGGTTGGTTTGAATTTCTCTAACTGTCCCTAATCCACTAATCTGTTGTTCGCTTAAACCCAGGAGCCTCAATTTTCTCCTTGAAGAGTTAACCAGATTTTCTGTTCTCTCTTTGATTTCTAAAATCCCACCCTCTTGCATTTTATCTAAAGCTTTGAGGCTAGAAATAAATTCTTCCTGAGCTATGGCGAGATCTGGATCATATGCGACTCTGCCCACAGTTCGGATTTCTTTAAAAAGATGCACTTTGCCTACGGACTCTGTCTTTACTCCAGCCAACTTTATTTGCTCGCCTTCTATTCTTACTCTACTCACAACACCTTTTAATTTATCTGCTTCTTCTTTTGACAATTTTACCAAAGGCATCCCGCAGATAGGACACTTTATTCCTTTTGCATCTTTCATCTGGAATACATGCTCTGCCCCTTCCATGCCGCATCCATAATACTCAGTATCCGAATCTGTTTCTTCATACACAGGGATATAATCCATGCCCATTTCATCTTTCGTGGGAACCTGGGAAGTAATCTTTGGGTTCATGGGATTGCGATAGAAGAGTATCTTTTTTTGCTCGGCTACTTCTTGGGTTTTCTCTTGTTTATTCACTGGTGTCAATTTCATGTTACATATGGGACAATTTACCTTGCCTTTATCGTATTCTTGAGGTGAAACCCTTACGCTAGGATGCATACCGCAGGTATAGTAATCGATTTGGCTTTCTTCGTTCTTTGCTACTGACCCACTTATTCCTCTATTACTATTTTTAACAAACACAAAACCAACTACCAAAATAATAGCAATAATTAAAATTATAGTTATTTTTTTGCTCTTCATCCTTTACTCTCCTTGCATAAAACTACAAGCTCTTACCAATAACACGTTCTAAATAAGCGATTGATTTCTGATAATCAACAATAGCCTTATAATAGGCCAGTCTTGTTTGTAGAAGCACTCTTTCAGACTCAAGCCAGTTTAGGAAATCTACCTTACCAGCTTCATATCCTGTGCGCGCTGCTTCAAAAGCCTGTTCTGTCTGTGGAATTAATGCAGTCTTGTATAACGAAATAATATCTTTGTATGTAACAATCTTAAAATATAAGTCCTCTACTTCATATTTAATATAATTTTCTGCATCTTGGTAACTATTTCTGCGTGATTCCAAAGTGGCTTCTTTCTCTTCAACCTGAGCATTTAATTTATCGAACCATATAGGTAGAGTAACTCCAATAGTCCCCATCCAAGCGTCTTGTCCGTCGTTTGATGCTGAAGTATGCCCAGAGCCTACTTCAATATAGTCAAAGCCCAAAGTAAAATCTGGGAAATAATCTAATTTTGCCAGTGACCTTTCATATTCAGCCCGTTCCACATCTAGATCTGCAACCAATAATTCACTGGCTCGCTCTTTAGCTATAACGTGCAACTGTTCAAGTTTATGGGTTATCTCTTTAGACTCTACTCCATCAACACTTTGCAGGATAGCATCTATAGGCCTATTGAGAATACTATTCAATTTTGCTACTAAGCTCTTTCTGTTTTGCCTAAGCATAAACAACCTATCAATTAACCTAGAAAGCTCCACCTGGGCTTTTATCACATCTTGTTGAGATGCACGGTTTGCCTCGTATTTTCTCTGCGCAACTTTCTCTAATGTCTCAATTATAGCTTTTTCTTCTTCGGTTATTTGAATAGCCTTATCTACCCAAAAGATATCATAATAAATAAACTGTACCTTTTTTATGACTTCCTGCTTCGTGGCCTCGTATTTTTCCTTGAGCATCTGAGCATGTTTATCCTGTGATTTGCCTTTAAGGCTAAGCTTGCCCGGAAAAGGAATCTTTTGCGAAACTCCGTATTTCTGCTCCTGCGGACCAACTCTAGTCTCAACGTTGTCTCCGAAACGTGTATACTTCGCCATAGGGTCGGGAAGGCCTCTGACCCATCTTGACTTATATTCTGCTGCCTTCCAACTATTATAAACAGATTGAATTTGAGGATTATTCTGCAGGGCCTCTTCAATCAATAACTCGATACTCTCAGATTTGTTTTCTTGAGCACCAACAAATTGACTAGATAAGCCTAAAATAACACACAAAGAAACTATAAATATTTCTCGGGTTCTCATTTTATTAGACCTCCCACAACTAAGCCTACCACCAGTCACAACTTATGCAATTTCTTAATAACATCCATTATCTCATTAATTTTTTGAGTCCTGTTTTTTTCTGATCTACCCCTAAAGGTATCGACCACACAATGCTCAATATGCCTAGCAAGAATTTTCTCTGATACTCGATTCAGGGCGCTAACAGCAGCTTGTATCTGTGTAGTGATATCTACACAATACGTACCATTCTTAATCATCCCTTGAATTCCCCGTATCTGACCTTCTATCCTCTTTAAGGCGACTAAATTCTTCTCATGACTGGGATTTTTCTTCATCTCTTAGCTCCTCCTTTCAATAAAAGCATAGCATACCCCCTGGGGGTATGTCAAGGAGAAAAAAAATATTTTTCTCCCAAAAGCTTATTGATATTTTCTATTAAAGCATGCATATCATAAGGCTTGAAAATATAACTATCCGCTCCTATAACTCTACCGACCACCTTGTCGGCATCTGTGGTTTTTGAGGTCAACATAATAATAGGAATAGAGCTCGTCTCTTTATCGGCCTTAATACTTTTACATACCTCTTCACCGGGAAGATCCGGCATCATTAAGTCTAAAACAATCAAGTCAGGTCTGTTCTCTCTGACTATTTCTAAAGCTTTTATGCCATCTTCGGCCAATAGGCACTCGAAACCTTTGCCTTCAAGATTTATCCGCAGAATCTCTCTTAAGTCCTTTTCATCATCTACGATCAAAATCTTCTTCATCTTTGATTTTCTCAATTAGAATAGAAAAGATAAAGCGCCTAAACCGATAAGCACCACAGCAAAAATCATCTTTACATTAAATACATAACAAGAGCTTTTACCTGTCCTTGTCTGAATAGATTTAACCTCCACATAAGGAATAGGCGCTCTTCTATACCAACCATTAATCGTAACATCTTGACCAATATATTTACCTGCCCTGAGCAGGCCAAATAAGAAATTCCAAATCCCCAACGGCTGACGATAATCAAGAAATATAATTCCGGTCTGATCCTGCAGGACAAAGTCTTCGCTCCAAATCAAACCTGGGACACCTCTTCCGATAAGCTTGCCCTTTAGAATACAAGGCACAGGCCGGACTGCTGAAACCTTTACTTTCTTAAGAAGCGAAGAAATATTAAATTCAGGAAAATATTTAAAATCATAAGAAAAAATTACTGAAAATAGATATACAAAACCAAGAAAAAGGAGTCCGGCTTTTAAGAAAAATATATTTTGGCTACTTAGAAATAAAATTATACTAAAGACGACTGTAAGAAACGGTAAAGATTTTACTACTACATCAATTAAAAACTCGTCCCAATAAGACTCTGGTCTCTTATCATCAAATGAAATATAAGCCTGTTTCCCCTGAGACTCTGACTGCAAGGATAAAGCCATAAGCCTCTTGGCAATTAACGGGTGCGTAGAGTGCAGCTCGTAATAAAGCGCCCAGGGATTCCAAAGATCCCAACGCATCGCACCTTTTAGGTTTTCTTTATCGATTTCACCGCCCATACTCAAAGCAGAGCTATGAGAACTTATCGCCAGGGCCCTGGCAGAATTAGAATCAAATATACCCATTGCCTTTACTGATTCTAATTCAGGTTTTCTATCCCCCTTTTTCTTCTCTTGGCCTGCTAGACCATATCCGATCTTAACCAATGCCGATGCAAGGCTATTAGGATTATTTGTGACTTGACCGGCAAACCTATCAGCAAAATATTCACGGATACGTGAAAACCACAACACTATATATTCAGATACTATATAAAGTATGTAAGAAACCAGAGCAATGGCGTAGCGATAAGGAGCAGACTGGTCCTTGCCCCTGCTTCTCATTCTGATGAGAGTCCGGAAAATATAATACAAAAGAAGTGGGACCAGATACGCTATTGTCATAACTAACATATCCCAGTGCAGCGCATGGCCTATCTCATGAGCGACTACCGACTCTACTTCCTCCGGCTCTAATAAATCTAGGAGCCCGGCTGTAATTACTATCCTGGCATTATTAGGCGTGTGTCCATAAGTAAAGGCATTAGGTGAACCGTCAGGGATTATGCCCATGCGTGGGAAGTTCATCTTGTGTTTGGAAGTGACCCCAGAGATAAAATCCTTTAAATGCACAGGTAAATTTTGCGCAGGCGTCCACTCGACCCTGTAAAAGAATCTCAAAGAAAGATCCATTAAGAACGGGCTCAATAAAAATTGAATGACAGCTATTAATATGCCTATAAACAGAGCTGCCCCGGCATCAAACAGTCCAAAGTTCACACAAGTGATAAGCACTAACCCCAATAGCGCATATAAGCCAAATAAAGTTATACCTGAAACTAAGCCTAAATTTGGCAAGGATATGGGTACCGCTTCTTTTACTGTCTTATCTATGCTTTTATCAAAATCTATTCTTAGTTTCATTCCCTTTGCGCCAGGCAGCTTATCTACTTCTTCTTTATCTAGCCAAATTCCTTGAGTTTCAGGAGAATAATCAATTATTAACTTGCCATCAAACAGGTTGAGCTCTATTAGTAGTTTTTGTGAATGCGGATGAAATCTCTGCGAGGGGCCTGAATTCTTTAATGCCTTCTCAATATTGAATTTCAGATAAATAGGCGCATCCGTAAAATAATAAATCTCGCCCTTATCCAACCAAACACCCTGACACTTAGGACAATAGTCGATTAAAACGCCCTTTTTGGTCAATGTCTCCACTAAATCCACTTCTCTACAACTCGCACATTTTAAGCTCATATTTTACTCCAATAAGACTATTCGGATTCTTTAATCTTCTGCATCTTCTTCTCTATGATCATCTCAGCTTCTAGTTCCATTACTTCTTCAGCAAACTCATCTTTCCGAGAAGCTTCATTCTCAGGTTGGCCAAAATCAAAAGGGATCGAAAATATTGCACTCCCTTGAGCTGCAGAGGGCCTACCAAAGGTACAACCACTCAATAAAAATAATACTAAAATTGTAAAAGATAATGATTTCACTTAAGTTAAGCTTTTATTTTGGAGGATTTATTTAAAATGATGTTAATTCACCTTGAGCCTGGGCTAACAACCTATTTGTCTGCTTGATAAATCCTTTAATCATTTCCGCATGGCGAATCATTAAAGCCTGAATTGAGGTTTGCAGGTATCTATCTATCTCCGCTGACATCATATCCATGCGCTCCTTTAGATAATCGATAAACTTAGAGACTTCTCTTGGCGTTAAATCTTCGGATTGTCCTTCTTGATGATATAGATTCTCTGAATCTAAAATCGATATCAAGGAATCTAACTTCACGCTAATTATGACGATATAATTCAATATCTCTCTAGCAGAATCTCTTCTTTTAGTGCTAAACTGCCCAGGATCCCTTAATGCATCTTGCAGATAAATTTCCATGTAGTGTTTAAGTTGGACAATATCATTTATGGTTTGAGCGGAGACAGAATATTTCGGCTGAGATAAGCATGTCGAAGTGCTCAAAAATAAACACACCATAACAACTATGATACTTTTCATATTATTCCTTCCAGAATCCTTATTTATTTTTTTAGTATGTTAAGTATTTCACTAATCGACTCATTAGTGCGGCGTAAATACGACCCTATATTGATTAGTGCCATAAATATCGCTAATTGTATCAAAATCTTCATTACCATTATCTTTCCTCCTTTTGAAATTTATCTGATTTAAAATCCTATTATGCTCAAAAATCTGCCTATCCAATGCAATCTGTACATGTCTCTCTCTACCCTGCCGATTTCTCTGGTGAGCTTGCTCTGTGTCTCTGAAATTCCCACTTCGGCAACTCTCAGCTTCTGATATTCTACCCCACCCTTTTTGATGAATTCGACCGCCTTTTCTAATTCACCCTTATCAAAGAATGTACCATGGTCCCTGCACTTATCCACGACAATGCCTGAATGGCTCATATAGTTCTTACGCCACATCAGTTTAACGCAGCGCGGACATTTAAAATACTGTACTTTTTCGATCCTACCCAAAGGTTCATATGTTTTTCTTAAATTATGCAATTCATCAACCGTAAAGACTTCGGGTTTCATATCAAGCGCCTGCTTTTCTTCCATAGAATCTACCCATATGCCGCCACATTTAGGACACTCGTCAGTTTCAAAGTCTCCTTGTTTTATAATATTCATATCTACTTCGCACTTCGGACACTTTATTTTACCAGGCATGCGCCTCTCCTTATCACTGCCTAAAAATCATCTAATTGTTTGCCTCTATCCAATATCTGATTATTGAGGTCGTTAATGCGGCTTTTTGTACTATCTAATACTGCCTTATGGCTGGAGGTATCAACACCTTGTTCTGAAAGGATTTCTTGAGTCTTCTTGTCAACAGGTGAACTTTTAAGATAAGCCTTTATAGCATAATAACAAAGGGAAAAGACTATAGCTGCGAACAAAAGCAGCTCCAACAACACAAAGCCTCTTTTAAATGCCCAAGGAGGATTTATTCTCATCTTTTCTTGATTTTTGACCATGTTTATCTTAACTCTATTAGTCTTTTTTGGCAAGAAAGTTTCTATTTTTTTAGGCAACTATGAGAAATAAGACTTTGAGCAATTGCGAATATTAAATTTATTTGTGCTAAAACTATGTATATGCTAACATAGTAATATGTTTTACAAGATTAAAAGGCAACTTAATAAAGAATTAAAAAAGCTTATCCGTAAATCAGATAGGCTCTATTCACTAAGCAAAATCTCCCCACTTTTATTTAAGAATCTGCAGGATTTTGTATTGCGTGATGGCAAGAGAATCCGGCCCATACTATTCGTTATCGGCTACAAAGGATTTGCCAAAAGAGTAGCATCTAATTTATTTGCCTCAGCACTATCCATAGAACTCTTACACGATTTTCTACTTGTGCATGATGATATTATTGATAAATCTGATACGAGAAGAGGCAAGCCGGCGATGCACACCATGTTCAATAGATACTGCAATAAATATAAAAATATTAAATTTAATGGCCAAGATCTAGCCATAATAGCTGGTGATATCTTATATGCGATGTCCATAGATGCCTTTTTGTCTATAAAGGAAAAGAGCGAACGTAAAGAAAAAGCCTTGAAAAGATTTATTATGTCCACAGTGCAAACCGGAGGCGGGGAATTTATCGAACTTATATACGGAGTAAACGATATTGATAAAATAACGGAAAAAGATATTCTGAGAGTCTATGATTATAAAACCGCTTATTATACTTTCTCTGCACCACTTTCAATCGGAGCCATGCTGGCTGGAGCAAACAAAAATCAAATTAACAAATTAACTCAATATGGGCTATATCTAGGCAGGGCGTTTCAGATAAAAGATGATGTAATCAGTATGTTTAGAAGCATAAAAGAAATCGGAAAATCACAACTTGCGGATTTACAAGAATCAAAAAAGACACTTCTATTATGGCATACCTACCATAATTCAAATAAAAAGGACAAGCTATTAATAAAAAAGATTTTGTCAAAAAAAAGCGTGAATAAATCTGACTTATTTTGCATGCGCAGAATCATGAAGACATCCGGTACCCTAGATTATGCTAAAAGGGAAATCTCTAAACTTATAGAAAAATCAAAAGATATTATTGCATCTTCTGTAATAAATAAAAAATACAAAAACCTCCTCTGTGACTTTTCAGATAAGCTTTTGCATTTATAGCCTTAGATGAAAGATATGAAGATTAACTTGGCGAAAACTGCGGGATTCTGTTTTGGCGTAAAAAGAGCTATTGCTATCGCAAACAAGACCATTGAATCAAAAAACAATGTCTATATGCTAGGAGACATTGTCCATAATGAAGATGTTTCTCGGCAAATAAGCAACGCTGGAATTAAGAAAATTAGACGGCTCTCCAACGGAAAAAATAAAACTCTATTAATTCGTGCTCATGGCGCTGCCCAGAAAACATTTAAAAAGGCCCACCTGCTTGGTTACGAAACAATTGATGCTACATGCCCCATGGTTAAAGAGATTCATAAAATCGCCAGAGAGTCAGAAAAAAATGGCTATATGATCATAGTTATTGGAGACAAGAAGCATGACGAAGTGCAAGGAATAACCGGACAACTTAAGAATAAAACGATTGTAATTGATAGCATAGATAATATTCCTGTTAGCAGGATCAAAAAAATAAATAAGGCTGCCGTAGTTGTCCAATCGACTCAAAATATAGAAAAAGTTATTGCAATAGTCGAAATATTTAAAAGACACATCAAGGAACTAAAATTCTTTAATACAATATGCCGACCCACAAGAATAAAACAAGAAGAGATAAAAATCATGCCTAATGATAACGATGTGATGATTGTCATTGGCTCGAAAACCAGTGCAAATACGCGCAGATTATATGAAATCTCTAAATCACTAAACGAGCGCAGCTACTGGATCCAATCAAAAAAGAATTTAAGAGTAGGCTGGTTTAAGAATGCAACAAGCGTAGGAATTACTGCGGGAGCCTCAACCCCAGATTTTGTTACGCAGAAAATTATCGACTATATCAGTGAAAATATAAGGTAATTCAACAAGTTCTTTAGTTAACAAAGGGTAGAATGTCGAAGCCTTCTGATTAGCTTCTCGACTTAACTATAATCTTCTTTATATAGCTAATGAGGTAATTTGAGGCCTCATTAGGTATATTCACAAACTCCACTCCAACTTCGTACCTATCGGCGTGAGATGCCTTTTTGACCCACCTAGTTTTAACAACTGCCGTAAAAGAAAAAGGAATGTTTTTGATGGTTAGCCGTATTTGAATGATACTATCTTTAGGTATGTGTTCTGAAACAAAAAACCTAATCCCGCCTTGACCAATATCGCTAGTAGTAAACGCCGTTGTCTTGGGATTAGGCAAGATTTTATAGGAAATTTCAGATTGTTCAGGAATTCTTACAAATTTTCTTCGTTCTTCCATTTGACCCCCCTGATAAATATTTGCATTTCACCTATTCTTTGCTTAGACTTTCCCTTGTCTCTGATTTAGTGAGAAATCTAAAAACCTTCTTTACAAACTTGAACATCTTCTTAAGAAACCATATGGAAAATAGTATAAATAAGATTACTCCAATTGTAGCTACGATAGGGTGATTTATGATTAACCAGAGCATACCTAGCACCAAACCATCTTCAGTCACGCTAGCCACGGAATTAGTGATTGGTTCGGGAGATGTATTTATAGCAAGGCGCGTAGTGGCCTTTGTAAGATGAGAGTCCATGGCTACTGCTCCAGATAAAAGAGCCACCGGCATCTGTACCGCTGGATTGATATCAGCCATAGCCATATATGCCAAAGCAGCGCCGCCTATGGGCCTTATAAACGTATGTACAGAATCCCATACAGAATCAACCAGTGGTATTTTGTCGGCAAAAAACTCAACTGCATAAATCAGTATGGCAACTAAAATAACCAAAGGATGCGAAACCGCATCCATATTCCCCGGCAGAGTAATCCAACCAAACCTGCCGGCTATGCCTAGGCCTGCGATAGTCAAGTAAAGATTGACCCCTGAAGCCCAAGAACTTCCAAAAACAATACCTAAACTGCTTAAAGCTTCCATGATTAATTCTCTATTTTGCCAGCTATCTTATTGACTAATGCTATTAATGATTTATAATACTCCGAAAGCCAAAATAAGTCAAATTCAAAAATATAGAATATACAAAAAAAATTTTATGCTATAATAATCACCTGGGAGGCATGTATGTTTACATTATGTTTAGACTATATGAACAAAGACTTGCTTATCTTCTTGCTTCTATTTACTCTAATACTATGCATAGTGCGCATCATTAAGCTAAAAAAACAACTGGCCTCTGAAATCTACCGAAGACTGCATCCTCAGCTCCATTTAGAATTGATTACATATGATGAAAATAGCGATAGTGAGCCGGGTTTTTATATTAAAAACGAAAGTTTTTTCCTACTTAAAGATATACAAATCCAGGATATAATTACTTCCATTACCGACTCTGGATTTAAGCAGGAGCTAGTTATAAAATTCGATCCCATTGATTTTCTTAAATCCAAAGAAAAGACTAAATTGATCTATAGGGCATTTGATAAACAAAATTCTCTACCTGCTCATATCGCTGAAAAGATCGTTCCTCATTTATTAAACATCTCTTTTTCAATCCAAATCCGCTACAATACAATCGAAGGACGCACCTTCTTGGCTTCGTTTCTTAAAAAGAGGAATAAGTTCTTCGAGGAAAATATTGAAATTATCAATTAAATCTTCCTAGATAAAAGCTCACAAAAAGAAGAGGAATATGTTGTTTATGAACATACTCCTCTATTAGCTTAACACTTATTCTATATCTTAATAAAACTTTTAGCTGCCTCTGCTCCTTTGCTAGTCAATCTTGCTTCTTCGGAAATCTCATATAATACGACTAATCCTTTCTTATGTAAACTTCTAAGGCTCCTGGAAATAGCCACAGAAGCTTTTCTAGAAATAACCACATTTTTGAGATACCTTGCGCCAACCCCACCTGCACGAAATAACTTATCATAATACCTATCTGACACTCTGGAAGTTAAATATCCGGGTATGCTTAAAGAAGGAAAGCCTTCATAGTGCATATCGTCTTGCCTTAAAAGTCCTCTCTCTTTAAAATCCAGCGATATCTCCAGCAGGCTTCTAAGAATCTGTTTTTGTAGTCTACTGAGTCTTTCTGCGGCCATTTTAATTTTATCTTAGTCTAGAAATACTCATGATATAGATGACGCAAGAAATTAGTGACCTTTTCCGGCGTTGTCTTTCCGGTAAAATATCTTTTTAAGATTGGCAAGCTTTTATTGCTAGAAGCGTGTTTAACAAGTCCCAGAGCAGCTGCATATTGCGGCCCTACGATTTCACTTATTAATGGTGTATTGTTAACATAGCCCAACTTGATATGCAGTCCTGTATGGGCTTCAATCTTTTCCAATATTCCTTCGATATTGGCTGTCCCTCCTACTCCCACTATGCCGCACCCTATCTTATCTCTCCAAGGGCTTGAATCGATTGCAGATTTAATCTTGTCTAAAAATTCGCCAATCCTGATTTTTGCTGATTCATATATCGCCTTGCGCTCTAAAGTCTTGTATGAACCTAAGCGCTTTATTACTACCGTATCGGAGTTGCTTGATTCCGCTGCTGATAAAATTAAAGACGACTTCTTTATTTCTTCGGCTAACTCCCAAGATAAGCCTAAACCTTTAGAGATATCGTCAGTAATATCATTTCCTCCAAAAGATATCAATTTAAAATCCCTCAAGATATTATCTTTGAAAAATAATAGGCTGGTAAAACAAGCACCCAAATCGATTAATAAAACACCTTCTATCTTTTCTCTCTCAGAAAGTACGCTGAAACTACAGGCTACTCCGGAATAAATCATATCCTCAACATCATAGCCTGCCTGCAAGACAGCCGTCTTAACATTGCCTAATAGGGCATGCGGGGCGCTAAGCAGAAAAGAATTTAATTGGACCTTCCTGGCCAAAAGGCCTAATGGATTAAATGTGGAGTGGCTGCCATCTAAAATATAATCCTGAGGGAATTCATGTAGAAGGGCCTCATCTATATGCGCGCCTAAAAGTCTTGCCTGGCGCCTCAAATAGGCTATATCCGAAGAACTAATGTGTCGATTGGCTCTTTCAGATAAGGCAAACGCAGCAAAGCTCAAACGGGCATTAATATATTCGCCGTTTACGCTTACCAAAACTCGTTTTATTTTTATTCCTGTCTTTTTGCTTAATTTACCTAATATTTGTTGGACGCAATCTGCTAAACTAGCCAGATCTTTTACCACCCCTCTGGACAATCCGCGCACAGGCAGAATCTCATTTCCTAGAATATTTATGCGCTGTTTATCTGATTTTGCTAAGACGGCGGTGAGTTTGGAATTACCAATATCTAAGCTACAGTATATCTTTCTCTTCATCATTCGAATGAAACAGCTGGTTCGCCAAATCGTAAATCAATGTATTTTACCTGCTTAATCTTTTGTTTTAATGAAGGCAAAATTTTCTCTAATGATGTTAACCCTTTAGCCAAATTTTCTTCATAGAATCTCAACTCCAGAGTATCGCAATGAACATAGAGACTGGGATGCCTGGAAACATTTATACTAATATTTTCAGTGGTAAGTTCAGGGAGCAAAGAAAATAACAGCTGCCTAATAGGGCCCATGGCCCGAACTAGCCTCAAGCCTAATTTAAGGCTTTCTAAATTTATTTTTTTGCCAAACGAAAGATCTGAAACAAATTTTAACCCTGAAATAATCATCGAACCATAAAAGGGCTCACTAGATCTATCTGACACTATTACCCCTTCGCTATCCACCAGAAAGAATCCTTTTTTCTTTATTTGGGCAATGGGTCTGCGCACGATTACATTAAAAGTCAACTGATCCGGAAAGTTCCTCACTATCCCTACATCATAAAACTGGGGATTGGAGATCTTCAAATCCTCTCTCATCTTCTTTAAGTCTAAGTTAAAAATATTCTCGTAAAGAAACCGACTTGAGATATCCTGGGCGGTCTTTTCATTATTGAGGCCGTTCAACACCACTTTCTTTATCTTAAAATAAGAAGAATTATCCAAGTATGAGCTCAGACCCAAAATTAAAAGGGTGATAATAGCTAAAAATATAACTACTGACACAATGATGATAAAGTTCTTTTTGATTTTGTTCTTGGTATTCTTTTTCATTTGTTTAAAGTTGTGACTGAACCTTTTATGGCTAGACTTAAAAGTTTAATACATAATTGCGAAAATGTTATTCCTTCAAACAAAGCTGCCTTAGGCAACAGACTCGTTGAGGTAAATCCAGGTATTGTATTAAGCTCAAGAATAAAAGGACTACCTTGCTTATCTATTAGTAAATCGACTCTGGAAAAATGGCAACAGCCTAAAACCTTATGCGTTTTTAAAGATAGATATTGGATTTGTTCGCGCAGATCAGGTTCAATAGGGGCCGGTATTATATAATCAGTCATGCCTTTACTGTATTTCGCTTGGAAGTCAAAGAATTGATTTTTGGGCACTATCTCAATAGGTTCCAGCGCACGATTATCTAATATCCCTACTGTTAATTCTCTGCCCTCTATATAATCTTCAATCAAAACATTATCATCATATCTAAAGGCAGACCTTAAAGCTTGGTCCAACTCCTCAAGCTTATTTACAAATGCAATGCCCACGCTCGAACCTTGAGACTGAGGCTTTACGACCAAAGGAAACTTATAATCTTCTTTTTTGAAATCGTATTCCCTGAACCTATTCAATACTCTATAACTCGCAACTGGTATATTATTTTCCTCAAATACCTTCTTCGCAACAATCTTATCCATGGCTAAAGTACTAGCCAGTGAATCCGAACCCACATAAGCTATACCTACGTCTTCTAATATTGCCTGCAGCTTACCATCCTCTCCAAATTTACCATGCATAGCAATAAAAGCTACATCTATACCAGCGTCCTTTATAACGCTCTGCACCTGCGCTGGATTTTCTGTGGTCAAATCTATCTGACTGACATCCAAGCCATCTTTTATTAATGCCGAAAATATGGCCGCACCTGATTCAAGAGATATGTCTCGCTCACTAGAGAGGCCACCGCAAATCACACCTATCTTTCCAAAGTCAGGATACAATCTTTATCTCCTCTTTTAATGTTACCCCAAACCTATTTTTTACTCTTCTCTTTGCTATATTTATTAATTTTATCACATCATTGGCGGTTGCACGATTAAAATTTAAAATAAAGTTAGCGTGCTTATTAGAAATCATAGCTCCACCGTAACGCAAACCCTTCAGGCCGCAATCTTCGATTAACTTCCCCGCCGAAACATGCCTAGATGGATTTTTAAAAATACAACCGGCATTAGGCTTTGAATAATCCTGATGTTCTTTTCGATACAACAATAGGCTATTTATTCTGTTTTTTGTAACCACATTCACTTTACTTAATTTTAGTTCAGCCTTCAGAACTATATATTTATCTAAGCTTGACTTGCGATATGCAAACCCGCACTCTCTCTTTGATAAATCTTTAATTTCTCCCCTTTTATTCAAGACCTTCAGCTTGTACGCAATGTCTCCTATATTTTTCTTCTTTCCTTCGATTATTGTTCCCGCATTCATAGCCAAAGCTCCAGCTATAGTGCCAGGAATACCAGCTAAAAACTCATAACCGCTAAGCCTGGTCCTTGATAAATATTTTAATAGGCTTTGGATGCTTGCCCCCGAGGCAACAGTGATGATATTTCCTTTTCTGCTAATGCGCTTAAAAGCCGGTGAGCAAAGCTTTATGACCATTCCGTCGAAACCACAATCTTTTATTAAAAGATTAGTGCCATTGCCAATTAAAAAATAAGGAATTTTATATTTCTTTAGTCCTTGCAAGCACCTCTTCAAATCTTTGACATCCTTTGGCTCAAAAAGAACAGAAGCTCTCCCTCCAATCTTAAAGCTAGTATGAGCGCTTAAACGCTCGCTAAACCTTAACTTGCCTTTTAAGGCTCTCCACAAATCCATCGCAAATTTTGCTTATATCCCCTGCCCCTAGAAAAAGAACCAAATCTCCCCTACGAATAAAATCTGAAACTTTATTAGTTATTTGCTCTTTTTCTACGAATTTTGTTTTGGGTTTTGAATGTCCCTTCATTAATCTACACAGATTAACAGAATCAACCCCCTTGATCCTCTTTTCGCCAGCAGGATAAATATCGGTTATAAATAGATGGTCAGCATCAAAAAAACTCTGACTGAACCTCTTTAACAAAAGTTTGGTGCGGCTGTAACGATGTGGCTGAAACACTACCACAAGCCTCTTATTCTTAAATCTCCTAGCTGTCTGGATTGTAGCCAATATCTCTGAAGGATGGTGCGCATAATCATCAATTATTAGGATATCATCATGATCACGCTTTACCTGGAATCTCCTGTTTACTCCAAGAAAACTACTCAAGGCTCTGTTGATCACGTCTATGTCTAATTTTAATTCTAGTCCCAGTCCAATGACAGCTAAAGAATTGGAGATATTATGCCTGCCAGACATGGACAACTTGAATCTCGCTACAAATTTATTCTTATAGAAAACATCAAATTGCGAGCTGAAATTATCAAACTCTATATTAGTGGCATAGATATCGGCCTGTTCCTCTAAACCAAAACTCACACTTCTGCACCTAGAGCTTTTGATTATCTTCCTGACTTCCTTATCATCAAAACACCAAAAAATACATCCATTTTTATGATTATTTAAAACAAATTTCCTAAAAGCTTTTTTAATGTTTTCAAAATTCTTATAAAAATCTAAGTGCTCGCTGTCGATATTGGTTATTATGGAGTGTTTAGGTTTATAAAGTAAGAATGTTCCGTCACTCTCATCCGCCTCAGCAACAAAATATTTGCCCAGTCCTAATTTAGCATTATTAGAGATATTGCCTACTATCCCACCTACTGCTATTGTGGGAGAAAGATTAGCTTCTGTCAATAGGTGGGCAGTTAATGAAGAGGTGGTCGTCTTGCCGTGTGCTCCCGTTACTGCGATAACTGCCTGTTTATCCATCAAAGAAACAAGAAATTGTGCTCTTTGAAAAACAGGAATTTTTTGTTCTCGCGCTTGCCTTAATTCACAGTTATCATTTTTTATTGCAGAAGAATAAACCGCTATGTCATTATTCTTTATATTCTCAGGACTATGTCCTATGTAAATATCAGCTCCGAGCTCAACTAATTTACGCGTATTCTCTGATTCATGAATATCAGAACCGGAAACCTTATATCCCTTTTTTAGGCACAGCAAAGCTATGCCGCTCATGCCAATACCACCGATGCCAATAAAATGAATTCTCCTCATTGGTGTAAATACCTTATCCACTCCTTTTCTAAATCTTGTGTATTTGTAATACTATAATATGATTTTTTGAGTGCCTTATCAAAACTCATATTGTCATTTAGGGATTTACAGAGTTTAGCGAATTTAGAATTACCATACCTGTTTATAAGAAAATAAATAATACTAACAGCCTCAGCATAAAATATCTCTACTCTTTCTTTATCTCTCATAGTATTAGTGTTGGTGACCTTGGCTAGCTCCTCGATGCCTAGCAGTTGATCTTTTACTAAGAGATCTTTGACTATATTTTTTGCTGCATAACGCTTGGACTTCTCCTGATAACTTGCTACACCTTCTTCAAACCAGAGTGGAATATTACTTTGGAACCCGACGAATTCCCTAAAGACAATATGGCCCAATTCATGAGGAAGGATGGAATCAAAGAAACCCGCAGCATGCGGGAATGTCCAAATCGCCTTTTGCTGATATGAAGCACAACCTCCGCTCCAACTAGGTTGATCCATCTCTTTCTGAAAAGAAGGTTGATCTGGGTAGATATAAATCTTTGCCCGGTCATCCCAGAGCCAAAATTTATAACGGTAGTAACCTAAGTTTTTAGCAATTTCGTCATAGTTACGTTCTGCAGTTTCAATAATATCTTCGATGAAATCGCGGTCAACGCTCTTTTTATAATAGATAATAAAATGCGTGCTCTTTTTCTCCTGCCACTCCTTCTCAGCGGCATAAATACGAAAACAAAACAGAAAAGAGACAATTATCAAAAGAAAGATCAAAAGCTTTTTGGAAAACACTGACAAAATCCTTTTTTGACTCTAATTAATAAAATTAAATGCTAACTCTACTAATCTTTCTCTGGCATCTGGAAGATTGATCTCGCTTAGCGCACAAGACAGCTGTTTTAATTTATCAGAATTATTCATTAAGTCAATAATTTGCTCTTTTAAGGCAGCCTTGCACGTATCTTTATCCTCTATTAGAACGGCAGCATTTTTATCAGACAGAAAGCTTGCATTAGCAAGCTGATGTTTTTTTGCATAAGGATAAGGAATCAATATCGAAGGTATCCTTAGGGCCACTATTTCTGCAATAGTGCCAGCTCCTGCACGACAAACTGCAAGATCACAGGCACTAAAAGCATAGCTCATATTGTCAACAAATCCCAGGACACTATTCTTAATCCCTAAATTTCTATATTCCTGCTCTATCCTTTCGTAATCAGATAAGCCGGCGATATGAATGACTTGTATTTGTTTTAAGTCAGCGTCTTTCAAAAAGCTAAGAACCTGATTATTTATACTGACGGATCCTTGGCTGCCTCCCGTAACCAATAGGGTAAATCTATTGCTATCTAAATCAAAACGCCTCCTCGCCTCTTGCTTGTCTAGAAGCTTCATTTCCTTTCTTATGGGAAAACCAAAAAATAACGCCTTGCTGTTTAGTTTATCACTAATTTGTGAATTTGGAAAACTAAATATTACCTGATCGGTAATCTTAGCCAAAAACCTATTGGCTAAACCCATAGTAAAATTTTGTTCGTGAATAAAATTTGGTATCTTTAGAAAGTGGGCACAAATTATAAAGGAGATACTTAAATATCCCCCAAAGCCGACTATTAGGTCTGGTTTCTGCTTATTTATGATCGACCTTGCGCGTAAAATCAAAACTATCAAATTGCAGATAGTCAAAATAGTAATCTTCTCTTTTTTAAGGAACGATACGGAATTGAACTTATTAGTTAACAACCGTCTTTCTAATTCGCCATCTGTAGAGATAAAATCAATCCTTGTATCTCTATCCTTATGTTTCATCCCCTGGCAAAAAGCGATTGCCGGCCAAATATGACCAGCACTATGGCTAGCTACTACCAATACTCTCATAGGTATATTTCTTTATTTCTAGATGCATTGAGCAGCAACCCTATTGCTGCCATATCAAACACCAAAGAGGAACCACCGTAACTTATAAAAGGTAGAGGCAAGCCCTTTGTAGGAAAAAAACCAATAGAAACCCCTATATTTATTATTGCTTGCAAAGCAATTAGAGACATGATTCCAATAGATAGAAATCTAAGAAATTCATCGTGGCTAAATCGTACAATTTTAATCATCTGCCAAATTAATAAAATAAATAACAAGGTAACTATGATCGCGCCTACGATACCCATCTCCTCTCCAATAACCGAAAAAATGAAATCGGTATGAGCTGCGGGCAAGTAAAACAACTTTTGCCTGCCCTGGCCTAAGCCTAGTCCAAATACCCCTCCTGAGCCCAACGCTATTTGCGATTGAATAATCTGGAAACCTGTTCCTTGGGGATCTGCCCAAGGATCTAAAAATGTTAAAATTCTAGCTCTTCTATAGGCAACATTAAATACGAGAAAATAAAGAGCCGGTAAACTGATTAACCCACTCAAGAGAAAATATCTGTAATTCAGGCCAGCACAAAATAGCATTACAAAAGAAATACTCACTAAGGAAATGGCCGTGCCAAGATCTGGCTGCAACAATATCAAAAGCGTAGGCGCGCCTAAAGCAAATAAAACAGGCAACAGGCCATAGGTAAAATTATTTAAAATTTTTTTGCGTCGAGAGATATAATCTGCCAAATATATAACAAAAGTTACTTTTATTAACTCCGATGGCTGAAACCCAAAATTACCTACCCTTATCCATCGTTTAGCCCCCGCTGCCTCTCTACCAATACCGGGTATCAAGCTTAAAGCCAGAAATAATAGTGATATAAAAAATAGCGGCTTAGCGCTCTTCTTTATTACTCTGTGATCCAGAGCCATAGAGATAAACATGAGGATAAATCCGAGCAATAAATAAAACATATGCCTCTTTATATAAAATAGGCTATCGCCTCGATTATTCCATGCATGAATAGAGCTCGAACTATAAATCATAATAATACCCATACCTAAAAGCATGAGCACAATTAGAATTATTGAAACTCTTACCTTCCTCATTTCTAAACCAGTTCTTTCAACCATCTTATGTTGATTTCAATCCAAAAACGATATCTTTAAAAACCTTTCCACGTTCTTCATAATTTGAGAACATGTCAAAACTGGCACACATTGGTGAAAACAAAATACAATCACCGCCCCTAGCCTGCTCAAAAGATAGATTAACAGCCTCATGGATATCCTTAGCCTCAAAAATATCCACTATGCTCTTAAGGGAATTCTTTATCTTTGATTTGGCTTCACCAAACAATACCAAAGACTTCACTTTATTCTTTAATAAATCGCTAATAATAGGAAAGTCACTCCCCTTATCTCTACCACCAGCAATTAATATAATCGGCTTAATAGAATTTCTTAATGCCCAAATAGTCGCCTCAACATTGGTAGCCTTAGAATCATTAATAAATTCTACTCCTTTAATGTTTTTTACAAATTCCATGCGGTGTTCTATTCCTTTAAAATCCTCAAAAACCTTAACACAAACATCTTGGCCCACTCCAAAAACCTGAGCGACCTTCATAACTGCCAGTTGATTTGGATTGAATTTACGCTCGTCAAAACCGCTACGTCTTCCATAAAAATACAAGATTCTTGCCTCAGTCTCATCTGCTATTGATCTTAATCTATCATCCGCATAATTTAAAACAATATAGTCATCTTTTTTTTGATTCATGAATATGCGCTTTTTTGCCTCCAAATACTCATCTAGATACTTGTAGCGATCAAGATGATCTGGTGAAAAATTCAAAATTACGCTCACTTTTGGCCTGAACTCCTTTATTGTCTCGAGTTGGAATGAACTCACCTCTAAGCTAACAAAGTCGTCTTTCCTTATTTCATCGACATAAGAAGTCAATGGCCTGCCGATATTGCCTAACACAAATACATTTCTGCCTAATGTCTTCAAAACTTCACCGACCAGCGTAGTAACTGTAGTCTTGCCGTTTGTTCCTGTAATAGCAATAATCTGTCCTGGGCAATACCGATATCCCAATTCGATCTCCCCGATAACTTCAATATCATTCTTCTTTGCCCACTTAATTGGCTCACATTCAAGCGGAACGCCAGGACTAATTACCAAACAATCAGCTTTCTCAATAACCGCTTGAGTGTGTTTGCCTAATTCAAAATCTACATTTATCTTTTTTAGCTCTAGGGGGTAATCTTTTTGTTTGAGATTATCACTTTTATCGCTAACGAATACACTCGCGCCTAATTTCTTTAGTAATTTTGCGCTGGAAAGTCCGCTAGAACCCAACCCCAACACAACGACATTCTTTCCTCGAAAGTCTATCATCTTATCTTTAAGGTCATTAATGTAGCAATGGCAAGTATAGCTGAAATAATCCAAAACCTAACGATGATCTTTGATTCTGGAACCCCCAATATTTGAAAGTGGTGATGCAGCGGAGCCATCTTGAAAACCCGTTTTTTCCATACCCTAAAACCAATAATCTGAATAATGACCGATAGGGCTTCCATAACAAAGATACCTCCAGCAATAACAAGAAGCACTTCTTTTTTAATTAAGATAGCGATTATACCTATGGCCCCTCCAATGGCTAGAGAACCTACGTCGCCCATAAATACACTGGCGGGAAAACAATTAAACCAGAGAAAGCCCATGCAGGCACCTACAAGTGCTGCGCAAAAAATTGTCAACTCTCCCGCTTGAGGAATAAAAGGAATCAATAGGTATTCGCTGAATTTTGCGTGCCCTACTATATAACTCAAGATACAAAAGGTTAATGCCGTCATAGTCGTACAACCGACAGCCAAACCATCTAAGCCATCTGTAAAATTAACAGCGTTGGAGGAGCCGCAAACAACAAGAATTACAAAGGGAATAAAAAATATACCGAGATTAATAATCAAATTCTTCAAAAAAGGAAAATAAATCATCTTGGATATGTCTTTATCTAAATACAAAATAATTCCCAATGCTAAACCGATTGTCAGCTGGCCTAAAAACTTTGTGGAGATACTTAGGCCCTTCGGGTATTTGCTGTTTAATTTGATAAAATCATCAACAAATCCTAAAATGGCAAGGCTAAGAAATGTAAATAAAGTCAGGATAATATATTTATTCAATAGATTGGCCCACAAAAAAGTTGAGAATAGAACACTTAAGACGATAAACACCCCGCCCATCGTCGGTGTGCCTTGCTTATGGTGCTGTAGATCATAGAGCTCTTGAAAACCTTCTTTTCTTATATTCTCTTCAATTTTAAATTTTTTGAGTAAGCCTGTTATATATTTACCTAAATAGATAGATATAAAGAATGTCGTAAGCGCGGCCATGGCTGCGCGAAAGGTTATATATTTAAAGATATTAAATACTGAAAATATGTCTCTTAACGGATACAATAGATTATAAAGCATTTTTCACTACTCCATTTTAATTAAAGAATTAGTAATATCTTCCATGCGTAACAACCTGGAACCTTTTATTAATAAGACATCTCCAAATTTAATTCTGGTTCTTAGAAAATGTATAAGCTTAGACTTAGAATCAAAAGTAAAGACACTCCGAAGATTCTTTGATTTTATTTGTGCCTCATCGGCAGTAATCCTGGAAAACTCACCTAAAGTAATCAAAACATCCAGTGGCTTCTGAGAAATAAACTTTCCCATTTGTCTATGCAATTCTAGGGAACTCTCTCCTAATTCCAGCATATCTCCCATAATCAATATTCTTCTGCCTCTAGTTTTGTACTCGACCAATGATTCGATAGCCTTCTCTAGAGACAAGGGATTAGAATTATAAGTATCGTCTATTATGCTGAATTTATGACAGTTTATTTTATTCAGCCTTTTTTGGGGAAACTGAAAATTCCCTAAAGCCTTCTTTATGTCTTTGATGCCTATCCCAAAAATAATACCACAAGCAATTGCCGCTAAAGCATTATGAATGTTGAATCGACCTAATGAATTCAAGCAGAACTTATGTTTCTTGTTAAAAACAAAACTCAACCTATTGCTCTCTATGCATATATTCGAAGCTCTAAAATCACAACCCTCTTTTTGTCCAAAAAAGAAAACTTTAAAATCTTTTGATAATTTTATCTTGCGCAAAAAACCATCATCACCATTCAGCAACACAATCTTTGGCTTCTTTAAATGACTCGAGATGCTCTTTTTCTCCTTAAATACACCTTTTAGGTCTTTTAAAAACTCTAGGTGCGAAGCTCCAATATTAGTGATAACAGCTACTTGTGGCTGGGCGATTGAACTCAAATAAGATATCTCTCCAAAATGGTTCGAGCCTAATTCTAAGACACAAATTTCATGTCTGTTATTTATCTTGAATATCGTCTCAGGGACTCCGATTTGATTATTATGCGTACCGAAATTCTTCAATGCCCTATAATCGGCTGTTAAGATATCATAAATATAATCTTTAGTAGTAGTTTTACCTGTGCTGCCAGTAACCGCAATCAAAGGAATATTATGTTTTTTTCTTTTGTATTTGGCCAGCTTGCCTAAAGCTACAGTGGTATTTTTTACCTTCAAGACATTAACATTCTGCTTGATTTCTTTTTTCTCTTTAGAAATAACCACAGCTTTTGCGCCCTTTTTGAGCGCATCTTTAATAAAATCATGGCCGTCAAAATTATCCCCTTTCAAAGCAAAAAAGACATCGCCTTTTTTAATAGTACGCGAATCAGTTGAAACTCCTTTAAAAGAACTGTAATTTGAAGTTCTTACCAGCTTAGCGTCAATTGCATTTGCTATCTCTTTTAATTCAAACATCCAATAGGTCCTTTTTTAAGAAAAGATATCTTCGATGACTTTTCGGTCATTAAAGGGTATTCTTTTATCCCTAATTATCTGATAGTCCTCATGTCCCTTGCCTGCAATTAATATTATATCTCCACTTCTTGCCATTTCTATAGCCTTTTCTATCGCTCGCCTTCTATCGATTAAGACTATGTAGTCTTTATTTTTTATGCCTTTTTTGATTTGAGTAATAATCTTCTTTGGATCTTCAAAACGGGGATTATCTGAAGTGATAATTACAAAATCAGCTAATGCACTAGCTACCCTGCCCATTCTGTGGCGCTTATCTTTATCTCTATTGCCACCACATCCAAAAACAACAATCAATCTGCCCTTGCCTCTTATACTCTTTAAAGATAACAAGACATTCTTTAAGGCATCTGGCGTATGGGCATAATCGACAATAATCTTGATGTTGCCGCTACTTATTGTTTCCAACCTCCCGGGCACATATATGTTTTTGATTCCCTTTACAATGGCACTCCTGGGAATGCCCAGGGCCAAACACGAAGCCACAGCAGCTAAAATATTATAGATATTAAATAAACCAATTAAATTTGTATCTATTTTAAGGCTGTAGTCTTTGAATCTCAAGGTAAATTTACTCCTATCACCGTTTAGCATAATACTGTCTGCATTTATATCGGCTTTTCTGCTTACGGCATAGGTTATAATATTACATCTCCCGCTCTTTTTGACTAAATTTACTATCTTTCGACCATAAGCATCATCTACGTTAACAATGGCTACTCCGCCTTTTATTAAATGATCAGTAAACAATCTTGATTTGACAGCGAAATATTTATTTTTTGTCTTATGGTAATCAAAGTGATCTTGGCTCAAATTTGTAAATATCGCTTGGTCGAATTTCAAACCCTCTACTCTCCTCTGCGCTAACGCATGACTGGATACTTCCATCAGAACATATTTGATATTATTTTTTAGCATCTTATTTATAGTGCTGTGAGTAGTTAAAACATCTGGAGTAGTATTCTTGGCGATGCACTTTGTTCTAGCAAAGCGATAATTTACTGTTCCTATGACACCGACTTGCTTCTTACTGGCCTTTAAGATATTTTCAATTATGAATGTTACACTTGTCTTGCCATTCGTTCCTGTCACAGCAATTGAATTAAACTTATCTAGCGGGTGTTCGTAGAATCTGTCGGCAATAATACCCAAAGACTCAGCTACATCCTTGACCTTAATGACTGTCAACTTTTTAGGTATTCTAGATCTTACCTCTTCGTCTGTCACAACAGCTATCGCCCCGTTTCTATAAGCTTGTGCAATAAAATCTGAACCTTTGTGCCTAGTTCCAGACAGGCAGAAGAACAAATCATCATTTTTCGCCAACTTGGAATTAAGCGAAAGACCATTGATATCTATCGAGCCATAATCTGATTTTAACTTAGATGATGCACGGACAGATAATATTTGGTCTCTTACGCTACCGATTAAGGATTTTAGTTTCATTAACTTTGGTAATTTTTGTTAAATTATTCAACGTCTCCTCTGCCTCAATATATTTTAGGCTCTTCTCAGCTACCTCTTTGAAGACCGGAGCAGAAACAACACCGCCATAATAAACTGGATATGGATCATCAACGACTACGGCTATGGCTAGTTTGGGATTCTCGGCAGGAGCTAATCCAATAAAAGTAGCAAAAAAGTTGGTATGTGAATATCCACCTTTAGGGTCTACTTTCTGGGCAGTGCCAGTCTTACCTGCAAATTTATACTCTTTGCTTCTAGCTAATTTGCCAGTGCCATGTTCAACTACTCCTTCTAAAATTTTTTTCACCCTCTGACTCGTCTCAAACGAAATAACCCTCCTTAAAGACTTTGGCCGATATCCTTTTATGATTTCATCAAATCTATCTGCAATTTCTTTTATTATGTAGGGCTTATAATACAGACCTCCATTAGCAACCACAGAAATAGCCGATGCAAGCTGCAGAGCGGTAACCGCTACCTCTTGGCCTATGGGCACGGCCCCAATAGAAGTTTTAGAGTAAGCGTTTAAGGGCTTGAGGATCCCTCTTGTTTCTCCTGGAAGCTTAATTCTAGTTAACTCGCCGAATCCAAATAGCTTAGCATATTTATGCACCTTTTCTAGCCCTAATTCTTGGGCGATTTTGGTTACTCCGATATTACTTGATTTTTGAAACACTTCAGAGAATGTCAACCAACCATGCGGCCGATGATCATGCAAGGTATGGTTAGCTACTCTATAGGCCCCCTTTTCACAAAAAATCTTATCATCTTCTTTGAACCGCTCCTCCTCTAATGCAGCTGCTGCTGTAATAATCTTAAATACTGATCCAGGCTCAAAGAAATTACAAATCGCGCGGTTCCTAAGCGCCTCCGTAGGAAAACGCCCAGGTGCACTAGGGTCAAATGTCGTACGATTAGCCATAGCCAGTATCTCCCCACTAAAGGGATCCATCACCACTATGCTCGCACCTTTTGCATTATACTTTCTATAGACTTCGTCTAAAGCGTTTTCGGCAATATATTGGATTACTTGATCGATGGTTAAGACAACATTATATCCGTCCACTGGCAACTTATCTGAATTCTCCAGTCGTAATGTGCTCTGATGTGCATCCCTTACAAAAAATGCGTAGCCTGATTTACCCTTAAGATGCCTATTACATGACAGCTCTGCCCCCTCTAAACCCACGCTATCCACATCCGTAAACCCCAGAATATGAGCTGCGAGTGAACCATTGGGATAAGAGCGCTTATTTTCTTTCATAAAGAATATTCCCTTGATATCTAACTCTCTTATCTCTTTGACTAGCTTATCAGATAGCCTTCTCTTAATCCAAGCAAAATGCTTTGTTGAGGATATGCGTTTCAAAATAAAGTCTTCGTCTAATTCCAGAATCTCAGAAAGTGTCTTTGCCGTATTCTCTTTATGCTTTACCTCTTTAGGCACAGCAAATAACGAATAGGAACGTACATTCACAACTAAGGGTTTTAGCCTACGGTCGTAAATAACGCCTCTTTGTGCAGGCAGCTCAATATAGATATTGTGCTGCTTTAAGGCTAATTTGGTCAAATACTGGGAGTGGAATATTTGGATAAGGACGAGTCTGAAGATAAATACAAATAGAAGGGCTAAAAATGAAAAACTTACAACATAAAATCGAGATAGGTTCCTTTCAGGAGGCACTTCAAATTATGCGCTAAAATTTATTTTATGGTTTTTGCCTCTGCCTGCTTACCTGTAAAAAACTTTTTCACGGCAAGAAAGACAGGGCCCTTAAACAAAGACTTACTTCTCCTGTCCACCTCTATAAAGCCTGGGCTGGTTTCAGTATACAACCCTAGTACCTGAACAGGTCTTAATACCTTTAGGCTGGAATCTCTTAATAAGACACGCCTGTCCAAACTATAAGGAGATTCTAATGCGTAAATATTATATTTTAGAACATGATTGTTATCAACGAGTTCCTGGAATTTATCCTCATTCTTTTTTACTTCGTAGCCTAATTTTATTATTTCGGTCTGCAAAAATACGTGCAAAAACGAAAAGAAAACAAAAACTGCTATAAGTATCACTATTTTCGATGTCTTCATTATATCTTCTCCAGCACTCTTAGCTTTGCACTTCTTGAACGAGGATTAGTCCTTGTCTCCTCATCTTTTGGAATAAGAGGTTTTTTTACAATAAGCTTGAATTGCTTGGTTTTGGCTAAGTTGCGAAAATTAATTTTCGCAATTCTATCTTCTAAGGAATGAAAAGATATAATACAAATCCGCCCATTCCTATTCATAAACTTAGATATTTTTTCTAAGAATATCTCTAAGGATTCTAACTCCTGATTAACGGCTATGCGTATGGCCTGAAATGTACGCGTGGCTGGGTGGATGCGATAGCGCCTTTGTGAGTAAGGCAGGGCCTTAGAGACTAAATTAGCCAGCTCCGTAGTGGTATTAATTACTGATTGGTTCCGCCGCATTATTATTCTCTTGGCAATGCGATTAGAAAATCTTTCTTGTCCAAATTTCCAAAGAATGGCAGCTATCTCTTTCTGTGAAAGCTTATTTACAAGATCAAATGCTGAAATCGAATTGTCTTTATTCATGCGCATATCTAATGGGCCTTCGTTAACAAAACTAAAACCTCTAGCAGGATCATCCAATTGAATAGAAGATACCCCTAAATCTAACATTACTGCGTCAATATGTTTAATCTTTAAAAAAGCTAAAATTTGGTCGATATTAGAAAAGTTATCATGAATGAATTTGCACTGAGAGTTATATTCGTTTAACTTCTGCTTAGCTATCTCTAATGTTTCATTATCGCGATCAATGCCTATTAATTGCCCTCTGGGGGAAATCTTTTTCACTATCTCCATGGCATGGCCACCTGCCCCGATGGTTGCGTCCACCACCGTCATCCCGTTCTTTAAATTTAGCAATGTTAATACTTCTTCTAACATAACAGGCCTATGTGTAAATTTATTTTGCATATATATATTAAATCCATTATAAGTTATCTATTAACTTCTCTGAGATCTCCTCAAATGCATCACGTGAGGTATTGTAAAAATCTGTCCAAATATTCTTTGACCAGATCTCGATCCTATTAGAGACTCCGATAACAACCACATCTTTTTTTATTTGGGCAAATTCCTTCAGGTATACAGGAATAAGGATTCTTCCTTGTTTATCAAAGGCAATCTCTGCGGCACCAGAAAAATAGAGCCTGTTGAATTTTCTGGCTTCTGATTTGGTAAAAGAAATAGATTTAAACTTCTGCTCTTGACTCCTCCACTCATCCTCGCTAAACATAAATAGGCAAGTATCTAGGCCGCGCGTAATAAAAAACTTATCTACAAAATTTGACTTTGCAGTTTCGCGAATCTTAGAAGGCAAAATCAAGCGGCCCTTTCTATCTATTTGATGGTAGTATTCTCCGTAAAACATTTAAACCACTCTCCTCCACTTTGCTCCACTTTATAGTTAGAGTATAGGCATTTTCTCCTTCCTTGTCAAGGCAAAAATTGGATTAAATCCAATAAATACAAGCTGTTGTGTCAAATAATTGGTTAATACAGATATGTTGTGGAAGGATTAGATAGAAAAGAAGGTCTTGGCCTGCTGGATATCTCTATATATTTGGGATATGAGATGTGACTTCTGTTTAAACTTTTTCTCAGTTCGAAGCTTTTTGATAAAAACTACCCTTAAATCTTTACCGTATATATTCTTCTTAAAATTTAAGAGGTGTATTTCGATAATCTCTCTTTTATGCTTTTTAAAAGTAGGCCTAAATCCAATATTGGCTAAGCCCAACAACCTTTTATTATTTAACCATGCCTCTATTATATAAACACCCTTAGAAGGGATGACTTCATGATGGGGATCGATGTTTGCCGTAGGGAATCCTATTTTTCTGCCTCGGCTATCTCCCCCGACAACTGTTCCCACCACCTCTACCCTTCTGCCCAGAAATTTGGATGCCCCTCTTAAATCGCCGCTACTTATCAAAGAGCGTATTAAGGTGCTACTTATTGTCTTCTTATTTGATCTCTGCTCCGGCAAAAAGTGAACTCTAAAATTATAATCCTTAGATAATTTATTTATTAATTTATAATCGCCAATCCTGTCTTTTCCAAAAATAAAATTTCTGCTCACAACTAAATCTTTCATCTGACATCTCTTTAGCAAAATATTAGAAACAAAATCCCCGGCTTTGATTTTTCTAAAACCTAAACTAAATCTTACTACTACACAAATGTCTACGCCGAAAGATTTAATGAGACTGAGACGGTGCTTTAGTGAAATAAGTAAGGGGGACTTTTTTGAAGACTTAACGACTAAATCCGGGTGCGGAAAAAACGTCAATATTACACTTTGAGTCTTCTTTTTTCTGGCAATAGAGACGACTTTTTTTATTACAGTTTGGTGCCCACGGTGCAGGCCATCAAACACGCCCACAGCTACACAACTGGGCTTAGCTAACTTTAGAAGACCAATCCCGTATATGACTTTCATCTAATTTATCCATTGTAATCGCTTCTTTGATATTGAATGGGCCCAACAATACGCGCCTAATGTCTACAATACATGCACCGCAACCGATGCGTTTTCCGATATCTTGAGCTAAGGTTCGGATGTATGTCCCCTTGGAACAATGCACATAGAAGTCCACATAAGGCGGACGAAAATTAAGAATCTTTAAATCAAGGATCTTTACATGCCGTTCTTTGCGCGGAACCTCTAATCCTTGCCGAGCCAATTCGTAAAGCTTTTTTCCATGATACTTCAGCGCAGAAAACATTGGGGGAACCTGGGTAATCTCACCCATAAAATCCTTAAATATGTTTTCTATATCGCCAACGATAATGCCCTCTACTTCTTTTCTCTCTGAAACTTCTCCCTGACAATCTCCCGTAGAAGTAGATACACCTAATTCCAATGTAGCTTTGTATGCTTTATCGAAAGTAGAAAATTTAGAAAATAACTTAGTATCTTGACCTAATAGTATTACTAACAAACCTGTAGCCAACGGATCTAGGGTGCCACAATGGCCAACCTTCTTTATCTTAAACTTACTGCGCACCTTCCTAACCACATCGAAAGATGTAATCCCTGATGGCTTATCAATAACAATAATACCTTTAGTCATCAAATAGTCCTATTGATCTGTTTATAGTCTGGATTTAATATAGCCTATCACCATAGACTCTGCTTTTTTAAGACTGGTATTTCTTAGAGTAACTCCACTGGCTGTCTTATGTCCACCTCCGCCAAAGCGCTGTGCGACCTTATTCACATCGAATTTGCTTCTGGATCTTAAATTAATACGGATATTCTTATCTTGCCCACTCCTCTCCCTAAAAAGGACACAAACCTCTACTTCATTAATAGAGCGCAAGGAATTCAGAATATTATCCGACAGATCAACCTTAGGCCTATACTTCTTAATCAACTTTTGTGTAAGCTTGATCCAAGCCACCTTTCCAGATGGGTCCTGTTTTATCCTAGATAGGGCACAATTTAAATACTTCAAATCCAAAAGATTTAGATTTTGATATATACTCCTATAAATCCCAACGACATCAACGTTCCATTTTAGGAGCTCTGAGACCACAAAATGAGTCATCGTCCCAGTGTTAGTGTATCGAAATGACCCTGTATCAGTAAGAATTCCTGTATAAAGACACGTAGCCACATTCCTATTTATTTTCAGATTCAATTCTCTAAATAACAGGTACAAAACCTCACAAGCAGATGAAGCCCGTGCATCCACAAAATTTATATCACCAAAATTATCATTACTTATATGGTGGTCGATATTTAATATAGGGGCATCTTTATCCAGGAAATTTACCACGCTTCCAATCCTGGAAAGATCAGAACAGTCCAAGATTACCGCAGCATCATACTTTTTAACTCTAGGCCTACTCCTAACACTGCCGATCCCTGGCAAAAATGAATATTCCCGTGAAGGCCGATCAGAATTTACGATATCACACCTCTTACCCATTGACTTAATCACACCGGCAAAAGCAAGCTGTGCTCCCAAGGAATCCCCTTCTGGGCTGGTATGGGCGGAAATCAAGAAATTATTATGCTTTCTCAAGAATTTCCTTATCCTGTCTTTTGTTTTTTTATTTATCTTCATTTTTTATCTCTTCAAGTTTTTTGGCGAACTCTACGCTATACTCAGCAGATTTATCCTCTTTAAACATTAAGTCTGGTGTAAAGCGCATCTTCAGACGCTTAGCCAGTAAAGTCCTCATATAGCCTTTCCCGCTCTCCAGTGCTTTCAAGGTCGAGTTTGCAGACTTTTGTTTTCCCAACACGCTAACATATATCTTGGCATGCCTTAAGTCAGCAGTGACCTCTGCTCTGGTTACCGTAGCAAAGCCAATGCGCGGATCCTTTAGTTCATCATGGATAATGGCAGCCACCTCTTGCCTTATAGCTTCCTGAACCTTATCTTTTCTAGACATCAGATCATCTCCATTTCGTAATCTAATAGTTGAATTTGCCCATTGCCTTCCAAATAATTTATCACGTTAGAAATCATTGAATTTAAACTTGCTTTCTCCTTTCCTATGGCGGCTAAGGCCAATGTAGACTTTTGCCACTTGTCGTGATCAGCTAACTCTATAATAGAGATATTAAAATTTTTCCTCAATTTACTTTTTAAAGAACGTAAGACCATCCTTTTTTCTTTCAGGCTGCTACTGCCGGGAATAAAAATAGGTGCCTTTACGATGCCGATGATCATTTTTTTATTATCTTTCTTACCAGTGCCAACTCCTCTTCCCGTGTATGTATCTCTGCGTTGATCTTCTTTCTAAATACTATCTGGAATATCTGCCTAAATCTAGGTCCGGGTTTTACACCCAGCGATAAAAGATCATCTCCAGTTATACATATCTTCTTATGGTGGTGCCTCAAAAAATAATCCCTGATCTTGAATTTTGCCTTTTTCTTCCCGGACATAGCTAATGCCAGAATGACAACTTCATAGCTTAAAGAATGGAGTATTTTATGTAATTTTATTGCCGATAGGTTCTTTCTAGAAAGCCTTCCATTGATTTTTGAGAAATTCTTCTTAAATGAAATTATTCTTTTTGAGTCTCCACGGTGAAAAGCATACTTACTTATAAAATTATTCAAGCTTCTCAGCCCCAAAGACTGGAAAAAGACTATTAAATACATGAGCCAGATATCCAGGCTTCTCCTCTGCGGAAAGTTGCCTTGAAACCAAATACATGCTTTGTCTATAGCATTGAAACTATGTTTTAAGTCTTTGTTTAACTTAACGCTCTTCTCGATAAAAGTGAGATTGTATATCTGTTTGAGCCTATTTAATACTTTATACGCATCCGGCTCTTTGAATATCAATACTATCTCATCTCTTATCCTGTGCTTCTGAACCTTCTCCAGCATATTGAATTTCTTTGCCTGCTTGATGAAGCCTAAAGTCTTTTTATCAATACTAAACCTGAATCGTTGTTCAAATCTCACAGCGCGGATTATTCTAGTAGGGTCATCTATAAAACTTCTCTCATGTAAAAAGCGTACGCAACCAGCCCTTAAATCTTTCAGGCCTCCGGAGATATCTACAAATTCACCAAACTTCTCAAAGTCAATATGGCAGGCCATAGCGTTTATGGTAAAATCTCGCCTGAATAGATCATCCTCAATTGTGCCTTCGCTGACTACGGGCAGTACTGCTGGTTCAGGATAAAATTCTCTGCGCGAAGTAGTTAGGTCTATCTTTAGGCCCTCTTTTGTAGTAATCGTAGCTGTACCAAAAGCCCTATGCTTTATCACATGGGCATCCAAAACTCTAGATAGTTTATAGGCAAAGTCTATACCGTCTTTCTCGACCACAATATCTAAATCAAAGTTATCTACACCTAACAAAATATCCCTGACAAATCCACCAACTAAATAGACGCCTACTTTTTGTATCTTGGCCAAATTCCTGGATAGAAATATGATATTCGATAGTTGTGCAGGCAACTTATTTAACTTTTTGACTATTAATTCTTTCTTTATCACTTTTACGGCCTCGGGTGAAAAGTCTTATGAATCGACTTTAGGCGATCACGATTTATATGAGTATATATTTGGGTTGTGGATATATTCACGTGTCCCAACATTTCTTGTACTGAACGTAGATCCGCTCCCCTCTCTAACAAGTGAGTTGCAAATGAATGACGCAAGATGTGCGGCTTTATAGGACTCTTTATCCTGGCCTGTTTGGCATAGGCCTTTATAAGTTTCCAAATATAGACACGAGAGATTCTTGACCCAGAATGATTTAAAAATAAAAATCTGCTTACTTTCTTTTTCAAGAATTTCTGTCGAGAACTTTCTAAATATTTTTTGATTGTGGAAATCGCTGTTCTCCCTAAAGGCACCACCCTCTCCTTCTTGCCCTTTCCTAAACAACGAATAAACCCCGCATCCAAATTAACATCTTCAACCTTTAAATTTGTTAGTTCAGAGACACGCAACCCCGCAGCATACATCGTTTCAAGTATAGCTCTATCTCTTAAGCCTTTCTTTTTTCTCGTATCCGGACTGGATAACAACTTTTCAATCTCGCTAAACGACAAAGCATTAGGAATCTTTTTCCAGAGCTTTGGCGAATCAATAACATCTGTAGGATCCTTAATCGCGAGTTTCTCTCTCAATAAAAAACGATGGAATAAACGTATGGCTACCAGAGAGCGAGCGATAGTACTAGAGGATAGGTCTTTTTCCTTTTGATAGACCAAATAAGAACGGATATTCTCTTTATTGATCTTATTTACGTCAGTAACATTTATAGAGCGTAAAAACCTATCATAACACAATAAATCCCTATTGTAAGAAATGGTAGTATTCTGCGCCAGACCTCTTTCTACAGAAAGATAGTTTAAAAATATATCTATTAAATCGCGCATATTTAAAAATTCGCCCTTTCTCTGCCAATGGTTGATGACTCGCCGTGTCCCGGGTAAATTTTCGTATCGTCATCTAAACAAAGAAGCCTATTTTTTATAGAGGATACAATAGCTTCATATGAGCCATCAGGTAGATCTGTCCTGCCTATACCGTCGCGAAAAAGCGTATCACCCGAAAATACCACCTTATCAACTTTAAGACAGATACCCCCAGCACTGTGCCCGGGCGTATGCAGAACTTCAATACCTAAATCATCAAACTTGATCACATCTCTATCCTTAAGTTTTCTCGCAGGCTTACAGGCATTAAATCCACCTAACATAAAGGTAGAATAGTTTTTCCCGGGATCTTCTAATGCCGCAGCATCCAATTCATGGATATATATAGGAAAACCTAATTCGCAGTCCGCTTTAATATGATCGATATGCGAATGAGTATTAATAATAAAATTCACCTTTAATTTCTGTTCCTTGATAAATTTTTTTATTACCTGGCCATCATCTCCCGGATCAACGATAAATGCCTCATTTCTCTTGGTAGAGACTATATAACAGTTAGTCTGTAAAGGGCCAACGATAAGTCTATCTATTACCATTTTAAATCATCCTGTACTTTACTGAAAGCAAAATCTCTCTGTATATTAAGCAATAACTGTTCAGACTTGCTTTTGGTACGAACAGTCATAATCATCATCAAAGTCTTATTTTTTACTTCTTCGGCCAGAGATGAGGTCTCGCTGACATATTCATCTAACAGTGCTATCTTTTCTGTGTTTTCTAGAAGGTCTTTCATGTGGCTAAGGTTGAGTATTGCCTGCTCAAAACAACTCAATATCTTCTTTTTATTTGTGCCGTCTACGAGAAAAGAAAGTAACTCATTATGCCAAGCCTTCCAATAGGTGTAATACTGTATATAGGCTTTATCCACGGGCATCTGAAGCTTGGAATAATCCTTAGGAACGATAATCATATCTTCTTCCTTGGGTTTTCCTTTAGATTTGCGGATAAACTTTTTTCTAAAAGATTCACAACCAAAAGAAGAAAAGATAAAAATCATCAAAAATAAGATCATCAATCTAGTCTTGAGCATTACCTCTCCTTTACCATTTGTATAAATTCTTTTTCATTAATAATTTTTACGCCCAAGGACTGGGCACGTTGAAACTTTGAACCAGAGTTATCCCCAGCCACAACAAAATCAGTACTCTTGCTGACGCTTGAGCTAGAATTACCACCAGATCGGCGGACAAGCCCTTCAGCTTCTTTTCTGCTAAGCTTCTTTAATTCCCCCGTAAACACCACAGTCATACCAGTCAAAGAATTCTTAAGAAGGTCTGTCTTGGGTTGCACTGTATTCACCCTGGCTCTTTTTAAATCTGTGATTAATTTCTTTACTTTTGACTGCTTAAAAAATTCCACTATGCTGTATGCCATGACTTCGCCAATTTCAAAGATTGAACTAAAATCATCAACCTTTGATCTTGTTATTTTATCCAGGGAACCGAACCGCTCGGCCAAGACATAGGCCGCTTTCTCACCAACATGACGAATGCCTAAGCCGTAAAGCAACCTATTAAGCGGCCTCTTTTTAGTCGAGTGTATAGCCTCAACTAAATTTCTGGCCTTTTTATCTTTAAATAAAGGTAATTTCAGAAAATCGTCTTCTTTCAAGAAATATATATCGCTAAAGCTTTTAACCATCCCCTTCCTTATCAAATCCTGCACCACCGACTCACCCATTCCCTCTATATCCATCGCTGATCTGCTGGCAAAGTGTAATAAGCCTTTTTCAAGCTGAGCTGGACAAGAAGGATTGATACAACGATAGGCAACTTCCCCCTCCTTCTCCTTAACTACTGCCGAGTTACACTCAAGACATCTATTAGGAATTTTTACTTTTCTTTCTTTTCCGTTTCGCACAGACTCAACAGCTTTTATTATCTTTGGTATTACCTCTCCGGCGCGCTCAATCACTACTCGATCCCCGACTCTTACACCTAAACGCTTTATTTCATCAAAATTATGCAGTGTGGCTCGTGAAATAGTAACCCCGCCGCACTCAACGGGTTTTAGCATTGCCACGGGAGTCAAAACACCAGTCCTGCCTACTTGCACAACGATATCTAACAATTTAGTGGTCGCCTGGTGCGCCGCAAATTTATAGGCCACAGCCCAGCGCGGACTCTTTAACGTCGAACCCAACAGCTTCTGTTGCTCTAACGAATTTACCTTAATAACCATTCCGTCAATTTCGTAATCCAATTCATCTCTTCTTTTTTCCCATTCTTTACATAGCTCAATTACCTCTTCTAAATTGTTACACAAAAATATATTCGGATTTGTTCTAAGCCCTAAAGACTTTATCTTTTCCAGAAATTCCCAATGTGTTTTAAAGTCTATGCCCTCTAAAGAACCTAAGGAGTGAGCAAAAGAGTTTAAATGGCGCCTGCGTACAATCCTTGCATCTAGAAGTTTTAAGGATCCTGCCGCGGCATTGCGCGGATTAACAAAAGGAGATTCATTATTTTTAGTACGTCCCCTATTCAACACATCCAAGTACTTTTTCGCCATATAAATTTCGCCCCGGATCTCTATCAATCTTGGCGCATCCAATCCCTGTAACTTTAGAGGAATAGATCGAATCGTCTTTATGTTAGAAGTAGCATCTTCTCCTGTAGAACCATCTCCACGTGTAGCGCCTATATTTAAAACACCATCGACATAGGTAAGGTTAGAACTGACCCCATCTATTTTAAGCTCTGCAACAAACTCAACTCTTTTATTGCCTAACACTTTTCGTACCCGCTCTTGCCAATCACGTAACTCATCAAAAGAGTAAGTATTATCTAAAGAGAGCATCTTTTGGCGGTGTCTTACGGTCTTAAACTCTTTGAGCGGCTCACCACTCATCCTCTGTGTAGGCGAATCGGGAGTTATAAATTCCGGATACCCTTTCTCTAAATCTTTAAGTCTTCGCAATAAATCATCATACTCTTTATCTGAAATCTCAGGCTGGCTTAAGACATAATAGCGCCTATCATGATGATCAATCTGCTGTCGTAATTTATCAATTTTCTTTCTGATCTCTTTTCTATCTTTACTCATGCTATTGGCCTACTACAAGCCTGTTTGCCAAAGAAGGTGGTAGTCCGGCATTTAAAATTTTTGTCTGAGCAGCCTTAATATCATATTCAACACGTTTTATCTGCACAACCTTCTCTTTGCTATCGTATATACACAAACATGCCCGAGTATCTCCATCACGGGGCTGACCAACACTACCTACGTTAATAATATACTGTTTATTAGGTTCTACATTTATATGGCCTTCTTTGACATAGCTTATTCTTTCACTATCTCTTCCAAATATTATAGGTGAATGAGTATGTCCTACAAAACACAGCCTTGGCTGCATGACCTCAAATGTATCTTTTGCATCAGATAATTCATATAGATAATTAAAACATTCCGGTTTTAATAACGTGCCGTGAACTAAACAAAAATCTGCATCTTCGTAGATTAAATTCAAGTTATCTAGATAGTCGGCTTCACTAGCATCTATTTGCTTCTTCGTCCAAAGAACAGCAGTTTTTGCATATGGACTGAAATGTTCTATACTAAATTTTCCCGATGTGGCCCAATCGTGATTTCCTGCAACTGTAGCAATATTTCTTTCGCGGATTGTCTTGATACACTCTTTGGGGTCAGTGCCGTAACCTACGATATCGCCCACACAAAGGTATTTATCAATACCTTCTACTTCATAAGCAGATAATACGCTGTTTAAGGCCTCTATATTCGAATGAATATCTGAAAAGATCCCAAAGCGCATAATTGAACACACATTTTCTGTGCCACAGTGCCCTGCTAATTTTATGCAATTAAGCAAGATTAGTCTCCCGAGAAATCACTATGCGATTTCCGGGACCCGAAATCTTTCTCAGATTTCAGGGGAAACGTAAATTGTAAATCTGAATTAAAACTTCATCTGGAAGTCTTTCAATTCGCTGGTAGCTTCCAATGTGCTTATATGCTCATCAACGATATATTTCATGAAGTATCCTCTGACAGTCTTCAAGAAATTATTTATTGTATCCTCATCTGCCTCAGCGACAACCTCCACGTCACCACCGGCCAAATTCTTAACCCAGCCCACAACTTCATAGTTTAAGGCAATACGTTCCACAGAGAAACGAAAACCTATCCCTTGAACACGACCTTTATACATTATATGAACTCGAATTTTAGCCATAATCAAATAAATAACAAATTATAGATGTCTCACAGATGGAACTCGCCTGTCCTGGCAATTGCAACTGACAGGCCAGGATCTGCCCTGAACATCGTTAAAGATTGTCGGGAAGGTGGGACTCGAACCCACGACCTCGACGTCCCGAACGTCGCGCGCTAAACCAAACTGCGCTACTCCCCGTATATTTGTGATATGCCCCTATATTCGCAATAGCATAGTATAACAAAAAAATATGGCTTAATCAATCAGAGAAATGCCTAGGAAAAGGCTATTGTTTCGGGCTATTTAAAGCGTATTTGGCGAGAATATCAAATTCGATATTTACTTTTTTGGTAATACCCTTCTTACCTAAAATCGTACTATTGAGCGTATGGGGTATGATATAAACAGTAAAGAAATCCCTAAAAACATCTACTACAGTCAAGCTAATGCCATCTATAGAAACAGAGCCCTTGGGAACCAATAAATGCATAAATTTCTTAGGAACGGCTATCTCGAAGAAGTGGTTACTTCTTAAGACCCCCTTCTTTCTGATAGTACACAAGCAATCTATATGTCCGGAAACAAAGTGTCCGGACACCTTGTCTCCAATCTTTAAGCTTTCTTCTAAATTCAGACTGTCGCCAACTTTTAACAGACCTAAATTAGTCAGCCTAATCGTCTCAGCAAGTAAATCAAAGGTCAGAACGTCAGACTTTATCTTGGTCACCGTAAGACAAACGCCGTTTACACTTATGCTGTCTCCTATCTTTGCGGACCTGTAAATTGTTTCGGAACGCAGCGATAAATTCTGGCTCTTTTGATATCTAGAAAAGTGAGTAACTGTGCCTATTTCTTGAATTATTCCTGTAAACATAATCTAATATTTCTTCATAACGCCTCGAATTAATAAATCTTCACCAAGGCGCTCAATTCCTACATCCTTCAATTCTTTTGCTTGTTTAATCCTTCTTATTCCTTTGCCATATATGCTTGAAACAGATTCACTGCCCCCGATTATTTTTGGCGAGATAAAAAATAATACGGCATCTATTAAATTCTGATCCAATAATGATCCAGCTACCCTGCCTCCACCCTCTACTAATATGTTAGTAATCTCGAGTTGGGCCAATTTTCTCAACAGGTCCTTAACACTTAGGAGGCTTTTATCTTTTTCAACACCTAAAATAATAGCTCCTTTATTTATTAAAGGCTTAATCTTTTTGACTCTACTCGTTAAAGACTCATTACTAGTAGCTATAATAACAGGGAGATCTGATGAATTATTAAAAATGCGCATATTCGGCTTAACCTTAAGATGAGTATCTAGGACTATCTTATAGAATCTCTTTCCTTTGATTATTTTCTCAGGGTTAAGCAAAGGATTATCCTTTAATACAGTATTTATGCCTACCATTATAGCATCAAAATTATTGCGTATTTTATGTGCAAATTGTCGAGATTCTTTAGAAGTTATCCACTTTGAATCACCGGTCTTTGTAGCAATCTTACCGTCAAGGCTCTGGGCAACTTTTAGCGTAACATAAGGTACATTTTTAGTAATGTATTTTATAAATGGTTGATTTATATCTCTTACACGGTTACCCAGCATACCTGAAGCTACTTTAATACCGCACTTTTTTAAAATCCCCATCCCCCTGCCACAATGCTTGGGATTAGGGTCACGCATACCTACTATCGTTTTTTTTATACCGCTTTTAATTATTGTCTCTGTGCAAGGCGGCGTTCTGCCGAATGAACTACACGGCTCTAAAGTAACGTATAGAGTAGACCCCTTTGCTCTCTTGCCGGCTTTTTCCAAAGCAACTACTTCAGCATGAGCAAGACCAGTTCTTTTATGAAAACCTACAGATATAACTTTATTATTCTTTACAACCACTGCACCGACTAAAGGATTCGGGGAAGTCAAGCCTTCTGCCCGCAAACTTAAGTCTAGTGCTAATTCCATATATCTATCTGCCTTATTAACCATTTAGCTCTTTCTTCATCTCTTCAACTAATTCGTAGGGGATGTTAATCTTGCCTACTCTTATCTTTGGCTTTGCTTCCCCATGACAATCAGAACCCCCCGTCACTAACAAGCCGTATTTCTGAGCTATCTGTTGATAATAGCCTATTATTGCCTGAGAATATTCTGGGTAGAATACTTCTAAGCCTCTCAGGCCCGCTCTGGCAAAACTTGGTATTAACTCATCACAGTTGGAGTTATGAGGATGAGCTAATACTGGTATGCCTTTTGCCTCTACAATAAGCCTGATTGCTTCTTGAGGAGTTAAAGAAAATTTTCCCACATACGCAGGTCCGTCATTGCTGATATATTTCGAAAATGCTTCGTATACATTTGACACAATGCCTGCAGCGACCATGGCTTTAGCAATATGAAGTCTGCCCACAGTACCTTTGCCAGCCATAGTAAACACAGCATCAGGACTCAAATCTATGCCCAACCCCCGCAGTTTCTCTAAGATGCCATGGACTCTCTTTACGCGGAATATCTGTATCTTAGCCGCCTCTTCTTTTAGCCTGGCGGAATTAAGATCGATAAAATAACCCAAAACATGTATTTCTTTAGAGTCGATTTCCGCTGATAACTCAATACCGGCAATCACTTCTAAAGAATCACCCGCTGCTTCTTTTGCCGGCTGAATCCCGTCTACGCAGTCGTGATCGGTGACCGCGATACAACACAACCCTGCAATCTTTGCCTGCTCTACTAATTGCTCCGGTGAGAATGTCCCATCAGAAAAAAATGTATGGAGATGTAAATCGGCGAGTTTATTCAAGGTTTTTTTACGTCAGTCTTGTTTATCTTATCCAATATACCGTTGGTGAATTTACCGGAATCAACGCCCCCATACTTCTTGGCCAGTTCAACTGCCTCATTTATAGTCACCTTGGAAGGAATATCATTTAAACAGATAAATTCAAAGCAAGCCAACCTTAAGATATTACGGTCGACTATAGCCATGCGTCTAAGCTCCCAGTTCGCGGCAAATTCCTCTATCTTCTTATCCACGGCCTCTAAATGCTCTGACGTACCTAAGATAAGCTTGCTAGAAAACTCCCTTACATCATCAGGGAATTCCTGATTGTAATCAAAAAATTCTTGGACAACCTTTGCAGGTTCTTGGTGTGAGATATCAATCTGATAGAGTAGCTGCAAAGCTATCTCTCTGGCTTGCGTTCGTTTTCTCATATCCTTTACTTATATTTGTTCTAACAAATTCGCCATCTCTATGGCAGAAAGAGCCGCATCCTTACCTTTATTACCTTCTTTTGTACCTGCGCGCTCAATTGCCTGCTCAATAGTATCGGCTGTGATGACGCCAAATATTACTGGCACACCTGTCGATAAAGAGACTTGCGAGATTCCTTTAGCTACTTCTGAGGCGATAAAATCAAAGTGAGGCGTAGCCCCGCGAATCACCGTGCCTAGACAAATAACCGCATCAAATTTCTTGGATTTTGCTAGACACATGGCTACTTGCGGAATCTCAAAAGAACCAGGAACCCAAGACACCTCTATTTCGGTGTCTTTTGCACCGTGACGCTTCAAAGTATCCAGACAACCACTCAAGAGTTCTTTTGTAACAAAGTCGTTGAATCTAGAAGCTGCGATAGCGTACTTCTTGCCTTTGCTGATTAATTGACCTTCTGTTATCTTTACCATATTCTTGCTCCCTTCTTATTATAAAATATGTCCCAATTTTTCCTTTTTAGTCTTTATATAGTTCTCATTCGCTGGATTATGAGGAATTTTAAGAGGGACTCTTTCCACAACCTCTAATCCATATCCTTCTAATCCAACTATTTTTCGAGGATTATTTGTAAGAAGACGCAGCTTTTTTACGCCTAAATCCACTAGAATCTGGGCACCTATGCCATAATCGCGCAAGTCCGCAGGAAAACCTAATGCATGATTTGCCTCAACAGTATCCATTCCTTGATCCTGAAGACTGTAGGCTTTTAATTTATTCACCAAGCCGATTCCTCTACCTTCCTGACCCATATAAAGAATTATGCCCTTGCCTTCATCTTTGACCATCTCCATAGCCTTTCGTAGTTGTGTGCCGCAATCACAGCGCAAAGAACCAAATACGTCTCCGGTCAAACACTCAGAGTGCGCCCGCACAAGCACCGAAGTATCATCCTGGATATCTCCCATTACTAAAGCCATGTGATAAAATTTATCGATTCCTGAACCATAAAGGATGAGTTTAAAATTTCCGTAATCAGTAGGCAGCATCGTTTCCGTAAGCCTCTCTACTAATTTTTCATTCCTGCGGCGATATTTAATCAAATCGGTAATTGTACAAATCTTCAGATTATGCTTTTGCGAAAACTTCGCTAGCTGTGGGATTCTAGCCATAGTGCCATTTTCATTCATTATTTCACATATAACACCTGCAGGAAACAAGCCTGCTATCCTCATAAAATCTACTGCTGCCTCTGTATGACCCGCTCTTACTAAGACGCCGCCCTTTCTCGCCTTTAAAGGAAATACGTGCCCTGGCCTAATTAGGCCTTCTGGCTTAGTATCGGAATCGATTAAGACTTGTATGGTCCTGGACCTATCAAAAGCAGATATGCCCGTAGTAGTGCCTTTTGCTGCATCCGTGGAAATCATCCAAGCTGTGCCGAATGGATCTTTGGAATTCTCGTGCCTGTCTTTAGGGCTAATTAACATAGGGTGCAGATCTAATTTCCCCAGCCTCTCCTCTTCCATAGGCACACAAATAAGCCCTCTTGCTTCCTTAGCCATGAAATTTATATCCTCTGGCTTAACAAAGCAAGCAGCCATGATTATATCGCCTTCATTTTCGCGGTCTTCATCATCGACCACGATAACCATTCGGCCCTGTTTCAAATCCTCAATTATCTCTGGAATAGTATTGAAATGCATAAATGAAGCCCAAACTTACGGAACGACAGTGAACGTAAGTTTGATGGCTGAATTTACCCCGACGAATGTGTAAAAATTTTAGGGTAAAATTTTTACACAGCATATGAGTCGGGGGACTGTAACCTCACCCCTTGCTTAAGCAACTTAAAATTATCTTAGATAATTTTAAGTTAAGCTTCGGGGTTTTTCACGCATATGACTTACGCTTCTTACAGTCGCGTAAGTCATGCGCTCAAAATAAAAAATCCCGAAGGCACCTTCGGGATTGAATTATTACAATAAATTTTATCTTTTACCCTCTCTCATCTAGACTTTGACTATTGGCGTTGGAATTTCACCAACTCAATCACGCCACTGCATCATTGGCGGACTCGTAGGCTTTACCCCGTTACCAAAATTACTCACTTTTGAAAAGACTTTTTGTTACGGGGTTTAACTACCAGTTGGGAATTGCACCCTTTCCCGAAGGTTTCTCTAATTTATATCAAAAGATTATGTTTGTCAAGACCTTTTAATTAAAGTATAATTAACTCAAATGCTAAATTCAGAAATATCAAAACTCCTATTAAAAAACAAAAAAACTATAGCAGTGGCTGAATCCTGTACTGGCGGCTTAATCTCTAACTCCCTGACTAATATCAATGGCAGCTCAAAATACTTTAAACTTGGCCTGGTCCTATATTCTAATAGCGCCAAATCAAAGCTACTCAAGATTAACAAAAAAGATATCAGCCGTTTTGGTGTTGTTTCAGAAAAAGTTGCTGCGCTAATGGCTAAGAAAGTAAAAACTCTGGCTGGAGCACACATAGGATTAGCCACTACCGGCTTTGCCGGATCCAAAGGTGGCAACAAAAATAATCCCATTGGTACCGTCTATGTTGCCTTAGCTTACAAAAATTCAGCCATCGTAAAGAGGTGGAATTTTAGCGGAAAAAGAACTCAAATCAAGAATAAGGCCAAAAACAAAGCCTTATCCCTCATAAAGCAATGTCTGGTCAATCCATAAGAACATTCATCGCTTTAGAAATAAGCGATGGAGTCAAAGAACAAATCTCTCAAATTCAAGAAAAATTTAAGCAAACCGAATCCCTAAAGGCCAAGTGGGTGGCTAAAGAAAACGTCCATCTAACCTTAAAGTTCTTAGGTGATACACAATTAAAACATGTGGAAAAGATTAAGGATAAACTCAAAGAGTGCCTGCAAAATGAAAAGGCTATAGACTGCAACTTATCTAATATTGGCGTATTCCCTAATGAAAGATTCACTCGTGTTATATGGGTTAGTATAAAAGGTGGCGATGCTCAGATAATAGATATGGCTAAAAAATTAGATAAAACTCTTTGCAAGTTAGGGTTTAAAAAAGAAAAGAGAGAGTTTAAAACACACATTACGATTTGTCGACCAAAACAAATTCTTGAATATAATCAATTCAAGGCTACATTAGACAAAATAAATCGAGACTTCCAACCTAAAAGTTTCAGCATCAACAAGGTAAGTTTCTTTGAAAGTAAGCTCACACCACAAGGCCCAATCTACACCTCTCTGCTTGATGTCATTCTACAATAACAAATTCACACAAATATAATTTTTCTGATTTTAAAAAGTGGCTGGTATTATTCGAGAAAAGATTGGATTTCTTTCTTTGAAGCCATAACTAATTTAATATCCATGCCAGAAATAAACCCTAAATCCGATACTGCTAAGACATCTTCTGGATGGGGAGTAGCCACAACTAGAGAGCCATCTTGGAAATTTATAGGTATGACACTATAATGCCTTAGGAGATCTATGGGAATCTTAGAAAAAGCATCCGGATTAATTTCGTATTTGGATAAAACCACTCTTTCCAGGTTATATTGTTTAGCCTGTGCCTTGCTTAAAGCTTCTTCGGAAATAAGTCCTAATTCTATAAAAATACTACCTAAGGCAAGGCGTTTTGTCTTTTGGACATCCAAAGCTTGTTGCAGCTGGTTAAAATTTATTGCTTTGGAAGCAATAAGAATCTCTCCTAATTTAGAGCCGTATTGCTTGGCTAGGACTGCTTCCAGCTCTTCCCTGGGAATATAGCCTTGCTCTATCAATACTTCCCCCAAAGGCTTTTTACTATCCCTTTGTATAGAAAGAGCTGCTAATAATTGTTGTTCTGTAACCAAATTTCCTTCTATCAATATTTCGCCTAACTTTTTAGGAATCTTTTGCATAAGTCCACCTTTTTATAATAAGTTAATCTTTGGCAAATACCCTGTTTATTTCCTGTTGGATAGTTGAACTATCTTCCAACAGCCTATCGATATCGGCTTGAAAAGTTATTAAGTTCTTGCCTGCTGCACTACGTAATTGTTCCGAGGAAGCCCTCTCTAAGATAAGCTTTCTTAACGTATCATCTATTAAAAGCAACTCAAAGATACCATTTCTCTTTTTAAATCCGCTATTCGCACACTGGGAGCAACCTTTGCCTTTACATATTTTACAGACCATCCTTACTAGTCTCTGTGCCATAACTGCAGAAAGAGCTGATGCGATAAAATACGACTCAACGCCCATGTCAAATAATCTTACGATAGAATGTACAGCATCCCTACCGTGAAAAGTGGAAAATACCAAAGAGCCAGCTAAGGCCGCCTGCAAGGCTGTGCGAGCGGTCTCGACATCTCTGATTTCCCCTACTGCGATAATATCTGGATCCTGCCTCATAATCGCACGCAGACCAGTGACAAAACTCATACCAAATTCATGGTCGACTTGGATTTGATTCATGCCTACAAATTTACACTCAACCGGATCCTCGATAGTACAGATGTTCTTTTGGCGAGAATATACCTGTTGCAGAGAAGAATAAAGCGTTGTGGTCTTTCCTGAACCTGTTGGCCCGACAACAAGGACAAATCCTTCTGGCCTACCTAATACACTTCTGTATTTATCGGCAAACTCTTTGCTCATACCTAACTCTTCCAAGTTTAAAGAATAACGCGTCCTATCCATGATACGCATAACAAGCTTTTCACCGATAATCGTAGGCATGCTCGCCAGACGTATATCCACATAATCTCCGTCTAGTGTGGTAAAAGTAAAACGACCATCCTGTTGTTTTCTCTTTTTGGTAGGATCTAGAGTACCCATTATCTTTATGGCATTTATCACGCTGTCGACCTGGGGTTTTGTCTTAATGGATTGATCCACATCTTGCAACACGCCATCAATGCGAAACCTTATAACTAATTCTATCCGCTCTGAATCAACCAAAGGTTCCCAATGAATATCTGTTGCACGATCGCGTATAGCCTTGTTGAGTATTCCCTTGATAAATTGTAACGATAAATCATGAGGTTCCACTGATTTCCTATCCACTATTTCCTCCTGATAATAAAAATATATTAACTAACTTAACAAAAGCTGCCGTATAAAAACAAGCTGCCAAATCATCACCCATTATACCCCAACTTCCAGGAATTTTCTCTATTTTTTTTATCGGGTAAGGTTTTAAGATGTCTAGGGCACGAAAAGCCAAAAACGCAACAATCAAAAGAACTAAATTCCTAGGAACAAAAATCAACAATACCAAGATTGCGGCTATCTCGTCTATGACGATGAAAGACGCATCCTTCTGTCCAAATCTTTCCTGAGCCTTATCGCAAACCAAAAATCCAATAATAACAATAGCTACTGTTAAGCACAAATAAGCCACAAAATAATTACGCAACAAAAAGAATATTCCCAAACCCACAAGGCTAGCCCAGGTTCCAGGACAAAAAGGTAAATACCCCACGCCAAAAAAAGTAGATAATATTTTTACTATGTCTACTCTCATCATAAGCTTCTAATAATCTTTCTGTTGACCCACATATAAGAGAATCCAGAACTTACTGTAAGCGCAACAGTTATAAACATCAACAAAATTATACCATGATTAACCATATTTTCAGTACGGGTAGTCCAGAAAGCCTGCTGAATGCCTACTTCACGCACAACCAGAACAATAAGGATAAAAAATATTGTAAGCATCTGCGAAACCGTCTTGTGTTTACCAGAAATACCTGCCGCTAAAACTTTACCCCTGGTCATAGCAAAGATGCGCAAACCTGTAATAAGCAACTCTCTTATTATGATGATAATTACCATCCAGGCCCAAATCAAATTCAACTCCACAAATGACAAAAATGCAGCCAAGACCAAAACTTTATCAGCGATAGGATCCAATAATTTACCTAAATCTGTAATCTCATTTCTCTTGCGCGCTAACCAACCATCCAGCAAATCAGTCAATGAGGCGAATGTAAATACCAACAAAGCGATTACTTTATAGATAAGCCCGTGCATAAACAAAAATGCCATAAATACAAAAGCCAAAAGCAACCTTAAAACAGTTAATCTGTTAGAGATATTCACCCCGTTTGACCTCCCTCAGAAGATAGAATCGCCCTTTGCTTACTAAAATATTTGCTTGAATGCTTTATGAATTTAATATCAGGTCCAACGGGATTCATGATAACTCTCCTACTAAATCGTATTCTAGTGAATCGACAATCTTGACCTTATGGAACTCTCCAGGCAAAAGTCTTTTTTTACTCTTAACATAAACAATCCCATCTACTTCGGGAGCATCTTGCTCTAATCTGGCTAAATAAAGATTGGCGTCTTCCTCATCTCTAGCATCAATCATAACTTCCCGTTTTTTACCTAGCAGTGTCTCGTTACATTTGGAGGCGATGTCTCTCTGCACAGACATAACCCTACCAAACCTTGCTTTCTTTGTCTTATAGTGGACTTGCCCCTTAAAGGAGTAAGCCTTCGTACCTTCCTCTCTGGAATAAATAAATGCTCCCAATCGCTCAAATTTCATTTTCCTTAAGAAATCTAGGAGTTCATTAAATTCAGCCTCCGTTTCTCCTGGAAATCCCGTAATGATAGAGGTGCGCAAATAAACACCCTTAACTCTTCTTCTTATCTTCTTTATTAGAGATATAATTTCGGTCTTAGAAATTCCCCTATTCATTAGCTTAAGAATTCTATCATTAATATGCTGAATGGGCAGATCAACGTACTTACAGATCTTCTTTTCCTTTGCTATTAGATCAATCAATTCATCATCTATATGTGCGGGATGAAGATATAAAAGTCTTATCCAACGGATATTATGCGTATGCCTTAAGATATCCTTTACCAACTTGGCTAACCGCGGCCTGCCACAACGATCTAATCCATAAAGGGCAATATCTTGACCGACTAGATTGATCTCTTTTACTCTATGTTTATCTAATGCTTTGACCTGCTGGATAATTGAATCTTGCTCCCTGCTGTGCAATCTGCCTTTGATTTTAGGAATGATGCAATAACTACAGAAATTTCCGCAGCCCTCACTAATTTTAACATATGCAAAGTGCCTAGATGTAAGAGACGGTTTCGTAGCAAAGCTTCCATTTAAATTAATTTTACCTACAAAAGCATCAACGCCTTTAAGATTCCTCGGCAACTCATTTTTGTATCGTTGGACGAGACAACCATAAACTACGATCTTCTTAATATAGCCCTGCTCTTTTAATTCGATGAGATTAAGGAGCGTATCTATAGACTCTTGTTTTGCTTCTTTGATAAAAGCACAAGTATTTACAATAGCTACATCTGCTTCTTCTAATTTTGTAATGGTGATATTTTTTTCTTTAAGGCGGGATAGTATTGATTCGGAATCGACTAAGTTGCGTGGACAGCCCAAAGAAACTATACCGACGCGAAGACTCATTATCTCTTTATATCAATACCATCTTTAGTAACGATGACACTTCTTAATAACTTTCCTCTTTTGCCCAGTGGCGCTAGAGCCTTACCGTTCAATTCAAGGTCTACGGTTCCGGCATTGGCAATCCAAAGCTCCAAGTTCTCCTTTGCCTGCCACGTCTCTGAATCCCCTTTTTTCAGAATTCTTCTAAAGACAACTTCTCCGTCTTCTTTAATCTGCATCCAAGTGTCTAATGTTGCAGAGATGGTAAGCCTTAAATCGCCTTCTATTTTTGTCGGGGTTGGCTGTCTTACTTCTTTTGATTTTTCTTCTTTAGCGGGTGCAGCTTGAGTCGCTACCGAAACAGAATCTTCTATGGTAACCTTCTCTAATACAATTGCATCTTCTTGACGAGCACCTCTAATCAAGCCCATTAACAATATTAATACTACCAAAGAAGCAATAGATATAGTAATCGGCTTACGCAGACGTTTAATATTAAAACTCAGACTAGCTAAACTTGATAATTTAGACAGGCTTTTAACCTTGATTCCCAAGCCCTTCGTTGTAAAAGGTACATCAAAACGTGGCTTTTTCTCTTTGGATATAGGTACTGGATGAAAATATTTATCTAACTCCTGCTGGCCTATCTTTAAGTATTTTGCGTAAATTTTTATATAACTCTTTACGTAAATATGGCTGAGTCCTAGAGTAGTGCCATCTTCCAGAGAACGTAAAATGTTAGGATGAATCTTTGTAGCCTTATGCACTTCATCTAAGGAGACACCTTTATTCTGACGAGCTTCTTTCAATACGACACTTATGGGCTTAATTACGGGATTCACGTTATGCTTCCTCTTTACTTTCTTGGCTTAAAAAACTCTCTTTATCTGCTAAAATTTCCCTGGGCTTACTGCCTCTAAAAGGGCCTATAATGCCTTCTTCTTCCATCATATCTATTAACCTAGCTGCCCTAGTATAACCTAAGCGCAGCCTTCTTTGCAATATCGAAACAGAAGCATGTTGAGACTCTAAAATTAATTTTACTGCCGTATCGAACAGCTCGTCTTTCTCAAAGTGCCCGATGATATCGCTCTTCTCCTGCGTCTTGATTATCTCTTCATCATAGACAGGCTCTGCTTGATTACAGATAAATTCTATTGTGTTTTCTATTTCATTATCCCGCAAGAAGCTTCCCTGGGCCCTGGTCACCTTTGCATCCCCGGGCTTTAAAAATAACATATCACCTCTGCCTAGAAGCTTATCCGCGCCGTTCATATCCAGGACTGTACGGGAATCCACTTTTGAAGCAACCTTAAAAGATATTCGCGCGGGAAAATTTGCTTTAATTACACCAGTGATAACATCTACTGATGGACGTTGCGTAGCCAAGATTAAATGTATACCTACAGCTCGGGACAATTGAGCCAGACGCGTAATCGCCTCTTCTATATGATTTGCCGCAATCATCATAAGATCGGCCAATTCATCTACTATAACTACTATATAAGGAAGTCTCTGCTTCTTCTGATTATAAGCTTCTATATTACGCACACCTTCTTTAGCTAATAGTTGATAGCGTCCATCCATCTCCTTGACGACCCAATTCAGCGCACTGGAAACTTTTTTAGCCTGTGTGACGACTGGACACAACAAGTGTGGCAAGCCGTTAAACGGAGCAAGCTCAACCATCTTAGGATCGACCATTAAAAACTTTACTTCCGAAGGAGTGGCATTAAACAACATAGACATAATTATGCTATTAACACACACCGTCTTTCCCGAGCCCGTGGTACCGGCAATCAATAGATGCGGCATCTCGCCTAAATCTGCAATCACTGGTTTTCCGGCGATATCTTTACCTAAGGCTAAGGTCAGCTTTGATTTTGTCTTCTGAAACTCCGGAACTGATAATACTTCTTTAAGAAAAACCATACTGCTCTTGCTATTAGGAACCTCAACACCCACAGCTGACTTTCCCGGGATAGGTGCAACGATCCTAACTGAAGTCGCCTTTAGGGCCAAAGAGATATCATCAGATAGCGTAACAATCTTTTGAATCTTTACTCCCGGAGCAGGCTCTAACTCATATCTGGTGATAACCGGACCCCGCTCCACATTAGAAACCCTTACGCTGATTCCAAAATCTGAGAGCGTATCCGTGAGAATATTAGCATTGGCTCCTAAGTCATCTTTTAATTGCCGCATGGACAGCGGTGGCGGGGAATCTAATAGGTCCAACGAGGGCAATACATAGTTTTCATCATCGACTTCTCTTATAGGTCTATCTTTTATAGAAGAGGCTTCCTTCTGTTTTGACTCTGGTTTTGCTATTTGAATTTTTGGTTTTATTTCTGGGATTGAAATCTTAGGCTCAGACGCCGTCTTACCATTATTGACAAAGGCAGCTATTTTGGGCTTAATTTTTGAATTCGAAATGTGTATCTTTTTCGTCGCCGGACCGGCTTTAAATTTCGGCAAAGCAATTTGAGGAAGCCCCATCTTCTTAATTCTAGAACCCAAGCTAGTAATGAAAAAAGAAAATTGTTTAAATAAAGAAAATAAAGGTACGATGGATATCTCAGCCACTAAAGGCATGGATAATAATCCTAAGGCAATGATGATAACATACGCGCCTATCCTGCCAAAATAATTGATCAAGAAATCCGAAAAGACCAATCCAATTATCCCGCCCCTGTAAAAACGGATAGCATTATCTGCTGCTGCGAAAACCGCAAACAAAGAACTAAAGGCCAGAAAACAGATAACTAAACCGATTGCTCGAGCAGCGCCCACAGAGACTTCGATCCTCTTAAACCACTTTATGCTAAAAATAAACAGTATCAAAGGGATCAAATATGAGGCATGTCCGAAAGCAAAATATAGCACGCCGGATAAATAGGCTCCGAAAACATTTATAAAATTTCTTACGGGAACATTAGGGTCGGCAGTATGCCAGGAAAGGTCCTGCGGGGTATAAGAAATAAGACTTAAAAAGACTAGAATCGCTAAGGCCAAAAAGACTATGCCTATTACTTCTTCTATAATACGCTCTTTCTTCATCTATCGAGTAAACAACAGGCTAATTATCTTTTTGTTCGGCTTCTTTCTTGTCAGCTTGTTCGGCTTGTTTCTTGCTCAGATTTACTCTACCCATCTCATCTATCTCAATAACCTTAACCATGAACTCATCGCCGATCTTGACTAAACCATCAAGCGACTTCACATATTTACTGGAGAACTCTGAGATATGTACTAAACCATCTTTATTGGGAGCGATTTCACAAAAAGCGCCGAAGTTTACAATGCGTTTTACTTTAGCGTGAAGTACCTGGCCTACTTCTACCTCTTTTACGATAGAATTAATAATCTCTATGGCCTTATCTGAGCTCTGCGCATCCGTAGAAGATACCAATACAGTGCCGTCCTCTTCGATATCAATAGTGGCTCCTGTGATCTCAATAATCTTGCGGATAGTTTTGCCTCCAGGGCCGATGAGCTCACCAATCTTTTCCTGTTTTATCTTTAAAGTGGTAATCTTTGGTGCAAAGGTAGATATTTCTTCACGAGGAACAGAAATAACAGAAACTATTTTTTCTAATATAGAAAGACGAGCTCTGTGCGACTGCGCAAATGCCTTCTTTAATAAATCCAAATCTACGCTGCCGATCTTTAGGTCCATCTGTATTACGGTTATGCCTGTCTTGGTGCCGGCTACTTTAAAATCCATATCGCCGCAGTGATCTTCCATGCCGTTAATATCGGTCAAGATCGCATACTTATCACCCTCTTTAACCAAACCTAGAGCTACTCCGGCAACAGGATCGCTGATAGGCACACCCGCGTCCATCAAAGCCAATGTCCCGGCACATACAGAAGCCATGCTCGAAGAACCATTGGATTCGAGTATCTCGGAAACAACCCTAACCGTATAAGGAAATTTTTCTTTGGAAGGCATTACAGCGCCTAAAGCCTTCTCTGCTAAAGCACCGTGACCGATCTCTCTTCTTCCCGGACCTCTAATTGGCCTTACTTCTCCCACGCTAAATGGCGGAAAGTTGTAATGGAGCATAAATGTTTTATAGCTCTCCCCGGCTAAAGCGTCGATCATTTGCTCATCGGAGCGCGTACCTAAAGTTATAGTGGTTAAACTCTGCGTTTGGCCACGGGTAAATAAGCCTGAACCGTGAGTGCGAGGCAATACGCCCACATCACAACTTATCTCTCGGATATCCTCTAAACCCCTGGAATCGACGCGAACCTTCTTATTTAAAATAGAAGCTCGCACCTCTTCGCCTATAATACTATCTATCGAGGAGGTAATGCTTCTCTTGGTAATACCACTCTCATCAGTCACTAATTCAGCTTCAAGATCTTTAACAAGAATATCCTCAGCTTCTTCCCTCTGCTCTTTATCGCCTATTTGACAAATCTGCTTTATCTTATCCGAACTTGACTTCTTGATCTGGGAAATCAATTCTTCTTGCTCTTGTGTCTGCGACACAGTGATCTTTTCTTTAGCGCACTTTTTCGCCAGGTCTCTCTGTAAGTCGATGACTACCTTAAGATTCTTCGAGCCAAATTCAATAGCCTCTTCCACAACCTTCTCTTCCACCTGTTTTGCGCAGCCTTCAAGCATAACCACACCTTCACCGTCTCCTACAACCACTAGGTCTAAATCACTCTCCTGTCGCTGACTATAGGTAGGATTTATTACGAACTCATTATTCACCCTAGCAACTCTAATCGCACCTATAGGTCCGCTGAAAGGAATCTGAGAGATCGTCAACGCGCTGGATGCACCTATCAAGGCTAAAATATCCGGATCATACTCTCCATCACTAGAGAGAACAATCGCTGTGACCTGAACTTCATTAAAGAAGCCTTTGGGGAATAACGGCCTAATTGGACGATCTATTAAGCGGGCGGAAAGAATTGCTTTCTCCGTAGGACGGCCTTCGCGCTTAAAAAATCCACCAGGAATCTTTCCAGCAGCATAGGTCTTCTCCTGGTACTCGACTGTCAACGGAAAAAAATCTATATTTTCGCGCGGCTCTTTAGAGACACAAGCAGTAACTAAGACTACAGTGCCCCCATATTGCACAACCACAGCACCATCTGCCTGTTTGGCAAACTTGCCAGTTTCTAAAATTATATTTTGTCCTCCGCAAAGGACTTCTATTCTCTCCTGAGTCATAAATATCTCCTTACCTCTTCAAGCCCAATTTGTTCAAGAGCTCTTCGTATTGTTTTTTATCTTCTTTTTTTATGTAATTAAGAAGGCGTCTACGCTGTCCAACTAAGCCCAGAAGCCCGCGGCGGGAATGGAGATCCTTCGCATGTTGCTTAAAGTGTCCTGATAACTGATTAATTCTCTCAGTCAAAAGGGCAATTTGGACACCGGCAGAACCAGTATCTTTCTCATGCTTCCTAAAACCCTTAATCACTTGCTGTTTTTTGTCTTTTAACAAACTCAAAAAAAACCTCCTTATTTTACTAACCTTTTTTAACTATTTATTATATGCATTGAAAGCGATAACTAGTATAGCCTCTCAACTAATATTAGTCAAGATAAAATGACTTTATAATAGCGATTCGATTTGTTATTTGGAATAAAAAACCTGCGATGCTATTTGGGGCGGATAAATAGCACTACATGAATCTTTGAACAGATAGGACCCTATATTAAAGCCTAGCATAGAGCCCTATTTGCTTTTATTCTATTGCTTTACTACGTTTTGAGCTTGTTCGCCTTTAGGGCCTTGCTCGATTTCGAACTCAACTTCCTGTCCTTCTTCTAAAGTCTTATAACCAGCACCTTGAATTGCGCTGTGATGTACAAATACATCATTGCCGTTTTCAGGAGTAATGAAACCGTAGCCTTTTTGGGCGTTAAACCACTTTACTTTTCCTCTTGCCATTATTTACTACCCTCCTTTCCTCTGAGATTTTTGATAGTAAATAGTGGCAGAAAAAAAACCGTAAGGTCGAATACCTCTCAACCTTCCGGTTGTAGACTTCTTATCCCTTATTTACTACTAATAACATATTACTCATCAATCACTTGGCCAAACTATACAATATTTCGTGCTATTTGTCAACTAAAATCTTCGAAATCGCAAAATACTATCCTAGGCCTCCAAAATAGCCAAAAATGCACTCCGGCATGTCATTAAAGTGATATCCACCTTCCAAAATAGAGAATATAGGCTTGTTTAGGGCCGCAAGTGCTTGTCCTGTCTCTTTATATGTGGATTTTTCTAGAGATAAACTGGTAATCGGGTCGAGTTTATAAGTATCAAAACCCATAGAAACCCCTATTAAGTCAGGATTGAACTTTTTTACCGCTTCCAACGCCTTATTTAAAGTATCCATATAGGATTTTGGCGTTGTATTAGCAGCCAAAGGATAATTAAAGCAATTTTCCTGACTTTCTAGCCCTGTGCCTGGATATAATGGGCTTTGGTGCAAAGAGATATAAATCAAATCCTGCCTACCTAAGAATATATCCTGCGTGCCATTGCCATGGTGACAGTCAACATCTATAACAGCCACCTTATCTACAACCTCTCTAGCCCTCATTGTGGCTATAGCGATATTGTTAAAGTAACAAAACCCACCCAGATTATCTCTGGTAGCGTGGTGTCCCGGAGGACGCATCAGAGAAAACGCCTTTTCTCCTTTTAAGCTAAGCAGAGCAGACTCAATTGCAGCACCCGCTGCCAGAGTAGCGTAATAATAGATATCATCCAAGGCTGGCGTGTCCGCATCAGAGAAATTACCTCCCTTTACCTTCTGTAACAACTCTTTGCTGTGCGCTAAAAGAACATCCTCTTTGCTGCAAACATTCGGCTCTATAAATTCAAAACCCTTCTTCTTCAGGTAATCATAGGCCGTACTTACCCGTTCTGGACACTCTGGATGTCCTAACATAGAATAATCTAGGCACTTGCGGGAAGAAAAAATCTTCATACTTTTTTGGCGGATTTAAATATGCTGGAGCTCTCTGTGAATTTAATGATCTTATTCATCATGTCCACAGACTGGACTGGAAATCTACCTATTGCGGTCTCGGCTGAAAGCATGACAAAATTTGTACCGTCTAATATGGCGTTAGATATATCTGTGACTTCTGCCCTGGTGGGACGCAGATGCTCGGTCATGCTCTCCAACATCTGAGTTGCGGTAATCACAAACTTACCTTTTTTTCTGCACTTCTTTATAATCGCCTTCTGTATAATGGCGATCTGATAAATCGGCATAGAAACTCCCATATCGCCCCTGGCGATCATTATGCCGTCCGCGGCATCAATTATCTCATTGATATTATCTATACCTTGCCTATTTTCGATCTTGGCGATTATCTTGCACGCTGGCAGTCTCGGCTTAACGATATCTTTGATGGCTTTGATATCTTTTTTTGTGCGCACAAAAGACTGCGCCAGATAATCAATCTTATTCTTTACACTAAATTCAATGCCTTCTAAATCTTTTTTGTTTAAGCGGGGAAATTTAAATTTTGCACCGGGGACATTTATTCCTTTGCGCGATCTAAGCATGCCTCCTGCTTCCACCTGACACTGCAAATTATTTTTGGAGACTTTAATTATTCTTAGAACCAGATTGCCGTCATCGATAAACACATTTTGATTCTTTTTAAAACACTTAAGGTCTCCTTCGTAATCAAAAGGTATGATGTTTTCTCTATCCGGAGAGCTATCTCTTACCAGATAAACGGTTCTCTTCCTTTTTAAAAGAACGGGCTCCTTTAGCTTGCCCACTCTGATCCGAAAGCCCTCCAAGTCACCCAAGACCATTAATCGTCTTCTATACTTCTTATTCAATCTTCTCACTGTATCGATTCTCTGCTTGTGTTCTTTTAAGGACGAGTGGGAAAAATTAAGGCGCACCACGTCTAATCCAAAGCGCATCATCTTTCTTATCGCGGCATAGCTATTGCTTGCGGGTCCGAGTGTAGAGATAATTTTAGTCTTAGGGATCATAGTAATTCTTTAGGCAGAGAGATATCTGCGATAATAATCTTGCCCAGATATTTCTTGGCCAGATTACTCAAAAAACCTTTTTTAATCAAACCCATTGTCACGGTCTTATGTGCTTGTATGGCTACAGGAAGGGCTATGCCTTTGTCCGCATCTAGGCCAGAAGGAATATCGATGGATAAAACCGGCAGATGTAGGCTGTTTATCTCTTTAAATAGCCTGGAGTAAAAATTATTTAATTCTCCCCTAATACCGATACCGAAAATTGCATCGATAATAAGTTGCCTTTTCCTTAAGCCCCCCATCACTGATTTGACCTGCCTCTCGTTGGTAATCTTATTTATCTTAATCTTTAACTTAGAGATAATCTTAAAATTAGTCTTTGTATCCGCGCTCATTGGCTTCCTAGGCCCGATAAGGAAGACTTTTATCTTATAGCCAGCGTTGTGCAGATGCCTGGCCGCAACAAAACCATCTCCGCCGTTATTCCCATAGCCGCAAAGCATTACAATCGGTACTGACCTACCCCTAAGCATCTTCTTGGCTTCCTGGGCTACTGACCTACCCGCATTCTCCATCAAAATCAAAGAAGGTATACTAAACCTTTCGGTGGCCAACTTATCTATTTGTTTCATTTTTGAGCAAGAGACGAATAGCATGAAAATATTTAAAACTGAATAAATAGAAAACTTATTATCATTATACCTACCAGAACGATAAGTATCAATCTCAGCGGATGAGACCTCATGGCCCCAAAAACAGTCTTAGTGGACCGACGCAGGCTCTCGCCACAGTACAGACAAAGCATAGCCTCGTCATCGTAGATCGGTTTTTTACAACTTGGACAGATGTACTCCACCACCCATACCTATTTTTTTGAATTACCCTTAAGATCCCTCTCAGCCTTACGTTTAAGGCTAGATGGCTTTTCACAGAGATAACTATAAAACTCCGCGATTTGTCCTTTTTCCATAGGAAAATCCCTACAGAAAATAGGCCTGTGCTTATAGATCATGCACAGATGATTCTTTCTTTGGAACACACACCTGCCGTCACGCACCACTGTGGATATCCCCCAGCCAGAAGGCACATCGTTATCCTCAATCAAGCCTTCAAACCAAGGCTTCTTTAGATTAATATTGAGCTTGGATATTGTCTTGGCTTGTTCTAAGTCCACTTCCACGCCGTCTTGACAACAAGAACCGTTTGCACAGGTCGTGCAAATCTCCAAAAGTTCTTCATGCGTAATCTTTTTACCATTTGCCATATTTGATCCTCCTTAAGCTGTCCACATCTTTTGCTTGTATTCTTTGACCATCCTGTGGGTGTTAAAATAGTTGCTCTCGTAAATACAATTTATCATTAAATCGATCCATTTTGAATCAAAATTTACATTTCCATTATTACGGGTCTCATAGTACAGTTTGGCCATCTTCTCTAATGAATCATACAGAGCCTTAGAATCTTTTTCTAATCTTAGATTAGATTCTGAACCTATGGGTTCTCCCTCATTATGACGGTACCCAAAGAACTCACCGATTTCTTTATCGTAGACATCAGCTATCCAGCCGTCTAGCGTAGTCAACTGCAAGACGCCGTTTAAAATAGCCTTCATCCCGCTGGTACCCGAAGCCTCAAACGGCGGCAGAGGATTATTCAACCAGATATCCACAGAACTGGTCAACAACTTTCCAAAGAATACATCGTAGTTCTCCAGCATTATAATACGGATGTACTTAAACTCTTTATTCAGGCTATCGATAGTATTCATCATCTCTTCAATGTATGTACCCGCTAGATTGTCAGCGGGATGCGCTTTGCCGGCTATAATGATCTGTATTTGTCCGATTTTTTTTGCGATAGAAAGTAACCTTTGAGGATCCTGGAATATCAAACTCGGCCTCTTGTATTGAGCGATCCTCCTAGCCCAACAGATAGTCAAGGCATCCTCTTTTATCCTCCAGCGCGCAAAGATCTTAGCCAGCCTCTTTTTATTCTTCTGGTGCGCACTCCACAGATCCTCTCTGAAATGTTTGTCTTTTCTTAGTTTGACTATATATTTCAGGCCGTCAGGATCAGCAACACAGCTACCTAAGACATTTTTGTATTTATTAAAAAGGCGAATCATGCTTTCCGATATCCATGTCGGAGTATGAATCCCATTGGTTATTGAATCTATTTTACTTTTGAATTGGGGAAACTGCTGGTGGGTCACATACTGGTGTTTTTTGGATACAGAATTCACGTGTGCGCAATTATTCAGCAGCACCAGAGTAAAATTAATCACGTTACCGCGATCTTCTTTACCGAACCTCTTAATAAACGCGAGTTTCTCGTTCGGCAAAACATCGCTTAATTCTTTTACGGAGAATCTATCGTGTCCGGCGGCAACAGGGGTATGGCACGTATAGGCAAACTTCTTTCTCAGATCCATAAGGGCCTTTTTATCTAAATCCTTAGCCATCTCCACAAAGGCCATCGCCGCATGTCCTTCATTAAGGTGGTATCTGGATATTTTATAACCTAAATGCTTTATAACTTTAATCGCGCCGATACCTAAAATTGAGCGCTGCATCAACCTTATCCAGTTATTGCCGCTCCTATACAATCGATCGGTCAATTTTTGTATTCTCTCTGAGTTTTCCTCCAAGGTCGAATCCAATAGTATCAAAGGTACAACGCTATTTTTATCGTGGCTAAAAATATAGTACTTCCACAGCCTAAGATAGACAGTATCATTTTTAAATTGGATCTTTATAGTATCTTTTAGAGGGATCAAACCCGGATAACAATAAGGATTCCAATCCATCTCACTAGGCACCTGTCCGTACTTAAACCAGAAATTTTGCTTAAAGTACCCTTTCTCCCATAAAATTCCCACAGCTACCATAGGTAGCCCTAGGTCCGCGCTGGACTTTAAAGTATCTCCGGCAAGAACACCCAGGCCTCCGCTATATATAGGCAAGTCTATAATCTTGTCTATTTCGAAATCAAATAGAAAATCCTCAATGCGCATATTGGAGAAAATTTCGTGATTCAAGATTTGATTCTTCTGGCCCGCACCGTCTTGTTTTTTATAGACATTGTAGAAACTGGTAGCCAGGCCATACTCCATTGATAGATAGGCTATAGAGTTGCTCCCCACATCGCGCAATCTCTTCTCAGCTTGCACTATTTTCTCTAGCGGGAATCCAAAGTAGGAATCTTCGGTAATATCTTTGGCGTAGCGCTCAAATTCAAACACGTCTACCAAAGACAAGAATTCCTGGAGATAGCTTTTTGTTTCTACTGTTTGTGGCATGTATTTATCAACAATAACTAATGCTCTTTGAATTTCTAATGCTCTAGAATTCAGTGTTTACGCTTCTAGCTCTTGCGCGACAATCTCTTCTGAGCAGTTATCTGACTGCCTAATTTTCTGGCTTCGTCAATGAGCTTAGAGACTTTTGCGTTCTTTCCTTTTTTGACAACCTCTTTACCAATAAGATAAAACAGCTGCTCTTTCTTTACTTTTAGCATCACGATCTCAAAATTGATCTTGGCTTTGCCAGATGCCTTTACTACTTCCTCCTCGCCTTTTTTAAGCAGGTCCAAAGTCTCCTTGCTTAGTTTTGTTACCTGTTTCTTTGTCTCTTGCCACATTTTTTCAAAATCCTGTTTCTTCTTTGCCATGTTCACCCCCCTGTTTTTTGTGTTAATTAGACTTTATAATGTATGAATCTCCGTGGGTCACATATAACTGGTGACTTGGTATCCTGGTCACCGCTTTCGTTTCTAGAGTTTATCTCATAAACAAATGGCCAAGGAGAAACTTCCTCGGCCATTTTGAAAAACTACTAAATCGATATTACCCAAGCACAACACACTGCCGCTCTTTAACCTTCCAGTAGATTATTGTCTTTAAGTTCCTTCTCCATCATCAATACTGCTTCTTTTAATTCAGGGTAGAGTTTTACATTAATAGAAACACCCTTTCCCGTGGGTACCATCTCTTCTGCGCCCTTAGGCATTGTCCAGGTACGGATATCTATCAAGTCATTGCCTTGATATTCGGTAATGCTTACTCTGATTTCCTGAAACTTATTCTTTGTGAATTTCTTGATTTCCTTAATCATTGAGCCTCCGTTATGAATTAATCGCAGCTACTACTTTTTGGTTTTCTTTTGAGCCGATTACCATTAAGGCCTGCGTATCTGCGCATCCGCAAGTCGAACCGTAAATATAATCCAAATTAATGCCGGCTGTTTTCATCTTCTCTGCAATCTCTTTGGCCTGTCCGACCTTATCCGGTAGATTGACAGCCACGATTTCGTTCTCTTCCACGCTAAATCCTTTTTGCACCAACACATTCTCTGCCTTATCATTGCCACTGGTTACAATCCTGAAAATCGCCTTCTCTCCCATTGCATACGCGCTTATCGCCGAAATATTCACACCTGCTTCTGCTATAAATCCGGAAACCTCAGCCAACATCCCTACCTTGTTGTCTGCACCCACGACTAACTCTTTTGCTAACTTTGCTTGAGCCATACTGACCCTCCTGTCTTTATTATTTACTATATTTATCTATTTCTGATATGGAGTATTATAACCGAAAACATAAAAAAGGCAATAGTAATTTCGCCTAAAGAACAAAATATTAAAACGTAAGGCTCAGGCTCAGGGAAAAATAATCTTCGCTGTCACCGGTTGAACCGGGAAAGGCATCTTCGGGCTGAAAGTGCCCGTATTGCAGCGTACAGCTTAGGTCTGAATAAATCTGCCAATTGATGTTTACGTCGATTTCACTGCCGATATCATTGTTCGCCTGGGTAGCATCCAGATCATAAATCCCACCACCGGATGCAAACTTATAGTAACGATAGTAATCAATCCCGAATCTGCAGTTCTTCAAAATTTTGTGTTTCTCAAAAGGCGTAAAAGATAGGCCTAGCTTGTAAAAGTGCAAATTAGACAAGCGCGGCGCCAGCGCATAACCTGTAGAGAAATAACCAAAGTACAAGAAGTTTTCATCGTCACCATCTGCGTTTCCGTTTTGCGTATTGGTTACACTAGCCCTGTCCGAATCTCCGGAGCCAAACGCGTATCCTAGAGAAAGCGTGGGGTGCGTATAGGCCTGCCAATCATAAGAGATGCCAAAATCGCCAGCCCAGGCATCCACGTCTAATTTCTGCAGAGTCGTGTATACTCGGCTGGTGCCCGTCTCTCTAATTACCTCTGCCCAGTAATTTGTATTGGTGAATATCTTTCCCTGCGCGCCGATACCCAAATACTCTGAGTCATATGTATAATCATTGGCCCCGTCTATAGGGATCTCATTGCTGTAATCTCTCTGCACGATATAATAACCAAACAATCTGTGATTTGGAATTCCCGCATATGTATACTCTAACCCGTAAAAATACCTGTCACTGCCTTTATCGTATCCGGGCACACTTAGGTCTACATTATCCTCGTGCGGCAGCATATGCGAAAAGAACGCCTTTATCTTTGACCTGGGGAAGATGTAAAAAATCTGTGCTCCGTCATTTACATCGCTATAGGCAATACCCCTACCTACACTAAAATACTGCCTGCCTACTTCAAACCACCAGGGGCGAAGATCAAAAGTCAGATAACCGTAATCCAGATGTGGGCCGTCGTGGTCTGTGCCGCCGCCGGTATCATCAGGTTTTCTTTGAATACGCAAATCTTTAATTCTCACATATACAGAGTGTTCGTTTTCATGCGCCGCGCCTACGGGCGGCTTTAAAACCAACTTCATCCAAAAACGTGAATCTATAGAATTAGAGTAGCTTAACAAATCTTTAGTTTCTTTATCATTGTCATCGTCATGATAGTCGTCGTAACGATAGTTTAGCCAGAATCCGTAGTCAAAGAGCAACCTGGATTCGCCTTTGAGTATACCCAACTCTGTCTCCTCAAGAGCAACTCTCTTCTCCTCCTCTATTCTCCTCTCATTCTCAGCGGCAAAGACTCGTACTCGTCCCAATAATAAGATTACAAAAATTAGACAGCTCACAAATTGTAAGATAGAATGTTTTCTCACTACTCTTCCCGTGTAATATATTCCGCTACTTGTGTAAGCAGCAGGATTAATTCTTTGCCCGTGACAATATCTCTTGTGTATCCGGGCAACATCATACTCATATACACCAACTCTTTTAATGCGTATCTTTGACTGACTCCGAACAAATGCATCCACAGCCCACCCTTAATCTTTAGTGCCCGGCAAAACATATATGCAGTCAAACCTTTGCGCAGCGGCTGATCTGGCAATTGTCCTGACTTTAATTTTTTGGGGATTATACTATTCTCTTGGAAGAATCTTAATTGCGAGTCAAAATCCGGATACTGACTCCCAATGCCCATTAGGATAGTTAGTGTCTTGCAGCCATCAGAGAACAGAGTGACCCTCTTAGTCAACAAGTGCTGAAAATAGTCATAATCAACTGCTTGACTAGGTTGGAGGCTGGGTTCTTTCTTTTCGTATCTGAGCTCTTCGGTTGTGCTCAGACTGTCTCTCTTCTCCTGTTCAACCCTTCGTGTCTCCTCAGCTGTTTGAGCAAAAGCTGAAGAAACAAAAAAAATCAAACAAATCAAGACTAGAAAAACCCTATTCATTAAACTAATATTAGCTAATTTATGGAATAAGTCAAGCAAAATACGGGTTTTTAGGCTTGGCGTATTTGACCTTTCACCCTACTTGACATAAAGAATTCTTTATGCTTGTCAGATTAGATGTTCCCCAAAAATTCTCCACAACTACTGTAAAAGCAATTAGTTACACATTGCTAGGCTATTTAGGGGTCAATCCTGACACCTAACCTATTGAAGCATAAAGATTTATATGTTATACTTATAGTGTAAAGTAACAAAGGCAAACTCTTCGTAAGGAGGGGACGCAAAGCCAAGGATCCTTGAAAAAGGACAGCCTGGTTGCTGATGCGGAGAAAGTGCAACCTACTTCTTACGGAGTAGGTCTATTTATTTTAGGGGGTAGTAATAATAAGATGAAGATAAGAGAAATACTAAAAACGTTGTTTCTTGCCACGCTCATCTTGGCTCTAATCACTAGTCCTTTATACGGTGCCCCTAAAGGCAATAAAGGTAAAGGCAACGATAAACAAGCACCAGGACAGGCCAAAAAAGAAACTCCAGCACCAGCGCCTGCTCCCGTGCCTACCCCAGAACCAGAACCTGCGCTTGCACCAACGCCCGCTCCAGCTCCCGAACCTAAACCAGCGCCAGCTCCAGCACCCAAACCAGCTAAGAATAACAAACCAGCTACACCACCCGGCCAGGCTAAAAAGCAAACTCCAAAGGCCACACCACCCGGCCAGGCTAAGAAAGTAACGCCCGCAATTAGCAGTGTTAATACAAAATCAAATAATAGGGGCCTACAGAGAAAACACGCTATTGATAAGGTAAAAAATGAGTCTCGAAAAAGAGAGATCATCCCCAGACATGAAAAAAAGGAACTACAAGAAGTAAAGAGGCAGGAACAGAGGCAGAGAGTTATTGAACGCAGAGTTGAACGCGAGAATCAAATGATTTTAAGGAATTTGGATAAAGCCCTGCAGAAATTAGAACACTCCAGGTGGGCATACAATCCTAATGATACCCGAGGCCAGGGCAATATGGGTAAACCCGATATGCTCGACCCATTTGGCCACGATAAAGATTCTGACAGAAAAGAACTATACGGTAACAATGGCCGTGTGATAAAGGAAGAACCCGTTCCAGAACCACCACCTGAACCACCGCCTGAACCACCGCCAGAACCAGAGCCGGAGCCAGAACCACCCCCAGCGTTACCACCTCCGCCACCACCAGGCGAAGAACCACCACCGAATCCAGAGCCGGAGCCAGAACCACCACCAGCGCTTCCGCCTCCACCACCACCGCAACTAACCGGGTCTATCCAGAGTATGGACATCTACATGCTAGAAAATTCGAGGCTCAAAAACTTCAAGGACCTGAAATTAGAAAAGCTATAAAAAATAGACTAAAGACCAAAGACTAAAGACTTCTCCTACGCTAGAGTGACAAAGAAAACCATTTCTTTCACGAGGTGAGTGGTCTATGGTCTTTGGTCTTTTGTCTTTAGTCTGTTTCTTCATTGAATCAGCTGCTCTTCTAAAGTATTTATCTCTAAATCTATCTCCCGGATTTCCTGATCTATCTCTTTTAGCCTCAGCTCATGCTCTCTTATCGTCTCGGCGTCACGGTACTTGTGTGGCCGCTCGATTGCGCGCTTCGTAGCCTGGCCCTCCAAAAGAAAAGCCTCCTTCTTCCTCTTAAGCTTATTGATCTTATTCCCTAATGAGGCATTGAAGGCCTTACGCTCTCTCTTTTTTTCTTTGCGCAGCTTCTCCTCTTCCTTCATTCTGTCTAGAGACTGGACTTTTTTTTGCTCGGCCGCCTCATCTTTTTTCTTTTTCTTCTTAGTTGGCGTCAGCTCTTCTTTTCTCTTCTCTAAATAGTAATCAAAATCGCCAACGAACTCTCTGATCCCACCGTCTTTTACCTCTAGGCAACAATTGGCCACTGAGCGCACAAAATAAATATCGTGACTGATAAAAATCAGCGTGCCTTGGTAAGATTTTAATGCCCTGACCAACGCCTCTACCGCGTCCACATCCAGATGCGTGGTCGGCTCATCCAGCAAAAGAAAGTTGGGAGGATTAATCAATAGCTTTGCTAGTATCAGACGGCCCTTCTCTCCACCAGATAAGACACTGACCTTCTTCTCCACGTCATCACCGGTGAAAAAGAAAGCTCCCAGTATTGTGCGCACAGCCTCCTCGCGCCTAAACCCGCTTACCGCTGTATATGCCTCTTCTAAAACCGTATTATGTTCAGTCAACACGTCCATACGCGTCTGCGAAAAATAACCAATATCCACGTGGAAACCTACATTCCGCTCACCGCTATCTACTTCCACAACACCAGCCAACATCTTCAAAAGCGTAGATTTTCCCGCGCCGTTCTCTCCAACTAAAACCATCTTCTTGCCTTGATTTATCTCAAGATCCAACTCCTCATAGACCTTTATCTCTGCATATGACTTATACACTTTGTTAAAAGTTATTACTTTGTAGCCGCTCTTCTTTGTCTGGGGAAATTGAAAATCACCCATACTCTCGCGCGGATCCGGAGGCACCATAACCTCATTTTCCTCGATATTGTCTAGGACCCGCTTTTTGGCGCGCACCTGCGCGGCCTTGTTGGGTTGGCCGTGGAAGCGATGCACAAATTTGGTCAGCTGTTTGTGTTTTTTGACCTGCTCCTTGGATTGTTTTGCTAAGTACTTGCGCCGTTCTTCCCGGATCTGCTCATAGTGTGTATAATTTCCAGTAACCTTATATAACCTACCGAATTCTAAGACCAACGTGTAATTTGTAACATCTGTCAAAAAAGCTTTATCGTGAGAGATCATTACAAGTGTGCCCCTAAATTTAGCCAGATAGTCCTCCAGCCACAAGGCGGCGTTCAAATCCAGATAGTTTGTAGGCTCATCTAAAAGCAGCAGGTCATATTGAAATGTTAATAGCTTGGCCAGGAGTGTGCGCATCTGCCAGCCACCGCTCATATTTTGTATGGGCCTGTCAAAATCCCTCTGCTTAAATCCCAGGCCCATTAATATTTTCTTGGCCTTGTGTTCTAATTCAAAGAAACCCAACACCTCTAATTCGTGCAGCACATCTCCGTAGCGCATATCGCCAGCTTGGTTCTTGTCTTCTAACTCTTCTTTTTCTTTTTTGAGTTTAGCGATACGGCTGTCGCCTTCGGTCAACTCTTCCAACACCGTGCGCTGCGAATCAAATTTTGCCTCCTGAGGCAAGTAGCCGATATGCACGCCCTTCATGATCTGGATGCTGCCTGACGTCGGCTCTGCCTCGCCTAAGATAAAAGAAAACAGAGTGCTCTTGCCGGCACCGTTCGGGCCGACCAAGCCAATCTTTTCTCCCCGATTGATGTTTAAGGTAACATCTTCAAAGAGCACTCTCTTGCCGAAATTTTTAGTTAGGTTTTTGATGAATACCATAATGAAAACTTATTCTATTCTATTACCTACTACGCGGTTAAATATCGCTTAAATATGATGGCTGGCCACGGATTAATTTAAATATCCCAAGGCTTTTAATTCCTGGACTAGTTCCTCGTAGTCGACATCGGAACCTTCGGTTATCTCCTTGACCCACTCTAGGTTAAATTCCGGCAGAGAAAAATCCCTCCAACTCTTTGAAGCTTTTTTCAAATTAGCGGCTACCTCAGGATAGTCGTTGATTAAGTTGACATTTTCCTGAGGGTCATCTTTAAGATTGTATAATTCGACAGAACCCATTTGATGCCAGATTACTTTCCATTCATCATAAAAGTTTATTAACTTTTTATCGTGGGTATCACTCCAGCGGACTCTTTTGCTGGCAAAGGTCTTATCCCCTTTGATATACGGGACCAAATTAACTCCGGAAAGCCCTCCCTTTGGTGAAATTCCTAAGAAACCGAGAATCGTAGGATATATGTCGATTGCCTGGGCCGGCTCCGGAACCACTTGATGCCTTGCGGACGGCAACCTGATTATCAAAGGAATCTTCAGCTGAACATTGTATCCCTGGCCGTGCCCAAAAAGCCCGTGTTCACCTAAACTCTCACCGTGGTCTGACATAATAATAACTATCGTATTCTCGTATAAATTCAGGCGTTGGATCGTCTCAAAAATACTCCCCAGCATAAAATCGGCATAACGTACTTCTCCGTCATACTGGTCCGATACGTATTTTGCGCTCTCTTTCGTCTGGTCCCAAGGTGAGGTAAGATAATCAGTGCAATGTTCACAATCAGGGACGTAGCCATCGGTAAACATACTCCTATAAGGCTCCGGAGGCTTGTATGGATGATGGATATCAAAAGTATGCACAAATAAGAAAAACTTATTTTTGTAGTTGTTCTCCAGCCACTTTACAACTTTAGGGTTGATCTCTTTCAATCCGGATTTCTTTGGACCCTTTGAGCTATCGTAAAATTCAAACATTTCTGGAAACCCGAAACTTAAACCTATGCTCATCAAACCACCATCTACAAATGCAGCTGTCTTATAGCCGTATTCCTGTAAAGACTGCGGAAGGGTAGAAAATCCTTCAGATGAATTGCGATGCTCAAAATAATATCTTGATAAGAAGAGTGATAGATGAGAAGCGTGGGTCACATCAGCTTGTGAAATCACGTCTTGAAACAGGATGCTCTCATTGGCAAATTTATCTATATTCGGGCTGGTGTCCCTCTCGTAGCCATAACAGCCCAGGCGGTCGGGCCGCAAAGTATCGATAGAAATCAAAATGATATTGGAGTCAGGGTAGGAATAGGTATCTTGGTCGGCAGTGGCAGGAAATACCGGCACTGAACCATATATAAAACCAAAAAACGCAAGCAAGATAAGAAGCAACTTCTTGTTCATTAATTTTATCTACCTGTACGACTCGGAGATCGAACACGATAAGGATCAGTCCGTATAGAGGCAACCTCTTCTAACTAACGCCGTCGTCTGCGGAAACTACCACGGCCGCGTCCCCGCCCCTTTGACCCACTATGAAAACTAGTCTTACTGGAACGGCCTGACGCAAACGAGAACTTCTCTCTGGGAATATCAGGATGCTCGGAGATGGGCAGGGCTGTCTTGATATGCTTCTCGATATTACGCACATCCGTGCCCTGCTGCGGCGTGGCAAAAGAAATCGCGCGGCCTTCGTGTCCGGCGCGGCCTGTGCGGCCGATGCGGTGCACGTAGTTTTCGGTATCGTCCGGCAAGTCATAATTTATTACCAGCTCAATACCCACCACATCTATGCCCCGCGCGGCGATATCCGTGGCTACAAGTACTCTATATCTTCCGGATTTAAAACCCTCTAATGCTTCTCTTCGCTGGCCCAGCGAACGGTCGGAGTGTATTTCGGCCGCTCTGCAGTTAATGCCTTTTAAGAAACGTGTGATCTGATGCGCGTCTCTTTTTGTACGCGCAAATAATAATACCGGACCGTGATACTGCTTGAGTATATTTGACAACAATCTTCTCTTGGTATCTTTTCTGACAATAAATAACTCCTGGATTATCTGCTCGGCAGCAGTCCCGGAGGGCGCGACCTCGATGTGCACAGGCAGCTTCATGTGCTTAGTGGCGATCCTGATGACATCACCGGGTATCGTAGCTGAAAACAACATCGTCTGACGGTCTTTAGGTATATGTTTGATTATGTTTTCTATCTGGGGCTTAAAGCCCATATCCAACATGCGGTCAGCTTCATCTAAAACCAAGAACCCGACATCCGAGAGGCGCAGCGTGCGTTGTTGCAAATGGTCTGCCAGGCGTCCAGGTGTTGCGATAATGATATGGGGATGTCTTTTTAATTTGCGCAGCTGCTCGCGCATAGAAGCTCCGCCGATGACCACCACTGTGTGCAGCCCGAATAACGGAGCGACCTTCGCAAAGGTCTCGTTAACCTGAATGGCCAGCTCGCGCGTAGGCACCAATACCAAGCAGCGCTTCTTTTTCTGGGCCAGGCTCTGGACAATCGGAATAGCAAAAGCCAATGTCTTGCCGGTCCCAGTCTGGGCTACGCCAATGACATCCTTACCTTCTACGCCGATAGGTATAGCTTTATGCTGGATAGGTGTGGGGACTTTGAACTTCAAACGGTCTAGCAACCCCAAAACCTTAGGCGCTATCCCTAGTCCATCAAAAGAATAATTTGTTCCTGTTTGTGTCATATTTTTTTCGTGGACACTCTCGTGCTTCCAGTAGAGCTTGGAAGAACTGTGCATCCTACCCTCTCTTATTTATTTTTCCACTCTAAAGCGCCTGTTGTTTTATTCAAGACTTCGATAGGCGCACCTGAAGGAACGCCTTCTTGGAGGCGCAATGAGTATATCCCCTGAATCTCTTTCAGGGGGGTGTTGTTTTTACGTGCCAGCTCTTTATAGATGATCATGCGGTCCGCATTCTCCTCCTCAACCAACTTTTCTGTAGCAGAAGACGCAGCGCCTGTATCGACTATCTCCAATAATCCAAAACTGTTTTCTCCGATAACGCCAACAGACATCAAAGATTGCAACTCCGGCAGCTTCTCCTTGCGCCGCAAAGCAGCGTCTTTTATGGTCGCATCTAACTCGTCCTGGGCATAGGCCGTACCTAGAAAGAAATTCAGCATACTTTGTTGGTCTGTCGATGAAACGTCACCACCCGAGCCGGAAACAATATCCTCGATTGCATCTATATCGTTCTGTATATGCTGGTAGACATCAATGCGCATAGAGATATCCAATTTTATCGCTTCCTTGGGCGCCTCTACACTTACCCGGGCACAACCCAAAGACACGATCACGCATAAGACCACAGCAACATATACTCTATACATCACTCCTCCTTTGTTAATTTAAAATCATGTAGTACTACGGTTAGATCTCGCTTACCTGCTTCTCCCTCAAGACCTATATCAAAAATTAGATCAGTGCCTTCCAAAGATAACTTCACTATGCCTGCATTATAGCGGTAATCCTTAAAACTATCCACTATTAAATCGAACGACTGATTTGAACGGCGCGCCAGGTTATCGAGGTATTTATTGTCTTTAATCGTCAGCGTCCCACCGTCCTTGCCTGCGGACAAGTCTGCGCTTACTACATCTACGACAGCGCCGCTTCCTTCCAACACAAAGGAACCTGCCAGCTCACCCTGAAGCTGGACTTTTTCCTGGAGCTTAAAATCCCTTACTATCGTATCCAGGTCTAATTTTATAAATTGCAGGCTGGCTGTGTATCGCATATCGCGGTCCAGAACCACTCTCGCGTTTCCCCGGAGCTCTCCACCCAAAAGCTGCGCGGATAAAGAATCAAGGATCAAAAACTCGTCTTCTAATCTCGCCCGGCCTTTGACTTGCCGCAGCGTTACATCCGAATGAGTAACCTGGTCAATAAAACACGTCCCCGCTGGCCCAGCCCGCCTGGTACTCAAAGAAGCATTCTTCAACTGGAATCCAGCGCTGGTCAAAGATTCAACTTTTAAATCACAGGAATTAAGCGACTGGTCCTTGAGATCAAATACCAGTGACAGAGCCGCCTTTAGCTTCGCTTCTTTTGAATCCAGGTTGAGCTTTATATCGGATAGCTCGATGGAATCGAGCGCGAACACGCCTCTGGAACCACCGTAGTTAAGTTGCTGCCCAAATTCCCGGATACTCTTTCCCGGTTGATTTATAGTAATTGCGGCGTCACTGAGTGAAGCCTTTAAGATAACCTTTTTGAGAATTGAGAATGGAGTGAATTGGATCGTTAGCCGTCCTACTCTAAAATCGTAAACAGGCTCCTTTTTGACTTTTATATTTAATAGCTCCAGCTTATGGAAAGGCTTTATATCACAATCATCGATCTCCACTACGCTATCAATGAATACCTTTTCTAATTGCGCCTGTGCCAAAAATAAAATAACGGGTTTTAGGCAAAAAAATCCCAATAGAACCAGGATACAAATGATGATTACAATATAAATTAGAGGCTTCATCGGAATCTAAAGTGCACGAAGATCCGGCCGAAATTCTTGGAGTCTTTTTCCAAGCGGTGGTAGAGATTTTTTATGTCGCTGCGCTGCAGGAAACGCAGGACGTGCTTTTTTAACTGGCCGCTGCCCTTGCCCGGGATGATTTCGACTAATGAGATCTTTTTTGCAACAGCTTCCCGGATAACCCGGTCTAGTTCGGCCTCGATAGACCTGCCTTTATTAAAAATATCGTGTAGATCTAATTTGATCTTAGCCATTATGCCTACGCCCTGCCGATGAATTCACCGGTCTCGGTATTAACCTTCACGGTCTCGCCCGCAGAGATATGCCGGGGCACACGCACCACACGGCCGGTCTCCAGCTTGGCGTTCTTGGTCCCGGATCCGGCGCTGCCAGCGTGCAATTTATAAAATTAGACCTGGATACGATAGTAA
>JBHPGU010000001.1:0-92717 GCA_042570265.1 Candidatus Omnitrophota bacterium | reverse complement strand
AAGGCTGTTCCAACAGGTCCGGCAAACCCCACACCGATTGCAGCGATTAATATCCTGGAGAAGTACAACCCGATAAAACCTGAAAGCACAGGATTATTCAAAGCTTTTCTTTCTAGCCAAGCCTTGAAATCATGCAAGAACTTTCCGAATGCGCCTGCTTTAGCAAATGCCTTTTTGTAGCCGCTGGCTTTGTCTTCAATAACCTTCTCCCAATCTTTTATAATCACCTTACCATTAGCTAGTGTCTTTTCTTCTCTGAGAATGCTTTCATCATAGCTATCTCCACTTTGCTTCCTGGCATACTCTACAGCAATGTCTAATGCCTTATTGTTGGCATCGATTCTGTCCATAAAGAAGTTCCAGAACACAGTTACTAAATAACTTCCGAATACTGCTAATAAGCTTCCTGCAAACAGGGCAAATCCTGAAAACTCTATGGAGACGAGGACAGATATCACTAATGCGGTAATACCTGTGACTCTGGCCCATGTCTTCCAATCACCGTTCCTGAGCCCATTGAAAGTATTCTTGAAATAAACACCTATGGTCAATTTTGATTCGCCCCTCAAAGACTTTCGTAAGTCTCTTAATGCTGACCAGACCTCCCTGCTAAATCCAGGCATACTCCCGTATCTTTGTTTGATCCCGCTTATCAACTTGACTTCTTTGCCATTTATCAACCTGGAGATATTATCGATTCCGCTGTTTAATGCCCAGACAGCGATGAAGAATAAGCCTGAGAATACGAGTACCTTGATAAAGGGCAACAGCGTAGCGGCAACACCGATTCCTGCGGCGAACTCTGCTTGAGCAAATACCCAGAGATATGTAGATCCGATTAATGTGGTTAATTGCACTGCCGGTACATAAAGGTAAGATAATGCCTTGCCTAATTTGCTATCTCTTACTGCCGGGATTTTTGCAACTAACTTTGTCATTAATGCTGCTGCGGTCAATCCCAGGCCTACGGATAACATAACCGCCTCTTTTAAGACTGCGGTTACTAGTGTGCTAATCGCACCTAAGTTGATATTGACAGGGAAAAGTATTAATCCAACAATTATAGCTGCAACAATGAACTTCTTGTGCGGTATTTTTGTGGAGAAGAATTTTACTTTTTGATTGTCTTGTGAATCGGCGTTTCTCGCTGGGCTGGAATTTGTTTGAGGTTTGAAGCTTGAGGAAGCCTGACGACCTGTCTCTAGAGGCGATGAGACAGCCGCCGCTAAAATTGCGTCTGTGCGTGCACCACGATGTGTTGCTGTTAAATCTTGTGAATAATCATGACCTAAAATTAATCCTAATAATCTATTTATTACGAAGCCAAATTTAGTGCCTCTGCTGCCCTGTGTTAATCCGGGGATCCTTCCTTCACCTCTGATACGTCTGACCTTATTGCCACCAGGCGCTCTCTTTCTCTCTGTTTGACCTTCTCCTCCATTATCGTGTACTGGGCTTCCAGGCTTCTTATCTTTTTCTCGAACTCCGATCTCCTCGTTTCCATCTTTTCCTCCTTGGGTTATTTGGTGGTAGTTGAATTCAGTATCTTCAGTGTTGCCACCTGGAGGGGGAGCATTAAGCTGGACACTAGTTATAAAGCCTGCCATTAATTCGGATAATTCAGCTAAATAATCAATATCTGCCGCAAGATAAGAATTATCTGTCTCTAATTTTCTTAAAGCTGCTAATAAACCAGCACGGACAAAAGAAGGATTCTCATCTGCAATTCTGCTATATTCCATATGAGAAACTCGTGCAACGGGTAGGGCGGTGGGAAAAGTCTGGTTGGCGCTTTTGCTGCTGGATGGTTTGCCTGATTGTTTAGTGGAAACCGATAAGCGCCTTGAGACTCCTGGCGTCAACCCGATCAATCTCATGCCAGTAACCAAAGGCGTCTTTTGACTTGACTGAGCCATCGGTTGCGAAGATGTAGATCTGTTGCTGTCCCTGCCCATCCTTGTCACAGCACGCACCAATGACTGAACCATCATCCTTACGGATGAAATAGTTAAACCTAATGTTGCGAGTATCCATTGTACCTCACCTCCTATTCTATTAAACATGTGACTTGCTTGTGCCCGTAAGGGTATGACTTGCTTGTGCCCGTAAGGGTATGACTTGCTTGTGCCCGTAAGGGTATGACCTTTTACAACCGGGCTGGAATTTGTTTGAATGTCTTGGCCCTGGTCCCCTGTCACGTCTTTATTGGCTTTCGAATCTCTTCCAGAGTCACCCGATAACGAGGCGTCATCTCCCCTCATCGCGGGGTCGCGTGTTAATTCTTCACTCCCCTCGTTAGATTGTCTCAAAATTTTTGCTGATCTTGGAGAAACCTGAAAAATTTCTGTTGCTATTACATTTTCATCAAAGAAATGTATGGCTCTAAGATCCTCAAGAGACCAGTTTAATCTTTCATAAGGATCGACATAATTTCTTTTACGTTGGATTTCATCTTCTACCAAAGAACTTGCTGGGCTTCCTGTTACAAGCAATCCATACTGTTGTGCAAAAACTTCAATTTGGTTGATTACACTATCACGCCATATATCGAACTTCCTCCTTATCCTTTTGGGAATATCTCCGTAACCAATGCGTTGTTGAATTTCCTTTATATTTATGGCCGGGTGTCTATATTCAGGATCGACAGGATCAAAAATAGTTCTGAAAGAAATCATCATGTGCCCAAATGCCCCTTCCGGTGGCACGAGATCATCAACCGCTTCCAATCTTTCTTTAGTCTTTTCATTCTTCGGCTCAAATAAATAATTCAGATATTTTCTGGCTTCATTTGATTCAATGCTGTAAGGAAAGGCCGAGACAACCATTACTCCTTTAAAGCCCCTCGTTACTAATGAAACGTTAATTTTACCAAAATTATTTGTTTGAAAACTGATTTCTCCATGACCTTCTCTTAGCCATGCCGGAAATATCTCAAATAAATCCGCCTCTGTATTGATAGGAACTATCTGTTGCGCTATAGAGCTGGGTGCATAATTCCCATCCAGAAGCTTGCCCGCCAACTTTGTAGTGACCGGGCTGGAGACATTTCCATGACCATTGCCGTTTTTCTTCATGCCATTTTTGGTATCAAAAACATTTGATGAGCGCAATAACTCTTCATCGACCATAGCGATAAAATGCTCTATTGTTTTTGAATAACCTTTTTGCGCATCCGAAACACCACGGCTCATAAGCCTTATGATAACGATCGCTTTTCTATCTCTTAATACTTTAAAGATCAGTCGTTGGTTACCTAAGCGATCCCGATAAAACCCCTTAAGAATGCCGCTTAATTGATATTTCGTATCGTCCATATTAGCCACAAACTGACGAAGCGCTGCCACTATGTCATCTTTCATGCCAGAGACTTTGTTTTTGGAATTACTTCGATGAATATAAACCGCATAACCTTCAATGACTAACGGCTCATCAACCGGTACTGTTGTTTGCTGTCCTTGCTGGAGCTTATACATATCACGTTCACCTAATTGATTTACGGTAAGCATGCGGACAACCTCTGCTTTCGGTGCCTGTATGATCTGTTGAACAAATTCAACTAGTTCACTATAAATAGTAAATTCCTGATCTTCGACCGAAGCAAACAGGTCTCCAAGAAGTTCTTCAAACGCTTCATTTTCTTGCGCTTCAACAACGTCAGAGTCACGAATATCAAGTAATTTCTTCCTTTCTTCATCATTCTGCATGATCATTTCAACAAGTGGCATGATTTCGGTTTTTAGAACATGATCAATCGTTAAAATATCAAGTGTGCTACGCTCGGAAATTCTGCGTAACGTAATATTGATGTTGTCATTTCTTAACTTAATATAAGCAGCGATCACCCTTCTAGCCTCAAGTGTCAGCCCATCAAGCGATAAGTGTTCTGTGCTGTCTAATAGTTCAGCATGCTCCTTGATATCATCAACTGTATGGACATGATGTTTAATAAAATAGGCTCTTAACCGATCTGTTTCAGCTTCTAATTGCTCAACAAGACCAACTCTTTTTCTTAGTTTGCGCCTTAATTCGATCAGTATAATCAACGCAGATCTAAAATCTTCTTCTTCAATGGCTTCTTTGAACTTCATTTGAGCGCTCTCAGCACCTACTGGTTTGCGTCCGCGGCCCCACTTCACTGAAAGAACAAAATCGTCAATCTCTTTTGCCTTAACTATTTCTTCTTCAGCTAATGTTGCCTCACCCTCGATCAGCTTTTTCGCTAATTCAATTTTAGCCGGAATGGCATTTTGGACTGTCTCAGCTCGAACAAGCCCTCTGAGTTCATTTAACAAGGCAATATACTGAGCAAAATCTCTTGCTGCAATTGTTTGGCTAATCATTCCTACAAGGATTTTGGCTTCTTCAGACTTTCGACCGCGCCATTTGATCACAAGATCCTTTGGCAAGACGATCGGTTTTACCGGGCTGGAGGATTTGTTGGTCGATGGTCGATGGTCGATGGTCGATGGTGTTACCATTGGCCATTGACTATTGGCTATAGACAACTCACCCAAATCCAGAGGGCTGGAGGCAAGGCTGCCTACCACCGGTGAGCTGGTTATTTGCTGATTTTCCCGCTCTGAAGCATTATATTCGTCCCTGAGGTAACCAATTTGCCAATTACGCACTCTGGTACGACTATGTCTACGGGCATCTTCTAATACCAGCTCTTGGAAGCCTGACGAGAAACGGTCTAATACTTGGCCCTGGCTGTCGCGGTAGTTAAGCAAATCAGCGATTACGACAAGAGAAAAATCTGAGTCCAGCGCTTTAATAATAAACTTGCCTCTTCCTTCTTTCACTGCCGTTTCCACTACAGGTAGTGCTTTTTCCAGCATAGGGCTTTGCTCTTCAGAACTTAAAGCTTCATCTACCTTCTTTCGGGCATCTTTCCTGACTGCTGTTTCTCTTATTTTTACAGATATTGCCGCAACATTAAATATAACTAAAAATGTAACTAAAAATGCGGCTTCAAAACCACTCATGCCGGAATTTGAAGCAACCTCTGCTAATACGGCAACCGGGCTGGAGGTGGTTTTAGTTACAGCCACTGATTTTGGCAATACTGTGACCAATTCAGAATCTAAGAGAGAAACTTCATTAACCGCATCCGCCACAGTCGGAACGGCAATCATTAATGCAATTGCCGGTATGAATATAATAATGAGTTTTTTGACAGTGTCTAAGAAAGCTGCGGTTCCTGCTTGACCATCATCAAGGCTTAACGGCGTATCCCAGCGTGGATCACTCCAAATTTCCTTTATTCTCTCAATAGTGACTAATTCATGCGATCTTGCAACAAACCAATCGACTATCTCCGGTTGATCGCTAAGGAAGCAATTAATCTGTGTAGATGCATTCTCTAGCCTTTGTTCCATTTTTCCCGAGGTAAACATTTTACGAATATCTTCGGGATTATCAAATGTCTCTCCTTCATCCAATAAAACAATACGATCACCAATAATGCCGTAATTGCCAAATAAATTAAATGAATACTCAAATATGCCTCTTTGCCATAATTGAACTTGCATGTCCAAAATTTTATCTAAATATCTCTGAGCCTCTTCGAATCGCCCTTCGGCTGCGAGTTGTTCAATTTTTTCACCAAATATAGCCTCAACGCGCTCATCAACATGACGGACACTCAATCTCCACGGCCATTTGTCTAACTTAACTCTTGTATCTGGAATTCCTACTCGCTTAGTGACTAACTCAGTGTCAACTAACCTTTTGCTAATCTGGCCAATTTTTCTAGCTTGAGTCTTGTGGAATACCGTCTCTCTTCCTGCATCTGTTATTTGTAGGAGAGTGACAGGAATTAGTAAAAGCATTGTAAAGAAGAAAATATGCTCACTCTTGAGAATTACATCTTTAACCAAACGTTTGATACGAGCCTTCCTGCTCGCATGATCAGATACGCGAAGCTTTGTTCTAATCGCGCTCTCCACTCCTCCTAAGTGCAATCTTCGTCTAATAAATTGATTCAAATTAGATCTTAAAATAAGGCTCATTGTCTCTCTAAAACCTCTCTCGCGGGAAACGACCCAATTTTCTGATGCATAAACTATCTTGCCCCACCCAGCTCCTATTCTTGTCAAAGGCTGAGCTTTCAACTCCTGAAGAATCTCACCTTCTTTATCTTTAGAGACCTTGATATGTGCAGAATCAACATTTGCTGCATGATTGGCTTCTCCTCTGGTAAAGAAGATAAATGATCCAAAGCCTATGATAGCTACAGAAGCTGCCATGCCAAGTAAGAAAGCAGCTGGTATCGACATTGTACTATCTAATGCTTGCGTAGCAGCTTCCTGGACATTGGCTAATAACGAAACCGCCATGACCGGTGAAGAGCTGGTGTTCTTAATCTCTATCGGACTAGAAACATCAAAATCCAGAGCGCTGGAGGGGGTAATTCCAGCGATCTCTGGATTGATTAGCTCCTTAACACCTGCCACGGGAGGTAAGGAGCTTACTGCACTTTGGGGTACATCAAATCTATCCCCGATGGACCCAGTACCAAGCACCGGGCTGGAGGCGGTTATAGTCGATAGTCTATTGTCTATGGTCAATGGTGTTACCATTGGCCATTGACTATTGGCTATAGACAATTCACCAAAATCCAGAGCGCTGGAGGGGGTAATTCCAGCGATCTCTGGATTGGTTTGCTCCTCAACACCTGCCACGGGAGGTAAGGAGCTTACTGCACTTTGGGGTACATCAGACGCAAAATAGGTTTCTGCCGGAATGGCATCTCTTAAAGGCATGAACCAAATAAACGGCAACTTTTCTTCATCTGATAGTTGATTCTCACCATTTAACCCTTCTTCTTGAAGCTTAACAAGCAGGTTGCGTACTGTGCTTGTCTCCTCCTCGATCGGGCTGGAGGTGGTTCGACGCGGCCTTCGGCCTTGCTCACCCTTATCGCGAACCACCGACGTCCTGGGGTTAGCAAAGCTAACCGCAGGGCTGGAGGAAGTGGCGGTATCAGAATCAATACTTACCAACATTAGAACTTTGATTACATCATAGTAAGGTATCCAGATATTTATCCTTCCAATTCCGGGGATACTATAACGGCCTTCTTCAGAGAGTTCAAATTTTATATCTATCTTTTTCTTTCCTAAATCTTCAGACCAAACTGCCCTGTCTATACTTAAGGACAAGGGGTGCTGTTTTTCTTCGATTTTACCTGTAATTGAATCCTGTATGAGGTTTCTGCGTGGATCTGACAGGCTCTTGATTCTTTCTCTGATAAATTCTTGGGTATGATACAGAATCTCCAAGCTCCTATCATTCATTAATCTATTAAGGAACCCGGAATAATGAGTACTCTCTTTTAAATACTGTGCGAATGTAACCGGATCCAATAAAAGATGCCCGTGGTTAAAATCTTCGCTGCTTATCCTATCAGCATATCTATTACTAATTGCCTGTTCTATAGCTGCAATAACTAGTCCAGCTATTCTTCTATTGACCGGATACCTGCCAAGGAGCAGCTTAAATGCACGGCTATTTCTTTCTAATAATAATACGTAAAAGGAATTTAGCTTTATTCCTGAATCCTTCCCATAAATAACCTTTGCTATACTTGCAAGAGATCTAGTTGCTTCATCCAACAATGCCTTTCTTGCTTCTTCTCCTAAGCTAAGAACAGCCTTTCTTTGCTTTGATTCGGAAAGATTTAAAAATTGATCCCATGATATTTCTTTCTTTGTTAATTTAAACCATTTGAATATCGGACTTGAGCTCTTGTTCTCACCCGATGCCTTTGTCTCCTCCTCGATCAGGCCGGAGGTGGTTCGACGCGGCCTAAGAGCATTGTTAACCGCTCCTCTCTTCCTATCGCTCTCTGGTGAACTGACCGGTGAGCTCATATGGCTGTCTTCTATATCTAGATCTAAGACGAGCTGGCCTATGAACTCTTCTACCTCTAGGCCATTCTCTTCAATGGTGAGTTCGGCTATCCTAGCTTGTATTGCTTCTACTATAAGGTCTGAGCTGGCTAAAACATCGACTAATTCAACTGCCGTGACATTGAGGATTTCTCTCTTAGTCGGATCCCTATATAATAATTCCATGTGTCGTGCTTCTGACAACGCGAATTCCAACGCGTATCTCCCCAGGGCTTCTCTGACCAGCACTAATACTTCTTTTTGCTTTTCCGTGAAAGGAATAGATAACAATCTAAAAGCAGTCGGATTTTCTTTAGCTAAGAACAAGGTCATCTCCAAAGCTTTAATATTACCCATTTCGTGAATTGCAGTTTCTATGTCTGATACGGTATTTTTACGCGGATCTTGAAGCGCTTCTTCTTTTCTGCTTTTTAAGACAACTCTAGTCTTATTATTCCCTTCCATGTCTTCCACAACCCAGAGTTTCGGGTTTCCTTCAGGGAGAATGGCCTGCGCCTTGATGTAGCGCGGTATGCTACCTACTTGGATTTCCAATACACCGTCATATAATCCGGCAAAAACTCCCCGTACAGTCTCAATCTCTGCTAGTGTTAATTGTTCATCACCCTGATCTGCTCGTGCCACCCTTACTTCAATAATCGACTCTCCATGAAAAAGCATAGGCCTGCCTTGTATCTCTAGGTCTCGGATAATCTCTACCGGGCCCTTGAGCGGACTGGAGGTGATTATAGTCGATAGTCTATTGTCTATGGTCAGTGATGTTACCATTGGCCATTGACTATTGGCTATAGACAATTCACCCACATCCAGATGACTGGCACTGTCGACAATGTCGTTCACCGGTGAGGAGGATGGCGTAGAGCGTTTTTGGATGCGTACATGAACAAGTTTAACATCGCCCAGCTCCTCTTTGCCCAAGTTATTACCTTCCGTAATGATAGTGGTTGGCTCAACGCTGTATTCGCCCATAGCTTTAATGCGTGCATACATATTTAAACCATCGCTGCTAATCGTATTATCAATGCCGATCGTTGGCCTATCGTGTCCGCTGTAAACTATTCCATACTTATCGACTAGTTGTTCGACTATGCGTTGCCCGTTTCCTTGACCCCCTACCTTTGCGTGTACTTCCCTTAAGGCAATGCTACCCTTTTCTCTAAAATCTTCTTCAAAATACGCAACCGCAAGCGCTTTTCCTCTATCATCTATTAATGTTACTTCCATCGCTCCAACATAAACATCATCGTCTGCAGAAGAAAATTCTAAGCGCACATTATCCGTTGATTTAGATAACTGCAATTCACCGCTAGTAATAGCTCTTTTATATTCATTCACTTTTTGATCGAATATCCGCTCAAAATCTGCTCTTACCGTGCGTTGCTCAACCGGGCTGGAGGTGGTTATAGTCGATAGTCTATTGTCTATGGTCAATGGTGTTACCATTGGCCATTGACTATTGGCTATAGACAATTCACCCAAATCCAGAAGGCTGCTAAGGCCCAAGGCAGGTAAGGAGTGTGCTTCATTTCGGAGTACGCTAAATCCATCAGTTAGATTATTAATAAGAATGGCCGGTGAGGATATTTGTAAGATTATTTGAGGGTTTATTACGTTCTGACGGGCCGTCTCGAAGAGAGGTGAGACGCCGCCTAATACAAACCAGTCTATTGGAAGAGTGTGCGATGCCATTATATCCTCAACTGAATGATTGTTATCTAAAGTAGAATTCAACATGTAATCTTGTGACGTGAGACGTGCGACCTGCTTGTGCCCGTAAGGGTATGACGTGTGAGCTGTTATCATCGGACTGCTAATGCTAATGCTATTGCCGCTGCTGCTCTTATTGGCTGCGCCTGCGTTAGCTGCACTGTTGCCTGAGTTATGAGTAGAAGCAAGGTTAAAAAATGCTGTATTTGTAACTGGCATTAATGAGCTCAAATTATTAGCTAGGTCTCCCTTATCACCACCACCAGCGGGTGAACTACCACTTGCGCCACCACCGTCACCACCATCGGAGGTTCCGCCACCAGCGGAGGTTCCACCACCAGCAACACCCGCACTACCACCGACTTCTTTTATCCATTCCATCTCCTCTTGAGTAAGCCACTTATCCTCAGTAAGTTGCTCATCCTGTAAGGTAGATAAAGTAATTATAATGACTTCTCCTTCTTTATTGGCTAACTTGCTCGCTTCAAATACATCGCCATCTCTATCAGCATTGTTTTCAGTTAACACGATGCGGCCATCTTTTACTGTCTGCGCCACAAAAGCATGGTGTTGACCATTGCCAATCCCAACCACAACTGCGATCTCACCCGGATGCCTCTGGACCAAAGAAGGTAATTCTTCCTGGGCAATCTTAGAAGCTACAAGTTCTACCTGGCTAAGCCTGCCTGCTTCTTCTCTTCTACCTTGCCTACTTAATTTCTTTGCTAACTTATCTCTTTGAGTATTGAAGACGGCTATTGCCATGTATAAATTAGGCACAACATAAGAACGACCATCTCTGGTACCAGTTATACTTCTGAATTCACTATCTATACTATCCTTTAACTCATCTGCCACGTCTCTACCAAATGCTTTACTCATAATTGCATATTTAGTCAAAAGCGTATGCTCGGCACCAATGATACAATCTTGAGTGTCACCTAAGTTAAAGATGTCCTTTACTATCTTCTCAACATCCTTTGGAGTCACGCCTTCTTCACTTATTTGCTTCTGAAGTTCTTCTATTCTAGCATCCGATTCTTCTTGCCTCTTTGCCATTTCTTCGAGCGTCTGTTTCATACCTCTCAACAGAGATTCCATATCGGTAGTGCTATTATCTTGTTCTGAATCATATTTCCCTCTTTGTAATTCATCTATCATGCCGCTAAGGCCCGGGGCGTGTTTTAAGTCAAACCTAATTTTATCTTCTGGATCACTCTCTTTATAAAGACTTTTGAACATAACGCCCTTATCAACTGCAGTAAGAATCAATCGCAGAAGGGCACGTTTATATATCTTAACATCTCTGTATTTCTCAGCATCCTGAAGATAGTAAGACAAATTATCATAAAGCTTGAAAAGATGAGGATTAAAGGTCCTCTGCATCATTTTTTCTAAAGCATCGAGTCTGTCCTGGCTATAGTCATGTTTTCTCTCTATTAATAGTTCTCTTAGCTCTTGGATTTCTTCTTCGGTATAAAGGGGACTATCTTTCTTCTTTAACAATTCTCTATAAGCGTCTTTTGCTTTCCTGCTAAAGATGCCTACTTCCCCTAATCTCTCTTCAAAAGCCTCTACTTCTCCTTTGCTAGAGACAGCTTTTAGAGAACTCCAGGCATCCTCGTCTCCTTCATATAGTGATCTCAGAAAAGCCACTCCTCTTCCTACAACATCAAAATATTCAACAATTAAACCCTTCGTTCCCTCTCTAACTGATCGTGGTATTTCCTCAGTAACCAACTGCCACAAGATATCTTCTGAGGGAAATTGTGATGCCGCATTATTAAGATTGGAATCTTCTAGTGTCTTATATAATCCTTCTACCAAGGGCTGGCCTTGGATACGGCCTAATGTAGGATAAACATAGGCGAAGATTCCTTCAAGGATCGTCCTTGTTAATTGGGAATGATTACTAAGGTGGGTTTCGTTATTATTTATGTAGATAACTGGTGTTCCATCAATAGTTCTTACTGCGCCTAAGATTTCTTCTCCGTCATCTTTATCTTTATTAACACGCATTGGAGGGCCGAGGATGACTATGCCATTTCCATATAGAGCTTCTATCTTCTCACGATTCGGCTCTCCTAATAATTCTACTACATTATCCAAAGTAAGTTGGGCTATACGTTGTCTTCTGATAAATTTAGAAAGTGATTTTCCTTTGCCGCGTTGGCCTCTGTATATTTTAGTCACTCCTATTGTAATAGCTTCCTCTATCTCTTGTTCTGTCAGAGGGCTGGAGGCGAACGAAGTGAGCCGACGTCCTGGGCGAACGAAGTGAAGCGCAGGGCTGGAGGTGATTATAGTCGATAGTCTATTGTCTATGGTCAATGGTGTTACCATTTCATAACTTGCTATGGGTGAAGAACTAGAAGTAATTCCGCTTTGCTCTTTTATGATCCCAACTAACCCCTCTACTTCTTCATAGGCAGGCATTAAATTTCTCGGGTATCTGTCTCTCTCGTAAGGCATCTGCCTAGTTAGCTCTTCATCAAATTCTTCTGGGGTTGCTTCACGTAAAACGAAATAATCTAAGCCATGGTCAAAGAAATAGTCTCGTTCTCCATCCTTTCTTCCGCGATAAGCCTCAGGCGTCTCTTTTGTATCTAACGCAAATATTGCCGTATAATCGTTATCATATTGACCTTCGGCAAAGCTAAAGAAATATTTTATACCTGTTGTCTTGTCGGTTATGATATTGTAAGAATGAAATCCTATTTTTAGTCTTATCTCTATCTCTACTTTATCTCCCCAAAATTCTTCCACTAGTAACTTGCCTATTGCAGCACCAAAATCGCAAGCACCGGCACTTATAACGCCGATTCTATCCATTTCGCTCTGGAAGTGCGGATTGACTTTCTCTGCAAAGCGCCTGATTTCTTCTATTGCCTCTGATTCTAACGGGCTAGAAACACCAAAATCCAGAGCGCTGGAGGGGTTAATTCCAGCGATCTCTAGATTGGTTAGCTCCTCAACACCTGCCACGGTAGACGAGGAGCTTACTTCACTTTGGGGTACATCAAATCTATGTGTTAAATTATCAACAGCTATAGGTGAGGATATTTGTGAGATTATTTGAGGGTTTATTACGTTCTGACGGACCGCCTCAAGGGGTGAAGAGACGCCGCCTGCAACCGGTGTGGGAGCTAATCCTGTGCGAAGTGTTTTTGCTAAACCGCTAATTATAGGGTTGCGATCTAGGGTCGAATCAGACTCATTGGGCATGTGACTTGCTTGTGCCCGTAAGGGTATGACGTGTGGCATGAGGCCTATGATAACCGGGATAGAATTAGTCATGTGTTTTGCATTCTGCGTATTGCTTCTTGTATGGACTGCTTCTAACGGGCTGCTGTTCTGACCTTGAACGTTTCTGCTATTTTCATCTCCGTGTTCGATGACATTCTTGGCCAAACGTAACAATATATATGTAGTTGCTGCTTCTACCATTATTCCAATTCTCGTATCTCGTAAATCTTCTAATGCCTTCTGGGCAAACCTAGTGTAAGAGTAGTAGCCAAGTGCGCCTATGCCTGCTAATGTAGCCGTTGCTAATACCGGTGCAACTATCTCCAGCGGGATGGAAGAAGCACTAAGAACTCCTATCTTTGTAGTTAGCGGTGAAGAAGACCTCTCTTCTATCTTCTGGATAACGGCAGGCACTAACTCGCCTGCAAAATTAAGCTTATTAGATACCAACACATCTGACATATTTTCGCCATCCAACAACGCCTTAATTTCGGCGACAACATCCTGATTAGAAGCGGTCATAAGAATTACTGGCAGCGCATCTGATATCGCCCCTATTTCCCTGACGAGGGCAATAGGGTCTTTATGGGTTATTCCGGGCATAAATACGTCGCTAAGCACCAAGTCGACTTCTGCTAAATTAGCTCTCAACGTATTAAGCGCATCTTGCTTATCTACGGCCTCAATTACCCTAAGGCCTTCCTTTGATAATAATAAATTCAAAAGATTTCTAAATATTAATTTATCGTCAGCGACCAACACAGTAGCCTTATTTGCCGGGCTGCTGGAGCTGTTTATAAATCTTGTCTTTGCCGTTAGCGGTGAAGAGGTGGATGCATCCAGCGTCTCAACGCTTACTTCCACAGCCCCTGTCAAATGCTCAGGTATTAATTTTTCTTCGATGGTTTCGTTACTTATAGATAATGGTATCTGAGCTTTCAATCCTATAAGAAGAATATTATCATCTCCTATCTCTTCAATAGTGCCTCCCATAATATTGATTCTGGCTTCTCTAAATTTGCTATAGATAATATACTTCATGTTGGTGAGATTGGTAGCCCTATGCTGAGTTAAATCGACAACAATATCAATATGGCCTATCCTGGACTCTTTTCTTATTCTTTTCAACTCTTCCTTTTGCTTCTCCTTAAGGTCTTCGAGTTTTCTCCTTGTTTGTTCTAAGCGGCTCTCTAAATCATCGATTCTGCTTGCCCCTATATCTAAATCTAAAATCACCTTATTTGAAATTGAGGCATCATTTAAAATGTTTCCTCCTAAATCTACTATTACTTCAGTGATTTCTGTCATTACCCCAGGCTGATCAGGATCAAGGGCCATCTCCAATCTGACAAAAGCTCCCTTAGTGTAGGAAGAGTCTTTCACATTAACTTCTAATCTTACAATATCTAAGGTAGCCCAACGATTATCTCCAATTTTTGAGCGCTTAGAATATAAGTCCAGCATGCCCATGCCGACTAAGGCGAACACCTCATCTGCATTGGCGAATCCAGTATTCATAGCCACTAAATTCCTAAATTTAGATACTCGCTCCTCCCCGACCTTCCTTCTTCCTTCAAGAACTTTCTCGTTAAACTTTGCTTGTCCTAAACCTTGCAGGCTAAGTAAGGTCCTGGGGTGTCTGGCCAACCTGGCTATCTCTTTTATTTCCTGGCCAAACACTGTATTTTTATCACGGCTGACATATAATATCTGTGCTGTGCCGCTGACTCTCTGTGTAATATCTATGGGTTTTAATTCTATATCATCCTGTCTAGTCCCGCCTTTAAATTCAGCACTATACACCTCACGATAGGTCCCGCCGTGTAATGCGTCTATAGCTTTATGAGCTAAGACATCAGCGACCAAGGCTCCCTCATTTAATCTAATAGGAATAAGCGCGGCTCCTCCTCTATGTTCTGTATAAACCAATACGTATTCCCTGCCTTCCAGATATCTTACTATTGAATTAAAATTCTCCTGGAAGTCTGCGGATGCCCTTGTCAATCCGCCAATGTGGAACCTCTGGTTAGGATGACGTTTATTTAATTCATATAGCCAAGTTGGAGCTCTGGAACCAAATTTGAATAACTTGTAATTATCCAGATCGAATAGCTTCAGCTCTAAATTCAGATCTTGCCCTTTGTCTCCCTTAAGCTCTATGCCAAAGTGATAGGCGGTATATCTATCCAAGTTCCTGATATCTTTACTCTCTGTCTGGGTAAAATCTAATTTTCCACCCAAGCCTTCAAACTCACTACCATCGGATTGAGCAAAATTATCAGACCAGCCAGTTAAATTTCCTACTGCTGACCAGTAGTTTTCCTGGTCTGGCACAATAACAGTGTCTCCTAAAAGATCTTTAAATTGCATAATAGCTGTATACTCTGCATCTTGCTCTTTTCCCTTTTTCTTTGCAGCTTGCTCTGATTCTCTTTTCTTTCTCTCTAACTTGGAATATACAGAATAAGGCGTCTTTAATCTGAATTCCACTTGTTCTATCTCTATGCCTTTTTGTATTAGCCTATCCGCTATGCTTATGCTAATGCGCTCAAGATATGCTTCTGCCTCATGCCTATCCATACCCAGTACTTCTACCATCTCTCTAACAGTGTCACCATGCTTCTCTGGCTCTAATACCTGGAAGGCGGCATCCTCTATTGCTTCAGCCTTGGAGGTTGAACCTAGGGCTTTTAATAAAGGAGCGTGTATATCTAACGCCGTCTGGGAAAAAGCCTTAAGTTCTTCAGGTGACTCTTGCAACTGGCCAAACATCCTTAATATCTTGTCTGCGAGCAGTTCCATCTTTCTGGCATCGCCGATAAACTTTACCAATAAATGTATATAATCCTGTACTGTGTATAGGCCTGTCTCGAGCAAGCGATAGGCGGGTAATTTTAACGCATCTATTACGTCTGCCCTGGGGATTTTATATCTTCCTCTTGCGGTTTTCCTTATCGGGCTGGAGGCACCAGCTAACCTATTTAGGTTATTTTCCTTCTGGTGCCGACGTCCTGCGCGAAGCGCAGGGCTGGAGGAGTTAATTGAGGCTATTGCAGGCACAAAAACTCCCCTGCTGCTCTTTTGAGTAAGAGCTGAAGAGGTTATCATGCTGATTAGTCTAGAAAATGCGAAGTTCCAGGTTACACGAATCGAACCTGGGATTCTTAATATTTTTGGTATTATTGAATTCCAACCTAACCCTATAACAGGTGAGGAGTTAAGCGTATTTCTTGCATTTCCTGAAATTGCGATCTTAGTTAAGCCTTTTCTAGAAGCTATTGTTCCTATGTTACCAGCTATTGAGCTATACACTGCTGCCGCAGGAGAACTCATAGCCACTGCAGGCTTCATAGCTACTGTGCCAGCTTCTGCTATCCCAGTGCCTATCTGAGTCTCGATCTGCTCTATGGCAGCCTTGACCCATCCGGCTACTGCTTTTGCTTTGGCTTTCAGTCTGTTACCTATATTAGGAGCTACGCTCCAGCCGTAGGCTGGTTCGCCTTCGGCGGAAAACTGTGCGCTGGCTTCCTTATTTAGGTATAGACCGTGGGCACCCCAAATCCTGGCGAGTACTGTTTTTGCCCAGATTTGACCTAACTTCATTGCTTCGAAGAAGTTAGAAGACTTTGACTTATCGCCGTTAACATTAGATGTAGTGGAGTACCCTTGTCCTAATCTTGCTCCTATGCGACCAGGGAGAGTCGCTAAGAGCCTCCACACACCAGGTGAACGCGCTGTTGCACCACCCATTGGACTGCTCATAGCAATCTCCAAGGCAGTACGATTAGTAGTGGCCATACGGTGCTTTTGCAGAAGGACCGATAGGCCATTAGGTAGGCTACTAACTGCGGGTATTACAAAAGGACTGCTTATATTTTGTTGTAGTGGCACAGTTGGTGCTATTGGCGATGAAATAGGCACACTAATTGGCACAGGGACACTGGAAGCAGGAACTTTCTCCTCAGGCCTTGTCTCATCAACCTTTATCGGTGAAGATGGAGCCAATAATCTCCCCATTTCTCCAGCATAATCTATGAATGCCTCTCCTATAGGTGATGATAGCGCTTTAGGCTTAGGCATCTTAGGCATATTCATACTTGGCGGCTCTGTAAACTCCGGCATTTCAATTCTAAGCAGCTCAATTCTTTCTACAGCAGCTGGTGAACTCATAGAACTAGGAGTCATGCCCATGCTATCTATTCTGCTTCTACCTACTCCCCTACCACCAAAGCCTATGCTTGTTGCTGGTGAACTTATAGTTCCAACACCAACTCTTCCACCAATATTACCTATATTTGTATCTAATACTGCGAGCTCAGTACCTCTTATAAAGAAATCCAGCGTTTGGTCTATCTCATTAAAGGTAATCTCTGTTCCTGTGAGTTCAGTAAGGTTGCTTGCCAGTTGTTTTAATGGAGCAAAATTCCTTCTCGCCAATCCTGATAGGTCTCCGAGTTCTCTAGCAGCTATATCAACAACCGGTATTCTTACTTCAGCCAGCGGGATAAGCCTGTCATCGCCATCCATATCATATGGCATCTCCAGGCCCATACGGCTTTGAGCCTGCCCTATGGCCTGTGGCATGTGCTCTGCTATTAATAAAGCCTGTAGTGTTGCCAAACCATGATAGACAGTGCCGTTTTGTTTAAGGTAATTATCTAGGTCTACGATGATCTCTTCGACCGCCGCTCGATAGGTATTGCGCCATTGATTGGTTCTTCTATTTTCTCGGACAAGCTCTTCATCTATAGGCGTCCTCAATACTAAGTATCCTTGTAAGCTGTCTATAGTGCTTCTTACATCTTTAGCAAGGCCTGCGGACAGTACGGTTGATTCTGTCTCAAGTAAGGATGGTTGCATCGACGGTTCAGATTCAAATTGGCGCACTCTCTCAATAATGGCCAATGTCTTTCTTAAGGCTGATTTTAACGTTTCATCATATTCAGCACGAATACGATCGCGATCAGCCGCTCTATCCGAAGGCAATCTCTCTAACATTGCATTTGCGCTATTGAAACTAAGATTGAGCCTGCGGCTAAGCTCTTTCTTGCCTAGATCATTAAAATCTCTTAGCGGTGAAGAGACGCCAGGTTGATCAATTATGGCTAAGTAAAGTCCTGTCTCATTTTCTCCTATTGTCAGTAATTCCGGTTGTTCTAAATATCCTACGATACGATCGAAGTTATCCAATCTCCCATTAATGTTTTCTTTAGCCCATTGTGTATGTGAATCACTTGGGTCAACTTGAGCCAAATCAGCGCTCGCAAGAACCGGTGTGACAAAACCACTCATTAAATCCAACCCTTCTCCACTTTCACTTATTTGAATTAACGCACTATTCAGTATATCGTTTTTCGCAGATTCCCTGAGCAAAGCCCCTTCAAATACCTTTCCCCATCTTTCTATACTATCAAATCTAGGATGCTCCTCTTTGATTAATTCACGTATAGCCTCAACGCTCCTAATAAGTCTTTGGTTATTAGCAAGATCCAATGCTGCTGTGCGCACTTCTGCAAGAAGATTGCTTCTATCTGCTTCGCTGAGCGGTGAGGAGGTGCCAGGCTGATCAGGCCACGAAACATCGGTCATTGCAGGAATTTCACTTGCTAGTCCTAATTCTTCACGCGTGATTTTAAAAGTTCCTGATTCAGATAGCCTTCTTGCAAGAAGATCACGATACTCGCTTTCAGGAATCAATTCGGCAGCAGCATGTATGGCCTTTTGGCTTATCTCTAAATCTCCGGCCTCGCGTGCACTATCAGCAAAACCATAAAGCACCATAGCCTCACGTCTCATTTCTTTGCTTGTTTTACTATCAGGAGACATTTCTGCCAGATTGTTATTCCTTACCTCAATCCAATAGGGCATAAGTCTCAATGCGTCTTTTATATATTCATCTGGAGTATCGCGAAATAGCCAGTATTCAGATTTGGCATTTAGTATACTTTCCAATAAATGCTCTTCTTCTTGAGCAACTCGGAAAGGTGAATCATTTAATAATGCTTCTTGCGCTATTGCAATTTTCGTTTCAGAAGGCTCATAATCTCTACTTAGAATTTCCAGATTGGATAGCTGACGACCCGCTTTTAACAACCCTGCTTGCTCATCATATTCTGATTCATACACCCGGCCTTCTGACATGGCATATAAAGGTATACCCCACTTCCTGACAGCTCCAATGATCTCGCTTATCGGCACGCCAAAATCTAGATCACCTATGACATCAGCCGGTGATTCAAAATATACCCAAAAACCGACGGCTTTGGGGCTCTGAATAATAAACTCGTTATGCCCTCCCTGATGACGGTCGGCAATCGCTCTTTCGATATCGGTTGTTAAATATCTGGCTTCTGACGGATGAGGGTAGTCTTGATTAAAATCAGGTCGTCTTTCACTGAGATCAACCGCATAACTGTAGCCATCTTCAGGGCTCGCAAATTCTACATTGCCGCCATTAAGAATAACACCTAGTCTTGCGTTGCCCACATTCCTCCTACTATCACCATTTCTGACTGTAGAAGCAGCAATTGTAGGCTTGAGAGATAACAAAATGTCCAATTTCTTATTCCAAGGCGTTTTGGACTTTAAGAAAGTAACAGCTGGCATAGGCTCAAAATCATGATTAATCGCATGAACAAACAGAACGTCGTTTTCGACAGAGATGTCCTGAATATTAGATGTGGCGGGTGAGGAGGTTATGGCTGAGGTGGTTAATTGTGGTAGTGTTGCGGGTGAAGGTAAGCTTGTGACTTGCGACGCGAGACTTGTTGTAACAGGTGGTGCGCGAGCTGGGCTGGAGAATGTATCTACAAATCCATCCACTCTGGGTTGCTTAATTTCAGCTACTCCGACTGGTGTTAATGGCGATGACATTGCTGGTTGTTCGGGTAGAACAAAATCTATTTCTTTAACTGGTGAACTAAAGCTGTCTACGTTCGCAAGAACCAATTCGGTAAAATCATTTCGGTCTTTTTGGAAGGCAAATACAGCTTCTACTTGTGCGGAATCGATATCAGCCATAGCTGCTAATTGAGAAGGATCACTTAACATCTCACCTAATGCAGGCTGAGTAATTTCATTAATTCTGATAGTGTTTGCTGCGCTTCTTGCGAGAACGCCTAGCTGCATAGTCACTGGTGAGGAAACCATGATAATCTCCGATGCAGCCGGAGCATATACGCTCTCCCACTTATAAGTACCGGACGCTACAGATTCTCCGTATAATATAGGTAACTCAGACTGTAATTGTAAGTCTGGAATCTGTGTGCCCTTATCTAATACCACGTTATATAAAGTAACTTCTGGAAACGCTACTTCAAGGTCATTTTCTCTATATATATTTCTGCTGACTATATCTATCTGCCCTTTTAGTAAGCCCGTTGTAAGATCAGAGTAGTTACCTGCACTATCTTGCATTGAAGCTAAGCCAAAGTCAGCGATAAATGCCTTGCCGTCGACAGTAAGCACACGCTGTATCTCTCTTAATGCAGATAGCTTATCTTTAAAATACGGGGCAACTACACTACCTACAATAACCACATCGAAAGTTCCCTCCGCATAAGGCACGCCTTGATCTATATCTGCGATGACTGAACTTTGTCTTAAATCTTCTGCCCATCTTTCCGGCACTCCCATCTTGTCAGCTTGGAATAAATCTTCTCTGCCAAGAGAAAAGATTTTTACTTCATCGAAGTTGGTCTGACTGCGCAACTGCAAGTCAGCCATCCTTCCTCCGCCAATTGATAAAACCTTAACTGGTTTAGCCAGTTCAACTGATCCAAAACCTTCTGTTCTCTTTGCTATAAATTCATTAATGGTTGGCAGAATAGCCCCATTGAATTGTTCGCTTAGATCATCAAAATCTCTAGTTACGGCTGCTTCGCTGCCATATCTATTTCTACCTGGGACAGACGCGACCGGCGAAGAGGCCCATCCATACGGTACTGACAAAGTCTCGTCTTCCGACGCGCTGATCCTGGCGTGGAAGATCTTCATATCATTTCTATAAATACCTTTTTTATCGAATGTCCTGGCTGCTCTCTCATTTCCACTAGTGATCAAGTCAGTCACAGGCTCGACTGAAAAACCTGTGGCCTTCAACCTGGCGTACATCTTCAAACCATCAAGGCTGATGCTATCACGATGATTTCTTCCTGAATAGACAACTCCGTGCCTGCGGATTAACTCCTCAACTATATACTGGCCATAGCCTCTGCCCAAATTCTGATCATAATCTATTACCCCCATATTAGTCATGGCCACGCCGTCGCGGAATCTTTCAATCACAACATAGGCCACCGGGGTGCCTTGATCGCTCTTAAGCTGTAAATTAATAGCTTGATCAAAAGGCCCATCCTCTAAGGTTACACCCTGAATAGGAATATATTCTATACCAGCCTCATAATTTCTGGCTTGGCTGACAACAAAATAATCCCAATTTAACTGTGCTTGATTCTTCACCTCCTCGCGCAGCTGGTCGATTAACACTGTAGGAACAGCTGGCTGGACATCTGAGAGTGAGCTGACTCTGACGTTGTGTACTGCCTCCTGGTCATCAGTTGGTGAGTTTTCTATGAAACGAGGCATGACCTTCATTTCGAATGCTGGGTCATCTAATAATACCCCTAAGGCTTTAGAATCTATAGTGCTAAACTCTACTTCTCTGGCTAAGCCGAGGTCAAGAATCTTTGTTGTAAATTGCTGGACAGCTGCGGGTTTGGCTGCTTTCATATCCACAACTTCTAATGTTCTTATTCTTCCCAGAGAATCAATATCTTCATCAGAAAAATCTACCTTAGCTACTACTAGCGCATTATTATCAGCATCTAATAAAGTAAAATTTAATCCCTGGACTACCAATTCAAACCCACCTGTTGTCAATGGCGAAGAGGAGAGAGGATCATTCAACGGCGAACTCATCGGTGTAGGCGTGGTCAGCGACGAAGAGGGGACAGGTATAGCGAGCTGCGTCTGCGTATCCGGTACAGGCGCAACCGGCAAGGAAACTTTCACCGCAGGAACCTCGTAGGTTCGATTTTGGTTTGCGCTCATAGATTCGTCAACTAAACCACGAATAAACTTAACGAACGGGCGGGGATCATTTGTAAAATCACGATCAATAAGCCTATAGTACTCATCTAAGCCTTCTTTTCTTAAAGGGGATCCTGGCTCATAGGAAATAGAAGGATGTCCAGCGCGTTGAAGGTAAACATTCATCAAAGCCCAGCCAGTCCGATGTTTACCCTCAGCAAAATCTCCCCGACGTGTCGTGAACCAGTGTGCCAAAGCAGCAAAAGTGACCGGATCTTTAAAATCTAAATCCAGCAGGCTTGTTTGCTGAACATTTCTCAAAAGGGCCGGATAGCGCCCCATGTTTGAGCGGTCATTTTCATCGGCATTTAACCATTGAAGTAACTCTTGGTCTATTCTGGTACGAACCTGAGGAAAAAACCTATCATTGAAATATTGTCCGTCTTCATATTTATCGTCCGTAGACTCGTTATTCAACTTATAAAGATCATTAACGGAAATGGGCTCATTTGATTGTGCTAAATGCCTGACCCAATTGTTCACTTTTTGGCTTGCGATCGGCGAAGAGGTGGCTGGAGAACCAGGAATCTCGGATAAATCCAGATCTGGAATTTCACCTTCTTGAACTAACTTATCCATTGAAAACATAGACATGTCGGCGTCTATTGGAGCTATTTCTTCAATAGCGCCACCTATTTGAGGTTGAGATAGAGAAGCCATCTCAGATCTAGGCGCATTATTAAGATCATCAATTCTATCTAAGATATGTGCCCATTCTACCATGGTGCCGTCTAATTGATTTGAATCTTGCAGTAATCTATCAGCAATCGAATTACTGACATGTTGAGTAAATCCGCGCAGATCATTCAAATACACCCTAGCTGGATTGCCATTTCCAACATCTGGAATTGCAAATCCTATCCCTCCTGCGTATTCTTCTAGAGCTTTAAGGTCGGAGTCTAACGCTAGTTCACCAATTTGCTCTCTCAAAACTGCATCATCTAATCTATCAAGCTCTGCTATCTTCCCACTCACTGAGACCAGCTGATCAGCAAGCTTCGGTGTAATAGGAACTATCTGTGAAGAGGTGGAAGCATCACCCAACGGCGAACTCATCGGTGTAGGCGTGGTCAGCGGCGAAGGGTCAGATATTTGTGGCGCCTGAGTTGTGAGCGGTGAGGAAACAGCAGTCGTTGGTCCGAAATATTGTAAACCTATTTCGGTAAACTTGGCTCTCTCTGCTTCTCTGATAGTCGCGAGCTCTCCGATAAAATCTTTATTCTCTAATGAGCCATCCTTAAAGAACTTAACATAATTTCCGCTTCCTAAATCTTCGATATTTGCGTTCTGTCTTACCCTAGCTAATTCCTCTAAGGCTTTTAAGGTTTCTACAACATTGTCATTAGCCTGCCCAGTCCTAACCACGCTCATCGTTGCCTTTAATTCTGCCTCACTCATCTGTCCATTAACTTCTCTTAACCAATCTTGAGAAAAGTCAACTAAAAGCTTATCTTCTAACCTTTCAGGCGATAAAAACACTATAAAGAAGTTATTGGGCGGTCCCCTTACTAAGAATGCATCTTTTATAACTCCTTGTCCTTTCAATCTATCTACTTGCTCAACAAGAGTTGTTGCTTCTCGCAAAATCTCTAAATTAGCTTCTCCGTGGGTACCGGCCTCATTCCAAATTTTGAAACCAAGTGTCTTTAGTATCGGATTATACCTTAAATCATCATAAGTAAACTTGCCGTCATCAATCAATCCTTGGACTCTGCGAGCAAGTTCTTTCAGAGGAGCATAGCTTATGTCTGCATTGGCCACTGTTACGTGATACCCCGACCTCGTCGCCTCTGCTAAGACATCGACGAAATGTTCTCTATGTATTGTAGGGTAATAGTCTTCCTCACGCTCGTCTCTTTTAACTCTCTTGGGTAGGGTTTCAGATTTAACCTGCACTTTGTCTAATACGCTCCTTCTTGTCTCTATAACCCAATTCACACCCTTCTCCTTAGCCTGATCTAATAGAATCTCTGCTTTCTGGAAATAAGAATTAAAATCTTCCCGGGCAGATTGAGCAGATGGCGCTGCTTTGACAATTCCTATCTTGACTCTTGGAGCATATAATTCCGTGATTGCACCAGGGCGTCTCTCTACGCTGCCCTTAATGCCAGAAGTAGCCAAACGAGCATTTATAGTGGTCAGAGAATCTTCAAAGGCACTGTATACGCTGTTCCTTTCTCTATTAAAAACCATAAACAATCCATCTTCATCTGTATATAATCCACTTAAGACATCGTCGCCCGCCTCTTCCCGAATAATTCTCCGGACATCATTATGTCTCTCCTTGGGTATCCTACTAAACTTTACAGGACCAAAGCCGTATTTATCTGCGAAGACAACCCTAATTGCCTCTTCCATTATAGACTTTGCCTGCCCTACCTGGCTCTGGGTTAATGTTGAAGGCAACACAACCCCTAACTCATCGCCTCCCACCCTAGCAATTTTTCCATTCTTTAAAGATTTATTCATTATGCTAGTCACTGCAGGAATTGCCTTATCTAACAAGGCTTGTACATACATCTTATTCATAACTCCAATCTTAGAAAAATCGATATTGCCAACATAAGCTTCGCGATCTCCCTCTAAGAACTCTACCAACTCGCTCTCTGCTCTATCAGCAAAGAGGACTCCTAATAACCTATTCCAGTCAGTGGGAGAAATCATGCTACCTGCATCCAAAAGCTCTCTTACCTTATCATCGATTAATGGATCTCTTAGTATATTTCGTAGTTCTTGTATATATTGTGGAGAGAATTGCGGTGTTTTGATTGGCGAACTTGTGGCTGATGAATCTAATTTAAAATCCTGTGGTTGTAGTGCTGCGGGTGAAGCAAAACTTGGGACTTGAGACATGGGACTTGAGACTTGTGCCAAAGGTGGTGCGCGAGCTGGGCTTTCTAAAGCGTCTGGAAATGTAGTCTCGTTTGACAACTCAATGTCAGCTACTCCGACTTGCGCTGGTAAGCTTAATGCTACTGGTTGTCCGGGTAATATTAAATCGGCCTTGTCAATCGGTAAGGAAGCTTCTGACTCTCTAATTGTACTGGCCAATGACTTAAAGTTAGGAATGTAAGGCCTTGACTCTTCAGGAGCTACTCTGAATGAACTGACAAAATCAATGACAACACCTGCTTTTTCCTCATCAATTTCTAGCATTCTCTTCTGCAAGACTTGCCACAAATCGTTATTTTGAACCGCCATACCTATATTTGTAACGAAACGAGTATTAAGCGCCTTGATGCCACTTATCCCAAAGGTATGGCGCATAAAGTCTAAATATCCTGTGTTACCCAAGAGGTCTTCAATCTCTGTCCATTCCTGCGCGGTAATTCTCTTGCTGCGTTCTAGATTATATTCTTTGTATTCTCGGCTTTGGTGAATAGCAGGCAAATCAGATCTTTGAATTAGATTTCCCTGAACATCAAATACTGGTATTGAAAGCCCCATCCTATCAAGTGCTACAAATGCCTTATTTGCAAATATTCTATTAACAATGATACCATCGATATCTTGCGGTTCAACAGTACCCTCAATCAATCTATCACCTCTTGCTAGCCTGCTATTAACTGATGGGGAAAGTATTATAGTCACTCGTTCATCAAGCCACCCTTCAAAATTTAAATGTTCGGATTTTCTTGCACCATGCCTATAAGCATTAAGATGGCTTGAACCTGCTTGACCTATATAGCTCCATTTGCCTGAAGTATATCTTGAATCTTCCGACAGACTAACGCAGACAAAATTATCGCCTTGATAATTTCTGTTTTTCATCTGCTCAGGAGTAATTTTGTCTTCTCGTTGAAGCCTTGCTAATAGCTCTCCCCTTGCCTGAGCACCATGTTGAAGCGTATCTTCAAGATAATCAAGGTGGAATCCTCGTAAAATCCTCCCCTTTATTCCACCAGCCTCTTTGAACGGAGCTTCTGGTTGACCTATCGGAGCAGGAATCAGCGGAGAGGCGGTTATTTGCTGCAGCTGCGTGACTATCGACGAGGAGATTCTTGTAGGGATATTAATTGCTCTAAATTCAATGGCGTGGATTGCTTCGTTGTTTACATCCCTACCTAAATAAAGAGGCGAGAAGGCGACTTGAATCTGCGCACCAAAAGAATTGCGCAATGCTTTGACGTTACCCATTTTCTCTATAGCTGCAGCATCGACTAATCGTATCGTCTCAATACCTGCTTGTGCGAATTGATTAATTAGCTCGGGAACGATAACAGCGCCATCTTGTGTATTGATATCTATATTTTGAATTGTGAATGAATTATTATGATCATCATAAATACCTTCTACATTTGCCAATTCAGCACCGTTAACATCAAATAAAATAACTTCGCTATCTCTAATCTCTAATGATGTTGTAAACGGTAAGGAAGAAGCATCCAACTTCGGTGTAATAGGAGCCAGCGGTGAAAAGGTAGCATCTAGCTTCGGTGTAATAGGAGCAGCCAGCGGTGAAGACATGGAAGCCGGAGTAGACAACTGTGAAGTAACCAATGGAGAGGATGTTGCAATCTTTTGAGCCTGAATAAAAGTCATGTTCATTTCGCCAAATTGCTTACTTGTTCCTATTTTATCCAACATTGAAATATTTTCAAAACTGTTATTTTTCAATGTTGCTTCAAATTCACTCTTTTGCACCTTGGCTGACAATACCCTGCTCTGGTCATACGATGTAGCGACAAAAATCTTTCCCCCAGGCTTTAACACCCTACTGGCTTCAGCAAAGACCTTCTGTGCATCTACATGCGTATCGTCAATGACATCTGGCAGAACTATCACGCTGAACGATTCATTATCAAACGGAAGTACATTAGCATCTCCTCTAACGACCTTTATTCCTCTCTCCTCAGCCAGCTTTACGAAATCTTCTCTGAATTCTATGCCATGCATATCCAGTCCTTGTCTCTTTAATTCCTTCTCGAATATACCTAAACCCGTTCCCACAGATAGGACTGGTCCTCCTTGATAATCTTGAGTTATCTGCTGAGCAAAATGCTTTCTAAAATCCGGCACGGCAGCAAGAGTACTAATAGCCTCTCCAGTCGGCAAGATTTCCTTGTTCGCCTCTGCAAATTTAGTATAGAGATCATTAGCCATGCTAGCCTGATCCAAAACGTCTGAAGCATCTTTATAGTCTATGTCCGATGGCTCCTTATCCACTACAAACTGATCTCCTCTGCTAAAACCCCAGTTAGCAGGACTATATACACCAGGCTTCACAGTAACAACATCGCCTTCTCTGATTAAACCGCTTAAAGGCCTGGAATCCTGGAAGTATCCTATAGGCAGTGCCTGTGTTTTGTTCTTTTTGCTTCCGAATGCTTTCAACATATTGTTCCAATAGCCATGATTTTCAAAACCTTTTGCTTCAAGGAAATTACGTACCAGAGAACCCAAATCTTCATAGGTCTTTAATTTTTCCAAACTTGGGGCTTGGCCTGTACGTACCATCTCTTTGAATTCAGGTAAGCTGACGCTTATCGGCTCCAATTCATTGGTTTCAGGATTTCTACCTATATAGAGAACATCTCCATTGTGATCAAGATTTATATTAACTCTGTGTTGTAATGCAAATTCCGCGAGGTCTACTGCTTCATCAAGAACCGCATGGGCTGTCTCTTGTAGAGGACTAGAGCTTCCTGCGGTCCAAGAATTAGCTCCATTATAACGTTCACCATTGACTTCAATAACTGCGTCTATGAGAATTTCATCTCCGCTAAATATGGACTCACCTCTTCTTACTGGCTGATAACCTATTATGGAAGTGTTTCTTCCTGCGGATAATGAAGTCAGCCTTTGGACGACCCTCGCGTCTTCAAGTCCATTTTCTTGAGCCAGTTCTTCAACTCTTTGAATAAACATATTCCTTAATTCTGTTTCGTGGAGGCCAGCAAGATCGCCTTGTGTACGCTCTCGGATTTCTTGAGTTGCCTGACGATAAATTCCCCGGGCTGTACTCAAGTCTGCGTTTTGCTGATCTGTCCTTACGCCGCTCTCACTGTGCTTAACCCAGTTGTATGACATCTCCATAAATTGTTCATCACTCACACCAGCCATATAAGCAAATATATCATCCGGCATCTCCTGATCAGGGTGAGTCCTAAAAAACATCTCACCAGCATAGCGTAATTGAGGATTGCTGAGTTCTTGTTGTAAATGTGGGGCTGCAGCTATTGCTCGAAAGCCAAGTTGACCACTCAAGTGTTGTGTTACAATTTCATTGTCTTCCATTTCGCCTAACTTTAAATCTACTTTTCTGCCTAAAAGTTTGGGATCAGACTCAACCATTTTCACTGCTTTAGCCAGGTCGGTACCTTCCTCTATATCTTTTCTTGCTCCAAAAACGCCTATATGGATAAATTCGTGTGCGCCTTCTCCTAAGTTATATTCACCAACAGCATTTGCCCTCACGCTTAGTGTTCTCGTTCCGTCGGCAGCAACATCAACATTAAAATCTAAATTGGAGAAAGAATCGATAGCAACCCCGAGCTTACCCTCAATCTTCCTAACCTGAGAGGTTGTGCCTGCTCCACTCTCTTCATTCATTAGCTCCCCGGGTTTAACCATCTTAGATCTTTTGGCTTCAGAAAATCCACCGACATCAAATTTAAGCCCACTAACGCCTCTTGCCACGCCCAATCCTCTACTGGTCAACTCAGCAACTACTCCCATCTTATCGCCTTGTTCGTATTCTAAGATTGGCGCAAGCACAAATGACACTGTCTTGGCATCATAATCAGCTGTCTTATAAAGCTTATCTGTTACTTCCCCAACTTCAGATAACTTCAAGCCTAATCTCTTGCCTTCTTGAATGGCAAAATCAATAGCATCAGATGTTCTAAACCCTTGACCAAAGGCCTCCATGGTAATCTTTTGTTGATACTGCTGCATATAGACATCCTTTAGCGACACTCTATTCCTTAGTCCTCCAATCCTACCTTTATCCATCCTCTCCAGCTTCTTGATCTCTTTCTCTATATCCTTTATCTTCGTGCTTACATTAGCCAGTGTGGCGCCTTTGGTTTTAAGTTTTTCTGGTTCTGTCCTGTGCCTCTTTAAGAAGTCCCTCTCTTTTGTCTTCTTCTCTAACTCCACTGATATGCCAACACTGCTTCTAAGATTCTCGTTTAATTTATCTTTTAGCTCTGCCTTCTTGCCTAAGCCGAATTGACCCAGAGTCGCACCCATAGTATGGAAAGCTAATCTCCTCATTACAGACATATCACTTAATTCTACTTTTTCATAAGCGTCTTCCACAGCTCTTACCTTATTTAGATAGTCTACCTCTTTGTAAAGATTGTCTGTTACAATTGAGTAGTAGTCTTCTTCTGTGCGTAAGTAGGAGACGTAGGCGTCATTTGCGCTCACTGCCTTAGCCTGTAAAACTGGTTTTAACTCCCATCCTTTGCGAGTAGTCCAATCAACTTCTTGCTGACCCCTAGAAGCCACTAATCTGAGGTGCCCGACTTGTACCGGAACTCTAAGATCAAAAGCTTCCACGCTTGGTGATGGATTATAAAATCCTAAGTCTCCCTGAGCCTGACGAACCTGCTGATCAAATTCTTCATCAAAAGCCCTGCGAGCAATCAAAGCCTGCGTGCTGATGGTAAGAGGGTTATTACCTTTTTGGTCGACGATCTCTATTTGATGTAATTGATAAGGATCAGCCATCGACCTTGCGACCATTTCGGCTACATTGTGATCGCTGGCGTCAAGATTATTTACCAAAACTCTTTCTATAGCTTTCTGTTTAATAGGATCTACTAAGGCATCTTTCTTTTGAGCCTTGCCGTAGAGCGCTCTCTGCTTTTTGTCAAAGTCAGTGATGCCATTTCTCTCAAATTCATTTTCCATCCTGGCGACTTCTGCCTCAATAGCAAATTCATCGCCCCACTCCGCTCCAACCTCATAGGTTACCTCATAACCGCCTATAGCTATAGGCATTTCACCTATGCTACCTACTATTGCGGTCTGTGCTCCTTCTCCTGTGCCAATAACGATCTCTGTGCCTACAGGTAACCCTGCAGCAAGAACTCCAAGCGATTCTCCATCTTTCTGCATATCTGACCAAGTCTTACCTATTAAACTTCTAGCCGTATCAACTGTCTTTTTGTCTGAATAGCTTTCAGGCTCTAAGCGAATATCTAAGACCCTGCCGCCAAGCTTTAATTCCCTAGCAGCTCCTTGTCCAGTGCGGAACTGATTGACATTAATAGAAGGTCCATCATTAACTAATTCCTGCAAAACTTCCTGTGCCCCTAGAGATATAGGTAATAAACCAATAACCATACCTGAAACCTGCTCATCGAGTATTTCTTCTCTGGTTCCGCTCCAAGCCATATGAACAAAATTTTTAAGGCGGTTTCTGACGTGATCTCCTACGCCTCTAGCATTAGGTTTAATCCTAGCCATGGAGAGACCGAGACCTTCATCCAAACCGTGAACAGCTGCCTGGAAACGGCCTCCAAAATTGCGGGCTGTAATATTTGATAACACACCTCGCGCAAGAGGTCCGGCCACGATCAAGGTAGCTGCAAAACTCATATTTGTCGGGCTGATACCTTTTTCCAATAAAGTCTTTAGAAATTCAGTTCTAGGCTTCTTAGCGCCATCGTCATTTCTAGTCGACATTCTGAAGTAATCTACAGACCCTTCTACAAGAGGGAGGCCAGTAGTCTCATCTACGCCGCCTAAACCAACCCAGAACGCTCTATCAATATACTTAAGTCCTAATACAGTCTTACTAAAGAGGCTCTCTTCATCTGAAAATGAACCAAGTCCCGCATAAGCATTTGATGACGGTGGCACAACCCCTCCCGCCTCTAATGCAAGATCCGATTCCTTATCAGAAATATAAAACGCACCAAGTGTATATTCCAGAAACTGCTTTTCAACATTTGAGTAAGCAGAAGGAATAATATGTTCATCTGATAATTTAGAGGTCCAGGTAATTACGCCATGTAAAGGAGCAATAACCATGGCTAAATTCTGAGCGCTGGCTAAAGTCAAATCCACAGCTAAGCCCTTTGTAACGACTGTGCCCAAAGTTGCAATCTTACTGGAAACCATTGTTGGCTTTTTACCAAATCCTCGGGTCAATAATCCCAATGCTCCGACCGCACCGATTCCATAACCTATCCCCTTAGCTAAATTGCCAATATTCACTCCTGCGATATTGGTATCACTTAAGCTCGTATATTCTCCTAAGGCCCAAGACACTCCACCAACCGCCATCATCCCTGCTGAAGTAAGCCCAGGATATTGATAGAATACAGATGTATCTTTTAATATAGGATCAAACCTTCTTGCCTTTTCTGTTTTTATGGTCTCGCGTATTCCTCTGAAGAAACCCTTGGGTTGTTTTACATAGCCTTTTGTATAGGCCTCTCCGGCTGCCTTTGCAAATCGCCTTGCCCCTATAGCAGATAGGCCCAAGATAAGTGCGTAACGCCAGTCGGTCTGCTGTTCGCCTTCAGAAAGAAAAGGTATCCGGATATATTTACCATCATCCCCAATTACTTTTTGTCCGTATTGGTCCTTTTGATATTCCATGGGTATATATTTATCGAATAGGTGCGGCTCAGTTGCATCCCGCAAATTAAAGTAGGCCGGATTAACCACTTGTCCATCCTCGTCTTTTTGGAATTCTAACCAATACTCAAACCCTGAAACCATGGGATCGACTAATAATCTCTTGGAACCATATGCTATCGCGCTGACAGAAGCCAGGTCACCGGCAAAAGAGGCTACTTTGGGTAGGCCTCTAAAAGCTAATCCGCCTATTGTTCCAAACCCAGCATAAGTAGCCACTTCACTCCAGAATTGACCGCCTTCCAGACCTAACTTGTCTGCTCGTAGGACACCCATGCCAGTTCCTATGGCTGTTCCTCCCAGAGCATAGCCAAGTTCATACTTATGCGCCCTGCTTCCTTTTTCTCCTGAACCAAAAATCTTCTTTACAAATTGAGAATTAGCGAGCCTGCTAGCACGAATATTTCTCATAGCCACCAAACCACCAATGCCTGCCGTAACTGAACCTAAATCAGCTACGATATTTCCTAAAAGACTAGGGCGTCCATCGTCGGCCAACATCAAATTCTTACCTGCATAATACATGCCGGAACCAGCTCCTATAAGAGTAACTGGGGTTATAACTCGACCCAAAGCCATTGTGTGTCGCTTTCCAGCAGTCTTTAGAGGAGACGGCACTTTCCAATACTCTCCTAAGAACTTCTTTCCTCCTGAGGTAGTGGAAAAATCTTTTACGAGCTTAGAATTAGAAATAGCTCTGTACCCTCGTCCTACAGCATTCCAGACCGCAGTTACGCCTACGGTTGTACGCGCAATTTCCTCCGGGGTATAAGCCACGGCCCAGGCAGATCTCATAAAAGCATCGCCCACGCTTTGACCCTGAGCTCGCAAAGTAGCAGCAGGGTACATCAGAGAAAATCCTGTATTAAAAACATGGAAACTAGCAGCTGAATTAACGCTATCGGCTATAAAGCTGCCAAATTTCTGTGCTGTAGATAGACTATTTACACTAGTTATGCTACCATCGCTAAGTTCAACAAACCTTGCAGTCCCTGCTCCTGCATTACGTTGTATATCTCTTACAGGCAGGTTCATCCCCTTAACTATATCTTGGCTAAACCCCTTTGCGCCATAGTAAAAACCTGTTAATGATCCCGCTATCCTTCCAAATTGCGCCCAATCTGCTTTATCAAAATCTAATAATCCCTTATCTTGGGGGTCTCCTGAATCTTGTTCAAGTATTTTCATAGAATCTTTAACAACACCCACGAGATCCAAAGAGTCTCTTAATGTCTTTGCAGGATCACCAAAACTGCTAGCAAATATGCTGCCTGACCTAACTTGTAGATAAGTATCGAAAGCCTGGACAGGGAAAGTCATAACAAAGGCTAATGGGCCCATTCCCATATCTTGAGCTAAAGATTGCACAGCTTTATCATATGCATCTCTCTCTTGGTATCTAATCGCTGTAATTCTATCAGATAGTCTATTTTCAATACCTAAGCGATTCAATAGCGAACCTGTCCCAGTTATAACTTCTCTGCCCGCGGTTAACAATATGCCTGTAAATTGTGCTCCCCAGTCTAAGCTGCCCACAAGCGGCATATTCAATTCTTTTAGGGCTGCAGCGGTTGAACCACCAAGATAAATCATCTTGTCTCCGATAAGTCCTGAGTTTTCAGCATATGATCTACCCATACTAGAAAGTCCCGCCTTTGTCTTTGACCAAGCCTTACTTGCCTTCAACCAAACCTTACTTCCAGTTATGGGCTTAGTTGTTTGTCTCACGGTTTGAGCCACACCAACAACTCTGCCTTTCAAGGCCTCGACTGAAGGAGATAGCCTAGGTCTCAATTTTGAAAACGCCCGGCCTCCAAGTGCCAAGCCAATACCTACTCCTGTTCCTATGGCAACATTATTCCAATTTGATGAATCAGCGAATTGATTATATACGAGGCCTCCGCCAGCTCCCAGACCTCCTAATGCGACTATTGAAGATATGGTTGGGTGCTTTTGAGCAAGCTCTAATAATTTACCCACTACTCTAGTTTGCCCTAATCTACCCACTCCTTTACCGGTCAGCCTGGTTAAGCTTCCGACTCCTGCGCCAAGGCCACTAAAAGCGCCTTCAAAAGCATAAGTTGTCCCGATATTTGCAAAACTCTGGCCTAAGCCCATTGGACTACCAGTAGCCATTATGTTCTGATAATGACCAAGAGCTAAATAAGTACTGGCCCAAAATTGAGTCGGCGTCTTTGCTAAAAATCCTAATGTAGGTGCAACGACTCTGGAAATCGCGCCAACTTGAGCGATTTTTGTTGCGGCTGAAGCTCTAGATAAAATTTGGATTCCTCCAGGAACAACAGAAGTTGCAAGTACAAGCCCTAAATCATTAAAGCTTAAAACTTGGCCTGTTGACTTAACACTAGCAAATTCTGCAATAGCAGTTGTAGCCATCGGCCATAAAGGTTTAGCAGATACTCCAGCCATTACCAGAGGAGCTAAGGCGCCCTTAGCGGTATTCGAAAAAAGATTGTCTGTCAGAGGATTGCCTTCAAGTGCATTATAAGTTAATGTCCCTAAGCCCGTGGTCGAACCAGCAATAAGCGAAGCACCTACGAGGGCATGGAATACCTCTGGGGTCATTCTGCCGTAACTAAGCGCCTTGCCAAAAGTAGCGAATTTGCCTACCTTTTGAAGTGCCAAAAGTCCTTTCGTAGTCCAAGCTGATCCTGCCGCAGCTAAGCCATACGTACCAAGCGTAGCGGCCGTTAAAAGAATCGTCTGCCCTTCTGGGGTTACAATAAGTTCGGAAAGAGAAGGCAGAGTACTAATTCCTGTCTCCGCACTAAACCTTCTTCTTTCATAAGCTCGGTGTTTTTCCGAATTAAATTGGCTCTTTATATAATTCCATGGATGTGTAACATTCTGTATGGTTCTCTCCAACCACGGACGTTGCGCGCTAATGCTGCTCCGCCTCTGCTCTGTCGGACGTGGAGGAGTATACCCCGGCAAATATTTTTCTGCACCAGGTTTATATATACGGCCGCCTGCAGATAGACTCCAATCGTATAGTATCGGGGTATTTTTTAATCCAACATTCTCTTTTTTATCTATCTGACCAGCATCATCAAATATAATCTTGCCGCTCCACCAGTTCTTAGAGATGTAGGCGGTCATCTGTGGCTCGTTGTAATCATTGCTGGTAAACCCAATTAATTGACTTCCGCCGGGTAGTGTGATTTCTGCATTCTGAAAATTAACGGAGACTACGGAAGGAGCAGTAAATGGAGTCCGAACATTTAGGCTAACATCACCTTGATAATGAGTCCAGCCTGTTGTCTTGTCTGTATAAGCAGTGGCCTGAGTCCGCATAGGATCATCCGGATCACCGCTGAATAATCCACTTGCCCAATCCCATGCTGCAGAAGGAAACGCTTCAATGCCCTCCAAAACTCCGCCTTCTTCTCCTTTGGGCTGGAACTCTATAAATTCTCCAATAAATCCCCCGCTCCCTTTAATTCTACTGCCAGCAAAAGAGCCATAACCACCCAAAGATAGAAGTCGATTGTTGCCATCTGCGTCCTGATACTTTAATGACGGCGGACCAACCTCTTCTTCATCTAGTTTTAACGCTGTTTGACGATAGCCCACTACCCTCATTACCCTTTCTATATTGCGATGGATCGCAGAAACAGAAAACTCACCTAAACCCTGATCTATCGAACTGAGATCATAATTAGGCAACAGAGTGCTCAATTCGAGATTCTCTCTTTTTATTACCCTTGCCTCGCCTTCCTTTTCTTCTCCCTGAATTGAACCAGTGAATTGAAAATCGTCTTCTGCCCCAATAAACAATTCTCTACTTGGCAGGAAAGTTCCTGTCCCAGTTTCCCAAATATCATATTTGGATAGCATTGCAATGCTATCTGTTTCCTTCCTTTCAGTAACCTCATTCCACTGAGTTATACCTAAGATTCCAGGGTTGTCTTCGCTGAAATTAATCAAATAAGAATAGTTCCCAATTAACGAAGAGGCCTCTTGGCCTTCTACAAAGTTCCGCAAGCCGTCAGCCTGAACTCCACGAAAGTCCCTATGGTAGGCAACATCAACATTGACCGGCTGAGAACCATCGCCTAATATATCAAAACTAACATCATAGAGAGTATTGATCTTGCCCCCTTTATCTAATTCATTTTCTAGCTCAATAACGCCTTTCGCGTAGCGGCCTATAGATATCTCTCCGTCTTTATAGTAGACGTTGCCTTTATATATACTTGTTCCTCTGCCGATATCTAAAGCGCCTTCGCCATCAGCTATGCCGAGTGTTCTCTCCGTCCCGACTTCACTTAATTCTGCGTCGGTTATCATATCCGGCCTGGTATAGCCGGCATTCATTCCCAGTGCAGTATTAGCAACGAATCCCGCAGGCTGAAGCGTGTCTGCAAAAGGAGAAAGAACAAATGCGTCTCTTAAAACATTACCTTCAACCCTCCTGTAAGTAGCCTTCGACTCTGGTGAATCTCCTGCTGAGGATAATTCGACACTCTCGGCTGTAATCTTAGCATCTGAAATCACTACAGAATAAGGCAGGTTAGCAAGATTATTCTGGTTGATTGCCTCATTCATCTTAGTTGGATGTAAATCCGGAATATTACCCAGGCCTTCTTTCAATGGCTCTGGATCTGCGCTATTATTGGAAAGGTAGGTAAAATCGCGAGCTCCCGACTTCATATCAAAACTTAGGATAAGCCCACTACCTTCATCCCAGTAAGAAACATTTTCACTTCCGAAGATGGATGAGGAATTTAACCAGAAGAGCGGCTGATTACCGATGCCATGGATCAACCGTGGGCTTACATCGACATCTACGCTCTCGCGGAATGTCCCTACAAGGCCTTCATTGTTATAGAGTGAAGAGACGCCAACATGTGATAATATCGAATCAGAAGAAGTGAGCTTTTGGCCGCTTCCGCTATCAATAGGAACAAAACCAGTAGTACCCTCCTCTGCATCTGTTACTATTGACTTCCACTGGCTGTCTTTTTTATACACAAGAGCTATTGCCTCTTGTGTATCTGGAGAAGCAGCTACAGAAGGTTCATTGAATACTAGCTCCTTTGTTATGCCAGCGTCGAAGCGTGCTATCCCATCACTACCCATTGTAATACTCTGTATGCCTTCTTCTGCGGTATATTCTCCTATGGGTTGTCCGCCAACTGATAGGAATCCACCATCAGTATTCATCTGCCAAGTTCCTGTCTTCTGGAATACCTCAAAAGTAGCAAGTGAGTTGATCTGCTCGCTGGACGTATAAATACTAAAGAAAGGAGAGTCTGAATTAAATTTCTCAAATAGAGTAGTTGCTGTGCCTATATCACCTCCTGGCCCTCCACCTTGTACAGGGTTAAAAGAGAAAGATGGAAATGCTTCTTGCGCAGGAATCATCATGTTTCCTAAAACAGAACTTCCTTGTTCAGCAGCCCACTCCACAGGCACAATGAACGATTGTTGCTCATCGTCCCACTGTGTATCATTAAGATACTTTGCATTGGTCAAAGGAACTGCTTCTAAATTATCCAAAGAACCCTGGAGCATCTGGTAAGCAACACTGGTTATATCGCCACCTTCTTCGATTTCTTCATAGTTAATCTGGGTTATTTCTGGTATATCATTTAGAGCGTCAAAAACCATGCTTGAAAATGCTACGGCATTTCTATCTTCAGGGTCACTCATGTGTTCATCAAAAGCATCTATTATAGCTTGCCTAGCTTCTTGAATACTATCAAGGCCGACCACGGACGATGGCAATTCAGCTAAGGCCTGCCCAAAAGCATTGATAAAATCAGCCTTCGATATTATTTGATTAGTTAAAGTCTCAGCCATTACTCCGGATACTCTGCTGGCAAACAGATTGTTACTAAAAATCCTTAAATGATTAAAGGCCTTTAAATATCGGCTCTTAGCCCCAAATTTTAAATTCTCAAGTCCTCTGAATACCGGTACGATATTTTCAGATTGTGCCCTACTCAAAAGCCCTAATCCTATTGTACGGTCTATGGTATTATCTACGCTACGAAATCTAAATAAGGTGTCGCTTGTGAGAAAAACTGTACTCTTAGGTCCTAGGCGAGGAGAACCTTCTTTTGAACGGACAATATATGATTTCTTTGGAATAGCTCCTTCTAGCACGGGAGTACCAGAGCCATCATCTCTGGCTCTAATAAGAGGAGATACTCTTACGTCTTCTGTCTTTGTAAAACCAGCATCAAATATTGTTTGAGCGGATTGACCATAAGCAGATAAGTTTACCAAGCCAGTATTTACTACGTAATCCTGAAATAGTGACTGCTGTCCGCTACCCCAAGCTTCTCCTGTAGGAGTAAGCATGGAAAGGCCGCCTGCAGAAACCTTGTCCCAATCACCGGCTGTGAGATGGAAAGTCAAAGGATTGCCTTCGAATGTCTCATCTGTATACTTTTCACTCCCATCTCCGAATAATTTACCTAATATAATTACACCGTCGGAGTAGGCTTCTTGTCCAGAAGATGCCTGTGGAATTCCCCCACCAGATAAGGAAGGAATAAATACCTGCGGATTTCTTTCACCTATAACAGCGCCTTGCCATTGCAGCGCTACTTCCTCAATGCCACCGTCTAAACTATCAAGGATATCTTCGCCTATAGTTTGGGCACTGCCAGTAACTGCGGCAGTCTTTCCGTCTGCTAAATCTTCTACTATTATGCCTGCATACTCTCCCTGAATTTCCGCTTGATTTTCTTTATACCTATAAAATAATACGTCGTATTGCGGATCGAGCGTTGTTAAGGCAACTGGTTTTTCGCTATCGCCAAAATGCACCTCGGAAACATCCCTGCCCAAAAATCCGCCTTCGTTATCATATAGGGTATTAATAATGCGTATGTCTCCGGACACGGAAGGTGTGGTAAGAGAAAGATCAGCAAATGCAACGCCGGTAGTATTTGCTCCTACTGATATCCCCCCAACTGTTGTATTGGCTCTATCTATTGTTCCGTCTTGGCTAAGAGCAAGGTCTCCGAACTGTATCTGTGTATCTCCGGCGGTTTCAAAATTAGTCACAACATACTGTCTTACTGTGTGGGTACCTGTAGCAGGGGTAATTTGCTGAGTGCCGGGAGAAACTGTTGTAATAGGCATTCCTTTAGCAAGTTCTATTTTTGAGCCTGTCCCTATATTTTCATAAGGAGTGAACCCTTTCCCTGATAAAAGATAAGATATAGATCCGGTTACTTCATGATTTCCTCCCTGCGATAAGCCTGAACCCTGTATTTGTGTTTTTCTTCCATCCCAAGATGACCCATCTAAGCTAAAGCTACCTGAGCTACCTGAGGCTGTATCTGCATCTTGTGCTATCTGAGTTTCTCCGCGCTGGTGATCAGTTCTGCTCGCTGCTATGATAGCAGCTTCCATGGCCTCTGCTCGCTTTGCTGGATCAACGCTGATGTATAGAGCGGGATGGAGCACTTTACCTTTAATATCTGCTTGTAATTCTAATGCGTACTTTCTATCTCCAAAAGGAGATCTGTCTTCTCTACTGGCATCGGTGACAACGCCTAATGTTAATTCTCCATGGCCACCTGTAAAAGCCTGCCACTCTCCATCAATATTTTCAAAAGTGTGAAGTCTGTTGATAACCCCACTTAGATTAGGAGCTTCTTCTGCCTGGACTAGCCTTATCTTGTTCTCACCAATAAGTTGTTTTACTTCACCGACCGTATCTGCACCTTGCACTCTCCATCCTGCTGGCAGATTTAGCTTAGTGTCATCATCATTCAAGCTCATCTCTAGTTGTCCCCAAACTAAAGGATTATCTCTATCAAATTGCAAGATACTAGCCATGGCGCTACCGTAGTTACCTTCACTACTAAGTGATTTTACCAACGCATACTCTACGCCGAGTTTTGGGTCTATCTCATCAGGAAAGATACTCTCCCCAAATTGCACAGATGCTGTTTCATCTTCACTAGTAGAAAATACCAGCCATCCGGTTAAAGGATCAGAAGCGCCTACATTGTCGTATCTGAATTGACTGTGCTGGGTAATAGCCGCTGCGTTATTCACAATAGCTACCTGATCTACATCTCCCTCCAATTTAAACATCCCCCTCTTGGGCATTCCTTCATTTGGCAATTGTTCCTTATTTGCAGCATCTTGCGCTAGAGCCTGTATTTTGGCTATTGTGCCTCCGTGTTCACCCAGATTGGTCAAAACATGTTCTGTTGCGGGGCTATCTAGATCATCTGCCTGCTCTAATTGTGTAAGCTCACTTATGCCTTTTCCGAAATCAAAACGTACCCTATTTGTGTTTTCCCATCCGCCTAAACTTGATTCGTCGCTATATACCGCGTGTCCTGTGAGCGATGTGCTAAAATCTGAACCAATCGTGAGTCCTTCTTTAAGAATCGAACCATCCTCTTGCTGATACTGGTATGTCTCGCCTAAAGACGCGCGAATCTTAGCAGTTTCTAAAGTCTGAGGCTCTTCGCCGGGGGTGAGAATTACACCCTGCAAATCGTACCCGTCGCCAACTCCCACTGTGTCACTCGTAACTCTAAATTGATCTGCTCTGCTCTCTCCATCCATCTTATAGTAGTCTATCTGCTGAGTAACCTCGCCGCCTAGAGCTGTTGAGCCGCGCATTATTTGAACATCATTCATACTAAGGATATTGCCATCCTCATCTCTAGCAAAATTTAGATTCTTTCTATTTAGATATAGAGTCCCTGTAAATCCAGCTCCTGTAAATGATTCAGCAAGATATAACGGCTGTTGCTGTTGGCCTTCTTGAGCGTCTGTGGCATAGAATTGAATCGTAGCAGAATCATGTGCGCCTACTCCATCTGCGCCTAGACTCATTGCGTATGCATTGAGGGCTTCTCTAGTAGTAGGACTCAATTCGGAAGAAAGGCTATCTACATCAATTCTCTTTTCGGTATTATCAAGGACGCTGTCAGCAAGCTCTTTTGCTTTGCCAAATATCTTTACGTCTGTACTGGCTTGTAATTTAGTGAGGCCATAAAGGAACTCTGATTCTCCCATCGGACCTTGAACAATAGAGGTAAGACCATAATTTTCACTAATATTAGTGGTGGACATATATGCAGCGTTATTGTCCTGCCACATGCCTGTTGCAGGGTCATACTTAGAGACTATATTTTGAGATACACCTGCCAGACTGGATAATGTCATGCCATCATCAGACATTGAGGGCGTTGAGTCTACTTGCCATGACTGCATTGTCCTGGCCGTGCCCCTCTCATTAACTGTAAAACCAAACAAATTATTTATGCTTGAGACGTTCTCATTATTCATCAATTGAGAGATCGCTTCTTGAGGTACGAGGTGCTGGGCCTGGCCATTGGCAAGATTCTGCTGGTCGAATACATAGGAAACTATACTGTTTTCACCTATTTGCCAAACACCATCTTTACTCTCAGGCCTAGAAAGAGAAGTTATAAGATTAAAGAATGGCTGCTTAGACAGAGTGTTTTCTTCTGATCCAGGTTCACTCTCAGCGTATTGCGCCTCTCCAAACAATTTAACTACTGCCTGTAGTTGAGGCATCATCATTCCTTGCGACTGGTCTTGTTTTAACACTGATAGGCCTATCACGAGACCGCGCGACTGATTGTTTTGGAACACCTGTGCAACTTCATAATCTTCCCCAGATGCCAGGCTGGCTGCGATCAAGACTCCTTGTGAAAATCTACCGTCGAATTTTTCTTCATCAAAGGCTACCGCTCTATCTCCTTGATTCAAAGCATGATATAGCTGACCTGTGAAATCTGTTAATTGCCAGGCCTCACCCTTAGCCTTATAACTGCCCTCTTCATCCACGTTTCCTAGATCTTGATTAAAATCTCTAAGGTCGGATCTAACGAATATGGGATCAGCAGCAAAATGAACATCCTGCGTTATTACGCGAGATGTATCCCTGTCAGACAATACGCCTATTGCCCTAAAGAGCCATCCTAAAGGACCGCCGCCTGCTTGATATGTCCTCATTTCTGTATTTTCCGGAAGGCCTGTATACATCAAGAGTGGTACATTATTTCTTCGTAACTCTTCTAGCTCCTCGCCAACTACCAGAGGCTGTCCTTTAGTTTGGAAATTATATGTTCCTACAACATCGCCATTGAGATCAAAAAATTGTACCGTTCCATGGCCATTGCTGAATGCATTTGATTCACTAACTACGCCTACTCTTCTTTTATCTTCGGTTGTACTATTTATTGCCCAAATTGTACCCTTCTCCTCATGTTCCCCAGGTGGCTCATACATCAGAGTCTCGCCGCTCTCTTGAAATGGCGCCAAAAGCTCCGAGGCTTCCTCTCCATCCTCAGTAGTCCATTGAATCTTTGATAAAGCAACACCAACTTCTTTTCCTCCATCCTCTCCCTCTAGGCCTAATACATTCTTTAAGCCAACTGGTGAGAACATATTATCTACCGCGGCATGGTGCAAGACAGAAGAAGTATATCTAACCATGGAATTAGCTAAAGACGGAAATAAGCTATTGAGCCTACCTGAATCTACGAATTCTTTCCAAGATTCATAGCCACCCATCTCCACCATAAGATCAGCGTTGGCCTTGAAATCAGAAATCCCGCTAAAATCAGCTATCTTAGATATATACTTAAAGTCGCTCCAAGTCCCGGCACCTTCATATTGGCCAAAATCCAATCTTTTACTAAGCTCCTCAGCTCTTAATTCTAAATCACCCAGGAACTCCCCGGGATCCATGATAGACCTCATAAGGGCTGTACCCATAAATGTTAAGCTGGCCATCTGCATTACAGTAAAACCCCGCTCATAACGCCCTGTTTCCTCATCAAAATCCCCAGCCAGCGCCTCGCCTAAAGCATTTAAGCCTACAGATGTAAGGCCTAGCGTCAAAGCAGTAAGGCTATGCTTCCAGAAGCTACCACCTGACCAACCAGCGATGCTGCTCAATGTCGTGCCCAATATGCGTGAATTAGCTGGATTATTCTTTAACTTCCTACCAAACCAACCTTGCGAAGCGCCATATTCAACACCCAATCCCACACTTTGATAGAGCAGATCCTTGGGCATTTCAAAGCTATTACGTGAAATATTATCGGCGAAAGTCTTGAAGAAGCCACCTTCGTTTTCGAAGTTATTTATGTTTATGGCGGAGTCTATGGCAGAAAATCCTACAAAGGCCATAGCAGAACCCAATAGATTAGATGTCTGTAATCCTAATTGGCGATTGTTTTGCATGAATTTTGTATTCTTTAACCAATCGTATGCTGTCACAGAAGCATACCCTTGCAATGCGCCCTTGCCTGCCTCCCTACCAAAAGTTTTCGCAAAATCACCGAAACTTGAGACATTGGCATTGGGACTGAAGCTACCACTTATACCACCACCAACAGCATATCCGGTAACTTGAGCCCATTTCGGATCCATGCCGGCTTTAACAGCTATCATTGCGCTGAGTTGCGTCATTTTGGAAGTAAATATGGAAGAGGCCATATTCTGCGTAAATGAACCAGGGCCAGGAAAATATTTGGCACCTAACATTTGAAAACCTAAGTTAACAAGCTGATCTCCAAAACTTGGTTCTTTGAAGATATCATCGAATCTAGGAATTTCATACTTGCGAGATCTTCTATTTATCTTTATGGATCTGGCTTCGTATCCACTGATGTACTCTATACTGGGATCCTGAGCTAATTCAATGGCTAAACAATAGCCCATAAAACGGTTTTCAAATTCCTGCAGAGGGATTAACATCTCTCTATCGTTATCAATAACTAATACACCGCTCTGATCAATGCTCTTTACTAAAACTGTGTGTGGTTCATCTATTGTGGCGATGAATGGGAAGGATACGAGTTTATTAATACTTTCAAAATCTTCTTCATAAGTTGAGAAGTTAAAAGCTTGAAGCTTGATTCCGTAAACCTCTGCCGCTCGAACAATACTATAGAATGAGACCTCTAATTGATTGCCATTGAATGTAGGCTGTAATTCTGGATCGCTGAGCAAATCAATAAGAATTAAGGTATTAGCGATATCTATTATCGACGGGCCTTGCGATACGCTCTCCTCTGACTCCTGTTTCATATCTCTAGCTCTACCGTAAGCTAAGAGTAAATTATACAGCGAGTATGCACCACAAGTAATAATATCATTACGGGAATCAACGAGCTGTTTATATATGGTATCGATATTTTCTTCTGTAATTGCATTGGGATTAGCGCTATCCACGACTACATCGTCGGTGAACTGGACTCTCCGGGCTTTGACTTTACGCAACGACTCTAAAGACTCCTTTATATTAAAGGCGATCTGTTTCTCAAAACCAGCAGCCTTGAGGACAGAGTAGGGGATGACCATGGCTGGAGTGGCGGAAGCCTGCTGCATAGCTGATTGCCTCGAGAGAGCGCGCCAATCGTAATCAATGGCCCAAGCGATCTGCTGTGGGGCAAAGATCAATACAACGACCAGAGCTACCACTCTCATCCATGTCTTGAATCCACCAGTATTTGTGCGCGCTTTACTTATCATTATCCTTTAATATTAGTTAACGCAGATTTTCGCAAATCTAACGCTAATGGTCGCAGATATCTGCGTGAATCCGCGTGTAATATGCGTATATCTGCGTTCAAAAATACTTTGTTTGTTATCTTTTCACTCATTTTCTCTCTTCTATATAATACATCTTTAATACTACCTATATTACCTTGTATGCCGTATCTCATCTCATTCCCGCTCCCATTCCTGATAAACCAGTGGACATAAACTGTAATAGTACCGGCCCGCCAACAATTATGCCCACGACCGGAAGAATAAAGAATATCAAAGGTATGAGCATCTTCATAGGTGCCTGCAGAGCGGTCCTCTCGGCGCGCCTAAAGAATCTGTCGCGAACATCTTCGGAGAGTACGCTCAATGCCTCGGCTATAGGAATACCCATTCTATCTGCCTGTATAAGGGTGCGGCAGAAAGCAGTAACATCCGGAAGATCCAGGCGCCTAGACATAGCCTGTAATGCGTCTCTTCTGGACCTGCCTACTTTTATCTCATGTAATACCAAGTTGAGCTCCTCTGTAAACTCATTGGCTATAGACTTATCTACGATCCATCTGGACGCGGCCATAAAGTCTAGGCCTGCATCCACGCATAAAGATAATAAATCTACAACGTCTGGAAGAGTCCTGAGTATTTTTCCCTTCCTCTGTTTTATCTTCATATTTAACCATAAGTCGGGCGCAACGAAACCGACTATAGGCAGAATTACCAATGGCATAATATCCCCGCTTTTAACGAACAAAAATGTCATAAACAAAAACGCGAATGCCAATAACTGCTTTATAGCTAAAAATTGTTCGGGCATCAAAAACACCCTGCCGGCAAACATCTTCTCTTCCATCTTATCTCTCTTATAAAATTTATTGACTAACATATAATTGACCGGAACGAATAGGTCCAATAGGGTAGAAACAAGAGTCCTCTTCTTCTCCCTGCCAAAAGAATCCACTTTTAATCTTCTATGAATAGCTGTCTTTAATTCATAAGAAGTAAGCAGCGTAATCAAGGTATTAGCCACCAAGAATAGTATCGCGAAAAATAAAATAATCTGTGCAATTATATCCATTATTGCATAACTCCTTTATAGACTAAATTACAATAAACAACTCCCAAATTACAAACAATATACAAATTCAAATATACAATACTAAAACACGCCAAATCTTTAGACGTTTGTAATTTTGATATTGTATATTGTAATTTGTTTGTCATTTGCCCTCTGGAATTTCGAAGAAATTCCGAGGACTGAGTCCCGGAAAATCTTCGATTTTCTCGGGGTAATTTGCTATTTGTAATTTTCCGCATCTTTGTAATCATCTTTTTAATCTGTGTAATCATTTTTCTATAAGTCCATCTTACCAAAAATCCTGATTAAAAATACCCCGATGATCTCCGAAACTACCGCATACGCCAACAACATCCTGCCCGTAGAATTAGATAACATGATGTCAAAATAACGCGGGTTAAACGAATAGACCATAAACACAAACACTACGGGCAAGAACGACATAACGATTCCCTGGATCCTGCCCTGCAAACTCAAGGTCCTTATGTTGTCCATGAGTTTTACCTTTGCCCTAATGGTATTAATCAATGTACCAAACAGCTGGGTAATGTCTCCTCCTGTCTCTCTGGCTACTAAAATAGCTGTGGTAAGCAAGTTGAGCTCTTCGGAAGGCAGGCGCTTATTCAACTTTTCAAAAGACTCCTCTAAAGGCATGCCCATTTTGTTTTCTCGTAAGATCATCCCGAACTCCTGGCCTATAGGGGGAGGAAGCTCTTCCACAAGGGCTTCTATGGCCTGCAACAAGCTCAAGCCGCCTTTTAAACAACTAGACAGTATCATAAGGCCATCGCTGATCTGTGCCCTGAATTTACCCTTTCTACCCGACACTATATTCTTTATTATTATACTGGGAATAAGAAATCCTATAATTGCGCCGATTGTCGCTCCTAAGATATAGCTGCCAAAATTTATACCGACAAACAAAGCAATCCCAACAGTTGAGACTAATGGGCAAAACGTATTTAAAAGAACTAATTTCTTGGGGTCGATAAACAACATTATGTCTTTTAAGTTCTCTTTCTGGTTCTCGATGCTGCGTAAGCGCCAATCAGAAAACGCCTTCATCCCAGTAGTTGTGGTTTGGCGCAGATAAGAAATAAGCATACAGATTGAGCCTGCGACCAGAGCAAAAATTGAAAATTTTAGGATATCATCTGTCATATTATTGCCTATTAGTAGTTACTGTCGTTACCCCTTTTTCATACTGCCTGCCTTGTCCAAAGGAATCTCCGGCAGAGCGCAATCTGCCACATATAGCATTCTTTAAATAAAGCCTCATAGCCACCAAAGCCAATATAATTAAAACTACAAGGACAGTATATTCTATAACAAAACTTCCTTTTTTTGATCCTCTGTTTCCCATAATTAAATTCATAGCTCTAATCATCTCTCTACCGCCTTATAGGCCCTTTAAACTAACCGTGCTATAATTCCAAAGGACACGCGATCTCCTTTCTATTATGCCGGTCTTCCACAACCCCAATATGCCCACTGCTCTATCGCTAGGATCTTCTCTGGTTATCTTAACCCATGTCCTATCCCCATCACTGTAATCTTCAAGCGTCCAACATTTTTCATTACTCAACCAATTTCCGGTCTTGGTGGGCTTAGGTATATTGGGTATAGGAAAATTTCCTACCTCGACTTTAACGCTATGGAATCCGGCAGTGTCATCCCACGCGTAAACAACTTCCCTATCACCTGTGACTTCACATTTAGTACCTAATGCTAGGCAATCTGCCTGAAAGTCACTTCCTATATTTTTAATTTCTTCGAGTATCCCCAGCACTTGCGCGAATTCATCATCAGTATCTGTGTCTACGGAAGTCTGACAAGGAGAATTCGTAATTAAACCTGTAGCAGGATCGATAACGCAAGCTGCTAGGCCAGACCTAATGGCCTCTATCTGCTGCCACCAACCTGACGGATCACCTATGTTATATATTCCTACGCCACCATCCCCAGATAAATCCCCATTCACAATTCTATCAAATTGCGTATTGTAAGAACTGTCTTCTTCCAGAACATATCCTGGTGCTTCCGCATCTTGGTAAAACCAGCTAATCCAGGATTCCCAGATCGGAGCAAGGGCCTCAGGAGAGTACAACTCTAAAAATGAGCCGTATTCGTGTGCAAATTCTTTAAATTGATCCATGACCCAATCTAAGCTATCATAACCAACGCTTTCAAGATAACCATCAGGACAGCCACTTTCATCAGCACAATCATCAATCTGTTCCTGTGTAGGGCCTGGCTGCCAGAAAATCGCATCTCTATAAGGATAAGTCCCGCTTCCAACTGGATTCTCGTATTCATATAAAGTCCTGAGCAGATATACAACCGGTCCCTCAGAGCCATCTTCCAATTCCAATTCATCTATTATTCCTTCGCGCCCAAGACTCGGTATGGCTACATCCTTTAAATAATCCACAAAATTGGCCACTTTGTCTCGCCAAAAATATTCGATATCTTTAAACAAGACGCTGTTATTTAACTTGAGATTAGTGACTCTGCTATACCACGCGTCCTGAAAATCAGGCACCATTTCATTCGTATCGCCATCGCCATCAGAGTCATTCACATCTTGTCCCTTATTAGGATCATCTACAACTTGTAACAGTGCGTTCAAAAACGTACCTTCTCTTAAAGCCTCTCTTTCAGTAAGACCTCCTAAGGACTCTGTTAATGCTGCTGCAGCGTCTGACTGCATTGATTGCATTATTCCATGTGTAGCAATATCCGCACCAACCATAAGTACCATACTGGCAAGCTCTGCAGTGGTTATTGCGGAAGTTCCTACGGAAGTTCCTATATTAAAAAGGCCTGATGTGGCTGCTTCTGGTCCTACCGCAAGAGCGCCTCCTGCACAAAAACCAATGGAAGCTCCAACTATGGCACCTGAGGCAACACCTGCCCAGAAATTCGTACCCTGAATTGCCGAGGCTGCTCCACCACCTACAGCTCCACCTATGGCACCAGCAGCAACAGCAGCCCAAATACCAGTACCTAGAACTGGAAAGAGAATGTTCAAACCTATAAATGCAAGGGCCCCAATTATTTTAGACAATATGCTCAGAAGACCGCCACTTTTACAGTATTGCGTGGAATCACCTAAAGCCGCATAACGCACATAAGCCATATTGCTTAACTGAGAGCCTAACTGCAGCGCAGCTGAATCTGCTGCATTAGATATGGTAGTCGTCTTTAGGGCCAGATCACCTACATTTACAACAACAAGAATAAGTATGAGTAAAACCACCATAACCAGAATAAGTAAGGTACTAATTTGGCCACTGACATTAATGCCTACTTGGGTGAGTATGTGAGATACGCTCCCCTTCTGCCTGCGCAAGAATATCTGCCATAACTTGTAAATATTTTTGGCGACGATTCTGCCGGGCTTAATTATTCTCGCCCAAGATATCCAATTGTAGATAATCCGATTCATCTATATACGCTCCTGTTCCTCCAGCAGGTATGCTACCTGCACTTACTCTCGATGACTCAAAATCTTTCTGTCTAACTATCATGCTTTCAGTAAGCCAAAAAAACAGCTTTAACACTGCAACCAACAATATCATAACGCATATCAATGCCAGCGTTGTTTCTAAGGATGCCTGTGCTTTTGCCTTTCTTCTGATTTTTAATTTAATCCCCATGTTTTGTACTCCAAGCAGATTCTGTCTCATCTGATCTCTCTGTATCAATATCGATAGTTCGCAATCTTCTATCCCGAATTTTTTTGCCAGTGTTTCTATTCAACTTGTCATTATACATTATCGCTCTTGAGGTAACAGTGCTCCAAGCCACATTATCTGTAGTTGTGATACTTTCTGAATCTTCTACTTTATGTAGCTTGAAATCTTTCTCAGTCACTTGTGTGATCTTAGGCTGTAGGCCCATGCCCTCTACATTTCTAGTTGTACCACTTATATCAGGGTGAATAAATAACCGCTCAATTTCTAGGAAATCCCAAGTGTCTCCTGCTTGATTAAGCCCAGCAAAAGAACTAGGAAGACTATATGGAGACCCATTATGGTAACAACCCTGTACATACCAAGGCATGGGTATTGCTATAGCTGAGATAGCGCCACAATTGGCCTGTTCTTCAAGACTACTGCGTCTGCGGCACTGTTGAATAAAGAAGTCTCTATCCACGAGCAAGCGCGCCTGCCTTATAGCGCTGCTATAATCAACGATTTCACCTTCAACCGAATCGATTATTCTAACTTTAATAGGGAACGTAGAAAGCATAACTAATGGCCACTTATCTGGATCAAAATCAACACTCCCATAAATATAGCGATATTTAGTTTGAAAATTCTCAAACTCAGCTCTGTTCACAGAAACTGTTTCTTCCCTTATCCCTGCTGTAGCAAACTCTTCCTCCCTGACGCTACCAGCAAGACCAAAGCGTAAGGTCATCTTAGGTAGACTTTCATAATCGTCTGCTGTGGCATCAATTCTAGTATCTCTAGTAACGCTCGCTGATGCCATTATAGGTGTCAGGCTACCTACGCCAAACGGATTTGAAGGATCAGGGATATGCCTATCTCTAATTATGGTGACTGAACTAGAACCCATAGGCAAGCCGTCCCCATCTAATCTTTGAGCTGCTTCTTGCGCTACGCGGAATGCCTCTATAGAAGCCTGTTGTTGATAGTTATATCTAAGCCCATAAGTAACTAAAACACCTATGAGCAGAATAATCAATGTGCCGAACACAGATAGTTCAAGCAGGGCCTGGCCTGACTGATTGCAGGTCGATCTGCGCAATGTTCTTCCTAACTTATGAAAAGTATTATAAAACATTTTAAAAAGCCCCCACTGTTTCACTACCCCATCTTGTAGACTCATCCGAATTAGTAGTAATTACAGTCGTAGTGCTAAGGTTCCCCGTAAAGTCGACTTCGACATCCGTTGTAGTTGTAGAATCACTACTTGAGTTGGTCCAAAAATTAACGCTTGTGTCTCCAGGGTCATATTGAGTACCTATACCCTGAGCTGTTTCACGAAACCTTCCTTGCAGTGCTCGCATGATATATTTTTGCATCGCGATTATTGCTATTATAAAACAAACGAAAAAAATTGCATATTCAAGTATTGGCGCCTGGCCTCTTTTGTTATTAAAAAATAATATAGAATGATTGCGTTTTGTTTTTGCGTTCTCTTCAAGGCCGGTCTTATTTATCCCAATATTGTTTTTATCTGTTCTCTTCATAGCTTCACAAATCATCCGTCTTCCAAGAATTACCGCCAACAATAGAGCTGGAGCTGACGTCAGTCGTATAGGTAGTGGTAACGCCATAGTCTGTGTTTTCCTGTTGTAGTCTCGACCTCCCACTTGTTAGTGTATCTGTCTTAAAGTTTGATTGCATGCCTTTTTCCGGATCCTTCTCTTCCCAATGCTGAGTGCCGACTGTTAATTCGTCTGTGCTCTGTTTAATAACGGCCTGGATGCCTCTCGTCATATACATTTTCATGGCAAGTAGGGCCACAAGCACTATAGAGATTAAAGTCATATACTCTGCAATGCTCTGGCCCCTCTTTTTTTTCGTTCCTATTTTGAGTTTTAAGTTTCTCATTATTATTCCTCTTGCCATTTCTGCCCAGGTATATTACTCATATGAAAATTGGGCAGAAATAAACTGCCAACTGTACTTACTATGGTGCATACTCGTATGACAAGTTGCCCGTAGTTATTTCTTCGCCAGATCTTCTACTCCATTGATTTCCATAAGTTGTCACCTTGCTTTCCTCGGTACCATACTCACCTATGGTTCCACCAGACTCAGTTCTAATGTTACCCTCGAGAGCGGACGGATCAAACTGATCTCCAATCTGATCAGCGGAACCCCGCATCCCTCCTTGTATACCTCGCTTTAAATAAGCCTGTATGCCGATGAGCGCCATGATAACTACAACTATCAGTATGGCGTACTCTAAGGTACTCTGGCCTCTATGTTTAATCATTAAACGAATCATTTACTTCACCCCCTTACATAAATAATATTTAACTTTAATAGCCTTCTTCTGTATAGTTGAAAGTAACATTACCCGTTCTTGCTTGTTGTTCCCTCACAATACCACGAGTAACTATGCCTCCTTGTTGCGTGGCCTCCCAGGTATCTGAATCAATGGTAGTCTCGAAGCTTGATTCTGACTGCGAAGGTTCGAATTGCGATGTCGTAAAGACTTGTACCCCTTCAGGGTCTCTAGCATTCAAAGAATAATCCACAGCATCTTTCATACGAGCCTGCATGCCCCTTCTCACATAGATCTGCATAGCTATAGCTGCGGCCACGATGACCCCGATTAAGATTGCGTACTCCGCTGTATTTTGTCCTCTTCTGTTATTTAATAAACGAAACATTTCTTGTCACCCCCTTTATGAATTATAAATTGTACTAATTGTCCAGATGCCCCATACCGATAGTATTACCGAAGTAGTCGGCTCCAGCCCGTATGCCTTCCGCTGCCTCATCGTAAGTATCATTGAGCGCTGGAGTAATAATCTGCGAAGCTGCAAAGATAATCGCTACCGCAATTGCCGTGAATACAATAACGTACTCCACTGTGCTTTGACCTCTTTTTCCTTTTAACCTCCTCATCTACTTTCACCCCCCTTCCTTTCAGATTTCTTATAAGTTAATGAATGAATCCATTAGGCTGATTAAGCCAGCTTTTATTCCTCAAATATAATGCCGTCGTCGTCTACACAGTCGTCTACACAGTCGTCTCCGCCGCCGTCTCCGTCGTCGTCTCCGTCAGAAGGAGGCGACCCAGTAACACCAGTTACAACACCTGAAAACTCAACCTCGATATTATCAATCGCATCTCCCGTCTTCTCAAATAAATTATTCATCGACGGTTGAATAAATTTTGTGGCTGCAAAAATTATTGCTATAACTATAACTGTAAACATCACAACATATTCAATAAGAACTTGGCCGCTCTGGCTATCTGGCTCAAGAAATATAAATCTCAATCTGGTTTTCAATTTTTCTATTTTCATATTCTACTCCACTTTCTCGTCGTCGTCTCCACAGTCGTCTTCACAGTCGTCTTCGTCGTCGTCTCCGCCGCCACCTCTGCCGCCACCTCCGCCTCCATCTCCGTCGTCGTCTCCGAGATGTATTGTGCTGCCAGTAGCCTCTGCGTTAATCTGATATTCAAGGGTCTTTAAATTTGACTGTATACCCCTTCTTACATAGAGAGACATAGTCATAAGAGCCGTAGCCACAACGCTAATTAAGACAGCATATTCAAGGATAGATTGCGCCCTGCTGGATCTCTTTCTGGCCATGGAATATTTTAATAAGCTATTTATAATTGCCATCTGTCTTCCTTTTTTCTATTTTCATTTTTTATTCCAGCTTCGGTTCATCTCCGTCGTCGTCTCCACAGTCGTCTTCACAGTCATCTCCGCCGTCGTCTCCGCCGCCACCTCCGCCTCCATCTCCGCCTTCACTTCCATCTATGTCTGCATGAATTATCCCTTCGATTGCCGCACTTTGTATAGTAGTAAAACTCTCTTGTATCCTTGGGAATAACCTGGAAATCCCGATTACTGTTAAGGCGATTATTATGGTGAAAAGCAGGAAATACTCTACAATTGATTGGCCGGTTCTTTTCTTCAGGATGGATACCTGAGAATTGGCACGCAAGGAAGAACCATGTCTTATAAATAAAAAATAATAAGTACTTCTTAAGTACTTATTAAAACTAATTACTAACTCCAGAATTATAGTATGAAAATTCTTCATTTTCATTTTTGGTTTAGTGGCCTAAAATAAGAAAGCCAAGTTACCAATTTCCTTATCGGATTTCGGCAGCTCGGCTACTTAAGTTTTTGTCCCGGCTTTGTGCACCAGCATATTGTTGAAAATTTGTACTGGTTTACCTTTTCGTTTCCGATCCTTCTGCATTTAAACTATAACATATATATACTATATGTGTCAAGGCAAAAAAGGAATATTTTGTAAGCGCTTTCTTAAATGTTTACACTGGGTTAAGAGAGTTTTTTGGTGCAGGTAAACCATGGTAATTTAGACCGATTATTCACTGTGGCTACTTCATTAAGGCGATTGCAGATAAATGTAAGGTCAGTCATATCACATAACTCATTGTCTATCAAAATGTTATGGAATGTAAACTCCTTATTTCTCCTGATTGTCGCCTTTTGTCTTAAAAAGACGTCTTTTAGTTTGAGCGGACTCCAGCTTCTACAGCTTTCAGGGACAAAATTTTGCTGAAACTGATAAAAAATAATTTTACTCAAAATAGAAAAAATATTATTTAAATTATTCTCTCGATTTGCCGTTTCTGAGAAATTATGGGAATTTGGCAGAAACATAGATTTATCGGGCGCTGCTTCTTTCGCCCATTTCATGAACTCTTTGTATCGATCTTCAGGGGCGATCCAACGGTATAACTCTTTTATCGACAAGTACTTATGTATTGTATCTCTGGGTAAATTAGTCAAGATTCCCACTCTCGCCGCACCTACGGGCTCACTCTTTAACAAGATTGCTGAATACTTAACATCTTGTGCTACAAGATGTTGCGATAAAGAGACCTCTTCAATTTGGTAGTAATACTCTGCTCCAAAGTTCCTCCAGACCAGCTTTTTGGTAACTAGTTTTCTCTCAAGTTCAGATATCCCGTCTAATTGCCAAGGCCAAAAACCCAAAAGGAAAAACCTCTTCTTATGACTATGGACAGACTTGGTCTCCAAGACATCTCCCTTAAGATCTATGAGCTCGATTTGCCTTATGCGCTTGGAAACATTTTGTCCAGTTAAAGCAGATATAAAATCAAGGACTTCTTGTGAGTACATATTAGCCCCTTGTATGCTGAAGATCGAAAATACACCTTTAGCTTCGATAAGGTTATTGATGTAACTCATTAATCTGCAATATGTTACAGTGGATTTTCTCCTTTTTATTGGAATGTTCCATATTGACTGCAACTGGGCATCAACAAAAAAACTGGTACTATCTCTGAGCTGAAACCTAATACCAGACAGAGGAATCAATTGCCTACTAATATCTGTAACTACTTCGTCTGCTGTGAGTTGTGAATCCTGGAAGGCCTGAATAATCCTATTATAAGTCGACCTTGTGGGACGCCTACCTACCAAAGTCCAGATCTCCCTATTGTCATAACATCTTTCAGCTTCAATAGTTAGGTCAAATATGGCCTTAAACATAATCAGCGCCTGGACCACATCTACCGAGTCAAGAAATAATTCTTTAGGAAAAGTTGGCAGCCGATTAATAAAAGTCTCAGCAACAATCTGTGATAGTTCAAAGTAGGAATCTATGCCTTGCAGGATTGAAAACCCACCATGCTCAATCTCACCTTGTATACCCAGAAGCCTCTTAGTTCTTCTGCCAACAGGGCTGCTTAACTGCTCTTCATTTAAAATGGAATTTACTGAGGATTTGGATAGTTTTATGTGGAATTTCTTGTACGCAAGCTCAGCGATCATTCTGCAGCTTAAATCAGGGTTTTTACGCTTCTGGCTGGTAATAAAACTGACAATTCCGGGCTTAAACCTATATACTATTCCCATTATTTAGATTGGACATTGAATATACATAACCTAACATTTGTATAAGGTTACATAATTTGTATCTTCAGAGTGGACATTCTTTTCAACGTTTTTGCGGCTTATTCTATGCTTATTGCATCATTTAGCTCTGTCATTGTCTCCTTCAATACTCCAGGTGGCAACTCAATGACTAGCTTGCCCTTTAGTGGCGATCCAAACAGCCTAGCTGGTGGCAGTGAGTGGGCCATAGCTACAACCTGCCCATCCCTGCCTAAGAAAATTGCATCTATGGCAAAGCGCATAAAAAAGGTGTGAATTGAACTGCAAGGGGTAATAATCATTCCCTGACCTGCTTCCAGCCCTTGCCTACCCAAGAGGCCTTTCAAGCGCTGGAAAGATGTATTGGCAACTTCCGCCCTTTCTGCCAAGGCCACATTCTTTGTCTTATTGAGTACTCTTTTGGTTTGTACCATTTTTGCTTTAGGATTGATCTAGCTAATCTTTTATTTGTAGGCTTATTATATCAGATGGCAGGATAGTGTCAATATTTTAAACCTCAGACATCTATTCAACTTTAGGGTGTGATTATTAGGCCAAGAAGAAGAGCCAGCTCCATATCTCCTATAATCAGATTGGACATTAAGCATAAAAGTGACTATAGACAACAGGCCACAGTCTATGGTCCAAAATATTAAGTAGAACAATTAGGTTAATTGGAAAGAAGAGCTAACTTCTTATCCCCTATAGTCAGATTGGACATTGAATAGAATTGTTATCTTCTAACTGCTAATTGACCTAAATAAATCCCAATACCTAATGACAAAATGACCAGACAATATCGCATAGAAATAATTTAGTCATTGGGAATTAACTGACTGCCAGCAGTGTACAACTTCAGGATTTCGGTAACAAATTTTGGCTTAGTAGTGAGTTTAAGGTTACGCTGTGGGTTTGGATGTGAGAACCTCACTACCTAACTCACTGCCTTACCCTCACCTAACTACATATGTTACCAAAACTGTGAAGTATTACACGGCAGGGGCATTGGGGCTTAATTAAGAATTAGAACAATTAAGTTAATTGTTCCGCCATTAGCGGGATCCCGCCAAAGTTCTCCTTCACTAAAGTTCGATTTTGCTCTTTGAGTTCTCCTTCGCTGAAGCTTCGGAGAAATCTCGCCGAAACTTTGGTGAAGGCGGACTTCGTCTAAATCTCGCTGAAGCCTAAAAGGCGAAAGCGGACTTCGAAGGAATCTAGCCGAAGCCTTGGCGAAGGCGGACATAAGCGACAGCGGGAGAAATTTAAGGGTAGTTTAGGTATGGGTGAAGAAAGTTACTTAGGAGGATCGAAAACATCGCGGGCCAGGTCAACTCCTCTGGTGATAATTTCATCATAAAATGTGGGGATTTGACCTGTGGCTTGAAAAGAACCTATGACTTTATTGTTATTTGCGTTATCTACACCTGTCTGTTTAAATAGGAATATATCTCGTAAATCTACGCGGGTTTCATCTAACATGCCGGCAATTTCGGTAATCTGGATAACCCTACGCGTACCATCTGAGAGACGGGCAGTATGCACTACTATGTCTACGGCTGAGGCTATCATTTCGCGAATGGCCCTAATAGGCAACTCAACTCCGCTCATTAAAATCATAGAGTCTAACCTGACCAACACATCCTTGGTAGAGTTGGCGTGGATGGTAGTCATTGAACCATCGTGGCCAGTATTCATTGCCTGCAACATATCCAAGACCTCACCACTGCGGCACTCCCCTACGACTATCCTATCCGGACGCATTCTTAAAGTATTCTTAAATAAATCCCTGATTGAGATCTCTCCCTTACCTTCAATATTAGGCGGCCTAGACTCCAGCCTAACCCAGTGCTCCTGGGTTAAATTGAGTTCTGCCGCATCTTCAATGGTCACTATGCGGTTATCATCTGGCACAAATGCTGAGAGAATATTTAAGAACGTAGTCTTACCTGAGCCGGTTCCGCCAGAAACGATTATATTCTTTCGTGCGACAACACAAGCCCTTAAGAAATCTACCATAGGTTCATTAAGGCTACTAAAGCGAGTGAGGAGATCTTGTATGGTAAATTGTTTTCTAGAAAATTTTCTAATGGTCAGCGTAGGCCCTCCTAGGGCCAGAGGTGGGATTATGGAATTAACGCGGGAGCCGTCTGGCAGCCGAGCATCAACCATAGGCACAGATTCATCTAGGCGCCTGCCCAAAGGAGCAATAATCCTCTCGATAATAATACGCACCTGGTCATTGGAAATAAACTTCTTTGTGGTCAACTCCAATCTACCATTACGCTCTACATAGACCTGATCTTTATTATTGACCATAATGTCAGTTATCTCGTCATCTTTTAGAAGATCCTCAAGCGGGCCCAGGCCTAAAGCCTCATCACAGACTTCATTGACCAAGCGCTGCCTTACTTCGAAGGAAGACAAAAATGCGCCTGTCTCTTCTGCCAATAAATTAGAGACTATCTTTCCTGCTTTTACTCTTAATTGTTTTGCCTTCAGGGCATTGGTAATAATCTCTACATCTAAGCGCTTGAGATCTAGTTCCTCAATCAACCTCTGGTGTATACGTCTTTTTAGCTTAACGACCTCATCGTCTTCTGTAATGATTTCTACTTTCTTTTGAAGTTCAGTCAGGCCTACCTTGTCCCAAAAAGTGCCTGCGCTGGGCATAGTCTCCTTAGCCTTTGCGCGTAACCCTTCTAACTCCTGATGTTCAATATAAAGGTCACTTTTTTTAGTGAACACCTGGGCTAATTTTTTTATGGCTAGGCTGACTTTACTATTGGGGCTATCGATTACAACTGGCACGCCTCTATTTAAAGCCATGCCCATAGTCCGGCCTTCACTAGGTATGTAAGAAATAATCTCCGACGGCAAAGCTAATCTAATTTCCTGTAGTGAAAGCGAAGCCTTGCTCTCGGAACGGTTTAATACCAACTTAACCATCTTTAAGGGAAAGTGCAGAGACTGCAAAACATCCAAACCCCAGCGTGTCTCATAAACAGATATTATATCAGGCGTTGCAACAAATAATATGAGGTTGGAGTAATTAAATGCGGCCATGAGGGTATCGGTAAAGGCCCTGCCTCCATCTAAAATTATAAAGTCGTATTCCTGCAGGAGCATATTCATAATCGCGCTTACTCGTTCAATAGTAATATGGGTTGCCTGCTTTGGCCGTTTAATTGCTGGGATGAAATCAATGCCCGCCGTCGACACCAGCGTAATATACTCTTTGATATTTCCTAATTCTTGAATCTTATCTATGATTGCAGATAAATCGTATAATGAATACTTGGCTGTTACATCTAGCATCCTTGACATATCCTGGGCTGCCTGTAGATCCAAATCCAGGAGCACAACCTTCTTGCCTTCCTGGGCTAAAGAAATAGCTAAATTAACCGATAATACGGTCTTACCCACTCCGCCTTTTGTACTGAATACGGATATTAATCTTGCTTTCATTGTTACCTCTTATAAACTATAGGCATGTCAATCCAGAGCTCTTTAAGTTTTATCTGCGACGGAAAAGCAGGGAACGGAGAAAGCCTTTTTACAGAGTATTCCGCTGCCTCATCTAACAATGCGCTTCCGGACGGCTGCATGATAACTACGCCTGTCAATTCTCCGTTTGCTCTTAAATGCAGGCTCAATTTAACGCTGCCTTCGATATTTTCATCTCTAAGTTCTTGTGGATACCTAATATTGGAATTTATGATGTTTTGAACTAAATTAGAATAGCTCACCACAGGATCATCTCTCTGGGAGAGCTGTGTTGCTGCTGCATTAATAGTGCTCTCTCGAGAAGAAACCCGAGACTCTACAGCTGTATTTGCAGAAGTAAGCGTCGTATCTGCTATGGGCGTATTGCGTATGATAGTAGGCGTCAAAGTGATAACGATCTCAGTGTCTACCTTATCATAATCCTTATTCCTAAACAGAGCACCTAAAAAAGGAATGCTAGATAACCCCGCTATGCTATCCTTTACATCAGTCATTTTTGATTTCATCAGACCGGCTAAAAATACTGTCTGCCCATTCATGACCGTAAGCTCTGTGTCTGTAGAAGTCGTTGTAAAACCGGGATTGGCCACTCCGACCACGGTTATCTCTACGCTCTCATCTATCTCTCTTAATTCGGTCGACAGAGAAACCTGTACCTCATCATTTTCTTTTACAGTAGGCTTGATACTTAAAGTCAAGCCATACTCTTTAAGCTCTATTTCGACTTCTTGAACTGTCCCTCCGTCCGTAGTAGTGGTTGTAGCGCCCATCACATAAGGCCTCTCTCCTCCGACGTGTAGCGTTGCTTCTTTGCCGCTCAAACAGACAATTTTAGGCCGGGAAAGAGTCCTGGCCTCATTCCTCTGTTTTAAAAAATTTATAGTTACATCCCAGGTGTCCTGTTGCCAGGGGAATTTCAGTACCTTGAGAGTGTGCGAAGGCGATAAAAAGTCTGTTAGCCTCGCGTTGTCTAGCGTTGCTGTCTTACCCCACTCAAACCCTATTTCATCCATAGCTGTCTTGGAAATTTCTAACACCTCAACATCTATCTGTATGGAAGGAACATCTTCTGGGTACTCAACAAGATCTATAATTTTATCTTTCACAGAATTCAATCTGGATTCAAAGTGTTCTCTCTTAGAAGCAGGGACTTCGCCAGTAATAAAGACCCTTCTCTCTTTATCCTCGATTTTAGTAACTAAATAGTCGTACCCAGACGCCTCCAGCAATACATCAATTCTCTCCTTTACCTTCTCTAAATCCTCTTTAAATATCTTTACAGTATATGAGTGTTGGCCAAATTCGTCGACGACAATAAGCTGCGTCTCGCCCTCTTTTAATCCTGACAACAAGAGCTCGCTCCTGCCTGCGCCGACAACATCTAAGAGCCTAGGATTGCCAATCTTGACCTGCTGGGGGTTCTGCACTTTGAAAGCCCTGACCTCACCAATTATAACCACTATCTCTTTGGAAGAATACATATCATCTAGAATACCTGCTTGAGCAAGAACACAGGCAAAACAAAAGAGCGCCACAAAGACCATTGCAAATCTAATCTTAAATCTATAGCGCGTTTTTATCATCTTCCTAATTCCATTTTTCCTTTTTTGGTGCCTTTATAGATCTCCACAGTAGGAGCACGCTCTATCTTTTGTCGTGGCGGCGGTAGTGGTGTACCAAGAACCGTCTCCTCTTCTTCCTGAGCCTGCATTAATTGTTGGCCCAGGGTGCTGAGTATATACTGCCAGAGCGCATTTGCCTCAATAGGTGGCACCGACTCTATGCCCGTATCTAAAGGCTGTCTTAAAACAAACCTTAACTCGCCTTGAGTTAGCGCATAAGACAAGATTGCAGACTCTTGAGGGGTCAGTGCCAAAGTAAATATCAAATTACTGCCTGACTGCTTTATGCCCATTACCAGTATTTTTTGGAACAGCGTAACACTTACCTTTTCAGTAACTGGCTGGCCACCTACATTTTGTGTGTATGGAAAACTTCCTATTATATCGATATAGTCAGCCGTCTTTATCCCTCCCCCTACAGCCATAAGCGGAGTGATCTCTATTGTAAAGGCCCTCTTTCCTTGTGGAAGCCTAACCGCCAAGCTATCCTCGGTCTTACGAATAGTTGTAAGCTTGGTAGAAAGGATTTGCTCATTAGCCATTATATCAACCGAGGCAATCTTGCCTACGGCGGCATTTGGATTATTAAGAGAACCTGGCTGGATGTATTTGACCGGGAATTTAACTGGCTTGATCATCTTAGGCAGAACAGTCGACCCTTTAGGGATATGTTGTGTAGAAACGACTACCTGCGTTTGTTTAAGTGATATCTGGTACTTTTGCTTTTCGCGGTTCAAATAGGCATTAATCATTACTATTGCCAACAAAGCCATGACAACAGCGATTATAATGCTCAATAACCTTTTATTCATCAGTTATAATTCTAACCTTACTTTAACAGATCCTCGACGATCTCTATCTCCGCATCGTTCTTCAATTTATCTACCAAGTCCTGTAGGCGCTGTTGTTGCTTCAACCCTAACACAGTAGTCTTAATCTGATCCCATAATTCTGGATCTGTCAGAGATTTTGTAGCTACTTCTCTTATCTCTTCAATCTTTACAATATAAAAACCCTCAGGTCCTTTAAAAATGCTACTTGTTTCTCCGTTGTCCAGAGAGAAAGCGATATTGTCGTATTTTTTGTAAGCTTCACCTCGTTGCCCATATGTGATTAAGCCTATATCGCCTGCTGTTGCGCTGCTATCAGCGATAGACTTTTCTTTAACTATTGTGGCGAAATCCTCCCCGTTTAATAAAGAAATATAAATTTCTTTGGCCCTGGATTCTGAGCTGACTACAATTTCTCGCACGCGCCTCTGTTCCGGTTCTGAGATCTGATCTTTGTATTGAGTGTAAAAAGTCTCTATCTCCTGGGCGTCTACTGTGACATTCTCCGTAATATCAATCATCAACTGCCTGACCGCCAATCCCCTCAAATAACCATCCGCTAAATCCTGGATCTCTTTTCTTTTGGGAATACCTCTAATTTTTGCCTCCTGATACAATAATTCCTGGTTGACCATCTCGTCTAACAAGCCCTTCTTCTGTTCAAAATTCTCAATGGCTATCTCCTCTGAGAGGGCCTTGAGATTCTTTATATTCTGCTCGAACTCCTCGTATGTAATAGTCTTACTATTGACTCTGGCTAATTTTGTCCCTTGAAGTTCTTCAAGCTCTGGCTGCTGGACTTGAGGTGCTTTTGGTTCAACTTCTGCCTTAGGTGCAATGAATTTCTCTATTTGATCGCAGCCAAAAACAAAACTAACTATTAATAAAACCCCTAACAAATAGACGCTTTTTCTCATCTTTGCTCCTTTCTTTAATAAACATATGATTTATGCTTGTCTGCTGACAAGTTCTATAAATTATGTCTTTTATAACCTTATATCATACTTGAAGTTATAAATCAAGAGAAATTAATACTACCGTCAACTTTGGGGCTATTAATATTTTATTATATAAGCAATGGATAGGCAATATTCTGGCTCTTTTAAGGTAGTCAATCGATACTATTGAAGAATAGCGCAGAAATGCTGGAATAATTTAGTTGGATTTTTTGGCAGGAAGATCTAATTCGCCCCTCCGATAAGTTTAAATGAATCTAGGAATCTTCTTATATCATAAGATGATTTTCTTTCTGTAGCTGTAGTAACCATAATATGATATAGCCGCTGATTTACTAGAAAGAAACGGGCCTTGGCATAAGATTTGCCTTCTGTGGCTGAAAATTCAACTACTCTACCGAGATAACCTTTAAATGAGATCGGAGACTCGCTTAATAATTGCCCTTGTACATTCGCAATGACCCCATCACGAGCAGCATCTAATGCTCCTTCAGCTGTTTTTTGTGCAAAAAGATTACCAGGGTAGTCAACAAAAGATATACTATAGATAAATTCGTTCTGCGCGTTAAGCACAAAGACATATAGAGGTATCAAGCCAAAATCCGTAGGTAGCTTTACCGTATTTACTATGGGCTCCCCTGGGAAGTCAACGGAAAAACCGCCCTCTTTCGATTCGAATCTCTTCCAGCCTCCAATGGCACAGCCTAAAATAAAAACACAACTCACCACTAACGCGATATAAAATATGTTTTTTTTCATGTGAATCCTCCTTAATGACGGACATAACTTACGGAACAAAGTGAATCTAAGTTATATGCGCGAATTCCCGCCGAAGGCGGGTCCGCCTCTGGCGGAAATCCCGACAGCTGCAAGAAAATTTAGGTACAAATTTTTACAGCGTTTAGCTGTCGGGACAAACCCTATGCCGACTATTAACCAAAGGCAAATTCAGTAGCCCCAACCGGATTCGAACCGGTGTCTTATGGCTGAGAACCACATGTTATGGCTCCAGGCCTGTTTAATGACTGAGAACCATTCGTTTTGTTCACACGAAAGCTCTTAAAGGGCTAATTTTAGTCTATTTTATCACACCTAACGGTATTGTCAATGTAGCTTTAGTATTCATTTTAGTATTCACTGAACAGATCCCTCGTTCTCTCTGAAACATTCTTAATTATCCCAACATACGCCTGCAACTCTTTCAATGACCTATGACCTAAGTCTGCTTGCAGATTCTGAAGCGGGTAGCCACAGGCTAGACGATAACTCGCGAAGGTTTTTCTTATCTGGTGTAAATCGCCTTCGACACCTGCTGCCTTAAATATATTGTTTGAAAAATCCCTACCAAAGTGGTGGTGCCTCTTCCCTTTCTTATGGAAAATGTATTCGCTGTCTTGATTTAATTTCCTTAAAAGGTTTAAACTCGTCTTTGGAATTCTTATAGTGCGTTTCCGACTATGCTTAGGGTCGAAGGTTTCATCCTGGAATATCTCATATTCGCCCTTCTTCAAATCTAAATACTTCCAGCGAAGGTTTACATATTCATTCAATCTTAGCCCCGTCTGAAAAGCAAAGACAATAAACGTATAATAAGGCTCATTAAAATTTTTCTCAAGCTCTTGAGCAGCATTTAGCAGCTTTTTTATCTGTTCTTCGGAGAATGGATTAACGATAACTTTATCCGGTGCGAACTCAAATCCTTCGACGGGATTGATAAGAATTAGACCTTTTATCTTTGCCACCTTAAAGAATCGGGATAGGCTCTTTGCGTATTTTGTCTTGGTGGAAGGCTTCACAGGCAGCGAACTCAGGTATTCTTCAATATGAGCCAATCTGACATCTTGTATGCAATACGGAAGATGTTCCTTGGCTCTATCTACATCTTGGTAATATAGATTTATGGTAACTTTCTTCTTGCCCTTATCAACCAAATACTGCCTAAAAACAGGCAGAAAGTCCTCGAAGGTAGTCTTATGTCTGTCGGGCAAAGGAACAGTCACATCTCGCCCTCTTTGCCAAAGCAAGACAGCATCATCGCGGTTATCTCTACCTTTTCTAATACTAACCTTGAGAGTTCTACCGTCTGGTTTTTTCAGCGGTCTTTTCTTTAACAACCTACCCTTAGGCTTTGATGTATTCTTCTCATACCACGATACATACCAATAGCCATTGTTCTTACTAAGAAACTCTTCGCCCATACTTTAATTGACGCATTATTTGCCTATCAAGCACGTCTTTAACAATCAAACGCTTATTTCCAATTTTCACAGTAGGGATAATTCCTCGTTTCATATCTTTATAAAGAGCTGTTGTGCTCTTCTTCAGATAGACACAAGTCTCTTTAATTGTCATCAGTTGCACTTCACCCACCTCCTCCTGTATCCTCTTATGTATTTACAAGGTCTTCGCGGTCCCTGTCGGTAACGCCTTTTTTCCTTCCAACGTTTTCTCTTGTCCCCCATTACGAACTCCTATTCCTCTGCTCTCTTCGGGTGATAGACTTCTCATCTCTTTATTTTATGGTACACACAACCGTTTTTATGCACTTCATCAATCTCTTTTATAAAAGTTGTCTGTTAGCCTCGAGATTCATATCTATAGTTGCTTCGACTCGGATTCTACAATTTTGTTTAAAACTTGTTTTTGCGTAGAATCTGCCTCTTTCTCATCTTGATGCTTTCTGTGTATCCTATGACACTTTGGACAGCAGAAATATAGCGTATCTGCGTTAACAACCTGACCGCAAATACTACAAACTTCGTCATAATTGTCATTTCATCACCTCGTCGTCTTGGTATCTTTTTTCTGTTTCAATAACAAGTTGTCGATCTCTTTCAAAACATTTTATACAAATTTTCTTCCCGCGGTCATCGTAAGTAAAAATTACCTTCTGATTGCATCGACTACAGATATGTTCAATCATTTTGCTACTCCTTTGTTAAATTGTTATCTCCGGTTCTCCCTAATATGATACTTTTATTACGTTCCCTATTAAGTATGGCTTTCATCGTCTTCTTTACTCTGCGACAATACCAGCATAATATCTTCTCGTTCCTACGTAGGTATGAAATCCTTGTTAAATCTCCACATACCTCGCAAGATCCAAATTCACCAGTCATAATAACCCTCCTGTTTAATACTCTTCTGGAAATAGAACTGTTGTTGCCAATCGATTCGCTTCTGTAATGACCCAGACTCTTGGCAAGCCATCTACCTTATACGCAGAGAACAGCCTAATCTCGTCATTTAACGCTCTTTCGTTCTCCTGAGTATCTTCATGGCACAGATCTCCCCAATCACCCCTTGCGTGTCTCTTTATGCAATTACAGACGAACTCGGCAAATTGAAGACTCTCACCTACTAAATCATTAACCCCTCTCGTCAAGTAAATCCGACCTAGATTAAACTTTGTACTTTGCTGAATCATTTAGTACCTCCTTTCGGCTGAGGCAAAGCAGTGTTCACCCTACCCCAGCCTTTTGTTTTCCACCACTACCTCAACCTTACTACGACTTTTTGAAAAAACTTTCAGCCCTGCATACGACCTATACAGATTGACTTTTTTGCTTTTTGGACCTCCCCTGACACATATGTGTATGGCGGACATCACACACACATCTACCACCACACTTAAAAAGTGAAAAAGTGACAAAATCAACCTATCATTAAGCTGCATAGCTTTTTTGCGAAACCTCCGGCAAACTTGGAACCTCTAATTCAAGACTAGCTTTTAACTGAGCTGGTGTAAGCAATTTATTAAACGCAAAATTCACGTTCTCGGTCTCGCCGACAAGCGTGTACTTAAAAGTAAGTCCTTGTTTACCGCCCTGGACAACGCGTAACAATTCATATCTGCTGAGCTCCCGCATAGAAGAATAAATCGCCGAATCGCTCCATCCTTTGGCGTGTTTGCGAACGTCGGCTCGCCTAAAGACGATATTTGTCATAATCCGACCTTGTTCTTTATCCGCCTGTTCACGCTGCTCTTTCTTATCATCGAACCAAGCCCTAACCATATCGACTATAATCACCATTAAATCCCTAGATTTTTTAGAAACCTCATCAATGGTTTGCCCGAGAACCGATCGGCTCAACTCATAAGCGATCTCATAGTCCAGAACATCTGCCTCAACGTGAAGTATGTCGCCTTTAAGCTTATGTTCTTTCTGGTACTGGCGTAAAAATGCAACAGTCATGATCAGATAGAGGAACTTCTCGTGATCCCGTCGAGTGCGTACCGAGTGAGTAGGAAAAGTGATTGACTCTGCATAGGGCATGACTACGTTTATCGGTTTTAAGAGCCTCTGGGCGTTTTGGTGTTTTCTTTTAATCCTGCACCGCTCCTCGGCTTCGATTAAACCCGCAAGAGTCTTATCTCGTCGTTGAATTTCGTGAATTAAGACCGTTTGGGGTTCGGATTCATCGATGAAGATGCTGAATAAACGAGTTAGATTCTCGTCGTTCAATATGGCTTTAGTCGAAGTTTCAAGGTACGCTACCGGACCGCGCACTTCGATTCGCTGCGTCTCGAGCATGTCAGTCTTCGGGTTCCTCACCGGTACCCATACAGTCAATCTGCCCTCGGATAAAAGCGTTCTAACCGGATAATCCGATTCTTCTGATCCAGACCGTTCTGCAATATAGAGGATCTTGTTTTCCAACCCATGTTGAACAAGGTAATAAAGGGCATTTGGAGTAATCCGTGACAATACTCTTTTTTCCTCTTCGGGGAACAAATCAAGGATTGTCCCTGCTAACATATTCTTTCCTGCACTACTGGCCGCCCGCACAATGCACGCCAACGGCTTTTTGAGTTTGCGCGAAGTGCAGATGATGTATATCAATAACTTGTTCTCTTCTTCCCCGACATGGCCTAATTTACGTAAATCCTCTTTTATGACCTCAAGTATTTTAGGATCCCTTAGGAATGCTAGCGCTTCTACTTTTTCTGCGGAAGTCATTTTTGGACACTCATCTTGCTTTGACGTGTTCTTGGAAAGATTATCTAGTTTATTCCTAACTACTTCTTCAATACCAATCAGACATTTTTCAAGCTCTAATAGATTAAGCTTCTCGCCACCTGCCATTTCTTGGCATTTATTGACGAACTGCTTCCTGCTTTTTCCTGATGATATAGAGATGGTGTCGCTGTAAATCGCCTTATCACCTATTAGAAATTCAAGCCTTGAGGAAATTACACCTTTGTAAATGTTAAAGTTAGCAACTCTGAATGTTTGATTCTTCTTGGTTTCAAGAACCAAATACTGCTCAGTCTCATTCATTGACCTGAACATCTCAGGAAGTGAACTTTTATCCTTGCCTATAAATACAAGCACTGGAGAAGGATTGCTTCCGAACTTGGCAACAGCATCGCATTCCATCTTACATATCCCCTGCTCTTTTAGTTGTAAACAAGAGATATAGCCAGCTACTTTCTGGCGTTCGATTGCAAGCTGTAGTTGTTCAAATTCGTATCCTTTGAACTTGCTAAACATCGCATGAACAGCTTTCATGCCTATTTCGCCTAAAAACGGCAACCAATTTATTAAGAGTAGCTGTTCATCTGTGGTTAACTCCTCACCCTTCTCATCTTTTAGCATTATCTGTGCTATCAGATTGCATTCGTCCTTTAGTTTCCCAACAAGAATATCGACAATCTGTTTGTGTTCGCCGATCCTTTCCCTCTTGTTGTCATTTTCTTTATTCATCTTCACCTCCTAAGGTCAGTAATGTTGTTACAACTTGTTACGAGAAGAGACAAAAATTTTTAAATAATTCCTTTTTCTTTCAACTTTCTTAATGCCTTCTCTCCAGGGACATTTTTCCCTTCCTCCCACCTATATATATCCATCCTTGGGAATCCTAATTCTTTTCCTAATTGTTCCCGAGTAAGATTATGCGTGTTTCTATATAATTGTAACTTATAAGGAATGGCTTTTAGACGGGCTTTTTTGTCTGCCTTCGTCTTTTCATCCCATTCTCGATGTGCTTTCAACAACCTTTCGAATAATCTAGCTGTTTCGTCCATAATTTACTTGTAACATATTGTAACAAGTTTGTCAACAATTATTTTCTTCCAATTCCTCAGCCTTAAGACCATAAAATTCTTTTAAACGATAAAGGTATTCTCTCTGAGGATCAATTGCAATTGCCTTCTTGAGACATTTAGTCGCTCGTTCAATAAAAAACATTGTCGGCTTACGACGGTTACTACTCCCCTGTCTCTCGATGTCGACTATAATATCCTGCTCGTCAACCGAAGCGTCCATTCTCGGCATTTCTTTGCTTTCGCCGCCCAGCGCTACAATCCATATATACGCCTCGGATAGCAACGCCCACGTCGGGGCGTAATCTGGATTTTTCCTAATCGCTTTAATGCAATAGTATCTAACTGGTCTCTTATAGAGATGTTCTACTGAATCATCCAGGTTGCCCCTGTCATAGAGCTCGGCTAAAGTATGGTAGATGCATGCGTCATCATGTTCAGTTAAAAGTTTTTTGCAGTAAGCGATCCGCCGCTTAACTTCTTTGAAGTACTTACGTTCGAGATGTTTGAAACCTTCTCTTGAAACATAATCCTTGAAGGCGCCATTTCTTTCCAAAAACTCGTCCCAACTTTCCATCTGACTCCAAGATTTCAGAATCCACTTATCGTATTCCAAATAATCCTCCGATTATTTACCCGCTATTTCATCCTGCCAATCCAGCCGTGAAACTGACCTTTTCTGATCATCGGATTTGGCGGGGGGATTATTTGTTCGCATATCGAAGGTAATATCCGCTCTTTTTCCTAGGCCGTGAATCCTTTGAGCCAACCCTGCGTCCAAGCATTTTTCCCTGCCGTTTTGCCCTCGCAAGTCCTGCACACGTCCTCTCGACAATCCGTTTCCTCTCCTGTTGAGCAACCCATGAGAAGATCGCTAACAGCAATTGTCCAAGTCCTTCATCACGAGTATCAAGCCACGATTCTTGCAAAGACTTCAAAGCAATTCCATTTCTTCTGAGCCGCTCTAAGTAACCAAGTGTGTTTGAGATACCTTCTCTACTCAGCCGGTCTAAGGCCCATACAAGCAACAGATCAAATCTACGTTTTTCTGCATCACTGAGCATACGCAAGAAATGCTCTCTGTCGCTACTACCACCGGAAGCTAAATCAACATACTCATCAACAACTTCTCCACCTAAAGCCTTCGCATAGTCTCTTAGTGGATTCAACTGATTCTGCGGATCTTGACTATCATCATTTTTTGAAACTCTTGCGTAAATTGCTATCTTCATCATTCACCACCTTTGTTACTCTTGAATACCCAAAGATAAGCTCCTCTAAAACTCAAAATTAAATAAATGCAACTGCAAATAATTATGACTAAGATTGACCGCTGTAACCCTATTACTAACCATATTGCATTTGCAAGAATAGCAAAGAGCCATGTCCAATTATTTTTATTGCCTGTAAGAAATACACTAATCATAGTTATCACAATTACAGACATCTCTAATCCGCTCATCCTAATAGCTATCTCCTTAAATTAGAAAGCCCAAGATCTCCAGACCGAAAATTTCTCGGTATCGGCTTTACAGCCGAATCTTGGGCTTTTATTAGACTACATTGTTCATTCTGGAGTTTAAAATTCATTTTGTTAAATTCGCGCCAGAGAGCCTCCTAGACATTCGATCACTGTTTTTCCGAAGCGGTGCCCGCCCAACTAATCGATCGAATGAATTAGCCCCGTCTATTAACGTAGTAGCGCGTTCCTAGGTTCTTGTTGCATCCGTTTTTGCCAAACTTCTAAACTTTGGCGGTTTCTTCTGTTCCCAACCTTAGTTTAACTTACTTTTGACCCAAAAATTTAACGATTTTTTCCGACGGTGGAGTTAAATTTAAAAATTCTTCCCGACGGTGTTTTTAATTAGCTTCTCGAATTTTGATGAAATGCCATTTTTTCTCTAAGGCTCTAGGAAAGGTGATTTCTAAATTTTTGAATAGTTTTGTCGGAAAATAAGTTTTTTGATTAACTAGGGACGGTTATGGCGCAATCTGGGGCAATCTAGGGAGGACTTCGAAAATGAATGTTTTTAACATGCTCTAGTATTTTTTCTTTCCTACGAAAAATTGTGGAATCGTTCAACTGCTCTACTCAGGGCTCTATATTGCTTGCCCCTCAGCATCATCTATTATCCTTTTATAGCTTTTTTCACCTTAAGGAATTCTTCATGTAGTTTATTTTTTCGTTTTTCTAAATATGCCTTGGCATCCTCCATTGTATCAAATTTTCTAGGCCCCTTTAATGAATTACAATATTCACAAGCGGTTTTTAAATTCTCTTCAGCGTTTCTCTCGGGTTCTTTCAACCGTGGGTTAAAGTGATCGACAGCTGTTTGATGCCAAGCTAAGGCAGACTCTAGCCCATCTTTATCACAATACTGACAGATATACTTATCTCTTATTTGAATCTTACGCTTAATGCTATTTTTAAGCATGGTTTCAGCACTCCTTTCTAATAGTTTCGTTCAATTTCGCTAGATTCGTTAAGAAACGCCCCTCTACCATTCGACATTTCTTTTTCGAACCACGCCCCGCCGAAGTCTTCGATCGAATGTCTACCGCGTTACTAGGGAGCAAACTTGCGTTTCTGGAGTTTGGGTGGCAGGTAATTTCGGTTTTTGTTCTTAATTTATATCCAAATGATACACCATCGCATATGGGGGTGTCAAACAATAAAACACCCTGTCATAATAGGGTGTATGGGTACATTTGTTGGAGTAAAGCTAGGTAGGAAAATCAAAGAGTTTCGTAAGAAACGCAGGATTACGCAAGAAAAATTAGCGGAACTTATATCTACGAGCTATAAATATATCCAAAGAATAGAAGGAAAGAATCCACCTGATATACGATTAACTACTATCGTAAGACTTGCCAAAGCATTAAAAGTAAAACCTACCGAGTTGTTGAAATTCTAGATATTCCAGAAGATTTTGCCGCAACCACAGCTTACTACTGTTTTTGGCGTTGCGCCTTTGGTAGAGGTTATCAGTATTGTTTGCCCGCATGAAGGGCAAGAGAATAGTGCAAATAAGTCCTTAAAGACTGTAACTACTGGCTCAAAGTCCTGCTTACTAAGTTGTCTCAAGGCATTGTAATGAACGCTATCGTTTATAGCCCACTGCTCTATTTGGGATTTTACTATGACCGCATTCGCTTTTGTCTCAATTTCACTAAGTTCCTTAAGTTTATCCGTCTGCTTCAGCTTGCTAAGATTAGCCTTGGCTCCCTTGATGTAGTCTTTGTATGCGCCTATTGCTGCCGAAGCAAAATCCCCAAATTCCCATTGATGAGTTCCTTTGTAAGGCACTTTCGCGCTTAAGAGGTCGCAAATATCTTCAAAAAAGCATTCCGCTTCCCTACGCAGCTTATGTGCGGCAGATGGAACATTATCATTATCCAAGTCTTCCTTTATTTTTGCCCATAAATCTCCCTCAAGCCTATAGGTTGGCCCCATGACAATATTCCAGTTAAGGAAGTGAATCATGTGCTTGGTGGGGACAACTCCTTCCTTGTTTAGATGCTTAGCCCAAGCTGTGTCATGAGTCGTTATGATGAACTGTTTGTTTGGAAAAGTTTTTTTTAGGAATCCACAAATAGATTTTCTATGGTTACTGTCAATGGACATTATCACATCATCCAGCACAACTATCTTAATTAGGTCTTTAGTCAGGTATTCGTTTAGGGCAAAGAAGAGACATAGCCCCATGCTGTCCTGATGTCCCTCACTGTGAAGTGCATGCGGCGGGAACATTCCTCTACCATGAAAATCAACTTCCAGATTCAAGGTAGGGCCGACGTGAGAAAATTTTGAGGCAAAATTTTTCTCGTCATCTTCGTGAATAACCTTGTAATATTTGTCAAACCTGCTCTTAACCTCCTCATAAATACCATCCAGGACAGAATTCCTTGCCTTCTCAAAATAATCCATGCATGCGTCTACTCTTTTCTTGAAAAGTTCGCTTGCCTCTTTCTTTTTAGAGGCACCTATGAAACTCTTCCAGGTAATCTCAAGTTTAGTGAGGGTATCCCACGCATCAAGTTCTTTAGAAGGTTTTTCGCCTCCCTTTTTCAAGGCGTTTTCTATAGGGGTAATGAGCTTGGTTTCCAGAAAGTCTTGCTTAAGAAGTTCTTGAATGCCCAGTGCGGGAAACTTTTTTTGTTCAAAAAGCTCTAAAGGCTTAAGCATAGCATCTGCCCAAGAGCCCAACAAAAGAAAATACGCCTTTGATTCATCAGCAGAAACAGTATCCAGTTTAAGCTGCTCACATGCTTTAATAAGATTGGTCGTGTTGTTTTTGAGTAACTCCAGTTGTGTTTTAATTTCTAAAGATGCCTTGTCAATTTTATCCTGCTTATCTTTTCCTACTTCGACCTGTTTCTTCCTTTCTTCCAGAAGAGCTTTGAAATCTCCTTTATATTCCCTCCCGCAGAGAGGGCAAACATTGGAACCGGTGGCAAGGCTTATTCCTGCCTCAAAAATCTTTTTGTAAATGGAGTACTGCTTAAGCTTGACATCCTTCATAACTTCATCAAGAAGGCTTTTTAGTTCTGTTTCTTTTTTCTCAAGCTCTGTACTTTTTTCCAAGGAAACTTTAACATCTCTAATGTAATTCTCTATTTGTGTTTTTGTGAGTGCTGTCCCTATCGTTCCAGTAAAGTTGACCTCAAGCCCTTCTTTAAACTTTTTCTCATCCATCTCCGTTAAAGAAGGCCCTTTAAGCAGTCCCCGCAACTCGTTAACCTTTTTTAAACAGGAATCTTCTGATACTTCCGGAATAGATAGAAGATTTGCTACTCCTTTTTTTGCTACTTCAAGATCCCCATCTTTATATTTGAAGTCATTCTTGGCAGTATTCGCTATGGCGACAAATACTTCTCGAAGTTTCTCGATTTCTATCAGATTCAGAAGATTTTGAATATCCTTGGCTCTCTCGCTTCCTTCGGCAGTAATGTATTTCACAATCTCTCGTCTGGAAAGGACGTTCTGTCCTAGTTCGGCAACAGAAAGGTAGGACTCAACCAAATCCTTTTCCGCCTTGGGAGTAACTTTCAAAGAAGAAGGATTATTAATACTTCTCTCTAAATGAATTTCTTTATCGTCAATTTTAACCTTTGCAGATACAGTAGTATCTTTTAATTTATCTCTCGAATCAACGTGGCATCCATGCTCCTTAAGAAACAGGCAACCAGAACCTTTGCCGGAAAGTCTCGAAATATTTCCGCTTAGTAAAAAGTCAACAGCGTCCACAATAGCACTTTTGCCTGTGCCATTCGGGCCGAATATCACCATATTCTCGCCGTCAAGCACGTGGTGAAAAGTCTTTATTCCTCTTATGTTCTTGATGTCAAGTTCCAGAATCTTCATCTTTACCTTTACTCAATAGAGCAGATATTTCTTTCTCACTTTTCTTTTTTGCGCGAACTTGTTTCAATAAATCGCCAGAGATATCAATAAGCAAAGCATCCTTATTGACAAATTCTGCAAACCTGTCATAAATCAAGTCAGGCACTGATTTCTGAGTCATAAAAACACCTCCCGACTGAATCCTTTTCTGGCATTTTATAATAATAAAAAATCTCTAGGTGCAGCATCTTCGGTTTTAAGTCTGTGTTTTTCCCCGTTATGAATCAGCCTAACGATTTCGCAAGGTAAAGTCGGCGGATTAGTAATTCCTACATTATTGTAATGCGGTGAATATTTATAAATCAGAATTCTCTCTGCCAATTGTATATCTTCTGTCCATGAATTCCAATTATCTGCTTCAGAATGTCTTTCGGGATTATAAACTCTACCAAGAAATATTTTAGCACCTTCTTCTCTGGTTAACCATTCAGCCCAATGTTTTTTAAGACGTTCAGAAAATGTCTCATCAATTACGATACCGACATAAATCAATGCATCATCTCCACATAAAATGTGCTTGGCATATATCTGATATAATCCATAATCATTGTTAGGGTCGTTCTTCTGCGAAACAACTTCATTAGCACTAAAGGAACCTTCCCATTGTATCTTTATGTCAAAGTTTTCCATTGCTTTTTCCTTTTTCTTCTATATCCCATTCCTGCAACACCTTAAAGAATCCGCTTAAATTATCGCGGATCTCACTGTATTCTTCTTCGGTTATCAACCTGCCGTAAAGCTTAGACCATTGATCGATTTGTTCTATTTTATTAATAAATTTATCCTTTTCTTCTTTATATCTCATATAATTCAACTCTTAATTAATCAACCCAAATATTTAACGATACGAAATCTGATATTTGTTCTTCAATATCAGCTAATTCTTTCTTTAAGGTTTCCACTTCTTCTTCGTTTGCTTTCTCTAACTTTAACCTTATGATATTTCTTTGTGTAATAAGGCCATAGCCTTTTAAAGTCAGTAATGAATTAGGGGCACCAATATTAGCATACTCCCATCCGACTTCTTGCCCTTTATAATACCAATCTAAAATCTGCTGTAATCTTTCAATCGCATCTTTATAGGCTTGATATGTAAAATCTTTCTCTTGAAGAATCAGCTCGGGAGCCACTTCAAGCATCTTTACTGATTCATCTTCACTATAAGCAGAACAGGTGAGTAAGGATAGTATTAGGATTGGTATGAGTAATTGTTTTTTATTCATTTGCTCCTCTAATTCTAACAACCCTAAGCTTATAATATTTACTAGGTAACAACATTCTTTTCTCTCATTTTTCTAATTCCCACTACCATGCCACCTCTTTTTTCATAAAATATTCTAATATCTTCTTCGGTTTCACCAGGTTTTAACTTCACAGTAAATCTTTCTCGTTTACCATTTGTTACTACCACGCAACTGTAAATTCTCAGAATATATCTTTCCTTAAGCTTAAGACCACAATGCCCGCAAAATTTAGCTTCTTTTTTATTATTACGATGGCAATTAGTGCATTTTTTCATAAAGACGCTGTTCTAACATTTTAGCAAAAAGACTATTCAGTAGATACAGCTAAGCCATAAAATATTGCTATAAAAATAATTATTAAAATAATAAGAAATATTCTAAATGGATTGATTTTTTGATGAGAAATAACAAACCCGCCATTTTTGTCCCAAGATGTAATACCTTTACTTGTAAGCACGCCGAAAGCATTTAGCATAGTAATCATGGTAACAAACGGTATACCAAATCCTAAGCCTCTAGTCCATAAATTAAAAGTTCGATTAAGGGCATCAGCATATGTAAGTTTTTTTTCTTTTGAATTTCTAACAGTAATTCTACAAAGCCATTTCCCAGGGGTGAAACCTAAGGTAGAAAGAAAGATTGGCTCAACAAAAACCCAAAATAAAAGAGCTATAAATCCAAAAACATAATCATTCATTTTAGAGCTTTCAGGAATAACTAGGACTAATATTATGCTGAAAAAAAACAAAAACACCCAATGATCCAACATCCTAGCCCAGTATCTAACCCAAGGATGAACCCTAAGAGAATCTTCTTTTCTTTTGGTTGGCGAGGGAGTTCTTTGTGGTGCTGGAGTTTCTTTTTGTCCAACCTCAGCTTCTTCTTCATACGCAATATATGTGTCGCCAAAATCATTACCACAATAGCCACAAAATTTAGCATTTTCTTGTATATCTTTTTTGCAATTAGTGCATTTTTTGGTAGGCATCTAGTACTCCCTATTTTCTTCAATCGTCATAAGAAATATCATCTTCAGGTTTCCCTTTTTTGTTATCTGAAGAACCGCTTTCCGCGACAATTAATTCGGTTTTCCCAAGACCTATAATATCACCTTTTTTCAAGCCTTTTCTTGTAGAGACACGCTCGCTATTTACGAAAGTGCCATTAGTACTATTAAGGTCTTCTATAAAACAAGTTTCTTTATCCCAATATAGCATCGCATGTTGCCTAGAACAGAAATCATCATATCCGATTCGAATATTGGCATCACTGCTTCGACCTATTAATATTTTTGAATCAGATTTAATAATATACTTATGACCTTTTAAAGGACCAGATACAACAAAAACAAAGATAACTCTCTTCATTTTGTACTCCTGTAAATTTAACTCTTATGCGTTTGGAATTGAACAATGGCATTATAAAATTGTGAAGCATTTGCATATCGATTTTCTATTTTAGGCTCAAGGGATTTCAAAACTATATCATCTAATTCGCTTTTTATATCTTGATTATATTCAGAAGGGGGTTTTGGTCTTTTATTACGAGAATTCTTTATCGCTTTCTGAATCTCATTCTTTTTTGTAGAATTATATCCTTCTGGCATTCTAAAAGGTGCTATACCAGTAAGCATGATGTAAAAAATTATTCCAGAAGAGAAAACGTCACTTGCTGATGACTCATAATCCCAAAAACCCTCAGGTGGCAAATAAGCAAGTGTACCAGCTGCCTCCGTAATTCTCGTTACCGGATCAACGTGTTTCGCTAGACCGAAATCAGAAACTTTTGCGATTATATTATCATCTTTTTGATAAAGCATTATATTTTGAGGCTTAACATCCCGATGCACAAGGGGAGGCTCTGTTTCATGTAGCTGTGCTAAACCACAACATATATCTTTTTGAATTTTACAAGCTAAGTCGATTGGAAGACGGACCTCAGTAAATATATATTCTGCGAGAGTCCCTCCTGGTACAAATTCCATAGCAATATAGCAATATCTATTTTTCTCAAAAACAAAAGTGTTAGCTTCATAGACTCTTACTATATTCTTATGAGTAAGTTTTGCCAATATAAAAGCTTCATTAAATAATTCTGCTTCCTGCTCTTTGATAATACTGCCTGGATGGAAAATTTTAAGAGCTTGTATCCCTAGATACTTATGACGGATTTTATAAACCTCGCCAAAAGCTCCAGCCCCAATAAATTTATCAATTGTATAAGTATCACGTATTTTAGTATGTTTAGGTATTACTATTTTTCTATTAGTCATCACTTTCTTATTCCAGCATCGCTTACTATTCCACCAATTTTTTCTTGCTCAACCGCTGGCATTAAACTCCATAGCTCCATCATTATACTCTTTAAAGAATCCAAATCTTGACGTTGTAGCGCCATACTCCCTTCTGTTATTAATTCTTGAGCTCTTGAATCGTTAATAAATCCAACTGGATTCTTCTTAATTTCTTGGAAGCAAGCTATCCAATAACCAGGTTGCCTGAATAATATCACCCATCTCATGCTGGTTATTGCTTCGATAACTTTATTGAGTAGTTTAATATCTCTATTGTTGATTGCTTTCTCGGCATCTTTTTTCAAAGAATCCAACTGTTGTTTTTCTTCATCCTCCCCATAGCTATCAATTGTTTCTTTGCAACCTTCCATTGCACTGTTATAGTCACCTAAAACTATGGGCCAATGAGATAAGTTTTCTAATGAATCTATGTCCTGTTTAAGCTCTTTCAATCTACGATCTGCCTTTTCAACTGCATCAGGATCTCCACCTTTAGCAGCTTCAATATCTCCCTTGATTTCATTAATTTCGTCTTCCACTTTAGCTTCAGTTAGTTTTTGTTTTACTTCTTTATCTTGTGTAGCTTGTATTCCTTTCTCAATCATTTCTATCCTTTTCTGTTCTCCATCCAGATCTTGCGCAATATGCTCTGGCTCGATTTTAGGTGATAATTTAATTTGCTCTAGTATTTTACTAAACTTTTGATCAAGTAAAGGACAAAAAGCTTCTGCAGAAACACTTCTGGATTGATCAACGTTAATGATTATTTCTATCTCACTATTCTCCGGAATTGTTTTTTTGATTTCATCACCTTTAATTTTCAAAGTTCCAAGATGTCTATTTCTATTTGCTATTTCACTCTCTCCTTCCAAAACATGTATATTAAGAACAGCTTCATCTTCTCCGGGCTGAACCGTTCTTGTTGTATAATAGGTACTTGGTTTACTTCTTGCCGGCAAAGCTTCATTCTTGTTTAAATGTTTGCTAAAGGATCCGTCTTCAAGTTCCACCCCTATCGAACGAATAAGAGGTGGCTCAGCTACAGAAATTCCTTGTGTAATATCAAAGGAGTCTGGATCAATTGGAATCTTATTGCCTAGATTATCAAAGAGAGTTAGATTAAAACTATTAACTTTTTGTTCACGAACACTCACATTTGTAAAAAAGGCATTGTCTTTCAATTCAATCATCCCGCTTTCCCAATCACCACTTAAACTACTAATTTGAATTCTCATTCCATCTGGAAGCTTATCTTTTTCTTTAGAGGGCAATAACCTTCCACCAACAGACACCTCTGTTTCCGTAGTCATCGGATTGTATGCGAGCTTAATAAATACTTTAGAATGATCCCTTTTCGTTAGTTCATCTGGCATTAATTTAGATGACGCAAAAATTGCTGCGCCCTGCGCAACTACAGTTATAGGATCTATCTTATAGTCAGCTGGGATACCAAATTCATCTTTTAATCTCTTGCGTATATAAGGAGTTTGTGTGGGACCACCAACCAAAATTAGCTGATTGATATCACCTGAAGAAAGTTTTTGGTTTTTTAAGACTTTACCAAATAGTTCCACAGTCTTGTCTACATATTCTTCAATTAAGGAAATAAGCTTAGATTGTTTTAATGGGATTGCAATATCTATCATTTTACCATCTTTGTCTTTAAGAATATCCCTGGGGTGAATAATAATATTAGCTTCTTTTCTTACAGAAAGTTCAATTTTTGCCTCTTCCGCAGCACTCTTCAGTACAGCATTCAATAAATGATATTCTTCTGTTCTTCCTAACTTTGGAAGATTATATTCTTTCTTCAACTCAGGATACACAACAGTCTTTACGATTTTCCAATCAAAATCTTTACCTCCTAAGTAGTTATCTCCACAATGATCAACTACACTTAACCTTCCTTCTTTTGCAGACATAACAGCCACATCAAATGTACCTCCGCCAAGATCAAAAACTACCCAATAGCCTTTGGGCATCTTCTCTATAAAGCCATACGCAACTGAAGCAGCAATTGGCTCTTGTAACAATGGAGCGAATTTTATCCCAGCCAAATCCGCAGCTCTTTGAGTTGCTTCACATTGCACTATTTCAAAATTGCATGGGACTGTAATTACAGCGCAATTAATTTCTTCTTCTTGAGCTGAGCTCGCTTTCGCAGTTACTTTTAAATCCTTCAGCACTTCTGCTGAAAGCTCTTCAGCATTGAACGTCTTTTTGCTAAGTTTGAATTTGTGAGTCTGCTGAGAACCCATCCATCTTTTGAATTCCCCTACAGAATTATCAGGGTCATCCAAAAGTCGCTCGTAGGCCTTCCTGCCAACTATTATTGTACCCTTTTCGTCTATTCTAACTACTGAAGGCGTATATTCGCTTCTTAAATAATTCTTGAGAACTCTTGATTCCCCTTTCTCCATACATGCAATTGCAGAGTTAGTAGTTCCTAAATCGATACCTATGTCTATAGTTCTTCTTCCCATAATATTCTCCTTTTACAGTTTTTCTTTTGACTTACCAACAATAACTTCTCCATAAAATATTACTTTTTCTTCAAAATAAATTGACGGCTTTATTGTTTCAATAATTCGCATTTTCCCCTTGGGGATACCTTCTACTTCTTCAACGTGTAACACCTTAAGAGATAATCCATCATTGTAGAAAGTGCCAGTGTGTTCTCTTATTTCAATCCCTTGCTTCTTGAAAACATCTTTGATGCGCTGAAGCTGTCCGATGATAGATTCAGAATCTTTATCAAGTTTTTCATCTAATTTATCTCTAAAAACAGCTACTCTCTTTTCTAGCCTCCAGATTTCTATAGCTAACGATGAAATTAATTCAGATATATTAAGACTTTGTTTTAATTTTTCAATCATCTCTTTTGCTTCGATTCCTGAAAAAGCTATTATTTTTACTCCCTTTGGGTAACCCATTTTTTTATTCATAATTTTACCTCTTTTAGTTTATTTTCTTGTTAAGTTATTATTCACTCGAATCACCTTCATTATAAAGAGTTTTTAGGAAAAATCCTAAATTTACGGCATTCCAAGTATCCCTGAGAGAAAACGAAATCCATTCCTCTGGACCATTATTCTTAGCATTTCTTCTAAATATAGTAATCTGTCCTTGAAGCAGAGAATGATTCCAATAATCTTCCCAAGACATAAATCTTTTTTTAGCTTCTCTTGTTTTGACATCTTCTCCACCAAAAAATTTTGCAGACAAAGATACAAAACCTTTTGAAATCGGATCATAGGAAAAATCTTTATGCCAACCTTGGGCGTCTATGGTCACTCCGCCGATTTTGAATGATCGACCGGATCTAAAATCTGATAACATTTTTGTTATCATAGGAGCTTGGACTAGCATGTATATTCTTTGTGTAATATTACCAAAGTTTTCTTCAACCTTGTTTTTATTAACAAGAAAACCCGATCTACCTTCTATCTCTATATTTTTTTTCTCATCAGTTAAACAAACTTTAAATGAACGATTGGTTTCGACACCATTAGTAGATTCAATCAATGATCCATATCGCAGAGCGGTAATTTCGCTAATTTTTAATATTTGTCTGCCATAAGAAATACTTTCTTTATTTATTTTAAGGAAAAGCCCACCTATTTTCTCTTCATATTGCAAGAATTTCTCTCCTTCTAAATTAGATCTTAGAGTTTCTTCGTCTTTCTTAAGAGATTGTTTTAGGTACGTAGAAGAAGCGTATTGAATAGCATCATTTAAAATAGGACAAGCTTTAGCGTAATCGTTAAATTTGTTATTGATTTTAATAGCAATATTTCTTAAGACTTCGGATATATTATCCCTCGCTATAGCAAAATCAGAAACACAGTTAATATCCACAATATTGCATTCATTAAATAAGAGAGAAATATCATTTTTAAATTCCCTGCAAATATTTAATAGTTCATTTAAATCTTTTGTTTTAACAGTTTTTTCAGAAGCGCTTTTACTTAATTTGTTAAGCAATTCTATGCGTGAAGAAAGTGCTTTATTAAATCCATCTCGTAAAATTTCATACGGCATAGAAGTTCCATTAATAAGATTTGAATGCTGTTTTAACCGTTCAGCATCTTTTGCAAATAGAGCGCTTGATATAAAAGTAAAATTTACATTTGAAACTTCTTTCAGGAAATCATCCCTAAGTTGCCTGATTTCTAATTTAGCTGTTCTAGGATCATCTATCTTTTTAATTCTTTCATCAATCAAGTTCCAAAAACCATCTGAAGAATAAACTAAAAATAATTTAGATATCACAAATCTCCAATTTTTCCAATGAATATCATTTAAGTTAGTACTTCTCTGCTTTAATTCAACAGTTTTCTTTTCAATAACAAGTCGTTCTCCACAATAAATGCAAAACTTAAAGTCTTCACTAAATGTCTTTTTGCATTTTGGACAATCTAAACTTTCTGATTGTTGAGTTAGATCATCTCCGTACTTGAGAATAAATTCTTTCCCGATAACACTACTATGCGCTAGAATAGTTTGATTTACAAAAGCTGATATTGATCTTATATTAAACTCTGAGTTAGAAGCAATTACTTCCTTCCAAATATTATGAGCGCCTTGTCTTTCCCCGCTAATGAGATAATCTATTGCTTTTTTATCGGTTTCGGTATCAAGCCAGAACCAAAATAGTTCCTCTTTTATTCTTGTGAGAGGATTTTCTAAACGCTGTAATGCATTTAAAACATTTTGCTCGCTTCTGTCAATTGGACCCATCCAAGGAAAATCAAAATCATACGCTACATCCATGCCCAAAGATTTTTTTACTTTAATCTCATTAACGCGCTTCAAAACCTCTGACATGGAAACATTAGACTTGAGACCTAAGACTCTATGGGAATTATTTTGATATATACGCATATTTTTCTGTTAAAACTTCGGATAACTTCAACTTCTGAAGGAATACCCCTATATAAACAAGCGATCTTTGTATGAGGAATGATAATATATAAATAATGACGTGTCGTGAAAGGGGCAACTTCTCTGGTGGACGTTTAATATACCACAGGAAATAAGGATTGTCAAGGTAGGCTAAATTATTCCTACGCCCAAAGGGGGTAACCGTAGGGGCGTTTTGGCGTTATTAGAGAGGTTAGCTAAATTTAACCCCCCTTATTCCCAGTTTTTTATAACGAATTGAAAATAAATAAGTTGCGTGTTATCCTAGTGTAAAATATGTACAGAATATATAAAACTTTTATATATTCGTTTACGTACGGTTGCCCATTCATAACGTAACGCTACCATTTTTAGTATTCACTTTAGTATTCAAAGGGCATTTTGGCGGGAAATTGGCGAGAGAAATGAGAAAGACGCTACCCCTCTTAAATGGAAGGAATAGCGTCTATTTGAGCAGATTTATGCTCAGTGGTAGCCCCAACCGGATTCGAACCGGTGTCTTATGGCTGAGAACCACATGTCCTGAACCGAGCTAGACGATGGGGCCAACTTTGTAATTCTTGTGGAATTCTAACAAATTTATTACTTTTTAGCAAGGAAAAATTAGAGAAAACTTCTAATCCCAGAGATTAAAAATAGATTACAGAGATTGTTTCCCTTTGATAAAATTACTGCAATCTCTAATAATCTACGTAATCAAATTCTTTCTAGTCGTATAAGATTTTTGAGAAAGAACTAAATTATTGACACTCAAATAAAAATAGGCTATTCTTAGAATAACTATAAATTTGTAAACAATATGACTCAAACTACCTATATCGGAACAGGTTTTAGCACCAAGGGCAATCCCTACGAAGCTGCCAAAATAGCCTCCCTTGAAGCCCACAAAACAATTCGCCAAAAAGTACCAAATATAGTCCTTGTGTTCACCACAATCCACTTCCAAGGGAAAAAGCTACTAGAGGGAATATATTCTGTTTTTGGCAAGGACACAAATGTCTTGGGGTGCACTGGTTACGGCGTCATCACCAAACAGGGGGTTTTCAAATATGGCGTAGCCATAATGGCTATTTATTCAACAAAAATAAAGTTCAGTTTCGGTTCAAGCCCAGAAATAGACAAAATCGGTCCCCAAAGATCTGGCGAACAATTCGCCCTCTCCGCACTAGAACAGCTGGGCAAAAGCGCTAAAGAAATGAGCATAATCTTCTCAGACGGCCTAATCGAGAAGAGCTCAGAGATGCTCTTAGGGATAAAGGGCACACTAGGCAGAAGTTTTCCTATAATCGGGGCGTCCGCGGCTGATAATTTACTCTTTCAAAAAACTTACCAATATTTTAATAGAGAAGTCTTGAATAATGCCCTTGTTGGTACTATACTTTCAGGAGAGGTAACATTCGGATACGGGATAAAACATGGCTGGCAACCCTTAGGTAGGCCCCATACGGTAACGCTATCCTTGGGAAATATCATGAGGGAGATCGATGGCGAACCAGCGATCAACATATATAAGAATTACTTTAAAAAAAGCGAACAAGAGATCAAATCTCTATTGGGACGCATCAGCATCCTATACCCGTTAGGAGTCCACCTGATTGACGAAGAAGAATATTTATTAAGAAATGTCCTTCGAATCGATGCTGGCGGAGGCCTAGTTTGCCAGGGAGAAGTACCACTAGAGAGTGAAGTTAGAATAATGCTGGGCACCCAACAATCTGCCTTGCAGGCTGCCAAACAAGCGGTTGAGCAAGCTATGAATGTCTTTGAACACACTCCCCTGCTAGGAGCAATTATTTTTGAGTCTGCATCACGCATTAATCTACTTGGCCATAGAGTAATTGAAGAACTAAATATAATAAAAAATGCTCTAGGCGAAAACGTTCCGCTCATTGGAGTATGTACCTATGGCGAACAGGCCCCTTTGCAATCTCTGGAGTATCAAGGATCGTCGCATTGCCATAATGAAACCATTGCCATCATAACCCTGGGGGAAAAAGTTGTCTTCATTGAGTAACTTCTTGGAACAATTTGCTTGGCCTGAAACTCTCTTGAATATCTTTGGACCTGCCGCTATCATAGTTGCGGTCGTTCTATATGTCGTTTTGACTCAAGAGAGCAAGAAGGTCAAAAAATTACAAAAATCCCTAAAGAATCTCCAAAAAATCTATGATGACCTAGATAACCAAGCCAAGCTTATAATAAAAACCGACCTAGAATTACACAACACGCAAGGCGAACTCGATAAAAAGATAACTGGGCTATATACACTACAGAAAATTTCGCGCATATTAAGCACCACCTTGGATGAAAATGAGCTATTCACAAAACTTTCCCTAGAACATCTTACAGAGCTAGGCTTTGACAGGGCCCTATCTTTTCTCATCGACGCAAAAGCAGCTGCATCTTTCGATATAAAGAACATAGATATCAAATTAAAGATCGGTTATGACGAGCAAGACATTAAAGAAATTGCAAATAGTGAGATTACCTCAGAGATGTTTGGGCGCACCATAGAAAAATCAGAAGTCACATCCAGCCTAAATCAAAAAATAGATCACAAAAGAATAAGGGCTTTCATTAAAATATGCAAAATAAATTCTTTTGTCTGTGCACCTATCTCTGTAAAAGAAGGCGTAATCGGAGTACTCTTTTTGGGCAGCGAATCAGTCTATACACAACTAACCCTAGGAGACAAAGAAGTAGTGTCCATACTCGCCAATCAAGTCGGCCAATCTATAGAGAATGCCAGATTATTTGATGAAACGTGGCGTTCATATCAAGAATTAGAAATGAAGGTACGGCAGCGCACAAGGGAATTGACCGAAGCCCTGGAAAAAATAAAAGCTGTGACCAAAAGAAAGAGCGACTTTGTCTCAGCGGTCTCTCATGAATTACGTACACCCCTAACCTCCATCAAAGGATACGCCTCTCTGCTTAGCGCAGGCAAGCTAGGCGAGATATCTGGTCCGGTAAAAGAAAGGTTAGAGAAAATCAATAAGCACTCCGATAACCTCGCCCAGATTATTAACAACCTTTTGGACATATCCCGCATAGAATCTGGACACGTGGAGATGAATTTTGTAAATATAAATTTAAAAGATTTAATGAGCTCCCTGGCCGATTTATTTGCGCCGCAATTTAAAGAAAAGCAAATTGGGTTCTTCCACGAAATACCCGATAACATCATTACCGTGCCAGCCGATAAGAGCCAGCTGCAAAGAATATTTATCAACTTAATAAGCAATGCCGTAAAATACACTCCTGCCCAGGGTAAAATAACAGTCCTGGCGAAAAAGATAAACAAATATATACAAATAGATGTAAAAGACACCGGCACAGGAATAGCAAGGCAAAATTTAGGCAAACTCTTTGAAGAATTCTATCGTGAAGATAACGAGATGAACCAAAGCGTAAAAGGAACCGGCCTGGGATTATCTTTAGTAAAATATATAGTTGAGGCGCATAAGGGAAAAATTTGGGTAGATAGCAAATTGAATCAGGGAACGACATTTAGTTTTACTCTTCCTGAAAAAAGGAGTTAGAGAAATGAAGAAAAAGGTTCTAATTGTAGACGATGAGAAAGATATCAGAGAGATAATTAAAATACCTCTCCTGCAAAGCGGCTTCCAGGTCTTTGAAGCAGGCAATGGAAAAGAAGCTGTGGAATTGGCCAAAAAAGAGAAGCCCGACTTGATCACCTTAGATATCATGATGCCCGGTATTGACGGTTTTCAAACAGCTAAGATTATCAAAGAAGACCCGGAAACAACAAACATCCCCATAATTATCCTTTCGGTGTTAAACCAAGATAAAGAGGAATTGGTACAAGGAATCGCAGATTATATATCTAAGCCTTTTAAGCCTGCGGAGCTGGTTGTAAAGATAAAAGAGGCAATTTTTAAAACTGGAGTGGATAATAAGTCGAAAAATATTCTCGTAGTCGATGACGACCCTGACGTAATCGACATCATCAAAATATCTTTGGAGGACAAAGGCTTTTCATTAGTCACTGCAAGCAACGGCATGGAGGCTCTGGAAAAACTAGAAATATTCATTCCTAATCTTATAGTTTTAGACATCCATATGCCCAAGATGAATGGTTATGAATTAATCAAACGCCTAAAAAAGGAATCTAAATTTAAATCTATACCCATTATTGTCTTGACTGGAACATATATCTCAAAAAAAGATATCAATCACGGATTAACCCTAGGCGCGACTAAATATCTCACAAAGCCTTTTACTATTGATGCTCTGGTGAAAGAAATCGAGGAATCTTTATGTCCAAAACAAAAATCTTAATTATAGATGATGATCCTGATATTCGGGAAGTATTAAATATTACGCTCACTCAAGAAGGATATGATGTAATAGAGGCGCCCGACGGTCAGGAAGGACTAAAGTTAGCCCAGACTAAGAATCCAAACCTTGTGATTGTTGATTTCAAGATGCCCAAACTAGACGGCATAGGCGTGTGTAAAGAACTAAAGAACGATATCCTTTTAAGCCATATGCCGATTATAATGCTTACCGGTCAAGGAGATCTTACAGACAAAATAGGAGGCATTGATTCTGGTGCCGACGATTACATTGTCAAACCCTTTGAGCCGGAAGAGCTCATAGCTAGAATCCGAATGATTATTAGAAGGGCCCGGCGCGACCTCGAAGCAAATCCTCTAACCAGGCTGCCTGGCAACATCTCTATCTTAAACGAGATACAGAAAAGAATAGACCAAGGATCTAAATTTTCTGTCTGCTATATTGATTTGGACAAATTCAAAGCATACAATGATAAATATGGATTTGAGCGTGGCGATGAAGTAATCAAGGAAAGCGCCAGGATATTGATCAGGACGATGAAGGCGATAGGCAATGTAGATGACTTCATCGGCCATATCGGCGGCGATGATTTTGTGGCAATCACAACACCCGATAAAGTCGATGCATTATGTCAGGAAATAATTGAAGACTTCGATAAGGCCTCTCTTGCCTTATACTCTGAAGAAGACAGAAAGGCCGGTTTTATTTTAGCTAAGGACCGCCAAGGCATAGAAAGAAAAATCCCGCTTATTTCTATTTCTATCGGGGTCGTCTCTAACGAAAAAAAGGAGATATCTCATATGGCTGAAGTCGGCGAGATTGGTGCAGAGCTAAAAAGACAAGCCAAGAACATAGATGGCTCTAACTACGTTAAAGACCAACGCATATAATAACAAAAAACCCGTTAAAGAACTAAGTCTCCAACGGGCGCATATGGTGCGCGGGGAGGGACTTGAACCCTCACGGGTTACCCCATACGCCCCTCAAACGTATGTGTCTGCCATTCCACCACCCGCGCGAAACTAAACCTTTTTCAAGAATCTCCAAAAATTTAAATAATATTATAACACAGAACTATGATTTGCGTTTGATTTTTGCCCAAGTATCGCGCAAAGTAACCGTGCGGTTAAAAATAAGCTTACCAGGCTCATCAATACTATCCACAATAAAATACCCCATTCTCTCGAATTGGTAACGAGCTCCTTGTTTCGCATTTTTTAGGCCTGGCTCCAACTGACAAGGCTTAACCACCTCCAGAGAGCTAGGATTAAAGTTTGCGGTGAAATCTTCTGCTTGCGCTACCTCACTGGGGTCTCTTTTTGTAAAAAGCGTTTCATACAAACGTACTTCTGCCTCTATGGCATGACGGCAAGAAACCCAGTGTAGTGTGCTCTTGACTTTTCGACCATCAGGAGAATCGCCTCCTTTAGTCTTAGGGTCGTAAGTGCAGTGTATTTCCTTTACGACGCCTGTTTCCTCGTCTTTGACTACGCCCACGCATTTAATAAAATAGGCATAGCGCAGCCTAACCTCAACTCCTGGACTCAAGCGGAAAAATTTCTTTGGCGGGTTCTCGCAAAAATCCTCCTGCTCAATATAAATCTCGCGTGAAAAAGGAACCTTACGCGTCCCAGCGCAAGGGTCTTCCGGATTATTAATCGCCTCGAGTTCTTCAGTCAGGTCTTCTGGATAGTTATCAATTATTACTTTAACTGGCCGCAATACCGCCATTGCGCGCGGCGCTGTCTTATTCAATTCTTCACGGATAGCATTCTCCAAAACTACAAGGTCAACAATGCTATCCATCCTAGCTACACCGATACGGTCGCAAAATTTGCGTATAGACTCAGGGGTGTACCCTCGGCGCCGCAATCCTGATATCGTAGGCATACGAGGATCATCCCAGCCATCCACGCACTTCTTTCCCACTAGCTCCAATAATTTACGCTTACTTAAAATCGTATGGCTTAAATTAAGGCGTGCAAATTCAATTTGTTGAGGGTGGTGCACTCCGAGTTGATCGAGAATCCAATCATATAGAGGCCGGTGTACTTCAAACTCCAAAGTACAAATCGAATGCGTTATGCCCTCTAATGAATCGCAGAGGCAATGAGTAAAATCATACGTCGGATAGATACACCACTTATCCCCTGTTCTGTGGTGCGCGACATTTCTGATACGATAAAACACCGGATCACGCATCAATAAATTGGGATTGGTCATATCAATTTTACCGCGCAGAACCTTAGAGCCGTCTGCAAACTCACCATCCTTCATGCGCGAAAACAAATCTAGATTCTCCTCGACGCTGCGATCGCGATACGGACTTTCTTTGCCGACTTCAGTGATTGTGCCGCGATCCCTTCTTACCTCCTCCAAAGTTTGATCGCAGACAAAAGCTTTACCATCTTTTATAAGCTCTACTGCATATTCATAAAGTTTCTGGAAATAATCTGAGGCATAGCAAAGACGGTCTTGCCAGTCAAACCCTAGCCAGCGCACATCCTCTATTATGGAATCTACGTATTCGATATCTTCAGTCTCGGGATTGGTATCGTCAAAACGCAAATTGCAAAGGCCTTTATAGTCACGAGCCAGGGCAAAATTAAGGCAAATGGCTTTAGCGTGACCAATATGAAGATAACCATTGGGTTCCGGAGGAAATCGCGTATGTACACGACCCGCGTGTTTGCCTTGGGTCAAATCACTGTCGATGATCTCGCGAATAAAGTTTTTTGTTGGTTTAGATGTTTCCATTTTTATTAATTATGGTTGCCCCGTCTGGACTCGAACCAGAAACAACTGAGCCAGAGTCAGCCGTGTTACCAATTACACCACAGGGCAATAAAAAAATCAAAATCTCTTCTTCTTTAACTCTGGACACTTAGAACAACAACGGAATAAGTCGGAAGCGAAGTTTGGTAAGAGGATAAAATTTATATGCTACCAGAGAGCATCCTGGTACTCTTTATCCCAACCCGCAAGAATCTCAAAGTCTTTCTTCATTCCTTTCCACGTCTCACATCCACAGAGAAACAAAACAATACACAGCAACATCGCCAGACGTAAGGATGAACATTTCAGAGTTTTCTTTAGCATCCTCTATTCTCCTTTTGCAGTTTTAATAAAATCCATAGCTTCGTTTAAACGCCTTAAAACTACCTCTTTGCCCAAAGCAGCGACGACTTCAAATAATCCAGGCCCCACAAGTGATCCTGTAACAGCTGCTCTCAAAGGATGAATAAGCACTTTGCTCTTAATCTCCAATTTTTCAATAATATCACGAAAGACTCTCTCAACTGACTCGTGGTCAAAATTCTTAAGACTACTGAATTGCTCTTCTAAAATCTGAAATTCTTTAACCACATCTCTTTCTTGCAGCTTGGCTTTTGCCTCTGGGCTTAGCTCCAATTTGTCGACAAAAAAGAATCCAGACCGCTCTACTAATTCAGGAATAGTATTTATCCTACCCTGATACAATTTTATCAAATCCAGAAGCTTATTTCTATCAAAATTATCAAATTTTGCATAACCTTTTTGCTTAAAAAGCCCTGCGGACATATCCAAAAGCTTCTGTGGCTCCATATTCTTTAAATAATAGTTATTTACCCACTCTAATTTCTTTTGATCAAATGCAGCCGCGTTATCATTAACGTCTTTTATGGAAAATTTCTCTACTGATTCCTGTTTAGAAATTATCTCTTGGTCATTTCCCGGAGACCATCCTAAAAGTGTCAGGTAATTTACAAGGGCCTTTGGCAGAAAACCCATATTTTTGTACTCACTAATTGCGGTCGCACCTGTGCGTTTAGATAATCTGCCCCCTTGACCCGATAAAATCATGGGTATATGAGCAAACTGCGGTAATGGGAACCCTAGGGCTTCATAAATAACAATCTGCTTAGGCGTATTGGATATGTGGTCATCGCCTCTTATAACGTGCGTAATCTTTAAATCTGCATCATCTACTACGCAAGCAAAGTTATATGTGGGTGTACCGTCGGACTTGATGAGAACTTGATCTTTAATGGTCTGCGTATCGAATTTGATCTTGCCGTGGATCAAATCTTCTATCTCGACGGTCTTTTGAGGCATCTTTAGAATAATTGCGCCCGAACCATCTTCTGCCTCATAGGCTTTCTTCTCTTTTAATAATTTCTTAGCTAACTCTAGGCTCAGGCTAAATCTTTTACTCTGGTAGTAAACTTCATCCCAATCAAGGCCCAGCCACTTGAGGCTATCCAAAATCTCATCCAGGTATTCTTTCTTAGAGCGTGTCTGATCAGTATCTTCGATTCGTAAAATAAACTTACCCTTATTGGCTCTAGAAAATAACCAGTTAAAAAGACACGTGCGCGCACCGCCGATATGCAGGTATCCTGTTGGTGAAGGAGCAAATCTGGTAATAACCATAGTAAACTAAACCTCTCCTTTAGTCAGAGTTAAAATCTTCTCGACTATCTGTTCAGGCAAAAGGCCATGTAGTTGGAATAACTCACTTCTCTTGGCATAAGTAATAAATTCACAAGGAAGTCCAATATTATATACTTTAGCGATGTTTCTCTTTAAAGGCCTCATATTAGTTGAGCAGGTTTTTGTCAAATCGCTCTTTTCCAAATACTCTAATACTGCGCTGCCAAAGCCACCGTCGACAATCCCTTCTTCAAAGGTAAAGATAAACTTATGCTGCAAAGATAATTCCTCCAATAATGCTTCATCTAGCGGCTTGGCAAATCTAGCGTTAACAACCTTTACATTTAAATTTTTTCTGGATAATAAATCTCGTACATCCAGTGCCACTTGCACCATGCTACCTAGTGCCAATAAAACTACGTCTTCTCCATCTGCCACAACCTCTGATTTACCTAGAAGTATACGCTTGGGCGCCTGTTTTGAATCGATGGCAATATCTTTTGGGTATCTTATAGCTATTGGCCCATCTTGACCGATGGCAAATTCCAGCATCATTCTAAACTCCTGCTTGTTTGACGGTGCCATAACTACCATGTTGGGCAAGTTCCTCAAATAAACTATATCAAATATTCCGTGGTGCGTCGGACCGTCTTGGCCCACAAGCCCCGCCCTGTCAATGCATAAGACAACCGGTAAATTCTGAAGGCAGACTTCTTCGATTATCTGGTCGTAAGAACGTTGCAAAAATGTAGAGTAAATAGCTACCACTGGTTTGAATCCACCTTTTGCCAATCCACCGGCAAACCCAATAGCATTTTCTTCAGCGATTCCTACGTCAAAGAAGCGCTTGGGATGATTTTTAGCAAATATATCCAAGCCTGTACCTGAGGCCATGGCGGCGGTAATCGCTATAATTTTGCGGTTACCTCTGGCCAGCTTGTCTATGTGTCTACCAAAAACAGTTGTGTAGGACTCGTCTGTTGAAGAATCTTGCTCAATAGCATTGCCTGTATTGATATCGAATTTCGGCGCGCTATGAAATTTTTCAGGAAATTTCTCAGCCGGCTCATAGCCTTTACCTTTTTTAGTCACTACATGAAACAGGATCGGGCCTTTTAAATTCATTATACTTTTAAAGCTGCCTATCAATGCCTCTATGTCGTGCCCGTCGAATGGGCCGAAATAACGAAAACCTAACTCTTCAAAGAATATGCCCGGCACGATAAGGCCTTTAAGCATTTCTTCAAACCTTTCCGCTAATTTAGCTAAGCGCGGGCCGATACGCGGAATTCGCAACTTCATAAAATTCTCAATGACGGTCTTTATCCTGTTGTATACGGGCAAGGAGATAATTTTGTTCATATAATTACTCAGAGCGCCAACACTTGGTGAAATAGCCATTTCATTAGTATTTAACATTACGATCAAATCTGTATTCGTGTGGCCGGCCTGGTTCAAGGCCTCAAAGCACATCCCGCCGCTCAAAGAACCATCTCCTATGACAGCGGCAATCTTTGTTTTACGATTGTCTAGATCGCGCGCTACAGCTAAACCTAAGGCTAAAGATACGCTTGTAGAGCTATGGCCTGTTGTAAAAGAATCATATATCGACTCAGTGACACAGGGGAAACCGCTTAGCCCCTTAAACTGCCTGATCTTGTCGAAATCTTTATTTCTGCCAGTAAGAATTTTGTGTGCATATGTCTGATGGCCTACATCCCATATGATTATATCTTGAGGGGTATACAAGCAATAGTGTAAGGCTATAGTTAAATCCACAGCGCCTAGGCTGGAAGCTAAGTGGCCTCCCGTCTTAGAAACAACCGATATGATTCTCTGGCGAACCTCTCCGGCCAACTCAGGGAGACGCTTCAGGGGAATCTTCTTTAAATCTGTGGGACTATTAATCTTAGACAGTAGCATCATCTTCTTTGAAATCTTGGATCTTTATCTTGCCCGTTTTATCTTTGAGGCAGACCTTAACTTTCTTCTCTGCCTTGTTAAGTGAATCTAGGCACTCCTTGGAAAAAGACATGCCTTCCTGATATTTCTTGATAGCCTTATCCAAAGAGATATCGCCACCTTCTAATTCACCGACGATCCGCTCCAGCTTTTTTAAGGTCTCCTCAAACTTCATCATCAACCCCCTTAACCACACTAATGAAACTACCTTTTTGCAATCTAGTGCTGATACTATCGCCTACCTGTAAAGACTTAACGTTCTTTATAATTGCCTGTGTAGGCAATTTTACAGTAATACTATACCCTCTTCTTAAAATATCTAGAGGGTTTAAAGCTTGTAATCTAGAGACGCCCAGTTCAAATTGCTGCCTTTTTTCTTTTATAATATTTTCGAGGCCACGCCTCAAGGATTCGGTTAAATCGTCGAGTCTCTGTTTGTATTCGGG